>DATEJM010000040.1:0-104905 GCA_035277965.1 Steroidobacteraceae bacterium | reverse complement strand
TCAGCCCAGCGCTTCGCGCAGCGCGGCGATGTCCTGAGCGGACTCCGAAATGAATGTCTGGCACGTCCCGGCATCCAACTTCAACCGCTGCAGAGGCTTCGCGCACTGGGCCTGCGCTTTCAGCAGCTCCGGGTTGTTGTGATGCTCGGCGAGGATGACTCCGACCACGAGCACGTCCGCCAGGCAGGCGGTGCCGCGCGAGTCGCGCTCCAGGTTCTCCGACTCGTGCACGGCCTGCACGACCTCGTCGGCAAATCCCCAGTTCTCGAGGAGGGCAGCGGCGATGCTGAGGTGCCAGTCATGCTCGATCGTCTGGTAGGTCGCCATGTCAGCGAAGAGCTCACGGTGACGGCTCGCCCGGGTGAGGATGTAGAGTCGGCCGATTCCCTGCAGCAAGCCGGCGAGGAGAGCGGAGTCGGGGTTCAGTTGCGTCAGTCTGCGGGCGATGACGTGACAGAGGCTCGCCAGGAGCACGCTACGCTGCCACAGCACGCCGAGCTGGGCCTCGAGGCCCTTGAGTGCCGGGGCATCCTTGAGCTGCCGTACCGCGAAGGACATGGTCGCGGTGCGGACCTGATCGAGCCCGATTCTGGCAACGGCCGCACGCAGATCCGCAACCTGCACGCGTGCGGGATTCAGGGCCGCAGAGTTGGCCATCCGAACGATCTGGGTCGCCAGTACAGGCTCACTGCCGAGGACACGCACAATGCGCGCGGCGTCCGCGTTGTCATCGCTGAGCACCTTCTGCACCCGCGTGACGATATGCGGGAACCCGGGCAGCTCGATCTTGCCCCCGGAGAGCTCCGAAGCGAGCGCCTGCACGAACGTGAAGGCCAGCTCGCCGGAGGGTTCCGTCGATTTTTGTGTAGATGGTGCGGCGCTCATAGGGCCCCCTTTGGGTACCTGCTCAGACTCCGAGTGCCTGTCGCAGAGCATCGATCTCCTGCTCCGACTCGGCGATCATCTTTTGATACGTGGCGACGTCGACTTGCATTCGTTTGCACGCCGTGACGTCCTGCATGTTGAGCTCCAGGGTCTCCGGGTGGTCCTTGTAGGCAGCAAGAAGGTTGCCGACCGTGAGGACGTCGGTCAGGTCTACGGCGCCACTGTGCTCACGCTCGAGATCTTCGTAGTTGCCGACGGCGTCGACCACTTCCGCGGCCATGTCCCAGTTCTCGAGCAACGCTTTGGCAATGGCGGTGTGCCAGTCGCGCACGATCGCGCTGTAGGCCGCCTGATTCGCGAAGAGACCCGGGTGCTGGGCCGAGCGAGTCAGGATGTACAGCTTGCCGATGCCGTGGACCAGGCCAGCGAGCATGGCGGTGTCCGGGTTCACCTTGCTGTAGCGTCGCGCGACGGCGTGCGACATCGCAGCCACTGCCGCGCTGCGCTTCCAGAGCTCATCGAGCGGCTGCTCGAGGCCCTTCAGGGAGTCAACTTTCTTGAGCTGCGACATGGCGAACGCGATCGCCGCGCTGCGCACCATGTTGAAGCCCATGCGCGCGATGGCGGTCCGCAGCTCGGTGATCGCCTTGCCGCTGAAGTTCAGGGCCGCGGAATTCGCGATCTGCATCAAGCGGGCCGCGAGCGCGGGCTCGGAGCCCACCACACGGACGACCTTCTCCTGCGAAACGTTCTCATCGGCCAATATCCGCCGCACGCGCATGGCGATGTCCGGAAAGCTGGGAAGATCCACTTTGCCCTTGGACAGCTCGGCGGCGAGGGCCTGCACGAACGCAAAGGCCTGCGGATCGCTCACGTTGTCCTGGGTTTTGGCGGCGGTACTCATAAGACTCCTCGCGGGATCGGTAACGGCCCATCCTCGCGGGGTTTTAGACTTAAGTCCGCAAAGTCCATCACGGCTCGCGCGCTTGGTGCGTAATATCCATCGCGTCTGCGAGGGAGCGGAGCTTGCCGGCCACGTTTTCGAGGCCCAGGACGTGCTGAGCGGCCCCGATCGTGACGGCCTCTCCGGGCATGCCCCAGACAACGCTGGTGGCCTCATCCTGGGCAATCGTGTGGCTGCCGGCCTCCAGCATCTCCTTGAGGCCCCGGGCGCCGTCCTTGCCCATCCCCGTCAGGATTACGCCGATAGCATTGCGTCCGGCGTTCTGGGCGACGGAGCGGAACAAGACATCCACGGAGGGTTTGTGGCGGTTGACGGGTACTCCGTCATCGAGGCGGCACACATAGCGTGCGCCATCTCTCACTACCATGAGGTGACGGTCTCCCGGAGCGATGTAGACGTGGCCGGCGAGGACCTGCTGGCCGTCCTCGGCCTCGTAGACCGTCATCTGGCAGCAATCGTTCATGCGCTTCGCGAATGGCGTGCTGAAGGCCTTGGGGATGTGCTGGGCAATCACGATGCCAGGAGTGTCCGGCGGCAGACGGATCAACACATCCTTGATGGCCTCGGTGCCGCCGGTCGAGGCGCCGATGGCGATGATACGGTCGGTCGTGCGCAGGTGCTTCGGGCCGCCGGCTTTCGGCAGGACTGCATCGGCCGTGTGGCTCGGCCTCGCCTGGAGGGCTGCCGCCCGCTGCGGATCGAGCGCCCGTACGCTGGCGCGGGCAGCCGTCCGGATCTTCTCGATCAGCTCTTCGCTGTAATCCTTCAGAGTCGCCGCGAGATCGATCTTCGGCTTGGGCAGATAGTCCACGGCGCCGATCGACAGCGCATCGAGCGTGACGTCCGCGCCGCGCTCGGTGAGCGACGAAACCATCACCACCGGCATCGGCCGCAGGCGCATCAGGTTCTTCAGGAACGTGATGCCGTCCATCTTGGGCATTTCGACGTCCAGGGTCAGAACGTCCGGATTCAGCGATTTGATCTTCTCGCGGGCGATGTGCGCGTCGCTCGCGACACCGACCACCTCGATGTTGGGATCGGAGCGCAGAATGTCCGTCAGCAGACTGCGGACCAGGGCGGAATCGTCGACGATCAGCACGCGAATGCGGCGTTGGGGCCCGGCCTTCGAGTCGGCATGTGCTGAGGTGTTCATCGCGTTTCCTTCAGTCTCGGCTGGTGGGGACTGCCGCCCGTCAATCGAACAGCTCGACATCGCCGCCGCCCGCGGCCTTGTTGCCGAGGCTCGCGAGGTACAGTTGCTCGTGGTGGCTGATCACTCGGTTCTCGACCGGCCGCAAGCGGCGCATCCGCACGCGGCCGCTCGCCGGAAAGTAGACGACCTTGCGAGGTTGTGTTCCGCCGACGTCTTCCGCGGTGACGTGGTAGCCTTCGAGCTGCAGATAGCCATGGACGAAGGCAATGTTGCGCTCACCGACGTCCGTCAGGCCGGAGAGGATGCGTCCGCCGCCGAACAGCTTGATCTCCAGGCGGTCGCGGGTCGCGCCCAGCTTCAACAGGTCGTTGACGAGGCTCTCCATCGCGTACGACCCATAACGGGTCGCGAGCCCGACGGAGGGGTCGAGCCAACTGTTGTGGCCCACCGAGTTGTCCTCCGGCAGCATGAAGTGATTCATGCCGCCGATGTTGAGCTGCGGATCGCGGATGCAGGCGGAGATGCAGGAGCCCAGGACCGTGGTGATCGCCTCGTCGTGGCGTGTCACGTAGTATTCCCCGGGCAGGATCTTCACCGTCCAGTTCTTCTGCTCGGGATCCCAGAAGCGCTGCATGTGCGCGAAGGCCGGCAGCATCGGCGGCTGCTCGGTGGGACCGGAGCGGGTGATCGAGGACCTATCCACGGCGGTAGATCGTCTTGCCGATGAGGCTGTAGGCATCGGTTACCTTCAACAGGCTCTCGGAATGGCCGAGAAAGAGCAGGTCCGCGGATCGCTGCAGGGTCGCGATGCGCGCGAAGAGGTTGCGCTGCGTGTCCTTGTCGAAATAGATCACCACGTTGCGGCAGAAGATCGCATCCAGCGGGCCGCGCATGGGCAACGGGTGCATCAGGTTGAACTGCTTGAACGTGATCAGCGATTTGAGCTCCGGCTTCACCTGGTAGCGAGTGTCATCCGGGCCCCCCTGAGCCGTGAAGAACCGGGCCAGGCGCTGCGGCGCAAGCCCCTTGACGCGATCGGCGGCGTACCCGCCGTGGCGGGCCTTTTCGAGTACGTCCGAGTCCAGGTCCGTCGCGAGGATCCGCACGTCATGGCGCTTCGGATCGCCGATCGCCTCGAGAACGGTCATGGCAATCGAGTAGGGCTCCTCGCCCGTGGAGCAGCCGGCGGACCAGATCCGCAGGCGCCGCGAGCCGGGCGGCTTTGCCGCGTGCGGCTCGAGCAGGTGCTGCCGCAGGTAATCGAAGTGATGCGGCTCGCGAAAGAATGAGGTCAGGTTCGTGGTGATGGCGTTGCAGAACTCGGCGATCTCGGCGCCGCCGTCCTGCGCGAGCAGGCTGCGGTATTCCGCGAAACTCCGCAGCTGCAGCGCGCGCAGCCGGCGGGCGAGCCGGCCATATACGAGCTCGCGCTTCTGATCGGAAAGGCTGATGCCGGTCACGTCCTTGACGAGCCTGCGCAGCGCCTCGAAGTCCTCGTCGCCGAACTCGAACTCCCGCAACCTGCTGGTCGCGGCACCGTCCCGCCCCGTGTTGACGCTCATGCGTGCTCGCCTTAGAACAGCTCGACGCTGCCTTCGTTGGCATGCAGCGAGGGGACGGGATGCCGGCCGCCCGATTCCGGCAGCAGCAGGTTGAACAGGATACGGTGCGACTCGGAAGTGAAGCGCGCTCGCAGGTTCTCCACCAACACCTGCCAGTCCTCCGAGTCTGCGGCCATGGCAGGGGCGCCGGTGGTCACGATGCTCGCGAGCAGCGTGCGCACCTGCGCGAGTTGTTGTATCAGTCGGTCGTGAAACTGCAGGCTTTCGACGCAGACGGCCAGGTCACGGGCCAGCGATTCGCGCCAGGCCGCCGGGTCCGCATCCGCACCGCGCGCGCCGGCCGCTTGGGCGAGCGTTTGCGCCATGCGGGTCAGAGCACCGCCGAGATCCTCGACCGGCGCGGCGGATTCCTGCATGGCAAGAGAGATCAATGCGGCGGCGGTTTCCGCCGCGGTGGTGGACGGGGGCCGGTGGAGGGCGCCCTGAGCTATCCGATGAGTGCCGGTTGCGATCGCAGCGATGGTTGCGGGCGCGCGCGCCTCCGTAGCGTCTTCCGGCGATGCAGCATTCCGTGAGCGGACCGCGGTGCGCGAGCGGTTTGGCGTCGCAGCTTCATTCGGAGGCGGTACCTCTGGCGTGCGCTTCATGTATCTCGGCCGACACTTCGTTCGTGAACCATCGCGCCAGTCGGCACACGTCCTGCGGCGCGGCGTTTACCCGCGCCGCAGGCGTAGCCAATGTCGCGAGCGATATCGCTCGATCAGGCTCAACCGCTCTTCGCCTTGAACGTGCGCACCTGCTCGTTGAACTTGCTGGCAACCTTCTGCAGCGTATCGACGGCCGAGTTGTGCATACGCTCCTCGTCGCCTTTGCTCAGGCGATTCTGCTTCGCCTCGAAATCGAGGCACTTGAGGTAGGTGTCCACGTCACCGTTGTACTGCTTCAGGGTGTTCATCGCAGTTACCATTTCCTGCTCGCTGGCGGTGCTGCCGTCAGGGATCTTGCTCGGTGCCGGGGGCAACACGCAGTCCGCATGAGCCTGCAGGCTCACCGCATAGGCGGCCGCGAGAGTCACGAGTATGCGCTTGGGAGAATTCATGGTCGTCGTCCTCGTATCAAACTATCAGTGGGGAAGGGTGGGAAACTCGCAAAATGGATCGGGCGCTTCAGCCGAGCACCTTGGCGATGGTCGCGAGCAGGCGCTCCGGATTGAAGGGCTTGACGAGCCAGCCGGTGGCGCCGGCAGCCTTGCCCTGCTGCTTGCGCTCCGCGGTCGCCTCGGTCGTCAGCACGAGGAGCGGCACATATTTGTAGCTCGCCAGGCCGCGCAGCTCGCGGACCAGCGTGATACCGTCCATGTAGGGCATGTTGACATCCGTGATGACCAGATCGAACTTGCTGCGTCCTGCGATCTGCAGCGCCTCGCGGCCGTCGGCTGCCTGCTCGACCTGATGGCCGGCGCCGGTTAGGGTGATGCCAACCATCTGCCGCATCGCCGCCGAGTCATCTACTGCCAATATCCGAGCCATCACGAATCTCCGCTGAATCTTGCCGGGCACGCCTGCCCTCTCGAGAGGGCACCAGTAGCGCGTGCGTTAAAACTCCTGCCACTCCGCATCGCTGGCGCCGCCACGCGCGGCTTTGGCCGCGCCGGCGGTATCCGAGCCGACGACAGCGCTCGTAGAAGCCGCCGCCTTCTTGTCGGACCACGGACGACTCGAGCTGCGGCGCTCCGCACGCGCGGAAGCCTGTGAGCGCGTCGGTGCAGAGCTGCGCACCGGCGCCGGAGCGGCGGCCATCGACTCCGCCAGCTCCTGAATGCCGGACGCGCGATAACGCGCCAGCATTTGATTCAGACCGCGCACCTGCTCGGCCATGGCCTGTGAGGCGGCCGTAGCCTGCTCGACGAGCGCGGCGTTCTGCTGGGTGAGCTCGTCCATTTGCATGACGGCGCGGTTCACCTGCTCGATGCCAGACGACTGCTCGCGCGAGGCGGCTGCGATCTCGGCCACGATGTCCGAGACCTTCTTCACCGACGCCACGATCTTCTCTAGCGTCTGGCCGGACTGAGTGACCAGCACCGACCCGTCCTCGACCTTGCGGACCGAGTCCTGAATCAGCTCCTTGATCTCCTTGGCCGCGGTCGCCGAGCGACCGGCGAGGCTGCGCACTTCGCTCGCGACGACCGCGAATCCGCGGCCCTGCTCGCCGGCACGCGCCGCCTCGACGGCTGCGTTCAGCGCCAGCAGGTTGGTCTGGAAGGCGATGTCGTCGATGACACCGATGATGTCGGCGATCTTCTTCGACGAATCGTTGATGTCGGCCATGGCCTTGACGGCCTGGTTGACGACGGCGCCGCCCTTCTCGGCCTGATCGCGTGCGGCGATGGCGAGCTGGTTCGCCTGCCCCGCGTTGTCGGCATTCTGCTTGACGGTCGTCGTCATCTCCTCCATCGAGGAGGCCGTTTCCTCGAGCGACGAGGACTGCTCCTCGGTGCGCTGGGAGAGGTTGGCATTGCCCGTGGAGATCTCATCGGCGCCGCGATGCACCTCGGCGGCCACGGCTTTCACCTTGGAGACCACCTCGGCCATGTTGTCGGCGAGCTGATTGACTCCGCGGCTCATGACCTCGAAGAATCCGGCCTTGCCGGCGAGATCGATGCGCTTGCCGAGGTCGCCGCTGATGACCGCGGTCAGCATGTTCTGCATCTCGGTCTCGACGGCTACTTCCTGTGTGCGGTCCGTCCATTCGACGACCGTACCGATCCGCTCGCCTTTGTCGCTCACGACGGGGTTGGCGACCGTGCGGAAGGTGCAAGCACCCAGCGCGCGCTCTTGCACATCGGAGCCTGTCAGGGTGTCGAGAATGCGGCGTTGCTGGGCCGAATCGGTTGCCAGCGCCTCGAGGCTCGAGCCCTTCAGGCGATGTGCGTCGAAGCTCGGCAGGGCCTTGCGGATCTCGTGCTGATTGCGGGCGAAGGTGGTCTCCGCCGTCTCGTTCAAATAGATGATCTGGTGCTGAGCGTCGGCGAGGACGACGCTCGTCGAGACCTTGTCGAGCGCCTGGCGGATGCGTGAGTTCTCCGCAGCCACTGCGCGCTCCATTTCGATCTGCGAGCGCAGCTTGCCCTGCATCTCGTTCAGGGCCCGCAGCACCTGGCCGGCCTCATCCGTGCCCGCTGCCTGAATCTGGTTGTCATAGCGGCCCTGGGAGATCGCGCCGAAGACCTCCACGGCCCGGGACAGCGGCTTCGCGAGCGACCGCGTGATCAGTACCGACAGCGCGAGGGCGAAGGCGAGGGCGAGCAGGGTGATGCCCGCCGTCAGGTTACGCCAGGTCGTGACCTGCGAGAGGCGCTGCTGAACCGCCTCGTTCATCGCCGAATAGCTGACGTCGGAGAGCTGCTGCAGGGTGGAGCTCACCTCGCGCGACGCCGAGTACACGTCCGATGTGGTGATATCCATCTTCTGCGCGTCGAGGATCTTGTCCTTCACCGTCCCATAGAAGGAAGCAAAGGCACTACGCGCCGACTCCAGTACCGGCCGCACGCGAGCCTTCGCCGCATCCGAAGCGCGGTCGAGGTCCCTCGCGGCGGTGTCGAACTGATCCGTGAACGTATCGTGGTAAAGCTGGATCGCCATCCGGTCGTCGCCACCGAGATAACCCTTGATGCTGGCGCGCGCGGCGTACCAGCGAACGTCGCCCGAAGCGATCAGGGCGCCGGGGACATTGCGGGTCGCAACCTGGATCAGCACCGCCGTTTCGGGCGACGGGTCGATATTGAGGCCCGAGCGCGCCGCGACGGTCTCACCCAGCTTCTGGATGTGCTCGATGAGAGTATTGTGGCGGGCGACCGCGTCGTCGGCGGATAGTTTGGCTCCCTCCGCGCGCAATTGCGTCCACTCGGACTTGATCGACTGCCATGAGTCGGACACCTTGAACTTGCTGCCGACCTTGGAGTCGCTCGCGTCAACCTCGGAGAGGTGCTTGTCCATCTCCATCTCGGACGCGCTCACTTCCTCACGGTGCGAGTTATCGCCCGTCAGAACGGCGAACAGGCGGCTGCGATGATTCGCGGCTTCCGCGAGGACCGCGCCCACGGCCTGCACATACCGGGCGCCCTCGATCTCGTCGCGCGCCAGGGTAACCTGACCGTTGGCCTCGCTCAGGTAGAAGACTCCGAGAATGGCGCTCGGCACGGCCATGGCCGCGACCAGCACAGCAAGCTTCTGCCACAGCTTCAGGCGACTCAGAGACTGCATGACACTATCCTTCGCTCACTTTGCGGAAATGGTCGAACTGTCCATCGACGTCAGCGGCATCCTCGGCCGGTACGGCTCCGCTCAAGTTGTATCCATTAGAGGACAACTCGGCCGGCGCCGATCGGCTGCTACCCAGCTGGTAGCGCTCCATCATCTCGTTCAGGTCACCCGCCTGCGCGGCCATGGCCTTGGTGGCATCGGTCGCCTGCGCGACCAGCGAGGCGTTCTGCTGCGTGAGATCGTCCATCTGCGCCACCGCCCGGTTGACCTGGGAGATGCCCGAGGACTGCTCATGGGATGCTGCAGCAATTTCCGCCACGATGTCCGAGACCTTCTTCACCGAAGTTACGATTTGTTCGAGTGTCTGCCCGGATTGCGCGACCAGTACCGAGCCATCCGAGACCTTTTTCACACTGTCCTGGATGAGCTCCTTGATCTCGCGCGCCGCGGTTGCCGAGCGGCCCGCGAGACTGCGCACCTCGCTCGCCACCACCGCGAAACCGCGGCCCTGCTCGCCGGCGCGCGCGGCTTCCACCGCGGCATTCAACGCCAACAGGTTGGTCTGGAAGGCGATCTCGTCGATCACCCCGATGATGTCGGCGATCTTCTTGGCGGAGTCGTTGATCTCGGACATCGCGCCGACGGCCTTGGTCACCTCGGCGCCGCCTTTCTCGGCTTGCTCCCGCGCGGCGAGCGCAAGCTGGTTGGCCTGGCCGGCGTTCTCGGCGTTCTGACCGACCGTCGCGGTCATCTCTTCCATGGAGGAGGCCGTTTCGGCAAGGGAGGATGACTGCTCGTCCGAGCGCATCTGCAGGTTGGAGTTGCCGCTCATGATCTCGCGGGCGCCGCGCGCGATCTCGCGGGCCGCGCTCTGGACCTGGGCGACGACTTCGGCCAGGTTGTCGGCGAGCTGGTTGACGCCGCCGCTGGTGGCCTCGAAGAATCCCGACTTGCCGGCCATCTGGATGCGCTTGCCGAGGTCGCCGGCGACCACCGCGCTCAGCATGGCCTGCATCTCGCGCTCGATCGCCAGCTCCTGGGTTCGATCCGTCCACTCCATGACGGTGCCGAGCCGCTCTCCTTTGTCGCTGCGCACCGGGCTCGCTATGACGTGGAAGGTACAGGCGCCCAACTCGCGGTCCTCTGCGCTCGACCCCGACAGTCCCGCCAGGCGCCGACGCTCGTGATTCGCGTCCGCCGCGAGGCTGGCGAGGCTCGAGCCCTGCAAGCGGTGAGCGTCGAGACTCGGCAGAGACTTCCGCATCTCGTGCTGATTCCTGGTAAAGCTCGCCTGGGCGGCGGCGTTCACATAGATGACCTCGTCGCTCGCGTTGGCGAGCACGACGCTGGTCGATGCCTTGTCGAGCGCCTGGCGGATGCGAGCGTTCTCCGCGGCGACCTTGCGCTCGGTCTCGATCTGCGCGCGCAGCTTTCCCTGCATCTCGGCGATCGCGCTCAGAACCTGGCCTGCCTCATCGGTCCCCGCAGCGCGAATCTCATTGTCATAGCGGCCTACGGCGATCTGGCCGAATACCTCGATGGCATGACCCAGCGGAGTCGAGAGTGAGCGGGTAATCAGCCACGACAGGGCCAGTGCGAGAGTCATCGCGAGGGCCGTAGCGATCGCGGTGGTGTCACGCTTCCAGGCAAGGGACGAGGCGCGCTCGTCGAGGCTCGTAAGAAGTTGCGTGTAGACAGCGGCAGAGAGCTGCTCGAGAGCGCGATTCGCACTCACTCCCGCGTTGTAGATCTCAGCCGGGGTCACCTCGAGATTCTGCGCGCCGAGGATCTTTGTCTGGATCAGCCCCTGGAGCGCCTCGCCGCCGGAGCGGGCCGTGCCGAACGCGGACTGCAACGCGGACTCTTCGCGATTGCCGGGGCGGTCGAGCACTTCGCCGATGACCGCGAGGGTGCCGGCCAACCGATCGTGGGATACCTGGATAGCCATCCGGTCGTCACCGCCGAGGTAGCCCTTGGCGGCCGTGCGGACGGCATGTTGTTGGATCTCGCTCTGCGCGCGCAGAGCGTTCGCAGTGTGCTCTGTGGCCGTACGGAGGAGGCCCTGCGTGCCGAGACTCGGATCGACCGTCGCGCTCGATGCCGCGCTGACAGACTCGGTGAGTTGAATGATACGACCGAGGAGGAGGGCGTCGGCGGCGTCGCTATCGTCCGCGCTCGATTGCGCCGTCTTCGCCTTGATCGTGTCCCATTGGCTCTTGAGCCCCTGCCACGCATCGGTCACGTTGAAGCGCTTACCCAGTCGCTCGTCCAGGCTCTGGACCGCGGCGATCCGGCGGTCCACCTCGTCCGTCTGGCTGGCGACGTCGCCACTGCGGGCCTTGTCCCCGCTCAGGAATGCGAACGCGGCATCTCGATGAGCGAGCAGTGCGTTCGAGACCTCGCCGAGGGCCTGCAGATAGCGCACGCCGGCCGCTTCATCGCGGGCCTGTTGCACATCCGCGCTGGCGCGGCTCAGATAGAAACAACCCAGCAGGACGGCTGGGACAGCCATCGCCGCCAGCAAAAGCGCGAGCTTCTGCCAAAGCCGCAAGCGGCCCAGAAACCCGACGGTACTCGTCCTGATGCTCACTGTGATTTCCTTGAGGCTCAAGCCGCCGCTGAGGCGGCCGGGGGGTCCGCGAGACTGCTCGAGAAGGCCGCCATGTCAGTGACGATCAGGCGATCGATATCGAGCAGCACAACCATCCGATCGCTCACGGGCACGAGGCCGCGGATGTAGTCGGTCGCCGCCGTCGAGCCGAGCTCGGGTGCGTCTTTCACATCGGCGGTCTTGACGTCCACGACATCGGATACGCCATCCACCACCACGCCAAAGTCACGACGGCCGGCCGGGGAGTTGACGGATACGACGATGATCACCGTCACGGCCGTGTACTCGACGCGCTCCAGCGAGAAGCGCATGCGCAGGTCCACGATCGGAACGATGGAGCCGCGCAGGTTGAGCACGCCGAGGACATGCGACGGCGCCTGCGGAATCTTGGTCACGGCAGACCAACCACGGATTTCCTGGACCCGCAGGATGTCGACCCCGTAGGTCTCGTTGCCGAGCACGAATGTCAGGACCTGATGCGACTCGTCGCGCGCGGTCTGTTCCGTCTTGGCCGAAGGTGTCGTGGACATGTAGGGGCTACTCCTTGTGACAGGGTGCTTCAGGCCGCCGCGCGCTGGGTTGCCGCGCGGATCAAGCCAAGAACATCGAGAATGAGCGCGACCGAGCCGTCGCCGAGGATCGTTGCCCCGGAGACGCCTTCGACGTGCCCGTAGTTGGCTTCGAGGGACTTGATGACGACCTGCTGTTGACCGAGTAGCTCGTCCACGAACAGGCCAATGCGCTGGCGGCCTTCGCCCTCGACCACCACGACCAGGCCTTCCTCGAGGTTGCGCGTGCGCGGCTCGACGCCGAAGAGGTCGTACAGGCGCACGATGGGCAGATAGAAGCCCCGGAAAGAGAAGACCTCGCCCTGGCCCGACAGCTTGTGAACGGCGCTGTTCTTCAGCTGCAGCGATTCGACGATCGAGATGAGAGGGACGATGTAGGTCTCGCTCCCGACGGAGACCGACTGACCGTCGACGATGGCGAGGGTCAGCGGGAGCGTGATGATGAACCGGGAGCCCTTGCCGCGCTCGCTGCGCAGCTCGATCTTGCCTCCCAGCTCCTTGACGTTCCTGCGCACGACGTCCATGCCGACGCCGCGACCGGAAACATCCGTGGTCTTCTCCGCGGTCGAGAATCCGGGGAGGAAGATCAGCTCATGGATCTGATCCTCCGTCAGCTGGTCCGTCGGGCCGACGAGGGCCCGCGAGCGCGCCTTCGCGAGGATGCGCTCCCTGTCGAGGCCCCCGCCGTCATCGCTCACTTCAATGGCGATGTTGCCGCCGCGGTGGCATGCGTCGAGATGCACGGTCCCGGCTGCAGCCTTGCCTGCCGCGAGGCGCGTCTCGGGCACCTCGATGCCGTGATCGATGCTGTTGCGTACGAGGTGCACGAGCGGATCGCCGATTTTCTCGAGGAGTGTCTTGTCCAGCTCCGTCTGCTCGCCAGTGAGCTTCAGCTCGATTTGCTTGCCCAGGCGCTGTGCGAGGTCGCGCACCATGCGCGGAAAGCGGCTGAATACCACGTTGATGGGCAACATGCGCACGCGCATGACGCTTTCCTGCAGCTCGCGCATGTTGCGCTCGAGCTGCGCGAGGCCGCCGCGCAGCTTCTCGGCGCTGGGGCCTTCGATCCTCGAGCCGAGCTGGCTCAACATCGCCTGCGTGATCACGAGCTCGCCGACCGTATTCATCAGCTCGTCGATCTTCTCGACACTGACCCGAATCGAGCCGGAATCGCCGAGTACGCTGACCGATCCTTCGGGACGGCCTTCGGGTTTCTGATCGACTTTCGCAGCGACCGCCGGTGCCTTCGAGAGAATGGCGTCCGCGTTTGCCTCCGATTCCGCGTCGCTGCGAATTGGCGCGGCGACTTCCGCAACCTCGCGCGACGCATCCTGCGTATTCGTCACGGCAGCCGGCTCGACGGCGCCGGATGCTCTTGCGGGGGCGATCAGCTCGATCGCGAGGTCGCAATCGCCCTCGGTCCAATCGAACACCTGGCGGATCGCGGATTCGGTGGTGTCCCCGTGGAGCTCGACGGTCCAGGCGAGGTAGCAGCACTGGGCGTCGAGCTCGGCGAAGCGGGGTAGAGCGGCCAGGTCGGACCGCACCTCGAGTCGGCCGAGCTCGGCCAGCTCACGCATCAACCGCAGAGGATCATTGCCGCGAGCGAACAGCTCTCGGTAGGGCTTGAACGTGATGTGCCAGTGGGCCACCGAGTCCGCTGCTGCGGAGTCAACCGCCGCGGAGTCAGCCGCCTGGGTGTCAGATGTTGGGCTAGCCGCCGGCGTGACCGCGTAGGCGCCTGTCACCGCCTCTTCCGCGTCGGAGTCGGCCGGCAAGGCGGAAGGGCTGACCGCCGCAGGGCTCGGCTCTACTGCCGGCACTGAGCTCGCCACGGGCGGCACCGCCGGAGCGGCGGGCTTTTGCGCGATCATCAGCTCGAGATCGAACTGCAGGTCCGATACGCGCTGAGCATCGATCGGTTGCTTCTGTTGGACCGCGCGCAACATTGCGCGCATGACATCCACGGACTTCAACAGTACGTCGCACATCGCAACGGTGACCTGCATGGTGCCGCTGCGCAGCTCATCGAGCATCGTCTCGAGACTGTGCGTGAAGGAGGCGATATCGGTGAAGCCAAAGGTCGCACTGCCGCCCTTGATGGAATGTGCGACCCGGAAGATGGTGTTGATGAGCTCCTTGTCCGGGCGGCCCACATCCAGCTTGAGGAGCGCCGCCTCCATGGAGTCCAGCGCCTCGAAGCTCTCTTCGAAGAAGGCGTCGTGAAACTGTGTCAGGTCGAGGGTCATGCCTTGACCTCCGCCGGGACTGATTCCGCCGGCAACCGCAGGATCTCGCTCAGGCCGAGCAGCTTCGCGGCGGACACGAGTGCCTGAGCGCCACCCATCCACACGGTAGCGTGGCCATCTTTGTCCCGTTCCTGCACGAACGAAGCGACGACCTGCAGGGCCGCCGTGTCGATGCGCTGGACTTGCTCGGCATCCAACGTTACAGGCTCCGCGCAGCCGATGATGCGAGCCAGGTCAGCCTTCAGCGATCCGGCACCCGATACCACGCACTCGGCCGGGAGTTTGAAGACGCCGTCGGAGGGCTCGCGGCCGGGCTTCTTCGCGGCATCGGCTTTTTTCGCGGCGCCGGCGGCTTTCGCGGCGGCGGCGGCTTTCGCGGCGGCGGCGGCTTTCGAGACGGCGGCCCGGGACGACCGACCCTGGCGGCGCCCGGTCTTGCGGGAGGCTCCTGCCGAGGTCGCTTTCTTGCGGTTTTTCATGAAGTTGGCTTTCGGGAGCCGTCTGAGCCGTTCGCTGCACCGCTATCGGCCCTCCAGCCCCCCGCTTGAGGCAACGTTACGGAAAATTGACGCAGTTCCGGCTTGTCAGAAGATCCGGAACCGAACGGCTGGTGCAGTGCGACGCGGCGCTCACGCGCGGACGGCCTGGGCTGGTGCGCTACGCTGCACGCGGCCCGCCGCCGTCGCTCCGTGCAGTCGCTGCACGAGCTCCGCTTCCTGGGCAGACAGACCACACCCTGACATCAGCTCATCCCGCGATGCACCTCCCTTCGCGAGGCGAATCGCAAGCTGGTAGCCGGGCGCGACGGCGCCGGTGGCCGAGGTGGAGGTCCGCTCGAGGCGCTCGCCGAGCTCGCCGACGCTGACGCGTGTCGCGTCCAGCCGGGCTTCGATATCCGCCAGGCGCCGCAGGATGGTGTCGCTCCGAGTGAGGACCTGTTCGGTCTGCTGGCGTGTTGCCCGACGCCAGGCCGTAAATGACACGGCGGCGACGACGAACGAGAACAGCAGAAAGACGGCGCGTCCTGCGATGAATAGCGTTTCGACCGATAGCACGGGCATGCGTGCGACTCTCCTGTGACACAGTTCACATTCGTGGCTGCCAACAGGCGCGGAAACGTCGAACTTCCGGCGCTGCGGCACCATCCGGGAGAGAGGGTGCAGGAAGCATGCCAGTCAATCCAACAGCTCAGGGGTGCGCGATGTCAGATTGCCACGGTGACGGGCCGGAGGACGCGCTGGGCGCCGCCAATGCCGCGGCCCCCGGCGCGGTGGCCAGGGTCTGTGACGCATTGCTCAAATCGGCGGTGGCAGCGTCGTTCGATCGAGAGTTGGCGCTCTG
Organism: Steroidobacteraceae bacterium; assembly: GCA_035277965.1. GTDB lineage: Bacteria > Pseudomonadota > Gammaproteobacteria > Steroidobacterales > Steroidobacteraceae > 13-2-20CM-66-19. The sequence continues at coordinate 89,309 of DATEJM010000040.1, read as the reverse complement.
CAGCTGCGGTGGCGTCGGAGGCGTGGCCGCATCGCTGGGTTGCGTCGTTGCATTCGACGGGTCTGCGGAACCCGGTGTCGCGGTAGGATCGTTGTGACGCATCAGCTCGGTGGAGAGGATGACGACCACGACGCGCCGGTTTGCGTTCCGACCATCCGCGGTAGTGTTTGGTTGCAAGGGGCGTTGAGCGCCGTAACCGACGACGGCAAGACGATTGGGATCCACGCCATGAGTGGCAAGGACTCGCACGACGCTGCCCGCGCGTGCCGCCGAAAGCTCCCAATTGGAATAGAACGCCGTCGTCTTGATCGGCACATTGTCGGTATGGCCCTCGACCCGAATCGGGTTCTGAAGGGGGCCGAGCACACCGCCCAGCTTCTCGATCACCGCGACCGCATTGGTGGCGAGATGGGCACTGCCGCTCGGAAACAGGACGTCCGTGCGCATTTCAACTTCGATCCAGAAGTCGTTGCGACGGACGAGAACGAGATTCTGCTTCACCAGGGGGTTCATCGCGCGCTCGACGTCATCGGCTACACGCGACAGGGCCGCCGCGGCGGCGGTGGCACCCGGCGGCAGCTTCGAAATCGGGTTGGCGTCGCCTCCGCGTCCCGTGGCCTCCGCGTTGCTCTTCGTTCCGATGATCGAGCGGGGTTGTGCGCCGAGCATGGCTCTCTGCGAGATGCTCGCCTGCACATCCGAGCCGGCGCCCACCTGTTTCTCGCCGATCTGGATGGGCTCCATCGTGCGTGGAGTCCCGCGGAAGGCCGCGTGCAGCGAATCCGACAGCACACGGTACTTGCCCTCGTTGACCGAGGAGATTGCATACATGACGACGAAGAACGCGAGGAGCAGCGTTAGCAGGTCGCCATAGGGAATGGCCCACGCCTCGTGGTTCGCGTGCTCTTCGTGCTTGCGCATGCGACGCATCGAAGACTCCTGGTAAACGCTAGCGGCGAGGTGTCGGGCGGGGCGTCAGTGCAGGTATCCCTGCAGCTTCGCCTCGATGGCCCGCGGGTTCTCGCCCTGTGCGATGCACAGCATCCCATCGACGATCATCTCGCGGAATTGCGTCTGTCGCTGGACGAGGAGTTTCAACTTCGCGGCAACGGGGAGGAAGAACAGGTTCGCGAGCCCTATGCCGTACACGGTCGCCGTGAACGCCGCGGCGATTCCGTGCCCGAGCTTGCTCGGGTCCGCCAGGTTCTGCAGGACCGCCATCAGGCCCAGCACGGCGCCGATGATCCCGAGCGTGGGCGAGTAGACGCCCATACCTTCGAAGACCTTGGCGGCGGTGATGTCTGTGTGCTCGCGGGTGTTCAGCTCGACGTACATCACGCTGCTGATGCTCTCCGGCTCGCCGCCATCGACGACGAGCTGCAATGCCTTCCTCACGAAGTCGTCCGGCTCCCGCTCGATCATGGGCTCGAGTCCGAGGAGACCCTGTTTGCGGGCGATATTGCTCCAGTCCACGATCTTCGCGATCAGCTCCTCGCCATTGGCGACCGGAGGACGCATGACCCACGGGAACATTCCGAGGGCGCGCCGCATGACGGCGAGCGGAGTCTGGATGAAGATCGCCGCGATCGTGCCGACCACCACGATCATGAAGGCGGCGGCGGACACGAGGGCCATGATGCCGGCGCCCTTGAGGACGGCACCGACGAGAATGGCGTTCAGAGCGAGCACCACTCCGACGATGCTCAGGATGTCCAATTCGTCTCCTTACATCCCGAGACCGGATAGCAATGCGTCCACGTCTGTCTGCCCCGAGGCGACATCGCCCTTCGTCACGCCTGGGACGACCGGGCCCTGGCGGCTCGCTTCGGTCTCGCCCATGCTCGCGTGCTCCACGACATCGCCGGAAAGAGCGGCGAGACTGTCGAGGGCCGCCTCGAGCTCCTCGACGAGCTTCATGACGCTGCGGATGATCTGTCCGGTGAGATCCTGATAACCCTGAGCGAGCAGCACGTCGGCGAGGTTGCGACGAATGTTCTCGGAATCGGCACGGGCCGCCGGCAGGAACTGCTCCACCGACTTCATCAAGGGCAGGAAGGCATCGATCGCCTTGATGCTCGCCTCCAGCCCCTGTGCGCCGTTCGTGGCCTTTTTGTAGGCAGCCAGCCGCTCCAGCAACTGGCCGGCCTCTTTGCCGGTGCGCTCGGCGAGCGGACCGGACTGCTCGACGAGGTCGAGCGTGCGATGCGCGGCCTCATCCGTCATCTTGATGACATGGGTGAGGCGAGCGCGCGCATCGGGAATCTCGTTCTCGGCGATGTCCGCCAGGCGCGACTCGATGCTGAAACGCTCGAGAGCCCCCTGCAGGTCGCCGGTCAGCTTGCGCACCTCCGTGAGCATGGCCGGCTCGCGCATGTGCACGATGTGATCGACCGCGGCGAAGAACGCCGCTTCATCATCGCCGCGCAAGGCCTCGCCAAGGGCCTCGACGCAGGCTCCGTATTCCAGTTTCAGTATGGCAAAACTCGACATGTTGACCTCACTTCCCGCCCAGGATTTTGTCGAGCTTTTCCTTCAGCGTTTCCGCCGTGAAGGGCTTGATCACGTAGCCGTTCACCCCGGCCTGGGCCGCCTCGATGATCTGCTCGCGTTTCGCCTCGGCGGTGAGCATCAGCACCGGCATCTTGGCGAGCTTGCTGTCCGAGCGGACGGCCTTGATGAGATCGAGGCCGGGCATGCCCGGCATGTTCCAATCGGTGATGAGGAAGTCGAACCCCCCCGCTTGCAGCATGGGCAGGGCGGTCTTGCCGTCATCGGCCTCCTGGACGTTGGGATAGCCCAGATCGTGCAGCAGGTTCTTGATGATCCGGCGCATGGTCGAGAAGTCATCGACCACCAGAAATTTGAGATCTTTGCTCACCGCTGCACTCCTCTCACGCCCGCTCGCTCACGCCTTCGTTATCGCGCCAGTCGGTCAGGCGCGCCTTCAAGCGCACCAGCGCCTGGCCGTGTAACTGGCACACGCGCGATTCCGTGACCTTCAACACCGCTCCAATCTCTTTCAGATTCAACCCGTCGCTGTAGTAGAGCGACATCACCAATCGCTCGCGCTCCGGCAGGGAGTCGATCTGCTTGGCCAGAGCCGCGCGAAATCTCTCATCCGCCGTCTCGCGGAACGGGTCGGCCGGCCCCACCGCCGTCGCCGCCGTCACCTCGTCGAGACTCGCGAGCCTGCAGCTCGCGGCGTCCTGCACGATGGAGTGATACTCCTCCAGCGGAAGTCCCATCCGCTGTGCGATCTGCGCATCGCGCGCCTCCCTGCCGGTCTCGCGCTCGATTTCTTGCACTACAGCAGCCACTGCGCGCGCCTTTCGATGCACCGAGCGCGGAGCCCAGTCGAGCTTGCGCAGCGCATCGATCATTGCACCTCGAATCCGAATCCCTGCATACGTCTCGAAGCTCGCCCCGCGGTCGGCGGCATAGTGCGATGCCGCCTCCAGCAGTCCGAGCATGCCCGCCTGGATCAGGTCATCGACCTCCACCGACGGCGGCAGGCGCCCCGCCAGGTGGTATGCGATTCGCTTCACCAGCTCGGCGTGCTGCAGGATCAACCGATCCGCGCTGCTCGCCGCGCGGTTCGCGCCATAGGCGCTGGCCGCATTCATGGAACCGCTTCCAACCGTGCCACGCTCCTGCGTACGAGCCGCTCCACGAAGAACTCGATGTTGCCGCGCGGGCCCGGTGGCACTGGCCACTTATCGGCGCGCGCGGCCAACTTCTTGAACGCACGCGACGCCGGGCTCGCCGGATACGCCTCAAAAACGGGACGTTGCTCCCGCACTGAGCGCCGAAGGTACTCGTCTTCGGGAATTTCGCCTGCGAACTCCAGCACTACGTCAAGAAAACGTGCCGTCACGAGCTCGAAGCGGCGAAACAGTTCCGCTCCCGCCCCGGCGGAACGTACCTGATTGGTGACAACTCGGAAGCGACTGACCCCGTGATTGCGACTCAGCACCTTGACGAGAGCATAAGCGTCCGTTACCGACGCGGGCTCGTCGCAGATCACGACGACGACATGTTGGGCCGCTTGTGAGAACTGCAGCACACTATGGGCGAGGCCCGCAGCCGTATCCACGATCAGCACGTCCACGCGCGAGGCGAGGGTGCTGAAAGCCTGGACCAGGCCCAGGTGCTCGGCCGCCCCCATGTTGGCCATGTCGGCCGCGCCGGAGGCCGCCGGGATCACGTGGAAGCCCTGCGGGGCCTCGACCATGATCTCATCGAGGGTACGCTCGCCGGACAGCACATGAGCCAGCGTGTACCGTGGCGAGAGGCCGAGGAACACGTCGGCATTGGCCAGGCCGAGGTCTCCGTCGAGCAGGACTACGCGCTTGCCACCCGCCGCCAAAGCGGTGGCGAGGTTCACGGATACGCTCGTTTTCCCGACGCCGCCTTTGCCGCCGGTCACCGCGATCACCTGTACGGGTTGTGACAGGCCGTCGAGCTTGGCGTTGGTGATCAAATTGAGCTCAGGTGAAGGCATGGGCGGTTTTTCCAAAACGTCGGCGCAGGAGGTCTTCGTCGGCCGCGGCGCCGCTCGCTTTCGCGAGCCGTACCGCAGCCGACACCAGCTCGAGAGCGCGCGCGGGACGCAGGTCCTCGGGCACGCGTTGTCCCTCGCTCAAGTAGGAAACAGGCAGTCGCGCCTGGATCAGAACGGATAGCAGGCCGCCCAGGCTCGCGGCTTCGTCGATCTTGGTCAGGACGCAGGAGGCCGGTTTTGCGGCGCCGAAACGCGCGACGGTGTCCTCCAGCGCTCCCGCCTGAGTGTTGGCGGAAAGGACGATCGTCGTCTCCACCTTCATGGCGGGCTCGGCGAGCACCGACAGGCGCTGGGAGAGCTGGGGGTCGCGGCTGCCGGCGCCTGGCGTATCGATGAGGATCAGGCGCTCGTTCGAGCGGGACAGCAGGTTCGGCAGGCTGCCGAGCTGATCCGGCAGATAGACCGGCACGCCGAGGAGCTGGCCAAGCGCCTGGAGCTGGTCCTGAGCCCCGATCCGCACCGAGTCCGCGCCCACCAGGGCGATATCGCGCGATCCGTGCCTCAACACCCAACGGACCGCGACCTTCGCGAGAGTGGTCGTCTTGCCCACGCCGGTGGCCCCGACGAAGGCGAGTCTGCCTCCGGTGTCGAGCCATCGATCGCCCGTGACCAGCAGGTATTGGGACAAGCCCGCGATCGCGAACCGGCGCGCGAATGTCAGATCCACATCGTTGGGCAGTTGCTTGACGATGTACTCGGAGATCTCCTGATTGATCCCGATCTCGCTCAACTCTCGCAGGATCTCCGTATGAATCGGCGCCCGGCGTGTCAGGTCGTTCCATGCGAGCTGCGCGAGCTGAGTTTCCAGAATGCGGCGCAGCGTCTTCAGCTCTGTGCCCATCGAGCTGGTCGCGGCCGCGCTGGTGTCGGCGGGCGACTCATCCGACCGGCCGAACGGGGCGAGACAGGCCGTCTCGACTTCCGTCACGGTTGCATCGTGCGGCATCGTCACGGTTGCATCGTGCGCCGTCACGCTTGCGTCGCGCGGCGCCGTCACGGCTGCGTCGTGCGCCGATGCCTGTTCGACTGCGGGTGCTGGCTCTTCACCGCGATAAAGGGGCAAGTCCGTCTTAGCGGCTTCATCGGCGAGGATGTGGGCGAACGGCCTCGCAGGAGCTGCCGCGACCTGGGCGACGGGGGCAGCCGTCTGCGCGGGAGCGGCGGCGACCCTGGGCGCGAGAGCGGCGGCGACCCTGGGCGCAGGAGCGGCGGCGACCCTGGGCGCAGGAGTAGGCGTCGGCGCAAGCGTAGCGACAATCGCCGCCGGGGGAGTCTCTTGCGATGCTGGCGCGAGGACCGGTGCCGCAGTCGCCGCTTCGGCCATGGCGCGGGCATTCGGGCTCGAGGTGTCGAAGTCTACGGCGGCCGTGACCTCCACGCCTCCCGCGACGCGACGCGACGACAGGATGACGGCATCCTCGCCAAGCTGCTCGCGCACCCCGCGCAAGGCCTGGCGCATGTCGCGCGCAGTGTGTCGAACGATCTTCATCTGTTAACTCCATCCACGCTGTGGGCACTCACGCTGTGGGCGATCTCTTGCATCTATCTACCCACCGCCGTGACGAGCCGGACTTTGCGATTGTCGGGAATTTCATTCCAAGCGAGCACGTGCAGGTTGGGCACACTCGAGCGCATGAACCGCGCGAGGGTATGACGCAACTGCGGCGGTACCAGCAGCACCGCGGGCTCGCCGGCGCCTTCCTGCTGCCGCGCCGACTCGGAAACCCGCTGTTGCAACCGCTCGGCGAGGCCCGGCTCGAGCCCCGGGCTGGCGGTGTTGCCGGTCAATGAGCTTTGCAACAACCGCTCGAGCTCCGGCTCGAGTGTGATGACCGGCAGCTCCGAGCCGATGCCTGCGATGTCCTGCACGATCTGCCGACCCAACGCGACTCGGACGTGGCTCTGCAGCACCGCGGGATCCTGCGTCTTCGGAGCGTGCTCGGCGAGCGTCTCGACGATCGTGCGGATGTTGCGGATCGGGACGCGCTCCGACAGGAGGCCCTGCAACACACGGACGATGATGGACAGCGGCAACACCGAGGGCACCAGGTTCTCCACGAGCTTGGGCGCGCTCTTCGCGAGCGTGTTGAGGAGGTTCTGCACCTCCTCGTGGCCGAGGATCTCGTGCGCATGCGCCTGCACGATGTAACTCAAGTGCGTCGCGATGACTGTGCTGGGATCGACGACCGTATATCCGAGCGTCTGCGCGTGATCGCGGGCGCTGGGCTCGATCCAGACAGCCTCCATGCCGAATGCAGGGTCGCGAGTGGCGATACCCTGGATCGAGCCGAAGACCCGCCCCGGGTTGATCGCGAGCTCGCGGTCCGGGTAGATGATGCTCTCGCCGACCGGCACACCGCCGAGGTTGATCCGGTAAACGTTCGGCGCGAGGTCGAGATTGTCACGGATGTGTACGGCCGGAATGAGGAAGCCGAGATCCTGTGACAGCTTGCGGCGCACGCCGCGCACGCGGGCGAGCAGATCGCCGCTCTGCTTGCGATCGACCAGGGGCACCAGCCGATATCCGACTTCGAGCCCGATGAGATCCACCGGCTGGACGTCATCCCAGGTGAGCTCGCGGCTTTCCGGAGCAGGCGCCGGCGCGGCGGGCGCGGGCGGAGCCTCAACGACCTGAGCCCGGCGTTTGGCGAGTGTGTAGGCGCCGCCGCCGCAGAGGGCCGACATCAGCAGGAACACGAGGTTGGGCATCCCCGGCACGAGGCCGATGACGCCCAGGAGACCGGCGGCCACGCCCAGCGCCTTGGGGTGTCCGAAGAGCTGCTTGCCCAGCTCGCCGCCCATGTCCTGAGCGCGCGACATGCGCGTCACGATGATCGCAACCGCTGTCGAGAGCAGCAGCGCGGGGATCTGGGTAACGAGGCCGTCGCCGATCGTCAGCAGCGTGTAGGTCCGGCCGGCATCGCCCACCGAGAGCCCGTGGCCGATCGTGCCGATCGCAAGTCCGCCGAGGATGTTGATGAACAGAATGAGAATGCCGGCCACGGCGTCGCCGCGGACGAACTTGCTGGCACCGTCCATGGAGCCGTAGAAGTCGGCTTCGGCGCGGACTTCCGCCCGTCGCAGCCGCGCTTCATCCTGGGTGATGAGGCCCGCATTCAGATCGGCGTCGATCGCCATCTGCTTGCCGGGCATCGCATCCAATGTGAATCGCGCGCTGACCTCGGAGATACGGCCCGAGCCCTTCGTCACGACCACGAAGTTGATGATCGTCAGAATGATGAACACGACGACGCCGACCGCGAAATTGCCGCCGATCACGAACTCGCCGAACGACTCGATGACATGCCCGGCTGCCTGCGGGCCGCTGTGGCCGTTCAACAGTACGACGCGGGTCGAAGCGACGTTCAGCGCCAGGCGTAACAACGTCGCGAGCAGCAGGACCGTGGGGAACACGCCGAACTCGATCGGGCGGGCCACGTAGAAGACGGCCATCACGATCACGATCGACAGGGCGATGTTGAACGTGAACAGCACATCGAGCGCCATGGGCGGCAGGGGCAGCACGACCATGGCGAGCACAGCCAGCACACCCACAGGCACGCCGACGCCCGTGCGGATCAGCTCGCGCATCGTTGGCATGGTCGGTCTGGTGGTTGCGGTGGCCATCTAGGAGTCCGTGATACTCAGTGCCGTGTCTCGACCGACGGATCGATATCGGGCGGCTGCGGCGCCCGGTAGCCGTTGCGGCGGGCGTTCTTGAGTTGATAGATGTAGGTCAGCACCTGAGCCACGGCAACGTACAGGTTCGCGGGGATCTCGCCGCCGATCTCGACGCTGCGGAACAGGGCTCGTGCCAGAGGCGGTGCCTCGAAGATCGGCACGTTGTGCTCGGTCGCCACTTCACGGATACGGGCTGCGATCAGATCCGCGCCCTTCGCGACCACGATGGGTGCGCGCATACGCAGCTCGTCGTAACGCAGCGCCACGGCAAAGTGCGTCGGGTTGACGACGATGACATCCGCCTTCGGGACCTCCTGCATCATGCGGCGCTTCGCGAGCTCACGCTGCGCGCTGCGGATGCGACCCTTCATCTCGGGCGAGCCGTCGCTCTCCTTCATCTCGTCGCGAATCTCCTGGCGGGTCATCTTGAGCTGCTGTCGGTGGTGCCAGAGCTGCCACGGAACATCCACGGCGGCGATCAGGCCGAGAGCGGCTGCGAGCATCAGGAAGGCATAGCCGATCAGAGAGGCCGCGTGAGCAATGGCCTGCTGCACCGGCTCGGTGCCGAGGCCCATCAACTCCGCGGACTTCTTCTCGAGGACGAAGACGGCCACCAGCGCGACCACCCCGAATTTGGCGAACGCCTTGACGAGCTCAACCACGCCCCGCATCGAGAAGACACGACCGAACCCCTTGATGGGGTTCAGCCGATTGAAGTCCGGGGCGAGCGCCTCGAAGCTCAGATTCCAGCCGCCGAGAGCCAGGGGAGCGGCGAGGGCCGCGATCATCGTGAGAGCGAGAATCGGGGCGCAGGCCATGAGACCGTGCAGCATCTCGTTGCCGAAGGTCCCGACCAGCAGGCGCTCGTCGAGGGCCTGCTCGCGCGTCAGCGTCAGGCTCGCGCGCATCAGGTGGTGCAGGTTGCCACCGACGTAGCCGCCGAGGAAGTGCAGGCCGCCACCGGCGATCAACAGCACCGCGGCGGCGCTGAGCTCGGTAGACCGGGGGACCTGGCCCTTTTTGCGCGCTTCCTCCAGCCGTTTGGCTGTCGGTTGTTCGGTCCGTTCCAGTTCGTTGTCCGCCACGCGTCAGCCCCCCGCCGTGAGCTTGCGCAGCAGCTCGAAGCCGTCCGCAAGGAGGTGCTCGAAGCTCGTCTGCACGGATGGGAGACCCGCGAGCACGATGCCGAGCCCGCAGACCAGGGTGATGGGAAAGCCGACCGCGAAGAGATTGAGCTGGGGTGCCGCGCGGCTCATCACGCCGAAAGCGACATTCACGATCATGAGCGCCGTGACCCCCGGCAACGCGACTGCGAGCGCGCCCGCGAAGATCTGCGAGCCCCATGCGACGATGGTCCACAGGCCGTCCTGTCCGAGGCCCTGAGTGCCGACCGGCAGCGTCCGGAACCCGTCCACGAGCACTTCGATGAGGGCGAGGTGGCCGTTCAGCGCGAGGAAAGTCAACATGACCAGCATGCTGTAGAGCTGTCCGAGCGCCGGGGTGCTCGCGCCGCGCATCGGGTCCACGTTGAGGGCAAACGACAGTCCCATGCTGTTCGCCAGGACTTGTCCTCCCAGCGATACCGAGTCGAACAGGAGCTGCATGCAGAAGCCGAGCGCGACACCGATCAGGACTTGTTGGGCGGTGACCAGGATTCCTGCGGGCGAGAAGGGCGCGATAGCGGGCGGCGACGGCACTAGCGGCGCAATCACGATCGCGATCGCCCCCGCCAGCACGATCCGCAGGCGCACGGGGACGAACAGGGCGCCGAAGGCCGGCGCAAAGGCGAAGCATGCGCCGATGCGCACGAATGGCCACAGCAACTGGGCGAGCCAGGTGTTGAGCTGTGTTTCGGTGAGCGTGATCATGCGGCGGCGGATCTAGTTGATGAGCCCGGGAATGCTCTCGAACAGCTCGCGCGTGTAGCCGATCAGCGTCTTCAACATCCATGGGCCCGCGATCACGATCGCGAGCGTCATGGCGAGCAGCTTGGGGATGAACGAGAGCGTCATCTCGTTGATCTGCGTCGCCGCCTGGAAGGCACCCACGATCAGGCCGGTGATGAGCGCGACGAGCAGCAGGGGCGCGGCGAGGAGCAACGTGATCTCCAGCGCGCGGCTGCCGATGGTCATGACGGTTTCGGGCGACATGTCAGGAGTAGAAGCTCGAAGCCAGCGTGCCCATGACCAGCGACCAGCCGTCGACCAGCACGAACAACATGAGCTTGAAGGGCAGGGAGATCAGCACGGGCGAGAGCATCATCATGCCCATCGACATCAGCACGCTCGCGACCACGAGGTCGATGATCACGAATGGTATGAAGATGAGGAATCCCATGAGGAACGCCGTCTTCAGCTCGCTCGTGACGAAGGCCGGAACCAGCAGCGTCAGCGGCACATCCTGCGCAGTTGCGAAGCCCTTGCCGCCCGAGATGCGTACGAACGTGGCGATGTCGCTCTCGCGCGTCTGGTCGAGCATGAACTTCTTCAGCGGGACGACTGCCTTGCTGAGTGCGGTCGTCGCGTCGATCGTGCCGGCCGAGTAGGGCTTGAATGCATCGTCATTGATGCGGTCGATGACCGGCGTCATCACGAAGAAGGTCAGGAACAGCGCCAACCCGATCAGGACCTGGTTGGGAGGAGTCTGGCCGGCGCCCAGTGCCTGCCGCAGGATGCCGAGGACGATCACGACACGGGTGAATGCCGTCATCATCAGAAGAATCGCAGGCAGCAGGGTCAGCGCCGTCATCAGCGCCAGAACCTGCAAGGTCAGCGTGTAAGTCTGTCCGCCGCCCGTGCCGCCCTGGACCGTCAGCGCCGGAATGCCAGGGTCGGCGAGCGCGGCCGCCGGCAGCAGCGCGAGCAGTCCGAGCAACGTGAATGAAGAGCGGCGCATCACTTCCCCAGGCTGCGCATCAGGAGGGCGCGAAAGGAAGGATGGGCCTCGCCCGCGCGGGCAGGGACTTTCGTCGGCTGGATGGGCTCGGCGAGCACGTGCAGGGCGTTCACGCGACCAGGCGCGACACCGAGCAGGATCTGGGTCTGTCCGACCTGCAACAACACCGCGCGCTCTTTCTGGCCCAGCGGGACGTCGGCGAGGACATCTATGGCGTTCCCGACTCGATTGCCCAGGCCACGCGCCCGACGCACGAGCCAGGCAACAGCGAATACCGCCGCAAGCACGACGACCAGCGCGAAGATCACCTGGCTGAGACCCATCACGCCGGTGGGGCCCGAGGACCCGAGGGCCTGGGGGGCGGCGAAGGGACGACCGAGGCCGGGCGCGGGAGAGCTGGGAGCCGCGGCGAGCGCCGCGAGCGGCGCGCTCAGCATTCCCAGAACAGCCATGGCGGTACGTGTCGGCACTTACTTCAGCTTCCTGATGCGCTCGGCCGGACTGATGACGTCGGTGAGGCGGATGCCGAACTTCTCGTTCACGACCACCACTTCGCCATGGGCAACGAGCGTTCCGTTGACAAACACATCCAGCGGCTCGCCCGCGGCCCGGTCCAGCTCCACGACGGAGCCCTGGTTGAGCTGCAGGAGGTTGCGGATCGGAATGCGAGTACGGCCGACTTCCATGGACAGGGTCACCGGCACGTCCAGAATGACATCGAGGTTGACGTCACGCGCGCCTTGCTGACCCTCCTCCTGGAGGTTTTCAAATTCGGCCGGGCGCGGCTCTACGTTGGCGTTCATGAAATTCCTCAGCTTCTCTTGGGAAGTAGACCTTGGGTGGCGGGTATGCCGCCGCGGCGAATGCGCTCTTCGAACTTGACAGCCTGCTGACCGCGCGACAGACCGAAGCTGCCGCGAAAGAGCGGCACGTCCTCGGCGAACACAGTGATCTTGCCGGTGAAGTCGCAGGGCAACACATCGCCCGGCTTCAGATTCAACAGCTCGGCGAGCGAGATGGACGATCGACCGAGGCGCGTGCTCAGCTCGACCTCGGCATCCTCGATCTCCTCACGCATGGTGATCATCCAGCGCTCGTCCTTCTCCACGCGGTCGCTCGCCACTCCGGCGTCCAGCACCTCGCGCAGCGGCTCGATCATCGAATAGGGCATCGTGACGTGGATATCGCCACCACCGCCGTCCAGCTCGATGTGGAAGCTGGTCACGACGATGACTTCCGACGGCGACACGATGTTCGCGAAGTGGGGGTTGATCTCCGAGTTGAGGAATTCGAGCTCGATCGGCGCAACGTGAGACCAGGCCTCGCGCAGATCGGCGAACACACTGCGAAGCATCATGTGGATGATGCGCTGTTCGGTTGCCGTGAATTCGCGTCCTTCGATCTTGGCGTGACGACCCGTGCCGCCGAAGAAGTTGTCGACCACGGCGAACACGAACTTGGGATCGAGGACGACCAGGGCGGTGCCGCGCAGCGGGTTGATCTTCACCAGGTTCAGGCTGGTGGGCACGTGCAGCGAGTGAACGTATTCGGAGAACTTCTTGATGCCGACGGGGGAAACCCCGATCTCGGGGGAGCGCCGCAGCAGGTTGTAGAGACTCACGCGAAACAGGCGGGCGAAGCGCTCGTTGATCATCTCGAGCGTGGGCATCCGCCCGCGCACGATGCGCATCTCATTGCCGAAATCGTACGAACGCGCCTCGCCGGGAGCGGCCGCGGGTTCCGTACTGACGGCGCCGGAATCGACGCCATGGATCAACGCATCGATTTCAGCTTGGTCGAGGACCTTGTCTGAGCTCACGTGCGCGGCCGTCCTTACTGCATCACGAAGCTGGTGAAGTAAATGGCCTCGACGTGGTCGGGCTTGCCACCCGACTCCTCGACGACCTTGCGCACGACGTTGAGGGCGTCCGTACGCAGCTGCTCCTTGCCCTCGCGCGTCGAAACGACTTCGTACTTCTGATTGCCGAACAGCATCAGCAGGTCGTTGCGCACCGCGGGATCGTTCGCCTTGACGAGCTCGATCGTGGCGGGATCGCGCGACATCACTTGCGCTGCGATCTGCAGGAAGCGCACGGTCTGCTCGGCTTCGAAGTTGACGACGAACGGAGGCTCGAGCGCCAGGTACACCGCGGGTGCGGCAGGCTCCTTCTTCGGCTTCTCCACGGCGTGCTTCTTTTCCTTGTCCGAGCCGGAGCTCATGAAGAGCCAGCCGCCGACACCGCCGCCCACGAGCACGACCGCGGCGATGATCGCCATCAACAGGAATTTCTTCTTCCCTGCAGGGGGCTTCTCGGCCACTTCCTGCCCCTCCGCCGGCTCCAGTACGGGTACGTCCGCCATTCGTCGCTCCACGTGTGCAAACCCCAACGATCAAATCCCCGCGTCAGTGAGTGCAACGGACATGCCACGCGTGTTGGAACGCGCGTAAGTGTCTGGAAGAGCAGTATTTTGTGGCGGACAGCGGAGTGTGAGTCAGGTCTCACACGTCGGAATCTTGGCGCCGGGGTTGTTGGAAAACGCCGGACCGGGGCGTCCTGCCCCGCCCGGCGTGGCACATCCATCTGCCTGACACGCCAGCGTCGCGTTGCGTCGGAACGTGACGCGCGTCACGCGTAGGTGTCAACGAGACCGAGTCGAAGGCGAGTGGCAACGGCTGTGGGCGTGTCGGAGGTAGCGGTCACTGCGGAAAGTGACGTGAACGCGCCGGAGCGTGTGGATCGCGGCGGGTCCTTCGGAGCCTCGTGGAACACGCCGGCGTTGGAGAGATTCAGGCCCTGGCTCGCAAACAGGTCACGCAGGTGCGGGAGAGCCTGCTCGAGAGCCGTCCTCGTGTCGGGTTGCGCGGCGCCGAACCAGACCGAAGCATCGGCTCCCTGAACCGAGATCCGGACTTCCATCGGGCCCAGATGCTGGGGTGACAGCCGAAGCGACGCGGACTCGATACCTTGATGCGCCAGCCACGTGACGCGGACCCCGAGCTCGTCGTTCCATGCGGCGGTGCCGACGGGGGATTTGAGATCTCCCGTGAACACGCGGACTTCCGCCTCCGGCCGTTGAGGCCCCAAGTGTGACGCGATGCTCAGATGAGCCGCCGAGGCATTCGGCCCCGCTGTCACCGCGACGTTTCCGGAGTCAGTACCCGCAGACTTCGCAGACGGGTCGGGATCGAGCTTGCCGGCATCAGTGGCCGGCTTCAGGTCCTGGGCCGCGTCTGCAGCCAGCAGCGCCACTAGATTGTGGTCCTGGGTCTTGCCCGCCGATGGAGGCGGATTGGACACCCCCTCATCGCTGTCGGTCTGGCGGATGGTTGCGTCCGCCTGTGAGGCTTCCTGACTGGCGGCCGAGCGGGCCGCTTTTCTTGCAGTGAGCGCATCCGCGGCCAGACCGGCCGCGCTTGCGCTCGGGTCTGTCGCGGTGGCGCTGAGGTTCGTGCCGGTATCCGCGGCGGTGAGGCTCGTGCGGGGATCGGCGACTGTGTCGGTGAGGTTCGTGCCGGGATCGGTGGCGGTGCCGGAGAAGCCCGTGCCGCGCTCGGTGGCAGTACCGGAGAGGCTCGTGCCGCGATCGGTGGCAGTGCCGGTGAGGCTCGCGACTGTCGCCGCCCCCTCGCCCGACAGGCCTGAAAGGGGGCCCGCAGCAGCACCGGAGGTTGCGGCGATCGTCGCAATGCCGGTATCCGCGACGGCCGACGAAGCCTGCTGTTGAGTCTGCGGTGGGGGCACTGCGGCGAACGGCGTGGCAATCGCCTGTGAAACGATCGCGAGCGCAGATGCTGACGCGTCCGCGTCGCTCTTGTGGTCGCGGTCGGCGATCTTCGATCGTGCGGCGGCCGGTGAGACAGCGCTCTTAGGGCTCGTCGCGGCGGCGGCTTCACCAGCGAGCAGAGATTGTGCGAGCGTGTCGCTGAAATTCGTCGGCGGATCGTTGTTGTCCGCCGTACTGGCCGTGGTGGACGATGAGCCGTCCGCAGCGTCCGGACCCGTGAAGCTCGGTGAGCTGGCAGATGACTTCGGCGACTTCCGGGGGTCGTCGGGGCTTTTGGTGCGAACTGCCGCTCGCGTTTTCGCCCGGACCGATTGCCCGGACGCGTGGCGCGGATCCAGCTTGGATCGGCCGCCGGTGTTGGACGAGGAGCCTGTCGAAGAGGCGTGTTGCCCTGTGCTGGGGTGCTGCCCTGTGCTGGGGTCCGGGCCTGACTTCGCCTCGTCGCTACGCTGCGAGGGGACCTTCGATGAGCCCGAGTCGGCGGCACCCGATGAGGGACCCTGCGGCGTCCGCGCCGCCGAGGTGGAATGTGTCCCACTCGTCGAGCTCGCGACGCTCGGGCGAGTCAATGGAAGATTAAGCGCCACGGGGTATGAGTCCTTGTATCCAGGCACGTTGGGAGCGTTCGTCGGATTCGGATTGCTCGCGCCGATCCAGCGCCTGCTCTTGCTCGGTCTGGAAGCGCTTCACCATTTGGCCCACGGCTTGCGCGCGCAGGGCCGCGCCTTGCCAGGTGCTCATGGCCGCATCCCGCTGAGCTCGGGCTCGCGTCACCGCTTGTGTCTGCTGTTTCAGCGCCTCCTCGAGGCGCGCCAGAAAAGCCTGGTAATCGCGTGCGCTGGCGCTGTCGATTCCATTGCCAGCCCGCCGCGAGAACTCGCGCATGTATCCATCCTGGTAGGCGCGCAGCTCCGAGAGCTTCGTTTCGCTCTCCTTCAGGCGCCGCTCGCTCGCGGCCAGGGATTGCGCCCGGCCGCGCTCGCTGTCATCGACGACCCGCTGGACCATGTCCAATCGCTGCGCTCTTTTCATGGGTTAACCCTCAGGCGGCTCTTTCGGCTGTTGCGCGCTACTTTCGGCGCACAGCGCCTCGAGCGCTGTGAGGCTCGCCGCGAAATCGACACGCTCCCGCATATCCTGTTGCAAAAACTTCTGCAGGCGGGGCCACAGGGCAATCGCGCTGTCCACGCGAGGATCGCTGCCCTTCTGGTAAGCGCCGATCGTGATGAGGTCGCGATGGTGCTCGTAGGTGGCGAGCGCCTGGCGGAAGAGGCGGGCGTTCTTGATCTGGGCCGCGGAGGAGATCTCGTGCATCGCGCGGCTGACCGAGGCCTCGACATCGATCGCGGGGTACTGGCCGCTTTCGGCGATGCGCCGCGATAGCACGATATGTCCATCGAGGATCGCGCGGGCCGAATCGGCAATGGGGTCGTTCTGATCGTCCCCTTCGGTGAGGACCGTGTAGAACGCTGTGATGGATCCACCGCCCTCGGCGCCGTTTCCGGCGCGCTCGACCAGGGCGGGAAGACGCGCGAACACCGACGGCGGATAACCTTTGGTGGCCGGTGCCTCGCCGATAGCCAGGCCGATCTCCCGCTGCGCCTGCGCGAAGCGAGTCAAGGAGTCCATGAGCAACAGCACACTCAGGCCCTGGTCGCGAAAATACTCGGCGACGGTCGTCGCGAGCCAGGCTCCGTGCAATCGCATGAGCGGCGGGTTGTCGGCAGGGGAGGCGACGACGACCGCGCGCCCGCGGTCCTTCGGACCGAGGATGCGCTCGACGAATTCCTTGACCTCGCGGCCGCGCTCGCCGATCAGTCCCACGACGATCACATCGGCGCTCGTGTACCGAGCCATCATGCCCAGCAGCACGCTCTTGCCGACACCGCTGCCGGCGAAGAGGCCGACGCGTTGGCCACGACCGATGGTCAGCAGGGAGTTGATCGTCCGCACGCCCACATCGAGCGGTTCCGAGATCGGCTGACGCGCCAGCGGGTTGATCGGTCGTCCCATGAGGCGCGCGCGGCCTGCGCACTCGAGCGGTCCGGCGTCGTCGAGCGGTTGGCCGGAGCCGTCGATGATCCGGCCCAGCAACTCGGGTCCCACGAGAACGCTGCCGGCACGCTGGCGGGGGATGACGCGCGCGTTCGGGCCCAGCCCATGAGCATCGCTGGTTGGCATCAAATAGAGACGATCGCCCGCAAAGCCGACGACCTCCGACTCCACTCGCGAGCCATCTCCGGCGATGACATCGCAACAGTCACCGATCGAGGCGCGGCAGCCCACGGCTTCGAGCGTCAGCCCGACCATCCGGGTCAGCGAGCCTTCGACAGGCGGCGGAGGCGTTTGCTCGATCCTGGCGAGTTTGCGCGCGAGTCGCTCACTCCACACCGCCCGGCGATCCGCATTCCAGTCTGCTCCGGCGTTCATCAATCGGCTCCGGGCGCTCGTCGCTGCACGGCTCGCTCATCGCCGAGCGCACTCGCCACCACGGCGCTGATGCGGCTTTCCAGGCGCACGTCGATTTGCGACATATCGGTCCGGACGATGCAGCCGCCGCGCGACAGTGTCGGGTCTTCAACCAGGGTCCAGGCTCTGTCATTCGAAGGAGCAGCGAGCCGCTCGCGCACCGTTGCCGCATCCTCAGGATGCAGATGCACGCGCACATCGCGAGCTGCGGAAGGAAGCTGTCCGAGAGCCTCCCGGATGATTCCGATGATCTGCGTCGGATCGATCTGCAGCTCGCGCCGGGCGAGTTGCTTGCCGACCGCGAGCGCGAGCTGCACGAGCTGCCTCTCCATCTCCTCATCCAACTGTTGCAAAGGGCGCGACAGCAGCTGCAGCACGGAATCGAGCTGCGCGATCTGCGCATCGAGAGCCTGAATCCGCGGCTTCATCTGCGCGTCGGCTTGGGCCAGGCCTTCCTGGTAGCCGCGCGTGATGTGTTCCTGGGCGGCCTTGCGCTCCGCCGCGGAGCTCGCGCGATCGTCGCGGACTCGGCCGACGACGTTGCCTTCCACTTGCGGAAGCGACCATCTCTGCACAGCCGCCGCGAGTGCAGCCGCCACGTTTCGCGACTCAGACATACTCTTCGCCCTTGCCGCCCAGTTGGATCGTGCCGGCTTCCGCGAGCTTGCGGGCCGCCGCCAGGATCTCCTTCTGCGCACCCTCCACTTCGGAGATACGCACCGGGCCCTTGGCCTCGAGGTCGTCCTTCAGCATCTCTGCGGCGCGCTGCGACATGTTCTTCAGGATCTTCTCCTTCATGGCTTCCTCGGCGCCCTTCATGGCGAGCAACAGCTTGTCGCCCGGCACCTGGCGCAGCAGCTCCTGCATACTGCGGTCGTCGATCTCGAGCAGATTGTCGAATACGAAGATCAGATCCTGGATGCGCGCGCCCAGGGCCTCGTCGCTCTTTGCGATCTGCTCCATGAGCGTGCTCTCCTGGCTCGGCTCCAGGAAGTTGATGATGTCGGCCGCCGCCTTCGCGCCGCCGAGCGTCGAGGTCTTCGCCGTGCCCTTGCCGGCAAACGTCTTCTCCATGATGTCGTCGAGCTCGTTGAGTGCGTTCGGTTGCACTCCATCGAGGGTCGCGATGCGCACCAGCACGTCAGCCCGCGTGTTCGCCGGCAGCGCGGACAGGATCTCCGCCGACTGGTCCGACTCGAGGTAGGCCAGCACGATGGCGATGATCTGCGGGTGCTCGAGCCGGATGAGCTCGGCCACCGCGCGGGGGTCCATCCACTTCAAGGCCTCGAGGCCCTTGGTCGAGCGCCCGATGTTGATGCGGTCGATGATGCTCGCGGCCTTGTCCTGACCCAGCGCATCCACCAGCACCTTGCGCAGGAACTCGTCCGCGCCGACACCCACGGAAGTCTGGCTCTCGACCGTCGAGGTGAAGTCCTGCATGACGGAGCTCACCTCCTCGCGCGAGACGTTCGCGAGCTTCGCCATCGCGGTGCCGATGCGCTGCACTTCCTTGGCGCCCATGTGCCTGAGCACCTGGGCGGCTTCCTGCTCGCCCAGTGTCAACAGCAAGATCGCGGCACGCTCGGTTCCACTGCGTCCCGGATCGCCGCCACCGCGTCGATCATTCATCCTGCGCTACCCATCCGCGAACGACCTGCGCAACCCGCTTCGGATCCTGAGTCACCATCGAGCGGGCCTGCTGGATCTGCTGCTCGTGATTGACCGGAGAGCTGTTTCCCTGCGCGGCCGGGAGAGCGGCTGTGCCGTCACCGGGGGCAGCCGCCGCTCGCGGCAGCACCGCCGAACCTCGTGAGGGCCCGACGAGGGTCTTCACCATTGGCCGCAGTACGGACAGGACGAGCACGAGGAGAACGACGAGCCCCGCGACGATCTTGAGAATGTTCAGGAATAGCGGCGACTCCCAGATCTTGGGCGACTGCAGGTCGCCGTCGTCGGCAGGCGCGGGATTCTCCGCCTGGAACGAGGCGTTCACGACATTGATGCTGTCGCCGCGCGCTTCGTCGTAACCCACCGCGTCCTTGACGAGCTGGTTGATGTGTTCGAGCTGCTCCTTGCTCAGCGGGACATCCTTCGCTTTGCCGTCCTTGTCGAGTGTACGCACGTTGTCGAGCAGGACCGCGACCGTCAGGCGCTTCAGCTTGCCAGCCGGCTGGCGCGTGTAGGCGAGGGTACGGTCGATCTCGTAATTGCGCGTGGTCTGCTTGCTCGAGCTGTTGTCGCTCGATGCACCGGGCGCTGTGCCCCCCACCGGCTGCGTTCCGGGTGCTCCGGCGGCAGGTGCGCCTGCGGCCCCATTCGGCGGCGTCCTGGCGGCATTGGCATCCTTCGCTGCTGCCGGAGGCGCGGTCGTGCTGGGTGGCAGCGCGACTCCCGCCGGCGGCGGCTGATTGGTGAGCGCACCGGGCACGCCCTGAGTGCCGGATCCGTCGTGCGTCGTGGACTCCGAGGTCTGTTCGCTGCGGACGATCTGACTGTCGGGTCGATACTGCTCGTGGGCTTCCTCGGTCACCGACATATCCATCTGCGCGACGACTTGGGCTTTCACACGGCCCTGGCCGACGAGAGGCGCCAGGAGAGCCTCGATCCGCTGGGCGTAGTCATCCTCGAGGCGATGCACCATGTCGAACTGTTGCTCGCGCAGCGAGTAGGGGTCGTGAGCGTCCGGCGAGGACAACAAGCGGCCCTGCTGATCCACCACCGTCACCTGGCTCGCGTCGAGGTCGGGGATGCTGGAGGCCACCAGATTCACGATGGCCTGCACCTGCTCCTGCTCGAGGCGGCGGCCCTGTTTCAACTGAACGAACACGGAAGCGCTCGTTCCGCGGTGGTCGCGGACGAACGCGGACTGCCGTGGCACGGCCAGATGGACCCGGGCACCCTCGACAGGGCGCAAGTTCGCTATCGTGTGCGCGAGCTCCGTCTCCAGAGCGTGCTGGTAGCGCGCGTTCTCCATGAACTGACTGACACCAAATCCGGCGTCTTTCTCCATCGACGCGAAGCCGCCACTCTCCGGCACGCCCTGGCCCGCGAGCTTCAGGCGCGCGTCACTCAGACGCTCCTGCGGCACCTCGATCGAGTTGGTGCCGGGCGGAATGCGGTACGGGATCTGCGCGGCATCGAGCGCCTGCGCCACCTGGGCTTGATCCTCGGCCGCCAGGTTCGCGTAGAGCAAACCGTAGCTCGGTCCCCGCGACCACAACACGACGGTTACACCGGCTGCGACGGCCGCTGCGATCCCGATGAGCAACAGCAGCGGCTTCAGGCTCGCTTGCAGCACCGACGGGGCGGGGAAGACGGCTTCAGCGTTGGTGGCCATTTGGATTGATTACCTGGACGGTCGCGGGGCGGCTAGACGGACATGTTCATGATTTCCTGGTAGGCGCTCACCAGGCGGTTGCGTACTTCAGTCAGAGCCCGGAAGGAGACGCTGGCCTTCTGCATCTCCAACATCACCTGCGGCAGCTCGACGCCGGGCGTGCCGCGCTCGAACGCCGTCGCGAGCTGCGTGGCACGCTGCTCCGTGCCGTTCACCTGATCGATACCCTGTTTCAGGATGTTCGCGAACTGGCTCGGGCCGGACTCCCGCGTCTCGCTCGTCTGCGGGCTGTTGACGCGTGTCTGCGCCGAGATCGAGCGTATTTGCGCCAGGACACGGTCGATTTCCATCTGACTCATGACTCAAACCTCGTACTTGGGACGCTCTCAGGCAGCCGGGACGTCGATACCGGCCTCGCGCAGCCGCGCGAGCTTGTAGCGCAGCGTTCGCTGGCTGATCCCCAATCGCTCCGCGACCTCGCGGCGATTTCCCTGTCCGGTGCGCAGCGCGTCGAGAATCAGCTCGCGCTCGGTCTGATCGAGCGAGTTGGCCAGTGAGTGGTTGAGGGAGCCGTTGGGCGAGTGGGTGAGTGCGCCGGCCGTCCCCGGCGCGGCCGCCCCCTCGTGATACACCGGGGTCTCGTTGGCGAGCTCGAATTGGATGTGATCGGGACCGATGACCGGCCCGTTGAGCAG
The DNA here is from genome assembly GCA_035277965.1 of Steroidobacteraceae bacterium. Taxonomy (GTDB): domain Bacteria; phylum Pseudomonadota; class Gammaproteobacteria; order Steroidobacterales; family Steroidobacteraceae; genus 13-2-20CM-66-19. Next base: position 67,885 of record DATEJM010000040.1, on the reverse strand, counting down.
GATCAGCGCTCGCTGCAGCAGGTTGTCGAGCTCACGGACATTGCCGGGCCAACCGTATGTCAGAAGGAGTTGCGCGGCTTCAGCGCTCAGAGCGGGGATGCGATCGCCGGGCTTGCAACGCGCGCTCAGCAGCTGCATCGCGAGCGGCAACACGTCGTCACGACGCGAGCGCAAGGGCGCGACGGCGAGGGGAAAGACGTTGAGGCGGTAGTAGAGGTCCTCACGGAAGCGGCCTGCGGCGACTTCTTCGCGGAGGCGGCGGTTGGTGGTCGCCAGGACGCGCACATCGAGAGTTATGGACGTGCGGCCGCCCAGTCGCTCGACCTCCCGCTCCTGCAGTACCCGCAGCAGTTTTGCCTGCAGGCCGAGCGACATCTCCGTCACCTCATCGAGCAGCAGTGTGCCTCCCTGTGCCTGCTCGAACTTGCCGGGATGGGCGGCGTGCGCGCCGGTGAACGCACCGCGCTCGTAGCCGAACAGCATGGCCTCGAGCATGTTCTCGGGGATCGCCGCGCAGTTGACCGCGATGAAGGGGCGCGCGCTGCGGGGAGAGCTGCGATGTATGAACCGGGCGAGGATCTCCTTGCCGGTACCGGACTCGCCGACGATGAGCACGGTGCAGTCGCTTGCTGCCACCCGACGCGCCAGCTCCACGAGCCGGCTCGAGACGGGCGCAAACGCGACCGGCTCCGGGTCGGGGCGCGTTGCAGCAGCCGCTGTTGGTATCGCGATGTCGGCTTGATCTTCGAGCATTCACCCTCCCACGCGACGTGGGTATCTGGGAGTTGCAGAGTGCAAAAGCCGTGCCGGCCCCGAAAGGGCAACAAAGCGTGAAGGGGATCACAGGAGCGGCACGGGCGTGCCGCCGAAGCGTCAAAGTTCCGGCGATGTCTCGCCGTCGGCGCTCATGCCGAGCTTGCGGAGCTTCTCGACGAGCGTGGTGCGGCGCAGACCCAACAGGCGGGCCGCCTGTGCAACCGTGCCGTGCGAGCGCTCCAGCGCCTGCTCGATGAGCTGGCGCTCGATCGCGAGCAGGTGGGCGCGCAGATCGAGCCCTGCTTGCGGCAGCATTGCAACAGGTTCGGCTTCCTCAACGGGCCTCAGCAGGGCCATGCCGGCCGGAATGTTGGATCCGGTCGCGAGCTCGCCGGCTCCTCGCTCGGTCTCGAGCATTCCCAAGGCCGCCGCGTCCGTCAGGGCGGCGTGCTCCTCGAGAGCGACGTCGGGTGCCGCCTCCTCGAGAGCGGAAATAGAGAGTGAGCTGTCGATCGGCAGCCCCCCCGCATCCCAGTCCGCTGCGGGACGATACTTCGCGGGCAGATCGCCTACTTCGACGACGCGGCCGGAACACACGATCGAAAGGCGCTCGATCAGGTTACCCAGCTCGCGGACGTTGCCCGTCCACGGGTACTGGGCCAACGCCGCCAGCGTGCGGGGCGCCACTTGCAGCCGTCCGCGCCCCTGCGCGACGTTATTCGCGATGAAATCGCGAACGAGCAGAGGCAGATCGTCGACGCGCGCCCGCAGGGGCGGCATCTCGATCGGGAATACATTCAGCCGGTGATACAGATCCTCGCGAAAGGACCCTCGCGCAATCGCCTCTTCCAGGTTGCGATGCGTCGCCGCAATGATCCGCACGTTGCAGTGCATCGGCGTGTGATTGCCGACGCGCTCGAAAACCCGCTCTTGCAGGACCCGCAGCAGCTTGACCTGCATGCTCGGGCTCATGTCACCGATCTCGTCGAGGAACAGCGTGCCGCCCTCGGCGACCTCGAAGCGGCCCTTGCGCGCCGTGATCGCCCCCGTGAAGGCGCCGCGCTCGTGACCAAAGAGCTCGGACTCCAGCAGCTCCGCTGGAATGGCTCCGCAGTTGACAGCCACGAAAGGGCGATTGCGGCGGGGACTCAGGTCATGGATGGCGCGCGCGGCGACTTCCTTGCCGGTACCGGACTCGCCAAGCACGAGGACCGTGGAATCGTAGCCGGCCACCTGACGGATCAACGCGACGACGTCGCGGATCGCGGCGGAATGGCCAGTCGGCATGCGGACCGTTGCGGCGCTCATCGTATTCGGGACAGCAGGCGATGCCTGTGCGGCGACCCCGACGATTTCGGGTATGAGCGCTGATTCCGCTGCCGCCATTCCGACCCCACGCTATGGATGCTTTGCTTTGCGGGTTGCGACGTTCACTCTCCTGGTCGCGGGCTCCCTGTACCGACTTATGTTGCGGGGAAGCGGGAACGGATGCTGTGAATTGCATCCGAATATGGCGTTCTGCCCTGCATCAGAGGCGCAAGTCCGGGCACCTGGAATGTACCGCGCCGCCGCGGGGGGTCGCAGACTAGGTTCTACGAGGCCGGGTGCCGGCAACCTGCCGCCGGTGGCGGCGGAATGCCAGCTTCTCGATCAAGTCGGCTACCGCTTCTCCGAGCGGCATGAATTTCACCTTCACGTGCCCGTCCGGTGTCACGCTGGTTACGCGGCCCGGCAGCCGCAGGGGCTCGGCCAGGCAGTCTCGCAGGTAGATCTCGGCGATCCCCTGGGCCCCGGCCTCGGGCAGGGGATGGGACCCGCGCCACATCGCGCCGAGGGCATTGAAGCGGACCGGGGTCGGATCCGGGCGGGGCCGGTTCGACACCAGGATCTGCCCGACGAGATCCAGCAGCAGGTTGATCTTCATGTCGAGCCGGGCGATTTCGGCCGCGTAGGCTGAGTCTTCCGCCTTCTCGACGGGACCGTGCTCGTCCATGGCGTCCAATGCATGGAGCAGCCGCACGTTGCGCTCCATGAAGCTGGCAGCGACGTCCCGATCGGCAGCGGTCGGGGTCGTCCGCCACACTACCGGGAGCACATCCTGGAAGGCCAACTCTTCATACAAAACGACTGTGTCGGCGCCATCGAACATTTTCCGTCTGTCCTCCGCCTGAGGCTCCAGCCACTTTCGCGCGTTCCGCCTAGGCTGCGGGTGCCAGCGCGACCGGGATCAGATGCACCTCCGGCGGCAGGCTCATCCCTGCGCAGCGAACTTCGCGCAACAGATGCGACACCTCATCCAGTGCCGCGACTTCCCTCTGCAGACCGGCAACTACGAGCTGCCGGCCCATGTAATCGTACAGATCGTCGAGGTTCGCTGCGATGGGACCTCCGGCGCGCAGGTCGAGGCTGCTACGCAGCTCTCTGATGATCAGCACGGCCGAATGCAGCGGGCGCCCCTGTCCCGCCGCCTCGTCCAGCATCGAGGCGCGAGCCTGCGCGATTGCCTCCAGCGCCCCGTCGATCATCAACAGGATCAAGGGCTCCTGGTCGGCACCCGTGCGGCTCCCCTGGGGGGGAGCGGAGTGCCAGTGGACGGAGCGTGAACGGGCGACGGATGGCATGCGTGAATTCCAGCACAGGCAACAGCGCCTGCCTGTCCCCGGTAACGGCACGCCGGCGGTAATCTTTAAAGACCCTCAAGAGGCCGGTCGGGAAGCGAGCGGCGTGATGTTCGTGGCGGTCTCATCGAGCAGGAAGCGCCGCACGCTCATCGCCTGGCGCAGCTTGCCCTTGCGCACGTAGGCTTCGTACAGGAGGTCCTTCATGACTTCCAACACGATGCCCGCCTCGTAGCTGTCGAGCAGGGCGAGTTGCGAGCGCGGGTCGGTCTCCGAGCCGAAGAGAATGCCCTTCAGCTTCACGAACACCTCCTGCGGCAGGTCGGCGAGGGTGCGCACCATGTTGAGCTCGTCAAAGACCTGCAGCTTCCCGGTCTCGCCCAGATCGCAGAACGCAGCTTGTGCCGTACGCCGGCACATCGAGGCGAAGCCGTTGAAGGCCCCTGCCGTGAAGCAGGCGAGGGCCTCCTTGAACAACAACTCGACCTCGGACGGCAGATAGGTAAAGGTGAACTTCTCGCGAGGCCGCTCCACCTCGGTGAACTGGGAGGCGAGCTCGATGCGGGTGGCGCCATAGAGCCTGACCGTGAAGCGCAGGAAGATGGGCGAGAGGCATGCGTCGCATCGATAGACGACACCGATCTGCCTCGGCTTGTGCGCCTGCAGGTCCTCGAAGCGCGGCACGGCGCCCGGGGTGATCCGCGAGACGACTTCGCAGTGCGGACAGGTCATCGCCAGGCTCTGTTCCTGGTCGTTGTTCAGCCGGCCGAGAGAGTCGATGTGCATGGTGTCAGGTCTTCGGCCTGGAGCCTCGTGCGAATGTTAGGATCTTATCGGCGAGCGCGCCATACTCGCCGCCAAAGTGATGGCCGGTCCCGACGCGCTCGGCGGTGACCTTCCCGGGCAGCAGCCCCGGACAGATCGAATCCTGCTCCCCCTCGCCGTAGATGCACAACACGGGTGCGCCGGACATCGCCGCGACCTCGGGCTTCGTCGGGGCGCCCGGGTCAGCGCTTCCGACCCAGTCGGCCACGGTGACCTCGAACGTGGCCGTCGAGTCGAATCCCAGCAAGGTCACCGTGGCGATCGCGGCCCGCAGATCCGGCGGCAACCGATTCACGACGAACGGCAGGACGTCCGCGCCGAACGAATACCCGACCAGCAGGACCTTCTTCTTATTCCAGGTGGAGAGGTAGTGCCGCATGATCCGGGCCACATCCTTGGCTGTTTCCGCCGGCGAGCGCTCGGTCCAGAAATATTTGAGCGAATTCAGGCCCACCGTGGGCACTCCACTCGCCGCCAGCCGCGCCGCGAGCTCGCGGTCGAGGCCGGCCCAGCCGCCATCCCCGCTCAGGAGCAGCGCAAACTCATCCGAGTCCCCCTCGGCATGCACCTCGTTCACCGGAAGGTCGCTGATCGCGGGCGGGCGCAGCGCGCGTGGCGCATTCAGCCGCGCGACGATGCTCTCATAAGCCTCCTGGAACTGAGGGACCCAGTTGCGCTCCACGGAGAAGCCGTGGCCCACCTTGGGTAGCTTGATGACCTGCGAGTCCCCGGTGCCGGCGGCGAACTCATCGACGGCCGCCGCAGCGCACACCTGGTCCTGCTGGCCCTGCAGCGCGATCCACGGTTGCTTCAGGTCCTTCGCGGGCTCGAAGATGAGATCGTCCTTTTTGCCCTGCGTGTAGTGAAGTCCGGCACCGGGACACAGGGCTGCGCCACCAAACTCCTGGTCCGGGCAGAAGCCAAGGCTCAAGGCGCCCGCGAACGTGCCCGGAGGAGATTGCACCAGCGAGGCGTACACGACAGTGGCGCCGGACGAGTAGCCGACCAACACCGGGACGTGATACTCGCTCATCCCGATCTCCTTCTGCACCTGATGACTCAGGTTCTCGAAGTCGCCCGCGATGAGCTGGCATTGGGCAGCGCGCGCGGCCGCGGCGTGCAGTGAGCCGAGATAGCGGGTGACATCCACGCCGATCACTACCGCGCCCATCTCGGCCAGTGTGCGCGCCATGTTGATGACACCCAGGTGCCAGCCGCCATCGCCCGAGAGAAAGATCGCGACGCTTTGAGGCGTGCCCTCCGGAATATAGACCGTCACCGTGCCGAATCGGCCGGCGGGCAGGTGTGTCTCGGTGTCTTTCTCGGCCGGCGGCGGTGGTTTCGGGGCGAGCGCTGCCGGGGAGTGCCGCGGAGCCGCGGCGGCCACGCAGGCGAGCAGGCAGGCGAGGCAGCCGGCGAGCAAGCGGGCGAGGCAACCGGCGAGCAGGCGGGCGAGGCAACCGGCGAGCAGGCGCTTCATCGCGCGAACAACTCCTTCATGCCGCCGGCGATCAACACGGAGACGTCGATGAGCACCCTCGGCAGGGTGAGCCCGCCCCGCGCGACCAGATATTTCGGCTCCCAGACCGGGTCGAACTTCGACTTGTAGCGGCGCAGGCCCTCGAAGTTATAGAAGTGCTCGCCGTGACGGAACACGAAGTTGCCGACCCGATGCCAGGCGGGCGCGAGCGGATGGCCCTCGAGCCCCGAGAGCGGCGCCATGCCGAGGTTGAACCACTGATAGCCCTGCTGGCGACCCCACTTCATGAGCTCGATGAAGAGGTAGTCCATCGCGCCGCGGGGCGCGTCGTTGCCGAATCGCATGAGATCGACCGACAGCTCGTCCCGGGTGCCCGAGGGCCACAGATTCGCGAAGGCCGCGGGGCTGCCTTCGGCGCGCACCAGGGCGAGCGGGAAGTTGCGCAGGTACTCGGGCGAGAAAGCGCCGACGGAGAAGCGTTTCTCGCTGGTTGATTTGCTGGCGAGCCAGGAGTCCGAGATCTGCTTCAGAGTGGGCAGCAACTCCTCCACCTGCCCCGGCGGCACGACCTCGAAGCTCGCGCCGTCGCGCTCGGCCCGGCGGTGCGCCTGGCGCAGATCCGCGCGCGCGGCGCCCTCCAGCGAGAAATCCGCGATCGGCACCCGGGCTTCCTCGCCGATCTTGAGCGCCGCGAGCCCGAGATCCACGTAGAGCTGCAACCGCTCGCCGCTCGCCTGATAAAAGACCACCTGGCCGCCGTGCCGGTCCGAGAGCTCGCGGAATCGCCACACCAGCTCTTCGGCGTCCGCCATCGGGCCGATGGGATCTCCCAGCGCGATCCAGCTGCGTCCGGCGATCTGATACATGACAAAGGCCAGCCGGGACTCGCTGAACAACAGCCGCTTGTCGCCCGTCAGGGCGGCATTGGCCATCGTGAGATCGGAGGCTGCAATGATCCGGCGCGCGTGCCCCAGCTCCTCGGGACCCGCGACGGCGGGCTCCGGCTGCGCGGGTCCCAACATGTTGAGCAACACGTATGCGGTCGTCAGCACGACGACGACGACCGATGCGCGAAGCATTCGCGGGGCGTCGGCGTTGAGGGCGAAAGTCCACCAGAGCTCATCGGAGTATTCGACGTGCCGGTAGGCCACGAAGCCGAGCCACACCGCGAGCGTGATGACGCCGACGATGCTCACGATCCAGACCGGAGTGAAGCGCTCGGCGAGAATCGCCGAAGGCCGATGGAAAGCGTTTCGGCCCATCGCGAGCACGGCGAGCACCAGCGCGAGTATGGTCGCCTCCTCGAAATCGAGGCCCTTCAGGAGCGAGGCGATGATGCCCGCGACCAGCAACCAGAATGAGATCAGGTAGGCCGTGTGCACGCGGCGGAACAACGAGCGCGACAGGACGAGCAGCCCGAGACCGATGACACTGCCGGCGAGGTGGGATGCCTCCACGACCGCAAGGGGCAGCAACCGATCGAGGAGCCGCAGCCGGTCATCGACGCCGGGCGTGGCGCCTGACACGAGCAGGAGGGTCCCGGAAATGAAAGTCAGGGCGCCGGCGATCTGCGGCACGACTGGCGCTATGTACTGTGCCGCGAGCTCACGGGCACGGGCGAGGCGTCCGCGCTGCGCGTTGAGCTCTTGTGCGCCGAAGAGGATCGTCGCGAAGAGCAGGGGGACGAGGTAGTAGACGACGCGATAGGCCAAGAGAGAGCCGAGCAGCGCGTCGGGCGGCGCGTCCGGCAGGGTAAGCAGCATGACCGTCTCGAACACGCCAAGGCCGGCCGGAACATGGCTGATGATGCCCGCAATGCATGCGGCCGCGTACGCGCCAATGAAAATCACGAAGCTGATGTGCGCATCGGCAGGCAGCAACGACCACAGGACCGCGCCCGCCAGGCTCAGGTCGATCACGCTGACGATGATCTGCGTGAGGCCGATGAAAGCTCCCGGCGGTCGCAACGCCCAACCGCGGATTTCCACCGCGCGTCGCGCCAGTGTTGCCCAGAGGGCATAGCCGGCCACGCCTCCCAGGAGCAGCAGGCCCACTCCCACGGACCAGCGCTGGTGCAAATGCAGAACGAGCGCGGCCTGCTCGGGGGCTACGAATAAAGAGATCCCGGACAGGGTGGCGAGCCCGACGCCGATCGACAGGCTACTGAAGCCGGAAATGGTGGCGACATCGACCGCCGTGACGCCGGCCGTTGAATACAAGCGAAAACGGATAGCGGCACCGGTAAACGCCGCGAATCCCAAGGTGTGTCCGAATGCGTAGGCAATGAACGCCGTGAACAGTATCCGGCCGTACTCGATCTTCTTCGCGAGGTAGCGCAACGCCAGTACGTCGTAGCAGCTCAGCAGCCAGTAACTGACGGCCGTGAACCCCATGGCGGCCAGCACCTGCTGGCGCGGAATCGCGTGCAGATGCGCGAAGACGCTGTGCAGGTGGAGTTGTTTGAGCTCGCGGTGCAGGACGTAGACGACGCCGCTGAACACCAGCAGCGCGGCGAGCGGCCCTACCCACCGCAGGCCGCTGCGATCTCCCTCCAACCGCGCCGCGGCGGTGCTCGATGAGCCGGCCAAGAGGTCGCTCTCGATCAGCGTGTCAACGGCTTGTAGCGGATGCGGTGGGGCTGGGCAGCCTCCTCGCCCTTGCGGCGCTTGTAGTCCTCCACGTACTCCTGGTAGTTCCCCTCGAACCACATCACCTGAGAATCGCCTTCGAACGCGAGAATGTGGGTCGCGATGCGGTCGAGGAACCAGCGATCGTGGGAGATGACCACGGCGCAGCCCGGAAAGTTGAGGAGAGCTTCCTCCAGCGCGCGCAGCGTCTCGACATCGAGATCGTTGGTCGGCTCGTCCAGCAGCAGGACGTTGCCGCCCGATTTCAGCACCTTCGCCAGGTGGACCCGGTTGCGCTCGCCGCCGGACAGATCGCCGATCAACTGTTGCTGCTGCGCGCCCTTGAAGTTGAAGCGGCCGACGTAGCCGCGCGAGGCGGTCTCGTAGTTGCCGACCTTGATCATGTCGAGGCCGCCCGAGATCTCCTGCCACACCGTCTTCTTGTCGTCGAGCGCCTGACGGGACTGGTCGACATAGGCGAGTCGCGTCGAGGGTCCGAGGCGGATCTCGCCGCCGTCGGGTTTCTCGGCGCCGGTCAGGATGCGGAACAACGTCGTCTTGCCGGCTCCGTTCGGCCCGATGATGCCGACGATGCCGCCGCGCGGCAGATTGAACGAGAGGTGATCGAACAGCAGCCGCTCGCCGTAGCCCTTGCGAAGCGACTGTGCTTCGATGACGAGATCGCCCAGCCGCTCGCCGGGCGGAATATAAATCTCGCTCGTCTCGTTGCGCTCCTGGAATTCCTTCGAGGCGAGCTCCTCGTAGCGCTGCATGCGGGCCTTGCTCTTCGCCTGGCGGGCCTTGGGGTTCTGGCGCACCCATTCGAGCTCGCGTTCCAGGGTCTTGCGCAGCGACTCCCGCTCGCGCTCCTCGAGCGCCAGCCGCTTCTCTTTCTGCTCGAGCCACGATGAGTAGTTGCCGTGCCACGGAATACCGTGTCCGCGATCGAGCTCGAGGATCCATTCGGCGACATTGTCGAGGAAGTAGCGGTCATGGGTCACCGCGATGACCGTGCTCGGGTACTCCTCGAGGTAGTGCTCCAGCCAGGCGATGGACTCGGCGTCGAGGTGGTTGGTCGGCTCATCGAGCAGCAACATGTCAGGAGCGGACAACAACAGGCGGCACAGCGCGACGCGGCGCCGCTCGCCGCCCGAAAGCTTCTCGATCTGCGCCTCCCAGGGCGGCAGACGCAGCGCGTCCGCGGCTATCTCGAGCTTGCGTTCGAGCTCCCAACCGCCGGCGGCATCGATCGCGTCCTGCAGCTTTGCCTGCTCCTCGAGCAGTGCGTTCATCTCGTCATCGGAGATCGACTCGCCGAATTTCTCGCTGATCCGATTGAAGCGCTCCAGATGGCGGAAGGTATCGCCGAGACCCTCCATGACGGTCGTGCGGACGTCCTTCGACGGGTCCAACTGCGGTTCCTGGGGAAGGAATCCGACGCGGATGCCGCTTTGTGGCCGGGCCTCGCCATCGATCGCGCTATCGAGGCCGGCCATGATCTTCAGCAGGCTCGATTTGCCCGAGCCGTTCAAGCCCAGGACGCCGATCTTCGCTCCCGGAAAAAAGGACAGACTGATGTCGCGCAGGATGACCCGCTTGGGGGGCACCACTTTCGACACGCGATTCATCGTGTAGATGTATTGGGCCATGAACGCTCGAGTCATTCCGTGAAGGCGGCGCCGCCGCCGGGCGGTCGGGGATTATGGGCGAGTCGCCTGCCCTTGGCGATTGATTATGGGCAGGGTCGGCGCGCGTCGGGCGATGGTGGCGGCAGGGTCCTGTGCTAGGCTGCGCCGGGGATTTTTGGCCCACTGGAGGCCCATTTGGCAGGCCATCCGTCCGGAATGAACAGTCCTGTCGCCGTGACCGTGAGCGAGCGGCTTGGCCGTTACGGCTTCGGCGATGGCCACCCCTTCGGACCTGACCGCCACGCCGCATTTGCACGAGAGTTCGAGGAGCGCGGTCTCGCTCAACGCGTCCGGATCCTCGAGCCTCGCGAGGCGACCGCCGACGAGTTGCAATCGTTTCACACGGCCGAGTACGTGACTTTCGTGCGCGAGCGCTCGGCGACGGGTCAGGGTTATCTGGATGGGGGCGATACGCCTGCCTTCCGTGGAGTCTACGAGGCCGCCGCGGTCGTTGTCGGCGCGACGCTCAATGCCGCAAACGCCATCATGGGCGGTACGGTGCGCAGGGCCTTCGTGCCCATCGCGGGGCTGCATCACGCCGGTCGCGATCACGCAGCCGGATTCTGCGTATTCAACGACTGTGGTGTCGCGATCGAGCGGTTGCGCAAGGGCTCGGGTCTGAAGCGGATCGCCTATGTGGATATCGATGCTCATCACGGTGACGGGGTGTTCTATGCATTCGAGGACGATCCCGATCTGATCTTTGCGGACACCCACGAGGACGGTCGCTTCCTCTATCCCGGCACCGGGGCCGCGAGTGAGACAGGACGCGGCCGTGCCGCCGGCACGAAACTGAACGTGCCTCTGCCTCCGGGTGCCGATGATTCCGTGTTTGCGCGGGTCTGGCCCGAAGTCATCGCCCACGTGGAGAAATTCGAGCCGGAGTTCATCATTCTTCAATGCGGCGCCGACAGCGTGGATGGTGACCCGATCACGCACATGCGGCTGACTCCGCAGTCTCATGGGCGCGCCGCACGTGAGTTGTCTGAGCTGGCCGACCGGCTTGGCCACGGACGCGTCCTCGCCCTGGGTGGCGGTGGCTACAACCGCAGCAACCTCGCGAACGCCTGGACCGCGGTTGTCGAGAGCTTGCTTGCGTAGTCCAGGGTAAAATTGCGTCTGCGACGCTGGCGACTTTTGCCCGGGAGCCGGTTGCCTTCCGGTACAATGACCGGCTTCCCCGCCGCTCCTCGCCAAAGGGCTTGCAATCTATGTTCCGCACCACCATGGACATCGCCAGCTTCGACCCCGAGCTCGCTAAGGCCTTGAAAAGTGAGCTGCAGCGACAGGAAGACCACGTCGAGCTCATTGCCTCCGAGAACTACGCGAGCCCCCGGGTCCTCGAGGCCCAGGGGTCGGTGCTCACGAACAAATATGCGGAAGGCTACCCCGGCAAGCGCTACTACGGAGGCTGCGAGTTCGTGGACGTGGCCGAGCAGCTGGCCATCGATCGGGCCCGGCAGCTCTTCGGGGCGGCCTATGCCAATGTGCAGCCGCATTCAGGCTCGCAGGCCAATGCCGCGGCCTACTTCGCGCTCGTCCAGCCGGGCGATCCGATTCTGGGGATGAGCCTCGATCACGGCGGCCATCTCACGCACGGCGCCAAGGTCAACTTCTCGGGCAAGTTCTTCAAGGCAGCCCAGTACGGCATTCGGCCGGATACCGGCGAGATCGACTACGAGCAGGTCGAGCGCCTCGCCCACGAGCATCGCCCGAAAATGATCATCGCCGGGTTCTCGGCCTACTCGCGGGTCGTGGATTGGGCCAAGTTCGCCGCGATCGCCAAGAGCGTGGGCGCGTATCTCGTGGTCGACATGGCACACGTGGCCGGACTGGTCGCGGGCGGTGTCTACCCCAATCCCGTGCCGCACGCGGATGTCGTGACGACGACCACGCACAAGACACTTCGCGGTCCGCGCGGTGGCCTCATCCTCGCGCGCGCGAATGAGGAGATCACGAAGAAGCTCAATTCCCTTGTATTCCCCGGCACGCAGGGCGGCCCGCTGATGCACGTTATTGCCGCGAAGGCGGTCGCTCTGTTGGAAGCGCTGCAACCGGATTTCAAGGAGTATCAGAAGCAGGTCGTGAAGAATGCGCGCGCGATGGCGGCGCGACTGATCAGCCGCGGATACCAGGTCGTCTCGGGCGGCACGGACAATCATTTGTTCCTCCTCAGCCTGGCGGATCGCAACATCACGGGTAAGGATGCCGATGCCGCGCTCGGCCGGGCCAACATCACGGTCAACAAGAACGCGGTCCCCAACGATCCGCGGCCCCCGATGATCACGAGCGGCTTGCGGCTCGGGACGCCCGCCTCGACGACGCGTGGCTTCAAGGAGCGCGAGATCGAGCAGGTTGCCGATCTCATCGCGGAGGTGTTGGACGCAGAGGGCTCGGAGGCTGCGATCGAGCGAGTGCGCCCGCAGGTGATCGAGCTGTGCCGGCGCTACCCGGTCTACGGGCCGTGAGAGCTTTCTAGGACTGCGGAACGCGTATGCATTGTCCGTTCTGCGGTCACGTTGAGACAAAGGTCAACGACTCGCGCCTGGCGGGCGAGGGACGGCAGATTCGTCGGCGCCGCGAGTGCCTCTCCTGCGGCGAGCGCTTCACGACCTTCGAGACGGCCGAGCTCGTCATGCCGGTCGTGGTCAAGACCGACCGGGTGCGCGAAGCCTTCGACGAAGCGAAAGTGCGTGGCGGGATCGAGAAGGCTCTGGAAAAGCGGCCTGTCGCGCGGGAGGCCATCGACGAAGCTTTGAGCCGTATCGTTCACAAGGTCCGTCTCCTCGGCGATCGTGAGGTGCCCTCGCGAGTCATCGGTGAGCTCGTGATGGACGAGCTGCGCCAGCTCGATGAAGTTGCGTATGTCCGCTTCGCTTCCGTGTACCGGCACTTCGAGGACGTCGAGGCTTTTCACGAAGAGATCCAGAAGCTGCGCAGCCAGCGTGCTGCCGCGGGCACCGCGCGCGATGCGAAGCGCGGCGCCAAGCGCGAGCCCGGACGCGATGCGAATCGCGATCAGCTCCCGCTGTTGCCGAGCGATGCTCCGGTCACCAGCGAGAACGACTAGTGGCCTTCAGCGAGTTCGACCGCCGGGCCATGGGGCTGGCTCTGAAGCTCGCGGAGCGCGGATTGCAATCGACTCATCCCAATCCGCGCGTTGGTTGTGTCATCGCGCGCGGCCAGCACATCATCGCAGAAGGTTGGCACGAGCGTGCGGGTGAGGCGCATGCGGAGATCGTGGCTCTGCGCGCGGCCACTGAGTCGGTCGAGGGTGCTACGGTCTACGTAACCCTCGAGCCCTGCAGCCATCACGGCCGCACACCTCCCTGCGCGAACGCTCTCGTGGAAGCTCGCGTTGGACGAGTGGTGCTCGCCGTTCAAGATCCGAATCCGCGGGTCAGCGGCCAGGGCGCGCAGATCCTGCAGCGCGCGGGCATCACCGTCGATTCGGGTCTCCTGGAGAGCGAGGCGATACAGCTCAACCCGGGCTTCATGAAGCGCATGCGCGAGGGCATTCCCTGGGTGCAACTCAAGCTCGCCATGAGCCTGGACGGACGTACCGCGCTCGCGAGCGGCGCGAGCAGATGGATTACAGGGGAGGCGGCCCGCGAGGATGTACAACGTTGGCGTGCACGGAGCTCCGCGATCATGACCGGCATCGGCACTGTTTTGTCGGATGATCCTCGACTCGACGTCCGCTTGGCGGGCGAGGGACGCCGCCAGCCCATCAGGGTGATACTCGATGGCTCACTGCGCACGCCTCCGCAGGCACGCCTCTTCACGACGGGCGGCGAGGTGCTGATCATGACCGGCAACATCACCAACGAGACCGCGGCTGCCCTGGCGGAGCGCGGTGCGCGCGTCGAATGGATGCCCGGCACTGACGGCAAGCTCGACTTGCGTGCCGTGCTCGAGCGGCTGGGTGAGCTGGAGGTCAACGAGTTGCTGGTCGAGGCCGGGGCGACCCTGGCAGGACAGCTCATCAGCGAGTCGCTGGTCGATGAGTGCTTGCTCTACATTGCTCCGAGGATGCTGGGACCTCAGGCCCGGGCTCTGGTGGACATCCCCGAGCTGCAGGCGCTGGATGCGGCCCCCGGGTTCACACTGCACGAGGTCCAACAGCTCGGCGAGGACCTGCGATTGCGATTGCGGCCATGTTAGTGTCTTTGGCGTGGGCGGCAAGAGCCGCCTCTTGCCGCCGGCAACGCAAGCGGATGTCTGCAAGGGCGCCGCAGGCCGGATTTTGCCAAGTGAATGAGTGACCGTGTTCACCGGAATCATCCAGGATGTCGGTCAGGTCCGCTCGCGTGAGGCGCGGGGCGGCGATGAGCGGCTGGTGATCGAGCTCGACCGGCTGGACCCGGCTCGGTTCGCGATCGGGGACAGCATCTGCGTGCAGGGATGTTGTCTCACCGTGACGAGTTTGACAGGCCGCAGCTTCTCGGCCGATGTATCGCGCGAGACCCTGAGCCTGACGACCCTCGGCGCTCTCGCAGTGGGCTCGCCCGTCAATCTCGAGCCTTCGTTGCGCGCTGGCGACTCTCTAGGTGGTCATCTCGTCTCGGGGCACGTGGATGGCATCGCGACCTTGTCAGATATCACCGGCGATGCGCGATCTCAGCGTTGGAAGATCACTGTGCCGGCATCGCTCGCGCGCTACATCGCGCGAAAAGGCTCTATCGCTCTGGATGGCGTCAGCCTGACGGTGAACGAAGTAGAGGGCTCGGTATTCGGGGTCAATCTGATACCCCACACTCAGTCGGTCACCACGTTGGGCCGCCTCGCCGTCGGCGCCCGCATCAATCTCGAGGTCGATCAGGTCGCCCGCTACGTCGAGCGGCTGTTGCTGGGGTCCTCTACTTGAGACGACGCTTGCTGAGGATATCCACGCCTTCATCGCGCGCCTCGTTGCCGAGGCGGAGACCATCGCACCAGAACGGTCTAACGCAGCGGTAGATACAGGATCTGGTTTGCCCATTCATCTGTTTCGCTGCAGTCATCCAACAGCAGCAAATCGTCGATGATTCTCGAGAGTGCGCCGCCTTCCTGGTGAACGATGAACAGTCCCGCCGTAGGCTCGCTGCGCGACATCCGTTGCCTGGCGAATGCCGGCATGGATGTCACGTCGTGGGTCACGATGACGCGCCGCTCTCGTGCGGCCCAAGCGAGGATATCCGGATCAACGGTCTGGACCAGTCCGACGCTCTGGACTCGAATGAAGTCGAACTCAGGTCGTCGGCGCAGAGCACCGCGCACGAGATCATAGTCAACATTTTCGTCTGCGAGTAACCGAATCATCGGTTACTTGTCGGCTTGTCCGGACTTCCGTCGAGCAAGGAGGCGAGCACGAAGGCCGACCGCGTCAAACTCCTTCTCCATCGCAAGTTTCAGTGCCGCACCCTCGCCTTGGCGCTGAGTCAGGTAGGCGTCAATCTCGGCGGCATGATTCAGGTAGTGCGCGATGATTTGGTAGACATCGGCAAGCGCCACAGTAGGAAATTTCTGGACAATTTCCTCGGCCGTCGCGCCAGCGCGGAAAGCGGTAACGATCGTGTCCAGCAACACTCGAGTCCCGCGCACGCGAATCGCGCCCTGCGGGTCGGTAAAAAGGGGAATGACTGCGGTTTTTGGAAGAGCGGACATGTGGAAAGGCTAGTCGGCGCCGCAACAAAAGACAACGGTCAATATTTGACCAATTTCTCCAGATACTCTGCATTTTCTGGGCATACGAATCAATAGGTTGCAGGCTGCGCGTGTCTAGATCAGTGACGATCACTCCGCTGCTGTGTTGGGGACTTCCGTGAATACGTAGAAGTGTTGACCCTCGCCGGTGGTCAGAGCCCGAGTTCCGGCGCTGCTGCCGACCACAATATTCAGCCAGTCGAACCCCGGTTCGGTGGAGATCAAGGAAATCGTGCCATCGTCGTTGTGGCGTGCGCCGACCGCGCTGCTCCAGGCGGTCGCCCGGACGCGGACGGTGGCGCCGTTCTTTTCCACCACGAGCTTGCCGAGATCCGGATTAGTGTAGATCGATCCGATCTTTGCGAGGTCGGCGGGAGCGGGTGGCACAATCAGCCGATGGCGAAGCTCAACGCGCTCGGCCTCCAGTTGCTCGGCTCTGGCCTTGAGGTCTCCCTCGGCCTCCTCGTGCCCGTCGTACAAGATCTCGAGCAGGCGCCGTATGAACGGGCGACGCATCACCCAGCCGTTCTCGGAGTTCGTCAGGATCACAGCCCCGACCTGGGCGGACGGGATCGCGAAGAAGTCGCTGTGGTAGCCCGGGATGCCACCCTCGTGGTCTATGAATGACACACCCCACGTCGCGTCTTCCACGAGCCCCATGCCGTACCACTGGTATTCCCCGATCGGCACGCCGCGCCTGCGCCGCGCAAGCAGATTGCTTGCGGAAACCAGCCTGCGACCGTTGGGCAACACGCCTTCCGTCAGCTCGTTGCGCACGTACAGAATCATGTCGTGTGGCGATGACCAAGCGCCACCTTGAGGACGAAACGGAACTACAGCGTAGGCCAAATCGAGACGGGCGAGCTGTAGCTTGCCATCGACGTCCTTGCCGTGCGGACCGGCGTGATTGGCAGCAAGCGCCCCGGCCATCGAGAAAGTTGTATCGTGCATCCCGAGCGGGTCGAAGATCTTCTCCTGCATCGCCGCATCGTAAGCGGCGCCGAGTTCGCGCTCCGGATGCACGATGTGGGCACCGATGTACCCGGCGGCAGCAGCCATCAGGTTGCTGTACTGAAATACCTCACCGAAGCCACTGGTTGGCTCCGTGGCGGCCAGCAAGTCGAAGGTACGTGAGGCGGGGGTCTTCGCAGTGGTGGTGAAGCCCCATTCGAAGTCCCTGCTCGGCAGCCCAGTGCAGGCGCACACCAGGTGTCGTATAAGCACCTTGTGCGTGGTCGCCTCGCTGCCGAGCCGAAACGGTGGATAAGCTTCGATGACTGGCTCGTCCCAACTCAGCTTGCCCTCGTCTACCAACTCCGCGAGCAGCAGTGTCGACATGCCCTTGGTGTTGGACCCGATCATGAAGAGCGTATGGGCATCCACGGGTGCCGCTTTGCCCGTCTCCCGGACCCCGACACCGCCTTCATAGACGATCCTGCCGTGATCGATGAGCGCCACACCGACGCCCGGGACGTCGAGCTCGGCAGCGGAACGGCGCACGAAGTCAAGCAGCGCGGTCACTCGGGCCGGATCCAATGGATGGGCGGTTCGCCCTGCAAAGGTCTCGCGAACAAAGCCTGCCGGACGCAGGCTAGCCACCACGAGATCGATCGCCGCTTCGCGTTTGTCTGCGGTGCTCTCGCTACCATCGATGATCGTCACGGTCCACACAGTGCCTTTGCGCCGTACGATACTGCGGATATCCAGATGCTCGCCAGGCGAGGTCTCATAGTCGATGACTGCCTGCTCGTCCCACCCGTTACGCGGCGGACGAGTCGTCAGCAGTTTCAAGGGATGCGAAGCGCGGGGGCGGTAAAGGTCCCATGCCGCTACTGCAGCACTCCTGGCATCGGTAGCCCGGGTTACGTCCACGATCGCTACATGGGTGTCGGTCTCCGGAGGGTCGAGCCTGACGACCGCACCCGTGACGTGTTCGGTCCACCCTTCTGCTATCGCAAACGTCGCGCCCGTCAGCGTCTTGCCAGACTGGGCGGTACTCGGTGGCTGGGCGTTCGCACCGGTCGCGAGCGCCAACCATGCCCCCGCCAAGGCTGTGTGTTTCGTGATACGCATTTCTGGAAGTCCTGTTGTCCCATTGCACCGGGCAACTCAATCCTGCATCTACCGCCAGAGACGGCGTGCACGGATACACCCCCTCGTCGAACTTCTGGTTCTTCATCGAGTCGCCTCGTGAACGGCCATCCCGAGGTCCGCCAGCGGGTAGGCTGCCGCTGAGTCTTAGGACCCATGACTGCCGCCTGCGCCACAGCGGGAACACCAGCGGTCGGGGTTCGCGCCTGGGGTTATACTGCTGCGAACAGTGCTTTTGCATCCAGGAACGCCGTTATGTCCGAGGTGTACTCCCTCGCCGGGAAGGGCGCCAGCTCGCCAGGTCTGAACAGCGTCGAAGAATTGCTCGAGGATCTGCGCGCCGGGCGCATGGTCATCCTCATGGACGATGAGGATCGCGAGAACGAGGGCGATCTGATCATGCCGGCCAGTCTGGTGCGCCCGGAAGACATCAACTTCATGGCCCGCTATGGCCGCGGCCTCATCTGCCTGACGCTCACGCGCGAGCGCTGCCGCCAGTTGCGGCTGCCGCTCATGGTGAGCGACACGGACCGTGACCGGCGCACGAACTTCACGCTGTCCATCGAGGCGGCCCAGGGTGTGACCACGGGTATCTCGGCCTACGATCGCGCTCACACCGTGCGCACCGCGGTCCGGCCGGAAGCACGGCCCGAGGATCTGCGCCAGCCCGGCCACATCTTCCCCATCATGGCGCAGCCGGGCGGTGTCCTGACTCGTGCGGGGCATACCGAGGCGGGATGCGACCTGGCTCGGCTGGCCGGGTTCGAGGCCGCCGCGGTCATCGTCGAGATCATGAACGATGACGGCACGATGGCGCGCCGTCCCGATCTCGAGAAGTTCGCGCGCTCGCATGGACTGAAGATCGGCACCATCGCCGAGCTGATCCGTTATCGGTTGCGCAACGAGCGCTCCGTGGAGCGCGTCTCCGAGCAACTCGTACAGACGGAGTTCGGCGAGTTCCGGCTGTTCCTGTACGAGGACCATGTCCATCGGGACGTGCATTTCGCATTGACGCATGGGCGTGTGGGCGAATCGGACGTGCCTCTCGTACGTGTCCACATCACTGACACTCTGCGCGATCTGCTGGGCGTGAGGGGCGCGACGCGTGCCTGGACATTGCGCGCCGCCATGGAGCGGATCGCGCACGCGGGATCGGGTGTGATTGTCATCTTGCGCGATAACGAGTCGCCCCGCGATCTGCTGGATGCGATGCAATCGCTCGCGGGGACCGTGGCTCCCGCGAAGGCTGCGCCTGGTCCGACCCGATCGAGCGGCGTGCTCAGAACATACGGCGTCGGGGCCCAGATCCTGAAGGATCTCGGTGTCCGCCGGATGCGGGTGCTATCGGCACCCAAGCAGCTCCAGGGTATTTCCGCGTTCGACCTCGAGATCGAGGGTTACGTTGGCGAGGAGAGCTGAGCGCTCGTGGACTCATCCCGTATCATCGAAGGAGAGATCTCGGCCCAGGGCCGCAAAGTCGCGATCATCGCCGCGCGCTTCAACGACTTCATCGTCTCGAGTCTGCTGCGCGGGGCGACGACCGCCTGGCTCGAGCGCGGCGGCCGGGAGGAGGATCTGCTCGTCGCGCGTGTTCCGGGTGCCTATGAGTTGCCGGTCATCGCGCGCAAGCTCGCGTTGAGCGGACGATACGAGGCCGTGGTCGCTCTCGGCTGCGTGATCCGGGGAGATACGCCGCACTTCGAGTATGTCGCTGGAGAATGCGCCCGCGGGCTGCAGCTCGTGAGCCTGGACAGCGGCGTGCCGATCGTGTTTGGTGTGTTGACGGTCGAGACCGTGGAGCAGGCCTTGGAGCGCGCCGCGACGACCTCCGGTAACAAGGGCGGGGAGGCCATGGATACGGCTCTGGAAATGGCTGCCCTGATGGCGCGGTTGTAGGATGTCAGCTTCCGAGGCTGCCCCCAGTTTTGCCGCGGCGCGCGCGGTCGCGCGCAAGCTCGCCTTGCAGGCTCTTTATCGGTGGCAGCTCAACGAGGCACCCTGGCAGGATCTGATACTGGAGTTTGGAGATGCCGAGGACATGCCGCGGGCGGACAGAGAGTACTTTCGCACGCTCGTCGAAGGAGTCTGGCGGGAGCGCTCGGCTCTGGATGATCGATTGGCGGGCTGGATGGACCGCGCGCCCGCGCAGCTCGATCCGGTCGAGCATGCGGTGTTGTTGATCGGGCTATACGAGCTCACTTCCCAGCCGGAGGTGCCGTACAAGGTCGCCATCAGCGAAGCCGTCGGGCTCGCCAAGCGCTTCGGCGCAACGGACGGTCACAAGTTCGTGAACGCCGTGCTCGATCGAGCTGCCCGTACCCTTCGACCCCACGAGCTGTAACGGAAGCAATGGCGCTCACGGAGTTTGGAATAATCGAGCGCTACTTCCGCCGATGTGGGGCGACGCGCGCGGATGTGAAGCTTGGCGTGGGTGATGACGCCGCGCTGCTGGAGGCGCCGCCGGGCATGCAGATCGCCGCCGCGATCGATACCCTGGTTGCGGGTGTGCACTTTCCGCCCGGCTCGCCGCCAGCCTCGATCGGTCATCGCGCGCTCGCCGTGAATCTCAGCGACATGGCCGCCATGGGCGCACGGCCTGCCTGGGCACTGCTTTCCTTGACGCTGCCCGAGCTGAACGAGTCGTGGCTCGACGAGTTCACGGCCAGCTTTGCGGCGCTCGCGCGGGCCCACGATGTCGCTCTCGTGGGCGGCAATACGACCTCCGGGCCTTTGTGTGTCGCCGTCCAGATCATCGGGCACGTGCAGAAAGGAACTGCATTGCTGCGGTCGAAGGGGCACGCGGGAGACCTGCTGTTCGTCTCGGGCAGTCCCGGCGATGCGGCCGCGGGACTCGCGGTCGAGCAGGGGACTCTGAAAGCCCCGCCCGAGGCTCTGAGGTACCTGAGAGAGCGGTTCCTGTATCCCACGCCGCGGGTTGCGCTGGGTGAGTGCTTGCGTGGACGCGCGAGCGCCTGTATCGATGTATCGGACGGGTTGCTGGCGGACGCGAGCAAGCTCGCCAGGGCCAGCGGTTGCGGTCTCACGATCGAGATGGACAGCCTTCCCGTCTCGGAAGAGCTCGTCGCGGCGGTGGGTGAGGAACGCGCCCGAGAGCTCGCGCTCACGGGCGGTGAAGCCTACGAGCTGTGCTTCACGGTGCCGGCGGCTGAGGTGGGCAAGCTGCGGCAGGAGCTGCCGCCCGAGCGCTGGGGCTATGCCTGCATCGGCTCTTTGCAGGGGCAACCGGATCCGGTGGTGACGCGGTCGGGAGCTGTGATCGAGTTCTCGCATTCCGGCTGGGATCACTTCGCCCGGTGACGGGCGCCTCCCGGCTGCGAAAGATCGGCCGTGCGTGGCCGGGACCCTGAGGGCTGCATCACAGTCCCGACGCGGCCCGAGCACGTATCCTGTCGCCGTTTTGTCGCGTCGCCGCGAGCCATGTCAACAACGGCCACAAAGTCTTCGTCTTCCAAGGTCACGCCGCGGAAGATCCCCGAAAAAATTGGCAAATACGTGGTCATCAAGGAGGTCGGCCGCGGCAGCACCGGCGTCGTCTACCTTTCGCACGATGCCTATTACGGGCGCGATGTCGCGATCAAGCTGTACAACATGGACAGCGGTGGCGACGAGGAGCGTGCGCGGGTCGCCCGCAAGATGTTCCTGTCGGAAGCGCATCTCGTTGGCATGCTCCAGCACCCCCACATCCTGCCCATCTACGATGCCGGCGAGGAGAACGGGCATTGCTACATCGTGACCGAGCACGTGCACGGCGCGCGTACCCTGGCCGCATATTGCCGCCCGGACAATCTCTTACGCGTCGACGATACGGTCGAGATCATCTTCAAATGCGCAAAGGCGTTGCACTACGCGCATTCACGCGGCGTGATTCACAGGGACATCAAGCCGTCTAACATAATGCTCACGCAGGACAGTGACGTCCGGATCATCGATTTCGGCATCGCCCTGGTGTCCGACTCGGATATCTCCCGGATCGAGGGTATTGCCGGGAGTCCCTCGTACATGTCGCCCGAGCAGGTCCAGAGCCTAGACCTGACGAACCGGTCGGACTTGTATTCCCTCGGCGCCGTCATGTACGAGCTGCTGACGGGCGCGCGACCCTTCCGCGCCGGCAATCTGCAGAAGCTGCTGCACCAGATCGTATATGCGACGGCGCCGCCGATTCATACGCTGCGCAAGGACATTCCCGAGGAGCTCGAGAATGTCGTGGCGATGGCGCTGCAGAAGGATCCGGAGAAGCGCTACAAGAGCGGACTCGATTTCGCCGCGGAGCTGACCCGCGTTCACCAGCGACTGCGGGAGGCAAACTCGCGCATCGATCGCCAGGAGCAATTCGGTGTTCTGCGGCGCCTCAAGTTCTTTCACGAGTTCTCGCACGCCGAGATCTGGGAGGTCCTGCGCGCGAGCAGTTGGCAGGACTACGCCCCTGGCGAGGAGATCGTCAAAGAAGGCGAGATGGACGATCGCTTCTACATTCTCGTCACGGGCGGCTGCGTGGTGGAGCGTCACGGCCAGCGACTCGGCAACCTCGATACGGGGGATTGTTTCGGTGAGGCGAGCTACGTCCCCGGCGCCAAGCGCACGGCGACCATTCGCTCGAGCAGCGCCGTCACCGTGCTGAAGGTCAGCTCGACGTTGCTCGAGCAGGTCTCCGCTTCGTGTCAGCTACGCTTCAACCGCGTATTCCTGCGCTCGCTCATCAGCCGGCTCCAGAGTGCCGAGCGGGTGGATTCGACCGGCAGCTTCAAGATCGGTTGAGCCCCTCGAGGCAGATACGGGCGAAGAGGACGCGCCGGGCTTGATTTCC
The DNA here is from genome assembly GCA_035277965.1 of Steroidobacteraceae bacterium. Classification (GTDB taxonomy): domain Bacteria; phylum Pseudomonadota; class Gammaproteobacteria; order Steroidobacterales; family Steroidobacteraceae; genus 13-2-20CM-66-19. The sequence goes on along the minus strand of DATEJM010000040.1, from coordinate 45,290 downwards.
CGGGGCGGGCGCATAGTCTTCGCACGTGCACATACTCCTCATCGAGGATGATACCGAGGCGGCCCGCTTCCTGATCAAGGGGCTGAAGGAGAGCGGCTACACGGTGGATCATGCGGCGGATGGCCGCGACGGTTTGTTCCAGGCTACGGAGCACTCCTTCGATCTGGTCGTCACCGACCGCATGCTGCCCATGATGGATGGTCTCACCATCATTCAGCTCATGCGTCAGGCCGGCATCACCACTCCCGTGCTGGTCCTGAGTGCGCTCGGTACCGTGGACGATCGCGTCCGGGGCCTCAAGGCCGGTGGGGATGACTACCTGACCAAGCCTTTTGCCTTCGCCGAGCTTCTGGCCCGCATCGAAGCCCTGCTGCGGCGCCGGGCAAGCATCCCTGACACTCAGACCTTGAAGGTGGCTGACCTCATACTCGACTTGCCGGCGAGGCGGGTCACTCGCGGCGGGCACGATATCGAGCTCACGGCGCGCGAGCTGAAGCTGCTCGAATACCTGATGCGCCGGGCCGGCCAGGTCGTCACACGCACCATGTTGCTCGAGGGCGTGTGGGATCTGCACTTCGACCCGCAGAGCAATCTCCTCGATGTGCACATCAGTCGCCTGCGACAGGCGATCGACCGGGGCTCGGATCAACCTCTGATCCACACCGTCCGCGGCTCCGGCTACGTCCTGCGACTGGAGAGTTAGCCCGCCGTGCGGTCCGACGTGTTCAGCACGACCGCCGTCCGCCTGAGCGTGGGATACACGCTCCTCGTGATGCTGGCGGTCGGCGCTACGCTCGGTAGCGCCTACCTGCTCACTCAGAGTCTTCTGACCGATGAGGTGGACCTCATCATCGCGGCGGAGCTGAAGGGTCTCGAGGAGAAATACGCGATGACCGGCGTCTCCGGGCTGACCGACGAGATCACCCTGAAGATCGACAGCTGGGGGCGCGTCGGCGCGGTCTACCTGCTCGTGGATCAGGATTTCGAGAAGATCGCCGGCAATGTCACGCACTGGCCCTTCGACGGCCTGCCACGGGAGAGTTGGCCCGAGTTCGAGATCGAGACCATCGAGCCAGGGCGTCGCGCCGTGCACCCGGTGCGCGCCGGTGTGCGGACTCTGCCTGGGGGCGACAAGTTGCTCGTCGGCACCGATATCTCGCAGGGACGCCGGTTTGCCGACAAGTTCCGGATTGCGACCTTGAGCGGTATCGGGCTGACGATTCTCGCCGCAGCCATCGCCGCATTCTGGTTCAGCTTCCGGCTCGCGAAGCGGGTGGGTGATGTGACGGACACGTGCAAGCGGATCATGGACGGGGAGCTCGGCAATCGTCTGCCCGTGGTGGGGGCGCGCGACGAGTTCGATTCCATGGCGATCTCGGTCAACCGGGTATTGGACCGCCTCGAGGATCAGACACGAACGTTGCGGGCTACTTTCGACAGCGCGGCCCACGATCTGCGTGCGCCCCTGCATCGTTTGCGGACAAAGATGGATGCGCTCCTGCTGCGAGCGCCCGCACTCGAGCCCGCGGTGCATGACGCGGTGGAATCAGCGTTACGGGATGTCGACAGGCTGCAGCGCACCCTGGCCACGCTGTTGCAGATCGCACTTGCGGAGTCAGGTACCTCCGGCGCCGCGCCGACCGAGGTCGATCTCGGGCAGCTCGCCGATGAGCTCGTGGAGCTTTTCGAGCCCGTCGCGCGCGCCGCGGGGTTGGAGCTGACGTGTACTCGAGAGGAGAGGTGTGTCGTGAGCGGCAATCGCCAGCTGCTGGCCCAGCTCCTCACGAATCTTCTGGAGAACGGCCTCAAGTACGTGCCCGCGGGCGGCCGAATCGCGGTGACCGTGCGTCACGCTTCCGGCCGCGTGGTGCTCGAAGTCAGTGATGACGGTCCCGGCATCTCACCGGAGGATCGTGCGAGAGCAGTCCAGCCCTTCGTGCGCCTGGGACACGCTACGGACGGCAGCAGTGGTCTCGGACTCAGTCTCGTGTCAGCGATCGCGCGCCTGCACCGCGCCCGGCTGGCTCTCGAGAGCAACGAGCCGGGATTGCGAGTGGTGGTCGATCTGTCCGGCCGTGAGCCGGAATGAAAGAGGCCGCTTGCGCGGCCTCCTTCCCGGGTTGGCGTTAGTCGCGCCTGGCGATTAACCGCCCGAGGACTTGCCGGCGCGGCAATCCTTCACGAAGCTCGAACGGTCCTTGCCGGTCAGCTTCTTTTCGTCCGCCTGCTTGTTGCACGCTTTCAGGGAGGCGTGCTTCGCCACAGGCGTGGCGCTCGGGGCGGTGGTGGCAGGCGCCGCGGCAGGCGTATCTGCAGCGAAGGCGGCGCCGCTACCCAACAAAACAACGGCTACGAGGGCGCTGGTCATCTTCATGATCGCTTTCTCCGGTCTGACTGATCCCGCTGCGTGTTGCAGCGTGGGCTACGTTAGACGGGGGCCGCTGACGCGGCCATGAAGCGAACATTAAGAAATTGTCATGAGCCGTTCAGGCAGCGCGGGCACGCCGTTCAGGCAGCCGGGGGCACACCGTTCAGCCGGGGGCACACCGTTCAGCGGGGGGCACACCGTTCAGCGGGGGCGCGCCGTTCAGTCTCAGTCGACGTCCTTGTCCCGCTCGATCTGCGCGTAGGCCGAGTGGTTGTGGATCGACTCGAAGTTCTCCGCCTCGACCGTGTAGGCGCCGATGCGGTCCTCGGCGTTCAGCCGCACCGCCATGTCGCGCACCATGTCCTCGACGAACTTCGGGTTCTCGTAGGCGCGCTCGGTGACGTATTTCTCATCCGGGCGCTTCAGGATTCCATAGAGCTCGCAGGAGGCTTCGCTCTCGGCGATCTCGATCAGCTCCTCGATCCACAGGTGCTCGCGCAGGCGCGCCTTGATGGTCACGTGGGAGCGCTGATTGTGGGCGCCGTGGGCCGAGATCTTCTTCGAGCACGGGCACAGGCTGGTCACGGGAACCAGCACGCGCACCCACATCTCGGTGCGGCCGTCGCGACGCTCGCCGATCAGGCTCGCCTCATAGCTCATCAGGCTCTCGACACCCGACACGGGCGCCTTCTTCATCACGAAGAACGGAAACGACATCTCGATGTGGCCGGTGTCCGCTTCCAGCCGCTCGGTCATCGTCGCCAGCATGGCGCGAAAGGACTCCACCGAGATCTCCCGCTCGGCGTGGAGGATCTCGACGAATCGCGACATGTGCGTGCCCTTGAAGTTGTGGGGCAGGCTCACGTACATGTTGAAGGTCGCGACCGTATGCTGCTCGCCCGCCGAGCGGTCCCGCACCCGCACCGGATGACTGATGTCCTTGATACCGACGCGGTTGATGGGCAGACGGCGGGTATCGGCGCGGCCTTGCACGTCCTCCACTTCGGTAACCAGGGTGGGCGACTTGGCAATCTTGGCGGTAACAGAGGACGTCATGGTGGACAAGCGTACCGCAATGGCGCGTCAATAAATATTTCGATGGCGGCAGCAGCTCATATCCTGTCGCTAGCAGGGCAGAACGGGCAGGAATATGTATTGGGGCCGTTCCCCGGGAACCGAAAGGGGGCCGCCGGCCGGCCGTCGGGCTGGGCTTGCCAGGGGTCCCCGGCCGCGCGCCGGATAAGAAGAACTAGTTGCGGCCGACTGAGCGGATGCGCTCTTGCGTCTGCAGACTCCACCAGCGCTCGACGCTGGAGGTGAGGCCTGCGAGATCGAGCCCCGCGTGCGCGAGACAGGTTTCACGCGATCCGTGCTCGATGAAGCGGTCCGGAATTCCCAGCTGCAGCAACGGGATCTGCAGGCTCTCGGCGGCCAGCAGCTCGGCGACCCCGCAGCCCGCTCCGCCGATCGTCGAGTTCTCCTCGATGGTCACGATCGCGCGGTGGCGCGATGCGACTGACAGGATCAGGTCTTCATCCAAGGGCTTGATGAAGCGCATGTTGACCAACGTTGCATCCAGGCGCTCCGCAATCCGCTCCGCGGAATCTACCAGCGCGCCGAATGCCAACAGAGCGAGGCCGCTACGGCCCTCGCGCCGCAGCTGCGCACGTCCGATCGGTAGTGCGGTCATCTCCTGCACGATCGGTACGCCGGGTCCCGTGCCGCGCGGGTAACGGATAGCGGACGGCCCCTGCAACGTCGTGCCGGTATAGAGCATCTGCCGGCACTCGTTCTCATCGGCAGGCGCCATGATCACCATGTTGGGGATGCAACGCAGGAACGTCAGATCATAGCTGCCCTGATGCGTTGCCCCGTCGCTGCCGACCATCCCGGCGCGGTCCACTGCGAACACCACCGGCAGATTCTGCAGCGCGACGTCGTGAATGAGCTGATCGTAGGCGCGTTGCAGGAAAGTCGAATAGATGGCGACCACCGGCTTCAGGCCCTCGGTCGCGAGGCCCGCGGCGAACGTCACCGCGTGCTGCTCGGCGATCGCGACGTCGAAGTAGCGATCCGGAAAGCGCTTGGAGAATTCAACGAGCCCCGAGCCCTCACGCATCGCGGGCGTGATCCCGACGACGGTCGGGTCGCGCTCGGCCATGTCGCACAGCCACTGGCCGAAGATCTGCGAGTAGGCGGGGCCGGTGCTCTTCTCCTTGAAGATGGTGCCGCTTTCCGGGTCGAACGGGCCCGGGCCATGCCACTTGATCGGGTCGGCTTCGGCGGGTGCGTAGCCCTTGCCCTTCCTGGTGACGACGTGCAGGAATTGCGGCCCGTTCAGCTTCTGGCAATTGCGCAACGTGCTCACCAACGCTTTGACATCGTGACCGTCCATCGGCCCGATGTAGTTGAAGCCCATCTCCTCGAACAGCGTGCCGGGCAGCACCATGCCCTTCAGATGCTCTTCGGAGCGCCGCGCCAGCTCCCAGACCGTCGGCATCTGCCGCAGCACTTTCTTGCCGCTTTCGCGCAGGTGCTGATACATGCGCCCCGACAGGGCGCGGGCAAAATGGTTGGACAGCGCGCCGACGTTCTCGGAGATCGACATGTCGTTGTCGTTCAACACGACGAGCAGGTCGGCGGGGAGGGTGCCGCCGTGATTCAGCGCCTCGAAGGCCATTCCGGCCGTCAGGGCCCCATCGCCAATGATCGCGACGACGCGGCGGTTGGAGCCATTCCTGGCCGCGGCGACGGCCATTCCCAGCGCAGCGCTGATGGACGTGCTCGAATGTCCAACCCCGAAGGTGTCGTACTCGCTCTCCGAGCGGGTCGGGAATGGAGCGAGGCCGCCGTCCTGCTTGATCGTGTGCAGTTTGTCGCGCCGGCCTGTCAGGACCTTGTGCGGATAGGCCTGGTGGCCCACGTCCCACACCAGCCGATCGTGTGGCGTATCGAACACGTAGTGCAGGGCAATGGTCAGCTCGACCGTCCCCAGGCCCGCGGCAAAGTGGCCACCTCGCGTGGCGACGCTGCGGATGAGGAACTCCCGCAGCTCTTTCGCGAGAGCCGGCAATTTTCCGACCGGGAGCTTGCGCAGGTCGGGGGGGAGGTGGATGGATTCGAGCAGGGGGTATTTGTCGCGCGATGCTGCCATCGGGCGGACTATACACTGCGCGGAGCCTTCGCTTTACATCCGTGATGAGTGACGTATTTGCGCCACGTTGGCGTCTTGGATCAGATCGCGGTCCCCGAGGCATGGGCGGCGGTCTCCATGACCTCCTGGCACAGCCACTGCCGGTTGGCAATGACCCTCTCGATGGGGGCGGCTACCGCCAAGGGCCTCTTGCCGGCTACCCGGGCTCTTCGGCGTCTCCCGCCTGTTCCGGTGCGGTGTCCTCGGCAGTGGAAAATGGCTCTACCGAGGGTTGCCCGTTGCGCCTCAATAGAATCTCGACCTTCTGCTGCGCGGATTTCAAGGAGGCTTGGCAGTGGCGAGTGAGCTCGACGCCGCGCTCGAAGGTCTTCAGGGCCTCATCCAGAGGGAGGTCTCCGCCTTCGAGGCGCTCGACGAGCTTCTCGAGCTCGGCCAGGGCTCGCTCAAAATCAGGAGGCGGTGTCATGGCAGGACGATAGGGGAAAAGCGCTCGACGCGCGAGCGGGCGGTTGACGGCCCGCGGTGGTGAGAATAGAGTCCTCTTCGAAATGTTAGACCCAGTCTAATCGAGGAGAGAGCGTCGTGAGTCTAAAAGGCAGCAAGACGGAAAAGAATCTCAAGGATGCGTTCGCCGGAGAGTCGCAGGCGAATCGGCGGTACCTGTATTTCGCAGCGAAGGCGGATGTCGAGGGCTTCAATGACGTCTCCGCGGTGTTTCGCTCGACCGCTGAAGGCGAGACGGGCCACGCCCACGGCCACCTCGAGTATCTCGAGGCCGTAGGCGATCCGGCCACCGGCTTGCCGATCGGCGAGACGAAGCAGAACCTCAAGGCCGCGATCGCCGGCGAGACGCACGAGTACACGGATATGTACCCGGGCATGGCGAAGCAGGCCCGCGAAGAGGGCTTCGGCGAGATTGCGGATTGGTTTGAGACGCTCGCGAAGGCCGAGCGCTCGCATGCCAATCGCTTCCAGAAGGCGCTCGACTCCATCTAGCGCTGGATCCGCGGGGTGCCCCTCGCACAGCCTGGAGCAAGAAGCGTATTTTTTGCTCCAGGCCCACCCGCCTGCCGCGGCAGGGCACATCGCTGTGCCCTGGCGTACGGTGACCCTTGAGCATTTCACCCGAATCCGAATCCGGCCAGAGCGGCGCGCCGATCCGCCATCCCCTCGACTGGCGCAGCCCCCAGTTCTACGACGAGGCCGCGCTCGACAAAGAGCTCGAGCGCGTGTTCGACATCTGTCACGGCTGCCGTCGCTGTTTCAGTCTGTGCCAGTCGTTTCCGACTCTCTTCGATGCGGTCGATGCCTCGCCGAGCGGCGAGCTGGATGGGGTCGACAAGAAGGTCTACTGGGACGTCGTCGACAATTGCTATCTGTGCGACATGTGCTTCATGACGAAGTGTCCCTACGTGCCGCCGCATCCTTGGAATATCGACTTCCCTCACCTGATGTTGCGGGCGAAGGCGACGCACGCACGCAAGGAGGGATTCAGTTTCCGCGACCGTGCCCTCGCCTCGACGGAATCAGTGGGTCAGCTCGCCGGGATTCCGGTCGTTGCCGAGATCGTCAACGCCGTGAACTCCTCGAAAGCCGGACGCGCGTTGCTCGAGAAAGCTCTCGGTGTCCACCGGGATGCGCCGGTTCCCAAGTACCATTCGCGTACCGCGCGCAAGCGGCTCGCGAAGCTGCCCGTCGTCGGCCTGAATGGCGCGGCGGGCCCAGCCGTGCGCCCCACGGAGCAGACGAAGGGCCGCGTCGCGCTGTTCACGACCTGTTACGGCAATCGCAACGAGCCCGGGCTGAACGAGGATCTGGCGGCGATCTTCGAGCACAATGGCATCGAGCTGGCGTTGCTGCAGCAGGAGCACTGCTGCGGCATGCCACGCCTGGAGCTCGGCCATCTCGAGGCCGTCGCGAGTCTGAAGGAGAAGAACATTCCGCAGCTCAAGCGCGCGGTGGATGCCGGCTACGATATCGTGGCGCCGATTCCGTCGTGCGTACTGATGTTCAAGCAGGAGCTGCCGCTGATGTTTCCGGACGATCCGGATGTCCAGGCGGTGAAGGCGCGCATCTTCGATCCCTTCGAGTATCTCATGCTGCGGCATCGCGGCGGTCTGCTGCGCACGGACTTCAAGAAGTCTCTGGGCAAGATCAGCTACCACGTGCCCTGCCATCTGCGAGTGCAGAACATCGGTTTGAAGACACGGGATCTGCTGAAGCTGGTCCCCGACACGACCGTCGAGGTGATCGAGCGCTGCTCGGGGCACAACGGGACTTACGCGGTCAAGAAGGAGTATCGTGCCGCCTCCGTCAAGATCGGCAAGCCGGTCATGCAGCGCGTGGAGAGCTCTAAGGCTGACCACTACAGCAGCGACTGTCCGATGGCCGGTCATCAGATCGAGAGCGGACTCACCACGCCGCGCGAGCCCGAGCACCCGCTCGAGCTGCTGCGGAGCGCGTACGGCCTGTGAACAAGCTCCTCCGCGACGATCTTCTCTCGCTCGAGCGCTATGCGAAGGAGCGGCCTGCGTTTCGCACGAAGGTCCTCGCGCACAAGCGCGACCGGCAGCTCGCGGTCGGCCCGCACAGCATGTGGCTGTTCGAAGACCGGCTCACCGTCCAATATCAGGTGCAGGAGATGCTGCGCGCCGAGCGTATCTTCGAGCCCGAGGGGATCGATGAGGAGCTGCATGCCTACAATCCCCTGATTCCCGACGGCCAGAACTGGAAGGTCACCCTGCTCATCGAGTTTCCGGACGAGCAGCAGCGGCGGCGCGAGCTCGCTCAGTTGAAGGGAATCGAGGACCGCTGCTGGGTCCGGATAGCCGGTCACGAGCAGGTCTTCGCGATCGCCGACGAGGATCTCGAGCGCGAGAACGAGGAGAAGACCTCGTCGGTGCATTTCCTGCGCTTCGAGCTGTCGGCGCCCATGATCGCGGCGCTGCGCGGCGGCGCGAGCCTCGCGGTCGGCGTTGATCATCCGCAATACCGCCACTCCCTCGACCCCGTGCGCGATGCGGTGCGCGCCTCGCTGATCGCGGATCTCAACTGATCGCGGATCTCAGTTAAGATCCGCGGATGAGTCAGTCCTACACCGCCTCCGACATCGAAGTCCTGAGCGGACTGGAGCCCGTGCGCCGTCGCCCGGGCATGTATACCCACACGTCGCGGCCGAACCACCTCGCGCACGAGGTCGTCGACAACAGTGTCGATGAGGCCATCGCCGGCTACTGCAAACAGATCGACGTCAAGCTGTTCAAGGACGGATCGCTGCAGGTCGCGGACGACGGCCGCGGCATGCCCGTGGATATCCATCCCAAGGAGAAGATCAGCGGTGTCGAGCTGATCCTGACGCGCCTGCATGCCGGCGGCAAGTTCTCGGACAACACTTACAAGTTCTCGGGCGGGCTGCACGGCGTCGGTGTGTCGGTGGTCAATGCGCTGTCCAGGCACCTCGAATGCTGGATCAAGCGCGGCGGGAAGGAATACAACATCGGCTTCAAGGACGGCAAGGTCGCCTCGAAGCTCGAGGTCATCGGCACGGTCGGACAGCGCAATACCGGCACGACGGTGCGCTTCTGGCCCGACCCGAAGTTCTTCGATTCGGACAAGTTCTCCGTTCCGCAGCTCAAGCACACCCTGAAGGCGAAGGCGGTTCTCTCGCCCGGCCTGCGCATCACGTTCGAGAACGAGGCCACGGGCGAGAAGGACGAGTGGTTCTATACGGGCGATCTGGGCGCCTACCTCGTCGAAGAGCTGGGTAGCACCGAGAAGCTTCCCTCGGAGCCGATCATCGGCGCGCACCAGAGTGACACGGACGCGGTGAGCTACGCGTTGTGCTGGGCTCCCACGGCGGAACAGGCTTTCGGCGAGAGCTACGTGAACCTGATCCCGACTATCGAGGGAGGCACGCACGTCAACGGCCTGCGCTCGGGTGTCGCACAGGCCGTGCGCGAGTTCTGCGAGTTTCGCAACCTCGTGCCGCGCGGCATCAAGCTGACACCCGAGGATATCTGGGACAAGGCCTGCTATGTCCTGTCGGTGAAGATCCACGAGCCGCAGTTCGCCGGCCAGATGAAAGAGCGCCTCGCCTCGCGCGACGCCGCGCCGCTCGTCGAGAATCATACTCGTGACGCCATCGGGCTATGGCTCAACCGGCATCCCGACGCGGGTGAGAAGATCGCGCTGTTCGCGATCTCGAACGCCCAGGAGCGGTTGAAGGCGGCGCAGCGCGTCGTCAGAAAGCGCGTGTCGGGCGGTCCGGCCCTGCCCGGCAAGTTGGCTGACTGTGCCAGCCAGGAGCCCCGGCGCTCGGAGCTGTTCCTGGTCGAGGGCGACTCGGCAGGCGGCTCCGCGAAGCAGGCCCGCGACAAGGACTTCCAGGCGATCATGCCGCTGCGCGGCAAGATCCTGAACACCTGGGAGCTCGACCCGGGCCAGATCGCGTCCTCTCAGGAGGTTCACGACATTTCAGTGGCGCTTGGAGTCGAGCCCGGCTCCGCGGATCTCACGCAGCTGCGCTATCACAAAGTCTGTATCCTCGCCGACGCCGATTCGGACGGACAACACATTGCCACCTTGCTGTGCGCCCTGTTCCTGCGGCACTTCCGGCCGCTGGTGAGCAACGGACACGTCTACGTCGCCATGCCGCCGCTCTATCGCATCGATGCGGGCAAGCAGGTCCTGTACGCCCTCGATGATACGGAGCGGGAGCAGCTCCTGAAGAAGATCGAGAAGGACAACGCGCGCACGAAGCCGCAGGTCACGCGGTTCAAGGGTCTGGGGGAGATGAATCCCTCGCAGTTGCGCGAGACGACCATCGATCCGCGCACGCGCCGCCTGGTGCAGCTCACGATCGATGGCCAGGACAACACGGATCAGCTCATGGACATGCTCCTCGCCAAGAAGCGCGCGGCGGACCGCCGCGAATGGTTGGAGACGAAGGGTAACCTCGCGGACGTGCAGATCTGATGGACAACCAGGAGCTCAATTTCGAGGGCATCGAGAAGCAGCCGCTACGCGCCTTCACCGAAAAGGCGTATCTCGACTACTCGATGTACGTGATCCTCGACCGCGCGCTGCCGGCGCTCGGCGACGGCCTGAAGCCCGTCCAGCGGCGCATCATCTACGCGATGAGCGAGCTCAGTCTCGCAGCCAACAACAAGCACAAGAAGGCCGCGCGTACGGTCGGCGACGTCATCGGCAAGTTCCATCCGCACGGCGACAGCGCCTGCTACGAAGCGATGGTGCTGATGGCGCAGTCCTTCTCGTATCGCTATCCGCTCGTGGATGGCCAGGGGAACTGGGGCTCGCAGGACGATCCGAAGTCGTTCGCGGCCATGCGCTATACCGAGGCGAAGCTCACGCGATATGCAGAGGTCCTGCTGAGCGAGCTCGGCCACGGCACCGTTGACTGGCAGCCCAACTTCGACGGCACGCTCGAAGAGCCGCTCATGCTGCCGGCGCGGTTGCCGAACCTGCTGTTGAATGGAACGTCGGGCATCGCGGTCGGCATGGCGACCGACATCCCGCCGCACAACCTGCGCGAGGTGGCCGCAGCCTGCCTGCATCTTCTCGAGGACCCCGAGGCAACGACGGCCGCTTTGATGAAGCACATCAAGGGACCGGACCTGCCGACCGGCGCGGAGATCATCTCCCCGCGCGCGGACATCAAGGAGCTCTACGAGAAGGGCGTCGGCGCCTTCAAGGCACGCGCCACGTACGAGGTCGAGGACGGCAACGTCATCATCACTGCATTCCCGTACCAGGTCTCAGGCACCCGGGTGCAGGAGCAGATCGCCGAGCAGATGCGGGCGAAGAAGCTGCCGATGGTGGAGGACCTGCGCGACGAGTCCGACCATGAGAACCCGACACGCCTCGTGATCGTGCCGCGCTCGAACCGGGTGGACATGGTCGAGGTGATGAACCACCTGTTCGCCACGACCGATCTCGAGCGCAATTACCGCGTCAATCTCAACATCATCGGTCTCGACGGCCGCCCGCGAGTCATGTCGCTGAAGGGCGTGCTGACGCAGTGGCTGGAGTTCCGGGTCGCAACGGTGACCCGCCGGCTGCAGCACCGGCTCGAGAAGGTGACGCGCCGCCTGCACATCCTCGCGGCGTTGATGATCGTCTTTCTGAACCTCGATGAGGTCATCCGGATCATCCGGCGCGAGGACGAGCCGAAGCCGGTCCTGATGAAGCGCTTCAAGCTGTCCGAGGAGCAGGCCGAGGAGATCCTGAACACCCGTCTGCGCCACCTGGCGAAGCTCGAGGAGATGAAGATCCGCGAGGAGCAGAAGGCGCTGAAGGATGAGCAGGAGGAGCTGGAGGCGATCCTGAAGAGCAGGGCGCGCCTGCGCAAGCTCGTCGGCAAGGAGATCGAGGAGGACGCTGAGAAGTACGGTGACGCCCGGCGCACGAAGATCGTCGAGCGCGAGGCGGCTCAGGCGATCGATGAAACCTCCCTCATCGCGAACGAGCCGGTGACTGTCGTGCTGTCTACCGGGGGATGGGTGCGGTCCGCCAAGGGGCACGAGATTGATCCGCGGAGCCTTTCGTACAAGAGCGGTGATGCTTTTCAATCCGCTGCGCGGGGCCGCAGTTTGCAGCCGGCGGTGTTCGTGGACAGCACCGGGCGCACGTACACGCTGCAGGCGCACTCGTTGCCGTCGGCTCGGGGTCAGGGCGAGCCGCTGTCGGGCCGTCTGAATCCACCGGATGGCGCCAAATTCGCCGGGGTCGTGATGGGCGAGCCGGAGGAGCTGTGGCTCCTGGCGAGCGATGCCGGTTACGGGTTCACCGTGCGGTTGAAAGAGCTGATCAGCGACCGGCGGGCGGGCAAGACGGTGCTCAATGTGCCGGAGAACTCGCATGTGCTGCCGCCGGCGTTCGTACCGTCGGAAGATTCACTGGTTGCTGTCGTGAACAGTGAGGGGAAGATGCTCGTATTCCCGGTGAAGGAGCTGCCGGAGATGCCCCGCGGCAAGGGCAACAAGTTGTTCGACATCCCCTCGAAGAAAGCAGCGTCTCGCGAGGAAGTCCTCGTGGGGCTCGCTGTGGTCCCGCCGGGAGGCAAGCTGATCCTGCGCGCCGCGGAGAAGCAGAAGGTGCTCGAGTGGAGCGACCTGAAGGAATACAAGGGTCAGCGCGCCCAGCGCGGCTCCGTCCTGCCTCGCGGCTGGCGCGACATCGAGCGCATCGAGGCGGAGTTGCCGCCACCGCCCGCGGCGTAAAGGCCGCGCGGGAGCGCGGGCCCAGTCACCTGCCGGTGAGCACTACTTCCTCGGGCTCGTTGACGAAGTAGCCCTGGATGAACTGCACGCCGAGCTGCCAGAGCACGGCCATCGTGTTGGCATCCTCGACGCGCTCGGCGATCGTCTGCATCTGATGCCGCGTGGCAGCCTCGACGAGCGTCCGCACCTTCTGCTGGATCTGCGGATCGCCAGTCAATCCTTGCACCAGCGCCCCATCGATCTTCACGAAATCCACGGGCATGGCATCGAGCAACCCCTTCGGGTCGCGCCCCGACCCGAAGCTCTCGAGCGCGAACCGGAAGCCCCGCTGGCGCAGTGTCCCGCAAAGCGTCTTCACTTGAGTGAGATACGTCGCCGCCACTTCCTCGGGCACCTGGAAGCACAGCCGCTGCGGCTCGGCCCGGCTCGAGCGAATGTGATTCTCGAGCCAGTCCACGAAAGTCACATCCTTCGCCGTTTCCTTCGACAGACGCACGAAGAGACACCCGGGCTTGCGCTGCGCCGCGAATGACAGTGAGGCCCCGACGACCCAGCGATCGATGTTCTTCAACAGATCGTTGCGCTCGGCCGCCGCCATGAACTCCGAGGGCAGCACTTCCTTGCCCTGCGGGTCGATCATGCGCACCAGAACGTCGAACATCCCGGGGTCGTCGCCCTGAAGGCTGGCCACCGGCTGTTGCACGAGACGGAAGCGATTCTCCATCAAGGCTGCCTTGATGTGCTTCACCCACACCTTGTCATAGGACTGCACGCGGGTGTCGGCGTCGGCGCGATCCGAAGTGATCGACTGATTGCCGCCGCGCCCGGCACCCTTCTGACAGGCCTCCATGGCATCGGCAATCGCAGCGTCGAGGGAGACGCCGCTCGCCGGGACCACGGACAGGCCCACCGAGCAAGTGACCGACACGGTCTTGTCCTTCACACGGAAGATGTGTTTCTGGACGCGTGCCAGAAGCTGCTGACCCCAGGCTTCGACGTCGTGCTCGTTGCCGCGCTCGAGCAGCACGAGAAATCTGACACCGCCGAAGCGCCCCACGATCTCCTTTGGATGCAGGGCTTCTTTCAGCAGCTTCGCGAACTCGATGAGGACGTCTTCGCTGGCGATGATGCCTACGTCGCGCTCGATGGTGGCGAACCTGTCCAGCTTCACCATCGTGATGCAGCGCATGCCGCCGGGGGAGGGGCTGGCCAGCCGCTGCGTCAGAGTCTCCAGCAGCTCGCGCCGATGGAGGAAACCGGTCGAGGAATCGGAGCGCACGACCTCATTCAGATCCTCGGCGAGCTTCTGCTCGTCGCGCGGCCGTGAGGGCACCACCAGCCGCACTGACGGCTCGCCGTCGTGCTCGCCCAGCGTAAGCACAACCTCGACAGGAAGCGTCGTGCCATCGGCCAGGACCGCGTTGACTTTGAGGGTGTGATCATTCCATCGACCCTGCAGGCAGGCCGCCAGGGCCCCCTTCAAGGGAGAGTGGGTGGCCTCGTCGAAAAGATCCATCACGGGCTGGCCGATGATGCTGTCTGCAAAACCGAACAACTCGAGCCAGGCGGGGTTGGCATCGACGACGATGCCCTCCTGAACCTGCACGATCGCGTCATTGGAGCGCGCCAGGACCGTTTCCAGCTGGCTGCGCGCATCGCGAGCCGTCTTCAACGTCGTGCTGAGGGCCCTCTCGAGACGGAAAGTGCGCAGCTCGCGCAGCATAACTGCCTGGAGCCGCTCGAGATTCGCGAGGGAAACCGCATCGCGTGCGCCCTGTTCCATGGCCACGGCAATACGGACCTCATCGAGAGGATCCATCACAACGACGATCGGCACCGCGGGGGCGATCTGATCACGCACGGCGGCGATCGACTGCAGATCGTCGCCTACATGCACCAGAAGCTCCGGGTTGAGCTGCGTGAGCGCGTCGGCCAGGTCGCGCAGAGACGGGAGCCAGGTGCAGTGGACAGGCTGTCCGGCACGGCGCAGCGTGCCGTTGATCAACTCGACGGGGTCGCGCGCGGAGCTCTGGACGATGAGCGGAACTGCGTTCTGCTCGGTCAAGGCGGCCTCCGTGAAAGTCTACATAATACGAACTTGATTCTAGCAAGAGGCGGCATCGCGCTGCTTGAGCCGCATCTCAATTGACGCGCTACAACAGCGTTGCAGGCACAGGGAGCGTGGCCGCCGCCTGCCGGCGGCAAAGGTGAGGCCCGGTCACGAAGCGGGGTCCGACAAACCGCCGCAGGCCGGCGGGTCCGATGGGCTGGGCCGAAGTTCCGTCTTCGGTCTAGGGCAAATGCGGGGTCAGGGTCACTTTTGCGGGTGCGCCGTGAACCTCTCTCACCAGTCGCGGAACCAGATATCCGGGGAGCACTGCGCTCAGGCCACCGGCAATCTCTCGCGCCCGCTCGTCCGGGACCTCGAAGTGGGCGGCGCCGCGAACATGATCGAGGGCGTGCAGGTAATACGGAAGTACACCCGACGCAAATAAGCGCTGCGAGAGATCCGCCAATACGCTCACATCGTCATTGACACCGCGTAGCAGGACAGACTGATTGAGCAGCGTGATGCCCGTCGAGCGCATGCGCGCGCAGGCGTCGCTGACGGCCGTGTCGATCTCATTTGGATGGTTGGCATGCAACACGACCACGGCGGGGAGCCGAATCGTCCTCATCCATTCCAGGAGGCCCGCGTCTACACGCGAGGGCAGTACGATCGGCTGCCGTGTATGGACTCGCAGGCGGCGTACGTGTGTGATCCGGGTGAGAGCGTCGGTCAGATCCCGAAGGCGCGAATCACTGAGCGAGAGAGGATCCCCGCCGCTCAATATGACCTCCTCGATCGAAGGATCCCGAGCGATCTCCTGCAGGGCCTCGCTCCAGCGCGGAGAGTCAGTCGTCTGTTGCTGATAGGGGAATTCGCGGCGAAAGCAGTACCGACAGTGGACTGCGCACGCGGACGTCGTGATCAGGAGCGCCCGCCCGTGGTACTTCTGCAGAAGGCCCGGGGCCCGCAGGGCAGTACGCTCGCCGACAGGGTCGGCTCTGTAGTCGGCGGCCTCTACCCGTTCCTCGGCAGTGGCCAGGACCTGCCGCAGCAGGGGATCATGTGGATCTCCGCGACGCATCCGGGCGACGTAGGCGCGGGGCACACGCATCCGGAATGCGGACGTTGCCGTGTCCGCGGAGGGCAGGAGTGAGGGGTCGAGCCCAAGCTCTGCCAGCAGCGCTTCAGGGCTGGAAAATGCTTCTGCCAGCTCGGCTTGCCAGCGCTCGGAGGCGCGCTGGCGGGTGGGGGACGATGCCGTTATCATACGCGCCCTTTGAAAGCGAGCCGGGCATTCTGCAGCCCGCGCTGTGAGAAAGAAATGGCCAGCTACACGACGAGCGAAATCCGCGGCGGAATGAAGGTTCTCCTGGACGGAGACCCGTATGCCGTGGTCGAGAACGAGTTCGTCAAGCCAGGCAAGGGCCAGGCGTTCAATCGCATCAAGGTGCGCAATCTGAAGACCGGTCGCACGATCGAACGCACGTTCCGTTCGGGCGAGTCGCTGGAAGCCGCCGACGTCGTCGACACGGAGATGCAGTACCTCTACCAGGACGGCGACTTCTGGCACTTCATGGTGCCGGATAACTTCGAGCAGTACACCGCGGAGAAGGCTGCCGTCGGCGATGCCGCCCAGTGGTTGAAGGACGGCGTGGTTTGCATCATCACTTTGTGGAACAACAAGCCGCTCGTCGTAACGCCGCCGCCGCACATCGATCTCAAGGTGGTCGAGACCGACCCCGGCCTGCGCGGTGATACCGCGACCGGCGGTCAGAAACCCGCGAAGCTCGAAACGGGTGCCGTGGTCCGCGTGCCTCTCTTCATCAACGAGGGTGAGGTTCTGCGCATCGACACGCGCACGGGCGGGTACATCTCGCGCGCCAAGCAGTAGGCGCACCGCGGGCGGCCGGGAGCCCCGCGGGCGTTCGAGCAGCGCAAGGCAAGCGGCTCGAGCAGCGCAAGCGGTCGGAGCACGGGGCCCCGCAAGCGGCCAGACCAGCGCAAGCGTTTTTTGCCGAGCTATGCAGCCAGGCGCTGGCGCAGCATCCGCGCCCGCCACAGGCCATCCGTCGCATAGACGAGGAGGCCCACCCAGATGATCGAGAAACCGAGGATCCGGTACGACTGGAAGGACTCGCGAAACACGAGCAGTCCGCACAGCAGCTGCAGAGTCGGGGTGATGTACTGCAGCACTCCCACGGTCGCGTAAGGGATGCGGCGCGCGCCGTGGGCGAACAGGAACAACGCCGTTGCCGTGAAGGGACCGCTCCCTATCAACATGACATCGATGAGCCGACCCGAGTGCCCGAAGCTGAGGGTGCCTCGCGAGTGCGCCCAGAACAGGTAACCGAGTGCGAGAGGCATCAGCAGGAGCGTCTCGACACCGAGCGCGGGTAGCGATTCGATCTGAACGACTTTGCGTACGAGGCCGTAGAGGCCAAAAGACAGCGCCAGTCCCAGTGGAATCCACGGCAGGCTGCCGCTCGCGACGGTGAGATGAACGACTCCCAGCGCCGCAATCGCGATCGCCAGCCACTGCACGCGGTTGAAGCGCTCGCCCAGGAGGGCCGTGCCCAGCAGGACATTGACGAGCGGATTGATGAAGTAGCCGAGGCTCGATTCGACCACGCGCCCGTGCCCAACGGCCCAGACATAGATCAGCCAGTTGCAGGTGACGAGCGCGGCCGTCAGGCACAGCCGGGCCATGACGCGGCGATTGCCGAGCGTCTCGCGCAGTACGGACAGTTCTCGCCGCCAGCCCAGCCAGATCAGCACGAACACGCACGACCACGCAATGCGGGACGCGATGATCTCTACGGTTTCCACCGTGTGCAGGGGCCTCAGGTACAACGGAAAGAAGCCCCACAAAACAAAGGCGCTCGCTGTCGAGAGGACGCCCGTGCGCTTGCCCGTCGTGGCCACCCGAGTGGCGCGCTCGCTACTCATGACTCGCGATGCAACCAATGAACAAACGGTCGTCGGCGCTCTTGTCAGCGAAGGTAGGGCGACGATGCTCGGGGGTCATGGGCAATGGGATAGACAATGAGGACATTGTCCCCCCAACAGCGACAGGGGCGCCTCTCCCGTAAGTGCCATGAGGTCACGCCCGTTCCGTGGGGAAAGTCAGGACTTCATCGATATGCTGGGCCCCGGTCGCGAGCATCACCACTCTATCGAAGCCGACAGCCACACCGGCGCAGTCCGGCAGGCCGGCCGCCAGCGCCGCGAGCAGCTGCTCGTCCAGGGGGTAGACGGGCCGGCCGGCGCGTTGCCGTTCCTCGTTGTCATGGACGAATCGCGCGCGCTGCTCCGTGGCGGAGAGCAGCTCGTGAAATCCGTTGGCCAGCTCCATGCCGCGGGCATACAGCTCGAACCGCAGCGCGGCCCGCGGATCCTCAGGATCGAGTCGCGCGAGGGCGGCCTGCGTGGCGGGATAGCCGTGAACGAAGGTCAGGGCTTCGTGCCCCAGACGGGGCCCGATGACCGTTCCCATCAGAAGCTCCAGGAGCTCATCGCGGGAGTCGGCGGTATCCCGGAATCCCGCGTCGCCTGCCAGGGTAGACAACTCCGTCGGGGTGGCCGTGAACGGATCGATATGCAGTTGCTCCAGGAACACCTCACGGTAGCTGATGTGCTCTACGCGCTGGGGACGGCCGAGGAGGGTTCGCACCAGGTCCGCGACCTCGGCCATCAGATCGGCCAGCGAGAATCCCTGCCGATACCACTCGATCAGCGTGAACTCTGCATTGTGTTGACGACCGCGCTCGAACCCGCGGACGACCGGGCAGATCTGGAAGATGTCGCCGCTACCGGCTGCGAGCAGGCGCTTCATCGCGTATTCGGGCGAGGTGTGCAGGAATAGGCGGGGCGGGTGACTGCAGTCGGACGCAGCAGGCTCGGCATGGTCGCCCCGCCCAGCTCGCGCGCCGTCCGCGTCCTGGAGCTCGACACGAGCTGAATGAATGTGGATGTCGCTGACGGGCGCATTGACGACGATCGGCGTGTTAACTTCGAGCACGCGGCGCGCGGCGAAGAAATCCCGGGCTCGTTGCAGGAGGACGGCCCGATGCCGGAGGGTCTCGCGAGCTGCAGTGGGCCGCCAGCTCATTGCGGGGGCGTGACAAGGTGAGCCAAAGGCTGGCCCACGCGGATGCTGTCGCCGGGTGAGAGGTCGGAACGCCAGGCGGCCACGCCGGGGGGCAAGAGCAGGATCACGGTAGATCCCATGTTGAACCGCCCCATTTCCGCTCCTTTGGCGAGTGTCAGCGCACTGCGCTGCGTTGCCAAGGGCAACGAGGTCGGGCGACGCGGCCGCCGCGGAGTGACGTCCCCGTGCCAGACCGTCGTCATGCTGCCGACGAACAGTGCACCCACGAGAACCATTGCGAAGACCCATCCATTGCGCTCAAAGACACAAACCACGCGCTCGTTACGAGCGAACAGACCGGCCACCGACGCCGCCGTCGTGGCATTGACGCTGAACAGACGGCCCGGGACATACCATGCCGCCCGAAGAGAGCCTTCGAGCGGCATGTGGATGCGGTGATAGTTGTATGGAGCCAGATACAAGGTGGCGAAGCTGCCGCCCGTAAAGCTCCGTGCCCAGTCGGGAGCCGCGTCGGCGCCGGGCGCGGCGGCCTCCTGGCGCTCGCATGCGCCCGATCCCAACAGGGCCTCGAGTGTGTAGTGGCGGCCTTTCGCCTGCAACAATCGCGCGCCATCGAGTGTGCCCATCTGGCTGATCGTTCCGTCGACGGGACATGCGAGATCCTGCGCATCCGGGGCGATGGCGCGCGCGCCGGGACGCAGCGCTCGTGTGAAGAAGTCGTTGAAAGAAGCGTAGCTCAGGGGGTCAGTGCCGACCGCCTCGCTCAGATCCGGCTGGAATCCGCGCACAAAGCTGCCGATCAGGGCGTTTTTCAGCGCCGGTGTGCGCGACCGCGTCAGACGCAGGACGATGCGCGACAGGGCATGTTGGGGCAGCACGTGCTGCAGGGCGACGAAGAGCCGGTCACCCAGACTGGGACCCCGATCGTTGCTCACGAGCACGGGCGGGCGAACCCGATCACGAGGCAGACTTCAGCCGCGGCGCGACTGTCCCGATGTCCTTCGCGAGCTTCCGAGCGTCGAAGGGGGCGGTGAAGAGGGCTGCGATCTCCCCCTTGTCATTGAGGAGGAACAACACGGCCGAATGGTCCATCGTGTAGTCCCCTCCGGGCAGATCGACTCGCACGGCGGCCACGCCGAAGGCGGCCTCGACCTGCCCGACGGCACCCGGCTCACCCGTCACCCCGATGAAATCGGGATCAAATGCATGGACATACAACCCCATCGCCGTCGGCGTATCCCGCCGCGGGTCGACGCTGAAAAGCAGCACCTGCAGATTCGCAATCGCGACCGCCTTCTTGATCTGGGCGAGCTTCGCCAGGGTCGTCGGGCACACATCGGGGCAATGCGTGAAGCCGAAGAAGACGAGGCTCGGGTGGCCCTGCAGGTCGTGGCGGCTGAAGGGCCGCCCGAGGTGATCGGTGAGTTGAAAGTCGGGCAGCCGGCGCGGCTGCGGCAGCCATGTTCCGCTTGCCAGCGCAGGCGCTGAGCTGTCAAGTTCGCGCGCGGCCCAGAAACCGCCCACGGCGGCGAGGACGGCCGCGGCGGCGGCCAGGACCCAGAAACTCCGAGCATTCATGACAGAAGTATCCCATAGGCGCCGGCCGAGCCGGCGAGCGGCTGTCCGGGCGGCCCCCGGGCGCGGGCCCGGCACTCGTGCTTTCGTCGCGAGACCCCGAGCGGTTACGGTGCGGGCCGTCATCGAGCGGAACGCGAGGCGATTGGCGCGCGCCCGGGTCTTTTTGGGGCATGGGACCGACAATGCCCGTGACGAAGCGGCTGCCCTCGTGTTGCATGCTCTCGGCATCTCGTATGAGCGCGCGCCAGCCAGCTACTCGAAGTCGGTGAGTCGGAGGGGCCAGGCGCGCGTCGAGGCGCTGATGGCGCGGCGAATCGCCGAGCGCATTCCCGCGGTCTACCTGACCGGTCAGACCTGGTTCGCGGGCCTGCCGTTCCATGTCGACGCCCGCGTGCTGATCCCGCGCTCTGCGATCGCCGAGCTGATCGAGCGACGCTTTGCGCCGTGGATCGAGCCGCGGCGGGTCGGCAGGATCCTCGATATCGGGACGGGCTCCGGGTGCATTGCCATAGCCGCCGCGAAGGCTTTCTCGCGCGCCAGCGTCGATGCAGTCGACATCTCGGAGGATGCTCTGGAGGTCGCCAGGATGAATGTGCGCAGGCATCGACTGGCGCGGCGCGTGAAGTTGATCAAGTCCGACTACTTCAGCGCCCTGGGCGACCGCGCGTACGATATCATCGTAACCAACCCGCCCTATGTTGGCGCACGCGAGATGCGGTCCCTGCCTCCCGAGTACCGGCATGAGCCGCGGGTGGCACTCGCGGCCGGACCCGCCGGTCTCGACGCTGTTCGGGTCATCCTGCGGGAGGCCGGTCGCCACCTGCAGCCCCACGGCATTCTGGTGGTCGAGGTGGGCAACTCGGACGCGGCGGTGCGACGGGCGTTTCGTGGGCTTCCGTTCCTGTGGCTGCATTTCGAGCGTGGCGGCGGGGGCGTCTTCCTTTTGACGGCCCGGCAGTTGCACGCTCCGCCTTAGAGGTTGAGATCACTCGAGATGTCCGGAAACACGATCGGCAAACAATTCTGCGTGACGACGTTCGGCGAGAGTCATGGGCCTGCCCTGGGCTGCACCGTGGACGGCTGTCCGCCGGGCCTGGAGCTGACCGAAGCGGATCTGCAGCAGGATGTGGATCGACGCCGCACCGGCACTTCCCATTTCGTCAGCCAGCGGCGCGAGACCGATCGGGTGCGGATTCTCTCGGGGCTGTTCGAGGGACGCACCACCGGCACACCGATCGGGATTCTCATCGAGAACACCGATGCGCGCTCGCGCGACTACGACAAGATCAAGGATCGCTTCCGCCCGGGACATGCCGATTACACGTATCACCTCAAGTACGGCATTCGCGACTACCGCGGCGGCGGCCGCTCCTCGGCACGGGAGACGGTCATGCGCGTGGCAGCGGGCGCCATCGCGCGCAAATACCTGGAGCAGCGGCTCGGGGTCCGGATCTACGGGTATCTCAGTCAGGTCGGCCCCATGACCCTCGAGGCGGTGGATCCGGCCTTTGCCCGACAGAACCCGTTCTTCTGTCCGGACCCGGGCGCCGTGCAAGCGCTCGAGGATCTCATCTGGAAGACCCGCGAGGAGGGCGACTCCGTTGGCGCGCGCGTGACCGTGATCGCGACGGGCGTGCCGGGGGGGCTCGGGGAGCCGGTGTTCGACCGCCTCGACGCCGATCTCGCCCACGCTCTGATGAGTATCAATGCCGTGAAGGCGGTCGAGATCGGGGACGGTGTCGCGGCGGCACGGCAGAAGGGCAGTCAACATCGCGACGAGCTCACCCCTGCCGGGTTCGCCAGCAATCACGCCGGCGGGATTCTCGGGGGAATTTCCTCAGGTCAGGATGTCATTGCGCACATCTCGCTCAAGCCGACATCGAGCATTCAAGTGCCGGGCCGGACGATCGATGTGCAGGGCAATCCTGTCGAAGTCGTCACGACCGGCCGGCACGACCCTTGCGTCGGTCTCAGGGCCGCGCCGATAGCCGAGGCCATGGTTGCGATCGTGTTGATGGATCATCATTTGCGCCACCGCGCGCAGAACGCGGATGTCAGGCCATGAAGGTCGCCGTGGTCGGTGCGACCGGGCTGGTCGGCGAAATGCTCGTGGAAGTGTTGGAGGAGCGCGATTTCCCGGTGACGGAGCTGCATCCCCTGGCGAGCGACCGCTCGCTCGGGCGATCCGTTGCGTTCCGTGGGCGCAACTACCCGGTGAAGGCGCTGGCGAGCTTCGATTTCACGGGAATCGACTTCGCGTTTTTCTCGGCGGGAGGGGCGGTATCGCGCGAGCACGCGCCCCGCGCGGCCGCGACCGGCTGCATCGTCATCGACAATACATCGGAGTTCCGATACGAGGCGGATGTGCCGCTCGTCGTCCCGGAGGTCAACGCGCACGCGCTCGACAAGTACGCGAATCGTAACATCGTGGCGAACCCCAACTGCTCCACGATTCAACTCGTCGTCGCGCTGAAGCCGATTCATGACGCGGTGGGCATCGAGCGCATCGATGTCGCGACCTATCAGTCCGTCTCCGGCGCCGGGCGCCGGGCGGTCGAGGAGTTAGCCGAGCAATCCGCCGCGCTGCTGAGCGGTCGCGGTCCGGTGGCCGCCCACGTCATCGCCAAGCAGATTGCCTTCAACTGCGTACCCCAGATCGATCAGTTCCAGGACAACGGGTATACCCGGGAGGAAATGAAGATGTCCTGGGAGACGCGCAAGATCATGGAAGATGACACGATTCACATCAATGCCACGGCCGTGCGGGTTCCGGTGTTCTACGGGCATTCCGAGGCGGTTCATGTGCAGACGCGGGCCCGGATCACGGCCGATGCGGCCCGGGAGCTGCTGAGAAAAGCACCCGGTGTCGAGGTCCTGGATGAGCGTCGCCCAGGCGGATACCCCACGGCGGCTACCGAGGCAGCGAACCGCGACACAGTTTATGTCGGGAGAATACGTGAAGATCTGTCGAACGGACGGGGACTTAACTTATGGGTCGTAGCCGACAATATTCGCAAGGGGGCTGCCACGAACAGCATCCAGATCGCGGAGATTTTGGTAAGACGGCATATTTAAGTTATATTGCCGACCGCTGGGTGGACCTGCGGAATGCGGTCCACTCATTTGTTTTTAAAAGACATTTAATTCACTGATACCTTTCGGGGTGTCCGCAATGGTCGTGAATCGGTATTGCCGGGCGCTGGCGCTGCTGCTGGCCTTCCCACCAGCCACGTTTGCGCTTGGGCTGGGAGATATCCATCTCCTGTCGCCGCTCAATGCACCGCTCGATGCCGAGATCGAGCTGGTGGACGTTACGCCAGAGGAGCTCCAGAGCCTCAAGGCGCAGATCGCCTCGCGCGATACGTTCGCCCGCTATGGTCTCGAATGGCCGGTGTTCCTGAGCAGTGTGCAGGTCCGTACGGTCAAGAACGCCGATGGCCACGAGGTCATCAAGCTCAAATCGAGTGACGCGATCACTGAGCCGTTCATCACTATCCTGGTGGAAGTGAATTGGGCGCGTGGCCGCCTCGTGCGCGAGTACACGATGCTGCTCGATCCGCCTGTCTATACACCAGGACAGGAGACCCCGGCGAACGCCCCGGTGGCCGCCCCTGCGGCTGGCGCGGGCGCGAAGGAGGGCGCCATCGCGCGACCTTCCGGGCCACCTCCTGCGGCGGAGTCGGCGCCGACGACCTCCAATGACGGTGCGGCTGCGCCGACGACCCAGGATAGCTCCTCCCCACCGCCTGCCCGTTCGTCGGGACGGAGCCACTCGGCTTCAGCGAGCCGCCAGGCTGCGCCTAGCGCTCCGCCTGCATCCTCGCAGGACGGGTCGCATGTGGTGCAGCGCGGCGAGACCCTCTCGCAAATCGCCGCCTCATCCAGTGGCGGCGGGCCTAACTCCGCTCAGACACGGGCCTGGATGCTGGCGATCTACCAGGCCAATCCCCGCGCTTTCGAGCAGAACATGAATCTGCTGCGCTCCGGCGCAGTGCTCCGAATTCCGGAGAGCTCCGCGGTTTCCGCGATCTCCACGTCCGAAGCGAATGTCGAGATCCGCCGCCAGTATGCGGCGTGGCGCTCCGGCGCCGGCACGGGCGCGCCGAGCGCCTCCGAGCCCGGGCATCTGCGGCTCGTCACCCCCTCTGAAGCGGGTGCCACCGGCACCGCCGGCTCGAGCGCCCAGGTCCAGGCCCTGCAGGGCCGAGTGAAGGAGCTCGAGGGGCAGCTCACCGATTCGAAGCGCCTGCTCGAGATGCGCAATCAAGAGCTGGCCCAGCTTCAAGCCAAACTCGCAGGCGAGAAGGCCCCGCCGGCCGCCCAGACTCCTCCGCCGGCTGCCGCGACGCCTCCTCCCGCAGCGGCCGCACCTCCGGCCCCACCTGTAGAGACCCCGCCGCCCGCGCCGCCGGAGACCGCTCAGGCTCCTGTCGAGCAGACTCCTCCGCCGGCCGAGGCCACCCCGCCTCCGGCTGCGACGACGGAGCCCGCCAAGCCACCGAAGCATGTGACTCCCGTTTCCGAGCCCGCGCCGGGCGGCTCCATCCTGGATACGCTGAAAGACTATTGGTGGGCACTAGGCCTCCTCGTCGTCCTGATCCTGGGTGCGATTGGCGCGCGGGCATGGCGCTCGCGTCGTGAGTCCGAGTTCGACGATTCTCTGGGCCGCCTCGCAGCCGCGGGTGCCGCCTCCGTTGACCGCGACACCACCGGTGATACGACGCCTCTGCGCGCGCCCACTGGTGCGGGGGATGCCTTCCTCGTCGAGGAGTCGGGTGCTCACGAGCGTCCGCGGTTCCCTGGCGGGGCTGCTCCCGTGCCACAGCCGGCGAAGCACGTTGCGACCGACGAGACTGTCAGCAGCGAAACGGCGATCAATCTCGATCAGGGCGATCCGCTGGCCGAAGCTGACTTCCACATGGCCTACGGCCTGTACGATCAGGCGGCCGATCTCATCCGCATCGCCGTCACGCGCGAGCCGAACCGACGCGATCTGAAGCTCAAGCTCCTCGAGGTGTTCTTCGTCTGGGGCAACAAGGAGCAGTTCCTGCAGAGCGCCCGCGAGCTGGCCGACACGCGCAGCGAGGCTGCTCCGGGCGAGTGGGAAAAGATCCTCATCATGGGCAAGCAGCTCGCGCCCGAAGATCCGCTGTTTGCCGGCGGCGGTGCCGTGAGCGGCGCCACCGCAGGCGGCGTGGATCTCGATCTCGAGGGCGGTCAGAGCCGCGTCGACTTCGACCTGCTGGGGGATCCTGTCCCCGGACAGGCGGCCAGCGGAGAGGTGGATCTCGATATCGGCTCGGCGCTCGGGGACGTGTCGGACTCGACCACCACCCAGGCGCGCGCGGGTGCGACCGCGACCGATCGCAACGCTGCCATCGACCACAACTTCACGGGCGCCACGGGTACGACCCGGCAGATGACAGCGCGCATTGCTTCCGATGCGACCGCGCGCATTCCAGCCGGGGACGTCGAGCCGATGCTTCCGGAGTTCAGCACGGACTCCGAAGCGCCGACGGTCGAGCAGCCGGCATTCACCGGCGCGGGGGAGAACCCCACGATCCGTCAGAAGGTCGAGATCGCTCTGAAACAGGGCTCGCCGCAGTCCGAGCAGACGGCGGAGCTCGCCATCGATGATCTCGGGCTCGACCTGGGAGCCCTGGACACCGTTGACCAGCCTGGATTGGGCTCGTCGCCCGATGCTCCGACCCTGGTGGCAGGCTTCGATGAGCGTTCGCGCAAAATCATGGAGGACGCGTCGCGCCGCGCCTCCCACGACGACAAGACCGCCGAGACCGCCGCATGGCAGATCGATGAGCACGAGCTGACCGCGGCGCTCGATGAGAGCGAGGGTCAGGACGGCCACGACGCTCGCCATCACGCGGATGACACCGAGCGCGATGTCAGCGCAACCTCGAGATTGCCTCCGCTCAGCGAGCGGGACCTTGATTTCGATCTCGGTGGCCACGACGACGCCCACGCGGAGACGGGTCCTAACGTGGATCTGGATGTCGGCTCCGACATCGATCTCGACGTTGGTACGGCCACAGTTCCTGACGCCGCGTATACCGCGACGCAGAAGCTCTCTTCCGAGGATCTCGCGCTGCCGGACCTCGAGCCGGTGACGATGAGCGAAGTGGGCACAAAGCTGGATCTGGCCCGCGCCTACATGGACATGGGCGATCCCGAAGGCGCCCGGAACATCCTCGAGGAGGTTCTGCACGAAGGATCGGTCGCGCAGAAGCAGGAGGCGCAACGGCTGCTCGAGTCGCTGCCTGGCTGAGGCTCATCCGCGCGTCGGCGTGACTTGAACCGACTTGCACTGTGCGTCGAGTACGACGGGACGGGCTTCGCCGGTTGGCAGACCCAACAGGCGGCCCCCTCGATTCAGTATCAACTCGAAAAGGCGCTGACGAGCGTCGCGGCTGAGCCAATCGGTGTAGTGTGTGCCGGACGTACGGATGCCGGCGTGCATTCGCGAGGACAGATCGCGCACTTCGATACGCAAGCGAGCCGCAGCCTGCGCGGCTGGGTACTCGGGGCGAACTCGAACCTTCCGCAGCAGATCAGCGTGGCTTGGGCCCGGCCAGTCCCCAATCACTTTCACGCGCGCTATTCGGCCGAGGCGCGAACTTACCGTTACATCATCCTCAACCGTCCGACGCGCTCCGCGCTCTGCGTGAGGCGGGCCACGTTCGTCCATCGGCCTCTGGATCTCCACCGGATGATCGAGGCCGCGCCGGCCTTGTGCGGCGAGCATGACTTCAGCTCGTTCCGCTCCTCGGAGTGCCAGGCTCACTCGCCGATCCGGCGACTGGAGCGGTTGGAAGTCATCCGCGAGGGAGAGTGGATCACGATCGAGGCGACCGCTAACGCGTTCCTGCACCACATGATGCGCAACATCGTCGGCCTGCTGATCGAGGTGGGCCGTGGCGAGAGAGAGCCCTCCTGGGCCCACGAGGTGCTGGCCGCGCGGGACCGCAGGGTCGGTGCTCCCACGGCACCGGCCGATGGGCTGTATCTCTGGTCGGTTCGGTACCCGGCCGCTTTCAGTCTGCCCACGGCCGGCCATGGCATGGGGAGCCGATCCGCTATCATCCCCACCCCATCTCCCTAAGCTCCAGGCCGCTTCCATGTCGTGGTTCGAAAAGATCATGCCCTCCCGCATCAAGACCGAGCGGCGCACGCGCTCGGTGCCGGAGGGCCTGTGGATCAAGTGTCCGGCCTGCGATGCGGTGCTCTATCGGGCCGAGCTCGAGCGCAACCTCTATGTGTGTCCGAAGTGCAGTCACCACATGCGTATCGGCGGGCGCGAGCGCCTCGAGCGCTTTCTCGATCCGGATTCGGCCGAGGAACTCGGCGCCCGCATCGTGCCCGAGGACCCGCTGAAATTCCGGGACAGCAAGCGCTACAAGGATCGCCTCGCCCAGGCCCAGAAAGCGATCGGTGAGAGCGATGCGCTCGTGGCGCTCGCCGGCAAGCTCCAGGGGCTGCCGACCGTCGCCTGCGCCTTCGAGTTCCAGTTCCTGGGTGGCTCGATGGGCTCGGTCGTCGGTGAGCGCTTCAAGCGAGCGGTGGACTACTGCATCGCCCATCGCCAACCGCTCGTGTGCTTTTCGGCGAGCGGCGGCGCTCGTATGCAGGAGGCCCTGTACTCGCTCCTGCAGATGGCGAAGACCGCGGCTGCACTGTCGCGTCTGGCGCAAGCGCATCTTCCCTTCATCTCGGTGCTGACCGACCCGACCACCGGAGGTGTTTCGGCGAGCCTCGCCATGCTGGGAGACCTCAATATCGCCGAGCCCCGCGCGCTCATCGGCTTCGCGGGCCCGCGCGTGATCCAGCAGACCGTTCGCGAGACCCTGCCCGAGGGCTTCCAGCGCAGTGAGTTCCTGCTGGAGCACGGGGCTCTGGACATGATCGTCGATCGACGCGACATGCGTGACCGGATCGCCAGCATCCTGAGATTGCTGTTGAAGCAGGCGCCGGTCGCGGCCTGATCGGCACTGACTCGCGCGGTGGGCAGTGCAATGCGTTCACTCGCGGAATGGCTCCGACTGCAGGAATCGGTGCATCCGCGGGCGATCGACATGGATCTCGCCAGGGTCACGCGGGTTGCGCAGGCGCTGGGAGTGCAGCGTCCGACCTATCCGGTCATCACCGTGGCGGGAACCAATGGCAAGGGCTCCACCGTCGCGCACATCGAAGCGGTGCTGCGGGCGAGTGGACTTCACACCGGGATGTTCACCTCACCCCACCTCGTACGCTACAACGAGCGCATCCGCATCGGGGGCGAGGAAGCCGCTGACGAAGAGCTGATTGCGGCTTTCGAGAGGATCGAGCGAGCCCGGGGCACGACGACGCTCACGTTCTTCGAGTACAACACCCTGGCGGCCCTGCTGATCTTCCGCGACCGGGCCATCGATGTCGGCGTCCTCGAGGTCGGCCTCGGCGGACGGCTCGATGCGACGAACCTCGTTGACGCCACGGTGGCCGTGATCTGCTCGATCGGCTTCGATCATCGGGACTGGCTCGGCGACAGCCTGGAGCTGATCGGGGCGGAGAAGGCCGGCATCGTCCGGGCCGGACGACCCGTCGTGCTGAGCACGGCCGCGATGCCGGCCAGTGTCTTTGCGACGATCGAGAAGGCGGGAGCCCGAGCCAGCGTCGCCGGGCGCGATTTCCGGTGGCGGCTCGACCCGCCGGCACTCGATAGTCAGGGCCCCTGTTGGAGCTATTTTAGCGATCGCGCTCAGCTCGCCCATCTGCCGCCCTCGGCGCTCGCCGGGTCGATACAGTACGGCAATGCCGCCGCGGCGCTCGCCGCAGTCGAGGCGCTCGGACTGACAGACCAACCGAGCCGCGACGCGGTCGTGCGAGCGCTGTCCACCGTGAAGCTTCCCGGCCGCTATCAGATCGTGGCGGGCCATCCGGAGTGGATACTGGATATCGCTCACAACGAGCCTGCGGCGCGCGTGCTGGCCGCTCACCTTCGAGAGCGGCCGCACGGCGGCCGCACCTGGGCCGTCGTCGCGATCCTGGAGGACAAGGACGCCAGAGCCATCGTCGAGGCCGTGCGTCCGTTGATAGACAACTGGGTGCTATGCTCACTGCCAGGCCCTCGTGGCATCTCAGCAACTGAGCTGGCGGCTCGCGTCGCGGTACCCGCGGATGGAGTCACGCTGGCCTCGTCGGTGGAGGCTGGATGCGAAGCGGCTCAGTCCGTCGCGAACCCCGGAGATCGCATACTCGTGTTCGGCTCCGTCCGCACGGTGGGGACGGCGTTACAGTGGCTTCGGTTATAATGAGGCGCCGATTAATGGCATGCCGACGCTTGATCGAGGCGACTTCGTCCCCATAGTGGATGGTCTAGTGAAAGAGCGACTGACGGGCGCGGTCATCCTCGTGGCCCTGATCGTGCTGTTGGTGCCGGAGCTGCTGAGCGGGCCGGCGCACGTCGCGCCATTTTCCGCCCCCAGTTCGCCTGAGGAGCCGCCGCTACGCTCGTACACGATCAACCTGGCGGACGACGCGCATTCGAAGCCGAGCAATCCGGCAAGCGAAGACCCGGCTGCAGCCTCACCACCGAACGCGGCGTCGACACCCGCGGCGTCGCAGCAACCGGGTACAACATCCGAAACATCTGCCGCGCCCCAGACGAATGCACCGTCCGCGCCGCTGACGAATGGGCCGGTCGCATCCCAGGCGAATGCGCCGGCCGCGCGCCAGACGAATGGACCGGCCGCATCGCAGACTTCCTCGCCTCCTCCGAAGCCAGCCAGCGCACGCAGCGGTCCCTCGGAAACCGCGAAGCATGTGCAACACGCGACGGCACCGGCACCGCAGAAGGCGCAGGCGAAACCCGTCGTGACAGCCAGTGGTGGTTGGATGGTGCAGCTCGGGGTTTTCGCGAGTCGAGACAACGCAGAGCGCCTGACACAAGAGCTGAAGGCCAAGGGCTTTCCGGCGTCCTTGGCAGAGATTTCCGGCAACGGTCGAAAGTTGTGGCGTGTCCGAGTAGGGCCGTCTGCGGACCGGACCGCGGCTCAGAAGCTGGCGGCGAGACTCAAGGCCGCAGGGCAGGCAGCCTCGATCGTGCCGCACTCTTGAGTCGCGACATAATTGCGGCGCAATGCGCCGCGGGTTCGCGCAGCGGGCTTACGCCTCTTGTACAATCCGCGCCGCCAACCCGTACCTGGGGCTCGATTTCTCACGATGAATGCCGCCGACTATCTGATCATCGTCGCCATCGCCCTGTCTGCTGTCAGTGGAGCGATGCGCGGATTCCTGCGGGAGGCCGTGGCACTGGTGGCCTGGCTCATCGCGCTGTTCGTGGCCTGGCACTTCTCGGACCTCGTGGAGCCCCATCTCGGGGGCCTGCTCGGCGGGTCGCAGGTCAAGGTCTGGTCCGCTCGCGCGATCATCGTGCTGCTCGTGTTGCTCCTCGGCGCGGCCGTGGGCGCGGTGCTCGGGCACTTCGTGCGCCTGTCGATTTTCAGCGGCCTGGACCGGCTGCTCGGTTTCGTATTCGGCCTGCTGCGCGGCGCCGTGTTGCTCGGGGTATTCGTCATTCTCGGCCAGCTCCTGCGGTTGGATGGCGAGCATTGGTGGCGCCACTCGGTATTGATTCCCTACGGGGAGTCCATGGCGAACACGCTGCGAGCGCTCGTGGGCGAGCCTCGCGTCCCGCATGGGCACAGCGTGGTCGCCCGGGCATGAGCGGACGATTCTCCTCCTCAGGGTCATAGGGCGGCCAAACATGTGCGGCATCGTCGGTATCGTCGGAACGACCCCGGTCAATCAACGCATCTACGATGCACTCACGGTCCTCCAACACCGCGGGCAGGATGCGGCGGGTATTGCGACCTCGGGCGAGGGTGAGCTGTGCGTTCGCAAGGGCAGTGGGCTGGTGCGGGATGTGTTCCAGCAGCATCATATGCTCGAGCTGAAGGGACACGTCGGCATCGGCCACGTGCGCTATCCGACAGCGGGCTGTGACACTGCTTCGGAAGCGCAGCCGTTCTATGTGAACGCGCCCTACGGCATCTGCCTCGCGCACAACGGCAATCTGACCAACGCCGCCGAGTTGGCAGAAGTGCTGATCCGCGAGGATCGGCGCCATCTCAACACGACCTCGGATTCCGAGGTGCTGCTGAACGTTTTTGCGTCCGAGCTGCAGCGTATCGGCGGCCCACGCGTTACGCACGCCGACGTATTTGCGGCGCTGAATGCCGTCTATCGGCGGTGCCGCGGGGGCTACGCGGTCGTGGCGATGTTGATCGGCCACGGCATTCTCGGGTTCCGCGATCCTAACGGCATCCGGCCTCTGATCCTCGGTCAGCGCGACACGCCGCGCGGTCCCGAGTGGATGTTGGCTTCCGAGAGCGTTGCGCTCGATATGGCTTCGTTCAAGATCGTCCGGGATGTCGGGCCGGGCGAGGCGGTGTTCATCGATGAGCAGGGGCGGCTGTATTCGCAACAGCTCGTGCCGACCATTCGTCATACACCGTGCATCTTCGAGTACGTGTACTTCGCGCGTCCCGACTCGAAAATCGATAACGTCTCGGTGTACCGCGCGCGCATGCGCATGGGGGACCGCCTCGCCGACAAGATCCTGCGCGAGCGACCCGACCATGACATCGATGTCGTCATCCCCATCCCGGACACGAGCCGCACCAGCGCGTTACAGCTCGCGCAACGCCTCGGCTTGAAATACCGCGAGGGCTTCATCAAGAATCGATACATCGGCCGTACTTTCATCATGCCGGGGCAGCAGCAGCGTGAGAAATCCGTGCGCGGCAAGCTGAACGCCATCGACCTCGAGTTCCGCGGGAAGAACGTTCTCCTCGTGGACGACTCCATCGTGCGCGGCACCACCTCGGCGCAGATCATCGAGCTGGCCCGCGAGGCGGGCGCCAAGAAGGTGTATTTCGCGTCTGCCGCGCCGCCCGTGCGCTTCCCCAACGTGTATGGCATCGACATGCCCGCCGCGCGGGAGCTCGTGGCCGCCAACCGCAGCGTGGAGGAGGTCGCGCATCTGATCGGTGCGGACTGGCTGGTCTATCAGGATCTGGAGGACCTGGTCGCGGCCTGCCGCCACGACGATGCCCGGGTCGCGGAGTTCGATACTTCCTGCTTCTCCGGCGAGTACGTGACGGGGGATGTGACGCCCGACTATCTGGAGCGGCTGCAGCTCGAGCGCTCCGATGAGGCGAAAACGCTTCGCCGTGAGCATCGCGGCAAGCTCAAAGTGATCAGGGGGCTCTAGTCCCGCATGGCCCGGCAGGACCGTAACCAGTCCCGCATGGCCGGGCAGGACTTCCCTGCTCTCGACGTCACGGTGGGCTCGTCCGAGCCGCGTCGCCGCATCCTGCTCGATCTGCTCCAGGCTGGTCTCGCTCGCGTCGAAGGTCGCGCCTGCGTTGCGCGAGCGTTGTCCGAGCAGGTGGACGCCTCGCCGGCTGGTCGTTCCTGGGTGTTTGCCATCGGCAAGGCCGCCTCAGCGATGGCCCTGGGCGCGCGGGACGCCCTCGGGGTACGGTTGCAGCGTGTGCTCCTGATCACGAAGGACGGACATGTCGCCCCGCAGGCCCGGCTTCTGCCCGGAGTCGAGATCCATGAGGGTGCGCATCCGATTCCGGACCAGCGCTCACTCGAGGCCGGACAGCGCCTGCTGCACTGGCTCGCCGAGATGCCCGATTCCGTGGAGCCCTTGTTCCTGATCTCCGGCGGCGCCTCGAGCCTCGTCGAGGTGTTGGAAGATCACGTGTCCGTCTCTCAGTGGATTCGGCTGAACACCGAGGGTATGTCGAGCGGCATCGGCATCGAGGAGTTGAACGCCCGAAGAAGGCGCCTTTCCCGCATCAAGGGTGGAAAGCTGTGCGGACGGCTCGCGGGACGTGAGGCGCAGGCGTTGTTCATCTCGGACGTCCCCGGCAACGACCCCTCGATCATCGGCTCGGGACTGCTGGGCTCGATGCAGGGCATGCCTGACAAGGTCGAGCGGAAGGTCATCGCCTCGCTGGAAGATGCCATCGAGGCAGTCAGTGCCGAGGCCGAAGCGATGAAGCTGGACGTGCGCAAGACCCCGCAGCGGTTCGACGACGATGCTGCCCGCCTGGCCGTTCGTTTTACTCACGAGCTTCATCTCCACGTGACGCAGGTGTGCGTCTGGGGGGGTGAGTCCACGGTGAACCTGCCAGAGCATCCGGGACGGGGAGGGCGTAACCAGCACCTGGCACTTGCGGCGGCCCGATTGATCGCCGGGCAGCCGAACATGCTGCTGCTCGCTGCTGGCACGGACGGTACGGACGGTCCCACGGAGGATGCAGGCGCGCTCGTTGATGCTGATACATGCGCCAGGCTCAGTCTCGCCGGTCTCGAGGCCGAGGATTGCATCCGTCGAGCGGACGCGGGCACGGCCCTCGATGCCAGCGGTGATCTCGTTCACACGGGCCCGACAGGCACCAACGTCGGTGATCTCGTCATCGGACTGAAGCTTTCCGCGGCCGCGGCTGCCATTGTGTTGGAGGATCGTGGCACCCCTGGGAGCCGCGTGGTCTAATCCCCGGCTCCATGCGCCTCCTGCTGATCGAAGAAGACCCGCACCTGCGTGCCCGCATCCAACAACGGCTCGCCGCCTGGCGGTCGGACGTGAATGTGAGTCTTCGGGACCCCATAGCGCAGGGCCCCTTGGCGCCGGAGTTTCTAGCGCAGGCCTATGACGCCGTACTGCTCGGCGGGGCGCGGCCGGGAGGCAAGGGGCTCGCCTGGGCGAAGGATCTCGCGGGCCGACCGGGCTTCGCGCCCGTCGTATTCCTCAGTAAACGCGGTGGCGACGACGCGGCCAAGGAGGCTGTCGCCTCAGGGGCGCATGCCGCTGTCGGCCACGACGACGTCGAGCGGGAGCGCTTCCTCGACGTATTGACGAGCGCCGAGCACAAGCAGTCACGCGCACGCGCTGTTTGGCGAACGGGTAGCGCCGGGCGTGATGCCCAGCGGTTTGGCGGGGCATTCATTCGTGGCTACCGATGCATCCGACGACTGGCAGCAGGCCCGGTGTCCGATCTCTACCTCGCGGAGAGCGAGAGCTCCGGGATTCTGGTCGCCCTGAAGGTGGCACGCGACCGGCACACGGACCAGGCCGATCTGGATCATTCCTTTCGCCGCTTTCTGCAGGAATACGAGATCGTGCAGCGGATCCGCCATCCGAGCATCGTGCGCCTGTATGACCTCGGGGTGAGCGACGAGCACGCGTGGCTGGTGATGGAGTATTTCAGCGCGGGTGATTTGCGGCAGCGCATGAAGGCCGGGTTGGATACGCGGCAGTCGCTCGAGACGGCTCTCGCCATCGCTCGGGCCCTGGAGGCGATCCATGGGGCAGGCGTCCTGCATAGGGACCTGAAGCCCGGCAACGTGATGCTGCGCGACGACGGGACCCTGGCGTTGATCGATTTCGGCATGTCGAAGGATGCCGCCCTCGAGCTCGAAGTCACCGATACCGGGTTGATCTTCGGCACGCCACACTACATGAGCCCGGAGCAGGGCCACGGCGAGGACACCGATGCTCGCAGCGACCTCTACAGTCTCGGTGTCATCCTGTTCGAGATGCTGGCGCGCGAGAAGCCTTTCATGGCCGAGAACCCCATGGCCATCATTTACAAGCATCGCAAGGAGCCGGTGCCGCGGCTGCCGGCGAGGTTCCGCGTCCTGCAGAATCTGGTCGATCGCCTGCTGGCGAAGGAGCCGGAGGATCGCTTCGGAAACGCGACCGAGGTGACCGACGCTCTCAAGAGCGCCTTGGCCCGCGGGCCCGAGCTCGAGTCGACATGACGGCGTCGCTGCTCGGCGCGCGGGAGGACGACGCGACCAACATCCTGGTCGAGCCTACTCCCCGTGGATGGGTGGATGCGGCGGTCGAGCACTGGCGGGTGTTGTTGGTGGATCATGCCAACTGCGAGAAGAAAGCGGCATCCACGGCACTGGCTCTGATCTTCGCTTACCCGGAAGACGCGGTGCTCACCGGGGCGCTCTCGCGTCTGGCGCGCGAGGAGCTGCGGCATTTCGAGCAGGTGCAGAGAATGATGCGCACGCTCGAGCTGCCGTTCGAGCGCCAGAAGCCCGGCCGCTACGCGGCCGGCCTGCGCCGCGAGCTGCGAACCTCGGACCCGGGACGCAAGCTCGATCTGCTGCTCGCGGGCGCCTTGATCGAGGCCCGATCCTGCGAGCGCTTCGCGCTGTTGAGGGAGCGGCTACCCGAGCCTCTGGGCGCCTTCTATGCGCAGCTGGCCGAGTCCGAGGCGCGGCATTGCCAGCTGTACGTGGGATTTGCCCGGGATCGCTATCCCGGCGCGTGGAGGGGGCGGCTTCGCGAGCTGGCCGGGTGCGAAGCCCGGCTCGCCGTCGAGCCGGATCCGGTGTTCCGGTTTCACTCCGGACCGCCGCCATCGTCCATGGGCGTCAGCCCTTGACGCGATCGTAGACTCGCTTGAGATCGGACTTGCCGTGAAAGCCGCCCTTGATGAGCGTTGACACGATGAGCCTCCCATCCTCTTCCCCGACGGCGTAGTCGTCCTCTCTGAACGGGCCCCTGTCGGGCTTGGTCGTGACGACCAGCACGTCGCCGCGCCAACCCACTTGGCGCTCGGCCGTTCCCTGTCCGTACGGGATGGTCCCCTTCTGTCCGCTGACGTATTGCTCGGTGCGACTGTGTCCATTCGAGTCGCTGGCGGTGACGGTAATGGTCCCGCCGCTCTGCTTGATGGAGAGATGATCGGCCGCGGGCACCAGCACGTGTTCCTCCAGCGGCGCCGCGCTGACGATGTGCCGTGGGGGTGTCAAGGCAGAGCTCTGCCCGGAAACGAGGTCGTCGCTCTCCGGAACCTCTCCGCCAGGGTGATGCCCTGGGATGCCCTCGGGAGGCATGCCGATGCCGCGGTCTCCGCGACCGCCTCCCGGCTGAGGGAAACGGGGCTCCAACTGGTCCGCACCACCCTTCTCGGGGTCGTCGCTGAGATCGACGTTCAGCCGCCATTCGCCGCTCAGATTGACGCCCGCGGGGGGAGAGGATGCGAGCGGCGGCTCCGAGGCGCAGCCCGCGATGGCCGCGAGAATCAGGACGCCGACGATGCCGGTGCCGCGGAATATCGTTTGTCTCGACATACGTACCTTTCAAAGCTCGGCTGCGAGCGTTTCGACAAGGGCGGCGCTCGCGGGTTCGGGGCGCGACGGTACCACGAAGGACTGCGTCACAGTAACACTTCGTTACAAACACAGGGGCTTGACGCGGGGTGAAGCACGGCACGATTGTAAGCGGCGTTGGTCTGATGGACCAGACTACTGCTGTTGCATGCGAGGCCCGATGATCGACCGTCCCCACCTCCTGATCGTCGACGACGATCGCGAAATCCGCACGCTGTTGAGTCAGTATCTCGACAAGCACGATTTCCGGACCACCGCCGTGCCCGATGGCAAGGAGATGCGGCGTGCCATGGAGCGCTCGCGGGTGGATCTCGTGATTCTCGACCTGATGTTGCCCGGCGAGGATGGCCTCGCGATCTGCCGCGAATTGCGCACTCGCTCGCAGGTGCCGATCGTCATGCTCACCGCGAGGGGCGAGGATGTCGATCGCATCGTTGGCCTCGAGCTCGGCGCCGACGACTATGTACCGAAACCGTTCAATCCGCGCGAGCTGCTGGGAAGGATCCGCGCGATCCTGCGCCGCGCTGCGCACGCCCCGCGCGATCCCAGCCCTGACACGGTGCGAGCCTTTACGTTCAGCGGATGGAGATTGGATACGACGACCCGGACTCTCTCCGATTTATCCGGGCGCGACGTTGCCTTGAGTGGCGCGGAGTACCGGCTGCTGGCCGTCCTGCTGTCATCGGCCAATCGGGTGCTGAGCCGCGCCCAGCTCACGGAGCTGCTGCGAGGGCGGGAAGCCGATCCATTCGATCGCAGCATCGATGTACGCGTGAGTCGCTTGCGGCAAATACTCGGTGACGACGCGCGCGCGCCTCAGATCATCAAGACGGTCTACGGCGAGGGCTACGTCGTCGGCGTCAGCGTGCAGACGCATTGACTGCGCGCCGGACACGTCTGCGTCTGTCATTGTGGCCGCAGTCGCTGTTCGGCCGGCTGATCGGTGCCGCCTTCCTCGCGCTTCTCATCGCGCATGGCCTCAGCCTCGTGCTGGTTGCGAGCGAGCGCGAGCGCTTCGTGTTGCAGGCGAGCGTACGGGAATGGTCGCGCCGGATCGCCGAGGTCGTGGTGGCGCTGCAGCCTCTCAACTCCACTGACCGCAGCGTCGCGACGCAGAGCCTGATACGGCAGCCCTGGCGCTTCAGCCGCCACGGTCCGAATGTCTTCATCTATCGCGATGAGGTGACTCGCGACTTGCAGCCGGCTCCGCTTCCTTCATCCCGTCCGCCTACGCCGCATCTACCGCCCGAGGGTCCTCCGGACGGTGCGGGAGTGCGACTCGAAAGTGAGCGCTGGAATGGCCTGGACAGCGCGCGACAGTTCCTGCCCTGGTCGCTTGCTCCTGATTTTGCTCCGACCTTCACGGAGCAGCTCCGATCGACGTTGGGAGATGCGTTTCAGGTCGCAGTGGGCCCCGCCGATCTATCCAAGCCGGCCATTCCATTCGGCACGCCCCTGTTCGGGGACTCGCGCGATTCGGGCGCACAGCTCTACGACGCGAGCGTACGGTTCCCGGACGGCTACACGGTGTTGTTTCGAGTGGCTCACCTGGAGCGCGGGGCGCCGCTGCCTCGCAACCTCTTTCTCAACATTGCGCTGCTCTTCGTGGGGATGGCGGTTGCCTTGTTCTTCGTGGCGCGCGGCATCACACGGCCGCTTTCGCAGCTCGCGCGGGCAGCCGATCGCGTCGGACGCGATTTGCGGCAGCCGAAGCTGGCGGAGACGGGAGCACTGGAGCTACGCGATGCCGCGCGTGCTTTCAATACGATGCAGGACCGGTTGAGCCGCTATCTGGATAGCCGGGCGCGCGTGCTGGCCGCCATGTCGCATGATCTGAAGACGCCGCTCACGCGACTGCGGCTGCAGGTGGAGACGTTGGATGACCCGGAGATCCAGGCTCGCTTCGGTCGCCAGCTCGATGAGATGGAGAGCATGGTGCATGGCGCTCTCGCGCTGTTCAAAGGGCTGAACGATGACGAGACGTTCGCTCCGGTCGATATCAACGATCTGCTCCTGACACTGCAGTCGGAATTTGCGGAGATGGGGAGCGTCGTGATGGTGGAAGGGAGCGCGACTCGCCCCTTCACTTGCAAGCCGCAGGCATTGCGCCGCTGCCTGACGAATCTGCTCGCCAACGCCGTGAAGTTCGGAACCCGGGCCGCCCTTGTCGTGCAGGACGACGAGGCCGCCCTGGTGCTTCGTGTACGGGACGAGGGCCCTGGGATTCCGCCGGATGAGATCGAGAGGGTCTTCGAGCCCTTCTATCGCGTCGAGTCGTCCCGGAACCGGGACACCGGCGGCACGGGCCTCGGCTTGAGTATTGCGCGCGACGTGGCGCAGGCCCACGGCGGCTCGCTGATCCTGAGGAACCTGTCAGAGGATGAGGCCGCGCCTCATGGGAACAGCCGCGGACTGGAAGCGATCCTGACCTTGCCGCGGCGGCGCTGAATCCAAGGACGCCCACTCGTTAACGACCGCTTACGGTGACTCGATCGCTTACGGTGACTGGTTAACGACCGCTTACGGTTAACGATCGCTTACGGTGACTGGTGCGCCCAGGCTCTACGGGCGCGCGAGCTCGCGCAGCTCGTACGTGCCAGCGTCGTATTGCAGGTAGCTCCCCTGCTCGTACCATGCTCCCAGCACGATGCGCTGAACAGACCTCCCGTCCACGTCCAGATCATGTACCGCGGGTCTGTGCGTATGCCCGTGGATGATGCGGCGAGCCTCGCTTGCGCGGAACGCCGCAGCGACCGCTCCGGCGTTGACGTCCATGATTGTTGGAATTGCGCGAGCAGTGTGCACGCGGCTCCCGGCGCGCGCCTCGCTCGCAAGCAACATCCGATCCGCGAGCGGCAAAGTCAGGAATCGGGCCTGCCACCGCGGCACTCGCACCACGCTGCGCAATTCCTGATACGAGTGGTCATCGGTGCAGAGCGCATCGCCGTGGGTGAGGAGCACTCGCTCGCCGTCGAGCTCGGTAACGATCGGATCGTTGAGCAGCCGGCCGCCGGTGCGCGCGCAAAAGTCGCGGCCGAGCAGAAAGTCCCGATTGCCATGCAGAAAGAAGCAGGCGGTGCCGCGACTCGTCAGATCCTGCAATGCGCGCACGACGCGATCTCTCGCGGGCTCGGCATCGTCATCGCCGATCCAGACTTCGAAGAGGTCGCCCAGAACATAGAGGGCCTCGGCCTGGGCCGCCTGACGGCCCAGGAAATCCAGAAACTGCTCGATCGCCTCGGGTGCGCCGGCATCCAGGTGGACATCCGAGACGAAGAGCCGGGTCACGATTACTTCGGCGTCAGAATGGTGTCCTGCGAAGGTGGCGCGGTGGGCGCCGGAGCGGCAGGTGCAGCGGCCTTCTTGCTCGCGTCCACGACCTCCGCCTTCTCGATGATGACCGGTTTCAGCGGGGCATCCGACTTGAACGGCCCGAAGGCCCCCGTCGGCGTCACACCGATGCGATCCACCACGTCCATGCCCTGCACGACTCGGCCGAATACCGCATAGCCCCATCGGGTCGGCAGGGGATCGAGGTCCGGATTGTCCACCAGATTGACGTAGAACTGCGAGTTGCCCGAATGGGCTACCTCGCCTCGGGCGAGGCCCACCGTCCCGCGCTTGTTCTGCACGCCGTTGCCGGCCTCGTTGAAAACCGATTCGTGCGTCGCCTTCAACTGGTAGCTGGTTGCGTCGTGACCGCCACCCTGGATGACGAAGTTGCTGACCACCCGGTGGATCAGCGTGTTCGAGTAAAAGCCCTCTTTCACATAGCGCAGGAAGTTGGCGCTCGAGAGCGGGGCGCGATCGGGCATCAGCTCGATGACGAACTCGCCCATGTTCGTCGTGACACGCACCTGCGGCGGACCGTCGGCGTAGGCCGGCAGCCCGGCGAGCGACACCAGGGCCAGCAGCAGGGGCGCGGTCCAGCCGCGGCCCGACAAATTGCGAGACAGTGTGCCCATCGAGCCTCCGCGGGTGATGCCGGGCGCGGATTCTACCAATCCCGTAACATGAACACTCATGAGTGGAGTGGACACCAACGCAGCGCCAGCGTTCGCGGCCCCGAGCGCAACCCGGTTCGCGCCCAGCCCGACCGGCGAGCTGCACGTCGGTAACGCTCGGACGGCCTTGTTCAATTTCTGGCTGGCCCGCCACGGCGGCGGCCGCTTCCTGCTGCGCATCGAGGACACCGACGCCGAGCGCAGTCGCGACACGTACACGCAGGCCCTTCTCGATGACCTGCGCTGGCTCGGCCTCGAATGGGATGCCGGGCCCGATCGCGAGGACGAGAGGGGGCCTTACAGGCAGGCGCAGCGCGGCGATCTCTACGCGCGCCTGCTTGGCGAGCTCGAGCGGAAGGGGCTGGTGTATCCGTGCTTCTGCTCCTCTCTGGAGCTCGAGGCATCCCGGCGCGCCCAGCTCGCTGCAGGCCGGCCGCCACGGTACGCCGGAACCTGCCGGGAGCTCCCGCCGCGGCAGCAGGCCGAGAAGCGTGCGGCCGGGACCGCTCCGACGATCCGTTTCCGGGTCCCCTCGGGGCGACGGATCGAGTTCGTGGACTTCGTCCATGGCGCGCAGAGCTTCCTCTCGGATGACATAGGCGATTTCGTGGTCCGCCGCGCCGACGGTTCCGCCGCCTTTTTTTTCACGAATGCAGTGGATGACGTCCACATGGGCGTCACCCAGGTACTGCGCGGCGAGGACCATCTGACGAACACCCCCCGGCAGCTCATGATCCTCGAAGCTCTCGAGCTGCCCGCGCCCGCCTACGGCCACATCTCGCTCATCGTGGGCCACGACGGCGCGCCCCTGTCGAAGCGGCACGGTGCGACGAGCGTGCGGGAGTATCGCGAGCGGGGCTACTGTCCGCAGGCTCTGACCAATCATCTGTTCCGACTCGGTCACTCGAGCCCGGAGCAGGGCTTCCTGTCGATGCCGCAGATGGCGCGGGCCTTCGATTCTCATCACCTGGGCCGGGCTCCATCGCGTTTCGATGAGCAACAGCTGCAGATCTGGCAGAAAGAGGCAGCGCATCGGATGTCGCCCGAGGGCGCCCGGCGCTGGCTGAGCGCTGTGTTGCCCGCGGGACTGGATGAGGCGTCGATTACCGCCTTCATCGCCGCTGTGCTCCCGAATATCGTGCTGCCCGAAGATGCGCGTGTGTGGGGAGACGTCGTGTTCGGCGGTCTTCCGGCGATCGAGCCGGCTGATGAGAAGGTTGTGCGCGAAGCGGGCCCGGCGTATTTTTCCGCGGCCGCCAATGCAGCGGCCCACAGCGGCAACGACTTGCCTGCCATCACGGGCGCCATCAAAGCGGCGACCGGCAGGAAGGGGGCGGCATTGTTCATGCCGCTGCGTATTGCGCTGACCGGCAAGGCACATGGTCCCGAGCTTGCCCCGCTGCTGAAGGCGATGCCGGCGGGCAAGGCGCGCGAGCGCCTGTCGCGATTCGCCCCCGGATGACGCGCTCATGATCCGCATTCACAACTCCCTGACCGGCGAGAAGCAGGAGCTCCAGCCCATCAACCCGGGCAAGGTGCTCATGTATGTCTGCGGTATCACCGTCTACGACTTCATCCACGTCGGACACGCCCGCATGTTGGTCGCGTTCGATGTCGTGAACCGCTACCTGCGTCACCGCGGGCTGGAAGTCACTTTCGTCCGTAACATCACGGATATCGATGACAAGATCATCCAGCGGGCCGCCCGGAACGGTGAGCCCATAGACGCGCTCACCGGGCGATTCATTGCGGCCATGGACGAGGACTGCGGCAAGCTCGGCATCCTGCAGCCGGACTACGCGCCGCGCGCGACACAGTATCTGCCCTCCATCATCGAGATGGTGGCGAAGCTCATCGAGCGTGGCTATGCCTATGTCGCGAGCAACGGCGACGTTCTCTACGCGGTCGCGAACTTTCCGGGCTACGGACAGCTCTCGGGCAAGCGTCTGGCGGATTTGCGGGCAGGCGCGCGTGTCGAAGTGGAGGAGGCCAAGCGCGACCCGCTCGACTTCGCCTTGTGGAAGAGGGCCAAGGCGGGCGAGCCGGCCTGGGACTCCCCGTGGGGCGCGGGCCGCCCGGGCTGGCATATCGAATGCTCGGCGATGTCGATCGCGCTCCTCGGATCGCATTTCGACATCCACGGCGGCGGGATGGACCTGAAGTTTCCGCATCACGAGAACGAGATCGCGCAATCGTGCGGGGCGACGGGCGACGTGTTTGCGAATGTGTGGATGCACAATGGTTTTGTGAACGTGGACGATGCGAAGATGTCGAAGTCGCTCGGCAACTTCTTCACGGTCCGCGAAGTGCTGCCCACGCTGCGCCATCCCGAGGTGCTCCGATACTTCGTCATTTCGAGCCACTATCGCGGCCCGATCAATTACTCCCTCGAGCAGTTGGAGCAGGCGGATGCCGCTCTGGGGCGCATCTACACGGCGCTGCGCGATTTGCCTGACGATACGGCCGCCCTGAGTGCTCACACCGCGCGCTTCCACGAGGCGATGGACGACGATTTCAATACACCCGAAGGACTCGCGGTGCTGCAGGGGATGACGCGGGAGATCAACTCGGCGAAGGCCGCGGGGGAGCTGCCCAGAGCAACGGGTCTTGCGGGAGAGTTGCGCTCCCTGGCGAGCGTGTTGGGAATCGCGCAGTTGGATGCGGCGGAGTGGTTCCGTCTCTCGAGTCATCGCGCGGCATTTCACGGATCAGGTGTCGGCGGTACGGCGACCGGCACCGGCGGTGGGCTCGCCGATGCGCAGATCGAGAGTCTGATCGAGGCCCGGTTGGCCGCCCGCGGAGCCAGGAACTGGGCGGAGTCGGATCGGATCCGCGATACTCTGGCGAAGCAGGGAATCGTTCTGGAGGACAAGCCGGGCGGCAAGACCACCTGGCGGCGGGCTTAACCGGGTGGCTGGTCTGTCGGTCGGGGGCCCTTCGGCAGGCGTCGGCCGCATGCCGTCACCCTCAGCAGGCGTCGGCCGCATGCCGTCACCCTCAGCAGGCGTCGGCCGCATGCCGTCACCCTCTCGCGGTTCACTTCGGGCGGCGCGACCGCCTGACCGATGTTGCGGCCAGCTCAGGTGCCTGCCGGCGCTGCGAGGCTTCCAGCGTGTTGTGCATCAACATCGCGACGGTCATCGGGCCGACGCCGCCCGGCACGGGCGTGATCCACGAGGCCCGCTCGCAGGCTTCATCGAACTGCACGTCGCCAACGAGGTGCCCGTTGTCCAGGCGATTCATGCCGACGTCGATGACGATGGCGCCCGGCTTGATCCAACTCCCGGGAATGAGATCCGGCTTGCCCGCTGCGACGACGAGGATGTCGGCGCGTCCGACGTGAACATCCAGGTCGGTGGTGAATCGGTGACAGACGGTCGTGGTCGCACCCATGAGCAGCAACTCGAGCGACATCGGGCGGCCGACAATGTTGGAAGCTCCGACGACGACCGCGTGCTGACCCTTGCCGGGGACGCCGATATGCTCGAGCAGGCGGATGACACCGTACGGCGTACAGGGCCGCATCACGGGGATGCGCTGTGCCAGACGTCCCACGTTGTAGGGATGGAATCCATCGACATCCTTCGCCGGGTCGATCCTCTCGATGATCGAGGTCTGATGGATCTGCTCCGGTAACGGGAGCTGGACGAGTATGCCATCCACGTTGTCGTCGGCATTCAACTCGTCGATGAGTCTCAGGAGCTGGGCTTCGGAGGCGGAGTGCGGCAGGTCGTGAGCCGCCGAAATGATCCCGACCTCCTCGCACGCGCGGCGCTTGTTCCGCACGTAGACCTCGGAAGCCGCATCGCTGCCCACCTTGATAACGGCCAGGCCCGGCCGGCGCTTGCCCTTGTCCGTGGCGGCTTCGATGGATTGGCGGACTTGAGATTTAACTTCGGTGGCCAGGAGCTTCCCGTCAATCAGCTTTGCCGTCATGGTCACCGATGCGCACGAGGAGGGAGGGGAGGATTGTCGCATGACGCTCGGGCGTGCGGAAATCGAGGGTCGAGCCTCGCGTCCGGGGGAGTCAGCGCCCTGCCTCGGGGGCGTCCGCTGGACCGGCCGCGGGTCGCGTCTGTGGGCGGCACCCCCCAGAAACTGGATCTTGACGGAGCCAACTGGCTCATTCACAAGGTTTTTTCACCTCAGTGCCGCAGGTCGGTTGCGTGCCGACACGAACCTGATAGGATGCGCCCCCACGCGATTTCTGGTGGCCCGGACGGGGCATGGCGCAGTCTGGTAGCGCATCTGCTTTGGGAGCAGAGGGTCGGGGGTTCGAATCCCTCTGCCCCGACC
The DNA here is from genome assembly GCA_035277965.1 of Steroidobacteraceae bacterium. Classification (GTDB taxonomy): domain Bacteria; phylum Pseudomonadota; class Gammaproteobacteria; order Steroidobacterales; family Steroidobacteraceae; genus 13-2-20CM-66-19. Next base: position 297 of record DATEJM010000040.1, on the reverse strand, counting down.
AAGAAACTGCGGCGGCGGACACGAGCCAACCTGTGCGCCCGTAGCTCAGGCGGATAGAGCATCGGCCTTCTAAGCCGAGGGTCGCAGGTTCGAGTCCTGCCGGGCGCGCCACCGGAAGGTGTGGAGCGGCGAGACCCGCTTCCGCCGGCGATCGAGGCGGCCGTCGAGGTCGGTCTCGATCGCGACGACGATGGTGGGCGTAGCTCAGTTGGTAGAGCCCCGGGTTGTGATCCCGGTTGTCGTGGGTTCGAGTCCCATCGTCCACCCCATTCCCCGCAACGGGGAAGCGTGGAAGAT
>DATEJM010000039.1:0-24475 GCA_035277965.1 Steroidobacteraceae bacterium | reverse complement strand
TGATGTTGATCTTCTGAACCTAGACACCAACTTTACCTCCTACTACGTGGCCGGCGCGCGCGCCCGCGCGGGTCAATACGGCCCGTCAGCCACGCGTAGCTCTGTTGAGGTCTTAGCCGCCTTGCGCCGGGAGAGCGAGCGGATATTGAAGAACGCCTATCCGGCGGTCACAGTCGACACCTCGGGCGCTAAGGCCATACACCTCTCTGGAGGCTCACTCGCTCGACCCGTCGATGTCGTTCCTGCGATATGGCTCGACACCATCGCTTATCAGAGTTCGGGCCAGGAACATGACCGCGGCGTTACCATTCTCAACAAGGAGGTACCCACGACACTCGACAATTTGCCGTTCCTTCACATAAAGCGTGTGAGTGAGCAAGATACCGTCACTCTAGGTGGCCTCAAGAAGGCCATTCGACTCTGCAAGAATGTAAAAAGCGATGCGGAGGAAGATGGTAGGACCATCGCGCTCGGGAGCTACGAGATCGCTGCCATACTTTTTCATGCGGACGCAGCCGCTCTGCGCACGGGCTACGTGTATGAGCTTGCAATTCTCGCGGAAACGCAGCGCTACCTAGACTGGCTCTACCACAATCCGCTCGAGGCGCAGAAACTCGTGGTTCCGGACGGCTCGCGCAAGGTCTTCGACTCGGCGGATAAATTGGGTGCGCTCTTGAGCCTATCGGTGGAAATGGACGAACTCGTGCGCGAAGTCGGCAAAGAGCAGAGCGAACGCCTGCGCTACCGCGCCCCCACTCTGGATGCGACCCGCGCCGCGGTGTCCCAGCTCTACATTCCTGCCGCCGGATAGTAGAGAGCGAATACCTGTCCGCCCAACATCAGTGCCGAGAACCCTCGGAATGCCGCGAGATCATTGGAGTCGCGAACTCGAATAACGCCGCAGCAAACGGCAATTCCCACGAATGCAGCATCATGTCGTGAGATCAAGTCAGGCATACCTTGTCATCCGCAAAATAGTGAGGCTCGTCTCCTCCTACACGCCACGGTTAGCTATCCTCGCCTCGGCAGTCATTGCCCTCAGGTAAGGACAGCAATATGGGTAGCAAATGGTTCACGGGCGGAGTAATTGCGGCACCGCACGGAAGGATTCAATTCGACTTCATCTTCGACGGCATCCGGTATCGCCCTTCGATCAAGCGACCACCCTCGGAAGCTAATCTTCGCCGGGCTAAGGAGCGGCTCGAGGTTATCAAACACCAAATCCAGCTAGGGACCTTCTCGTTCGCGGACGAGTTCCCCGACTACCGTTTCCTTCCACGGCTGAGCGGCGCTGCGAATGTCCGGCTGTGCAATGACGTCTTCGACGATTACCTCGCTCACTGTGAAGCCCGCCTCAAGCGCCACGACCTGGCTGCAGCGACGGTGAGGTCGTATCGAAAGATACTCGATGACATCTGGCGCCCACGTGTAGGCCGCCTCGTGTTTGATCAAGTCCGATACTCCCGTCTTCTCCGCAACAGGAATTGGAGCATGAAGACTTACAACAATGTGATCAGTGCGTTGAAACGCGCTTTCGACTTTGGATATCGCGACCGCCCGTTATATGAGAACCCGGCTCGACATCTCCGGTGCGCACGCATGCGCAAAGCCGACCGGCCCAAAGTGGACCCATTCTGCATGCAGGACGCGGAGCTCCTGATCGCAACCCTACATCGCGACTGGGGTGAAGCGCAGGGGAACTATGACGAGTTCCGGTTTTTCACCGGACTGAGACCGTCAGAGCAAATCGCCCTCGCGGTCTCCGACATCGATCTCGTCAATGGAATCATCAGTATCAACAAAGCGCGAGTCTACGGAGTGGATCGCTACAAGACCAAGACCGGAGATGATCGCCGCGTCCAACTGTGCCCTCGGGCATTGGCCGTTCTAAAGCGACACCTGCTCTTGCGCGCACGCATGGTGGCCGACGACAAGATCCGTCACGACTATGTTTTCTTTTTGGACTCGGGCGACCGCATCGAGGATCTGGGCGTCGCGCAAGTTCGATGGCGCCGTACATTGCGCTCGCTGAAGCTGCGGTATCGTCGTCCGTATACCGCGCGCCATTCATCTGTGAGTTGGAACCTGATGATTGGCAAAAACATCCTATGGGTTGCCAAACAACACGGTCACAGCACAGTGACCATGCTCCGCACGTATGCCGCCTGGGTGGAAGGCGCCGGGGACAGCGACGTCGAAGCGGTCAAGCGATCGATGTACTTGTTACCGGATCCCACTGACCGCTCGTCCGGCGGCCCACGACCTCCATCTGTTCATCAGGGGTCGTCCATTCTGAAAAATCTGGCAGTAGATCTGCCAGTAGAAGACCTCATCCGTGTCCCGAGCCTTCCGGCCATGGTCCCGACGAACGGCTCCGTCCGTGACCTAAGTGATTGGTTTAACGAGAGAAAACGCGGATTCAGGAGTTGGCTGGGGTGGCAGGATTCGAACCTACGAATGGCGGGATCAAAACCCGCTGCCTTACCACTTGGCGACACCCCAGTATCATCACGCTCATCGCACTGAACCATCCCTGGTGCGGCGTTCCAGCCCGCCCATCCCTGGCCCGGGCGTTTGCCGCTTCGCGGCTCACCCACTTGGCGACACCCCAGTATCATCATGCCCATTTTACGTCCGCGGTGGGGAGCTCCCGATGCTCGCCTGGCCGACCTCGCTCCAGCACTCGTGGGCCGGTGAGACGTTCAGCCCGCGTGCAACGTAGCTCGTCCAGCGATCCGGCACTCGCGCCGCCAGCCTCTCGGCCTCCGCCGCGCTGGCGCATGCTGCGAAAATGCAGGAACCCGTTCCGGTCAGGCGCGCAGGGGCGAATCGCCCCAGCCAGTCGAGCGCGTCCGCCACCTCGGGGTAGCGAGCCCGCACGACCGGTTCGCAGTCGTTTCGCCCGCCCGACTCGAAAAAGGCGCGTATTGTGATGAGGGGTGAATTTCGTGTCAATTCAGGGCTCTGGAACACATCGCGAGTGCCGATCGCGACCCCTGGATGGACGACCACATACCAGCGCGGCGGCAGTTCTAGCGGCTCGAGGTGCTCGCCCACACCCTGTCCCCAGGCCGATGAACCCCTAACAAAAACAGGTACATCCGCACCCAGCGGCAACCCCAACCGCGCCAGCTCGTCCACACCCAGCCCGCAGCCCCATAGCGCATTGAGACCGAGCAGGACCGTGGCCGCGTCCGAGCTGCCACCGCCCAGACCTCCTCCCATCGGGATCCTTTTGACGATGCGCAGTGACGCGCCGAGCGGGCATCCCGTTGCTTGCTGAAGTGCCCGGGCAGCGCGCACCGTTAAATCCGAGTCGGCATCGACCCCCTGCGGACCTTCCAGCCGCTCGATCCGTCCGTCCGGACGCACGGTGATTCCAATCGTGTCGCACAGATCGATGAGCTGAAACACGGTCTGCAGCTCGTGATAGCCATCCGCTCGGCGGCCCGTGACGTGCAGGAACAGATTGAGCTTCGCAGGCGCGGGCCAGCGGCTCTCGGTCGCAGCCTTCGTGGCAGTCGCCATGGTGAGCTCAGGAGCCCCAGCCATCGACGATGACCCGCACACGGATGTTCTGGCGCTGCAGAGTCAATTTCGCAGGCAGCGACTCACCGCCGACGGGCATGTAGCCTCCATAGTCGATCTCCCATCCGTCCTGCTGCAGGTGTGCGAGATGTTGCCGGGGCTCATCCAGCAACTCCTGCGCCGGCGCTCCGCCAGGATCCGGCACACCCAGAATCCAGAAACGCAGACTGCTCAAAGGGGGATCGAAACCCAGTCGCGCCGCCAACTCCCCCCGAGCCGCTTCACTATCCAGCCGCTCTCCCTTGGACGTCACGACACTCAGCCGTGAGCCATCGGATGTGACCTGCACGCCACCGGCGCCCAACGGTCCGTCGAGTGCGAGGTGCGACGCGGTCCCCTGCTGCATCCAGCGCAGGCGTGCGTTGAATCCCTCGCTTCCAACAGCCACCGCGACGCGACCCTTCAGCTCGAATGCCGCGCGCTCCTGCAATTGCGCCCGGCGCGCATTCCAGGATTGCACCGGAGCGATTTCGCGCACGGGTATCGTGCGACAGCTCGCGCAGATCAGAGCCAACACCAGACCGCTGACCCTCGCAATCGAGGCACTTCCGCGCGCCGGCAACACGCGACACAGATCGAGCGACGGGCGTCGCATCAGGGCGCTAATGACCATTGGGCACGAACCGGGCGATCGTGGCTTTCAATGGAGCGGAGTCGGGCTCGCGCGCGAGCGCGGCAGCCCAGACCTTTCGGGCTTCCTGATGCTGACCGCTCGCCCACAATGCTTCACCCCAGTGAGCGGCGATCTCGGCATCCCGTCCTAGCTGGTAAGCCCTCTCCAGCGTCGTGACGGCATCGCGCGCATCTCCCTGCCGAAAGCGCACCCATCCGAGGCTGTCCAGCACCGCAGGGCTGTCGGGAGTGGCGACCAGCGCGCGCCGTACGAGCCCATCGGCTCGACTGAGCTCGAGTCCGTGATCAGCGAGCGTGTATCCGAGCGCGTTCAGTAGAACCGGGTCGTCCGGCCGATCCTGCAGGAGCCGCTCGAGTGCCTGAACGGACTCGTGTACACGACCGGCCTGCTCGAGAATCACGGCGCGGTCGTACTGGATGGACGGGTGTGCGGGGTGTCGGGCGAGTGCCGCGTCGAGCATCGCAAGGCCCGTGTCAGGCTCACCGTTCGCTGCAAGGAGGCGCGCTTTCGTGAGAGTGAGCTGCAGCTCGCTCTCAGGGTGGTCCGTCGCGTAGTCATCGAGTAGCGTCAGCGCCTCCTTGCGATCACGACGAGCCAGGAGGAGAGAGGCCGCCCTCGCGCGGGCGGATACGGCAACAGATGAGTCCGCCAGGCGCCGATAGCCGGCAAGAGCCGCTTCGGTGTCGCCATCGCGCGCAGCGATGTCTGCCAGGAAGAGCATCGTGGCGTCGTTCGCCTCGCCTTCCGATGCGAGCTCCGTGAATCTCTGCTGAGCCTCCTTCATGTCGCCCGCCTCAAAAGCAAGCAGCGCAAGGCGCCGGTCGATATCCACGTCCGACACCTTCTGCGTACGCAACCGCTCGAGCTCCTGGTGTGCTTCCTCCAGGCGATCCATTGCGATCAATACTTCCGCCAGCTCGAAGGCGGCATGCGCCGGGTCCTCGCGCATCGTATCTCTCGCAGTGTCGAGCGCCTTTTGACGGTCATCCCGGACCACGTACACGCGTGCAAGCACGCGTCGAGCGGTCAACTCCCTGGAATCGAGGCTCAATGCCTGCTGTGTGTAGCGCTCGGCGCGCTGTGCGTCGTTTGCCTCGAGAGCCAGATCCGCCAGAACCGCGGCGTCGGAGGATGTGAGGGTAGTAGACTCCACTGCGCCACTGACGGCCGCCAGAACGGCGCTCGCATCCGCCTGAGCGAGCAGCAATGCCACCAGCCCCGGCAGGCTGGGAGCACCGGGAGTCGCGCCGGCTTTGAGGAAATCGCTGATGGCTCCCCGTGCCTCGGGGATCTTGTAGAGCTTGAGCGCCACGGTCGCGTACATCGCGGCCGCCTCCTGGTCGCCGGGAGCCAGCTCGCGCCAGCGAGTCGCCGCCTGCCAGGCAGCGGGGAGATGCTCACAGCCGAGCGCGACTTCGCTCGCGCGTCGCGCAAGGGAGACCGCCCCATGTTGGGCCGCGGCGGCGTAACTCTCGGATGCGGCCGTGCAATCGCCGCGCTCCAGAGCAATTTCTGCCACGACCGTCGAAGCCGCGGCATCGTCGGGCGCCGCAGCTTGCTTCTTCGGATGAACGGACGCACAGGCTGCCAGCAGAACTGAAAGCGCGGCGGTGAGACAGGAGGAGGCAGCTATGATTCGGCGCACGTAGACTACTTTACGGCCTGAAGACCCACGACCGCTATGAAGGAATCCATCCGCCAGCGATTGGAGAAGATGACCGACCGTTTCGAGGAGGTCGGACGCCTCCTTGCGACCAGCGAAATCGCGGGGAGCTCCCAGCAATTCCGGGAGCTTTCCATGGAATATGCCCGCCTGCAGCCGCTCGCAGAGCGCTTCCGGGGATACAATGGTCTGGAGCGCGACCTTTCCGCGGCTCGGGAAATGCAGGAGGACCCCGACGAGGCCATGCGCAGCCTGGGCTCGGAGGAGGTGACGCGGGTCAACGCAGAGATAGCCCTGGCGGAGGCAGACCTGCGAAAGCTCCTGATTCCCCGCGATCCGCATGATGAGAAGAACGTCTTCCTCGAGGTCAGGGCGGGCACCGGCGGCGACGAAGCGGCCATCTTCGCGGGCGACCTCTTCCGCATGTACAGCCGCTACGCGGAGTCGAAGGGCCTCGCAGTCGAAGTGGTCAGCGAGAACCGCGGCGAGCATGGCGGGTACAAGGAGATCATCACGCGCATCGCGGGCCGGGGCGTGTTCTCCCGCCTGAAGTTCGAGTCAGGCACGCATCGCGTGCAGCGGGTCCCGGCCACGGAGGCCCAGGGAAGGATTCACACATCCGCATGCACGGTTGCAATCCTTCCCGAGCTCGACGAGGTCGAGGAGATCCAGCTCAACCCCGCCGAGCTGCGCATCGACACCTATCGCTCCTCGGGCGCCGGCGGCCAGCACGTCAACAAGACGGACTCCGCCATCCGCATTACGCACCTGCCAACGGGAATCGTCGTGGAGTGTCAGGACGAGCGCAGCCAGCACAAGAATCGTTCGCGCGCCATGTCACTGCTGAAGGCGCGCCTCCTCGCCGCGGAGCAGGAGAAGCAGCAGACGGCGCAGGCGCAATCCCGGCGCCTGCAGGTCGGCAGCGGCGATCGCTCCGAGCGCATCCGGACCTACAATTTCCCACAGGGCCGAGTCACCGACCATCGCATCAATCTGACCCTCTACAAGCTGCAGCAAATCATGGACGGAGGTCTCGACGAGCTGCTCGACGCCCTCCAACAGGAGCATCAGGCGGAGCTGCTGGCCGCCGAGGAGGCCTGACCCGATGCCCGATCGCGTGGTCGATAGCGCGACGGGTGTGACGGTCGCGCTGCCCATCGCCGGTACCGGAGCGCGATCGTTTGCCTTCCTGATCGACTGGCACATCCGCGCGATCCTGTGCGTAGCGTGGTATTCGTTGGCCGCGATTCTCTACAACGGCGAATTCAGTCTGGTCGCTCCCCTGACGCCGGATTCGAGATGGTTCCTCTACATCCTGGCGCCGCCGACCGCCGTCTTCTTCCTGTATCACGCCGTCCTCGAAGTAGTGATGCAGGGACGCACACCCGGCAAGCGGATGGCGGGCGTTCAGATAGTCAGCCGCGATGGGGGGGCACCGAGCGTGGGGGCGTTGTTGACGCGCAATGTTTTTCGTCTCGTGGACAGCCTGCCACTCGCCTACTGTGTCGGCATTGTCACGACCCTGGTGACGCAGGACCAGGTGAGGATCGGCGATCTCGCAGCCGGTACAGTGTTGGTTTACGACCGGAGTGATGCTCTGCCGCGCCACGGAATGAGAGCAGGCTCCAGGCCAAGCCTCGACACGGAAACAGCCGAGGTCATCGGTGATCTGCTGCAACGTTGGTCGAGCCTGGACGCTCCGGCACGTCGGCGACTCGCACGAGCAGCGCTTTCTCGACTCGGCACGCGCTCGGATGCGAGAGCCGGCGTAGTCGGTGAACCCTCGAGCCTCCACGACGATGAGGACTTGAAGCGCCGGCTCGAAGCCGCAATCGGGGTGCCGCCATCGTGAGCGATCCGGGTCCACTTCGATCGTTACAGTCGGCACTACTCGAGCGTGCCCCTCGCTGGGAGCTCGCCGCCCAGAGAATTGCGCGCCTGAAACGGACGCGCACCGCGGAGCCCGCGGATGCCCTGGAGCTGGCGGACGACTACCGGATGCTCGCGCGGGATGTCGCGAGGGCGCGCGAGCTCATGCCGGCCTCGCAGACTCGCGAGCGGCTGGAGCTTCTGTATGCGCAGGCGCACGCGACGCTGTACAAGCCAGCCTGGCGCGTGGGACATGCACTGCTGCGGCTCGTCCGCGAGCAGATTCCCGACGTCGTCCGATGGCTGTGGCCGCACATTGCATGGACGACGAGCCTGTTCCTGCTCGCCATCCTGGCAGGCTACGAGCTCGTGCATCGCTATCCGGAGCTGATCGCACTGTTTGCCTCTCCCGACCTCATCGCCTCGGTCGAGCGGGGCCAACTCTGGACGGAAGGGTTGCTGAACGTCGTGCCCTCCTCGGTCCTGTCACTCCAGATCCTGACGAATAACATCGTCGTCAGCCTCTCGGCGTATTGCGCCGGATTCCTCTTCGGCCTCGGAACGATCTACATCGTCGGCCTGAATGGCCTCATGCTCGGGGCAGTCTTCGCTTTCACGGCCGTCCACGGGCTCGACGACGATCTGGCGCGCTTTGTCGTGGCACACGGCTGTGTCGAGATCTCCGTCATGTGCCTGTCGGGTGCCGCCGGCGCAGCAGTGGGTGAGGCGTTGATCCGTCCCGGCGCAGCAACCCGCGCCGAAGCGTTTCGCGAGGCCGCGCTGCGTTCCGGCACGCTCCTGATTGCATGCACCGTGCTGCTCGTGGGGTCGGGTCTCATCGAGGGCTACGTGTCGCCCAACCCGGCTTATTCGACCCGCGCCCGAGTGCTCATCGGCGTGAGTTATTGGTTGCTGATGGTCGCCTTCCTGAGCGGTTGGCTCTTCGGCCGGCCGGCCCGGCTCACACCGACCGCGAGCGCCGCAGACGCTCGTATTCACTGAGTACGGCCTCTTCCAGCAGGCCCTCCCGGGCCACGATGACAGGCGCGCCCAGTCGCCTGAGGAGCTGCTGCTGAGCCGCCGCGCGCGCTTCGCGCTCCCGAGCGGCGAGCGCGACCCAGGGATCGAGCCAGCTTGCCGCCGGGCGCCGCGCCAGCTCTTCGAGTTCATGGCCGTGGACACCGGCAACGACCACGAGATGCGGCGGCGCAAGCAGGCGAACCGCGCGTACCAACGCGTCAGCCACACTGGCATCTTCCAAATCGGTCAGGAACACGACGAGACCGCGGTGCCTGAGAGCCCGGCGGATGCGAATCGCTGCGCCAACGGGATCGGACTCCGCAGGCTCGACCTGGAGTTGCTCGAGTGCCTGACGTAACCGCATCACGGCACGCAAGCCACGCTCGGGTGGACACAACGCCAGCGTGCGCTCCGCAAAGACGATCAAGCCAACGCGATCGTCCCTGGGCGTGGCTGCTTCTGCGAAACGTGCGGCAATGTTCGCATACAGCCCGAATCGATCGAGCGCGCCGGCACGCACCCGACTCAAGCGCCCGGCGTCGATCGCGATCAGGATATCGAGGTGCTGATCCTCGCTGAACTCACGGGTCACGAGCTGGCGTGCGCGGGCTGTTGCTTTCCAGTCGATGCGAGCCGGCGGATCGCCGTGAACATAGCTGCGGAGCTGATGCAACTCCGACCCCGCTCCGGTGACGCGACGTGGCCGCATGCCCGTGGAGATGTCGCGAGCGCGCGGCCGCAACCGCCGCAAGACATCGGGCGCAATGGCAAGACGCTTGTCAGGGTGAAGCGTGCGCGCCCACCACACGAGACGCAGTGGTCCCAGCAATCGCGCCGGCAACTCGGGCCACACCTGCGGGCCCAAGCGAACCGGCAGAAGCGAGACGGCATCACGCTGGAAATCCCCCGCGGGAACCACGATCCTGCGGACCCGGCGCAAGGGCTCGTATCCAGCAGGCGCCGCGGGCGCGTACTCGACTTCCACCCTGGGGCCCGCAACGTTGCGGAACACGAAAGCGGCTTGCTGCGGCCTGCCGAGCACGGCAGTCCCCATCGTCTCGATATCAGTCTGCACCACGGCGCGCCGCACGACACGGCTCTCGATCGAGATGCCCACCAGCAGCAGCAAGGCCGGTAGCCGCCACAGCTGCGCGAGCCCGGCGTCTTCCGACCAGATACCCGCGATCGCCAGTACGGCTGTCAACACGATGAGCAGATAGGCTCGGGGCGCGAGATGCACGCAGCAAACCTCGGTTCAGCGGGGCACCGGTGTCTGAGCCAGGAGCGCTCTCACCACTTCGGCGTCCATGCCACCCTCGAGCGCGGCTTCGGCTGTCAGCAGGACCCTGTGCGGCACGACCCAGGGCGCGACTTCCTTGACGTCATCGGGTGTAACGAAATCTCCGCCACGCAATCCGGCGTGGATGCGCGCGGCCTTCACGAGCGCGAGAGCGCCCCGGGTGGACAGGCCTAGCGAGACACGCGGGCTCTCTCGAGTCGCTCTCGCGAGATCGAGGATATAACCGAGTAGCGAGTCGGACACGTGTACTTCCTCCGCCTGTGCCCGCGCCGCCTGCAACACCGCCGGATCGAGAGTCTCTACGCTATCCAACGTCATCTGCGCAGCAGTGCGCATGCCGCCGTATCGCCGCAGCACCTGAACCTCGACCGCACGCTCCAGGTAGTGCATGTCGATGCGTAGCATGAAACGGTCGAGCTGGGACTCAGGCAGAGGATAAGTCCCCTCGAACTCGCGGGGGTTCTGGGTCGCCAGCACCAGGAAATCCGCCGGCAGGGGCCGCACCTGCCTTTCCACGCTGACCTGCCGCTCCTCCATCGCCTCGAGCAATGCCGACTGTGTCTTGGGTCCCGCGCGATTGATCTCATCGACGAGCACGACATCGGCAAACAGAGGCCCGGGCTTGAAGACGAACTCTCCTCGCGCCTCGTCGAAGATCGGCACTCCAATGATGTCGCTCGGCATGAGATCCGCCGTACCCTGTATCCGCTTGAACTGACCGCCGAGCGTCCGTGCCAACGTCTTGGCCAACAGGGTCTTACCCAGACCGGGCACTCCTTGTACGAGCACGTGGCCGCGCGCCACGAGCGCAATAGTCAAGGCGCGCGTGGCATTCTCCGCGCCAAGGACGACACGCTCGAGCTCGGTGCGCAGAAGCGATTCGAGGTCCTGCAACGGTGTGCTCATCGGCTCAGATGCCTCTCCACGCGGACGATGACATTGTGTAGTCGACGCAAAGGCACTCGGCGCGCGGCGTTCGCTGCACTGTGCCATCCCTGAAGCTGTCTGATGTCGCTCGCCGTAATCCCTGGATGCCTCTCGATGCGCTGCCATACCTCAGCGGCGTCAGGTCTCCCGACGTGCGTCTTCACAGCGGCCCGCTGCAGAAAATGCTCGAGGATGCACCTTGCCGCCGCTGCAGGTTGCAAGGCTCGCGCAAGAAACCCTCCGGTTGCGCGCAGCAAATCCGTCTCGCTGGGTATCGCGTTGCGACTCACGGGCATCCGCAGTCGTGTCGCGCCGAGTACCCAGATCAGCCACAGCAGCGCGAGCACCCCGAGCGTCCGATACAACCGTGGATCCCGATAGAACTTCTCGGGATCGTACGCCGCGGTCAAGCCCTGGTGGGCGTCATCGAAGATCACGTGACCTCGCGGCTCGACCGCCCCGGCCACGATGTTGGCCAGTAGTCGCCCGTTGTCATCCAATCCCAGCGCGCGGTTCGTAAAGAGTGAGCCGTAGGCACTCACGATGATGCGGCCCCTGCCGAGCGGACGCGTCCATAGTGCACTCTCGCCTGTTTGCGCATCGTGCCCCAGCGCCAGGATGAAGGCGTCGTAGGGAATCCTGGGGACCCAGATCTGCGACGGATAGTCAGACAAAGCGACCGCCTGTCGCACCCCGTCGAAATACGGGTGCGCCCGGTTGGCCACCAGAGTTTCCGGATGCGGCGCGTCGAATCGCCTGAGCAGCGGGATGAAACGGCGCGCATGCACTCTCACCGTCTCAAACTCCACCCCTGTCAGTATGTTCAGGTCACCGACGGCCAGGGCGCCGAAGGCCTGCGACCAGTCCGGCTTGTCGTCCAGAGCCGCGAGAACGAGCAGCGTGTTGCCGGCGCGTACCCAGCGATCCAAAGGTGTGAATTCCCGGGTCTTGAAGCTGATCGTGGCGGGCAGCGTGACGACGAGGAGGTTGCCGCTCGCCGGTGCTGCGAGATCGTTCAAGCGATTGAACGGGTCCCGCAGCGATGTCGTGTGAACCCCTTCCGCCTCGAGCCAACGCACAGCACCTTCATAGCCGTTCGGACCGGACTCCGCGGTCGTCGGGCGCGCGATCTCGGACCCTGAGGTCGTCGGCGAGCCTCGCAGGAACATTGTGAGAAAAAGAGCCAATGCTCCCAGAGCGCACGCCAGCGTGATCAGTCGCTCCCTCATCGCTCCAGCAACTCTCTTCCGACCTGCACAGCATTCGCCAAGCGCTGAGCATCGACCGGCTGCTCTGAAAAGCGCACGGCCTCCGCGACCGATGCCAGTTGCAACAGACGCTCCCGATCGGTGGCCTCCGCGAAGCGCGCGGCACGCGTCAGCTCCCGGGTCGTCAGGGCTCCTGGAGCCGGCAATCGATTCTCGCTGAACAATCGCCTCAGCACGAGTTGCAGCAACAATCGGGGCTGCTCCCCCAGTGCGGCGCTTTGTATGCGCTCCCAGCTCATCGCGCCGGCCGCCGGCTCGACCTCTTCGCGACTGCGCAGTCGTCGTCCCCGCGACTTCGAGAGGACACCGCTCACCCGCAACTCGTTCGCTACGATGATGAGCGCCATCAGCACCACGGCACCCCATGTCAGGTAGGCGATCAGCCTGATGGCAGTGCGGCCGGCCCCCGCCCGGGCAACCATCCGTGACAGCCAGCCGTCCGCAGGCTCGTCCTCCCGCGACTTGATCGCGGCCCGCAGCCACGCCTTCAGCGCCTCCCACCCGCTCTGTGTCTGCAGGCTCCGTTTGCGAATGTCGGTCAGGACCGCTCCCAGACGGGCGACATCCGGGTATGCGGCTGCGGGCGTGCGAGCGGCCTCGGCGGTTCCAAGATCGCGCAGCTCGGCCAACCCGCCCGCGGACAGATCGTTTCCCGGCTCTTTCCAGCCTCGAGGCAACCACGCTGCCCAGCCGCTCTGTTCCAGATGATGCGTCAGCTCCGGACACCGGGCGGAGATCCGGTCATAACCGACATCGACCCGTGAATCGAGCCGCCGGATGCAGCTCTCCAACGCCGCCCGCGGATTGTCTCCACGCGCGCCATCTGCATGAGCGAACGGCGATGCGACGACCACACACAGAAGTGCCGTCCATCCCCGCTTCATATTGTCAACCCGAGGCCGGTATGTCGGCGATGCGTTGCTCGAGGTCTGTCCCCGAGCGTCGCCCCTGCAGGTCACCGTACACCGCCAGCGCGATCGCTGAGTAGAACGGGATCGCGGCGGCGACGAGGGCGACGGCCGTGACCTGTGTGGCCGCGGTCATCACGGCGAAATCGGCTATCCCGAGAAGCAGCGACAGGAAGCCAACGATCATCCCCGCCAGCACGAAGAACACGGAGAGCGTCGCAACCGCGACTGTATAAACGGCGGTCGTGCGCCACCAATTGCCGCGCACCAGCCGCAAGCTCTGCCGGATGGCCGCCCAAGGCCCACACTCCCCGAGGAGGACGTTCATCCACACGCACGACAGGGCTACCGCCAGATACGTCGCCGGAAATGTCAGGATGCTGACCGCCACGGGTCCGTAGGCCCGAGGAACAGCGAGCAGCGGTGCGAAGCAAGCGGCAACGGCCAGACACACGAGGCAGGACACAGCAAGCGACGCGGGCAGACGCAGGAGCGCCTGCTTTACTTCGTTGCCCGCCGCCCGCGGGCTCCCAATGGAGATTGCGTGCTGCCGTATGACGGTCGCGTTGATCGCTGCGAGTGCCATGCACGCCCCGACGGCCGACAACACCCACCAGAGCGGCTCGTGCCCGCCGAACCCATGCAGCGGCCGGCGGCGAGCAATCGCATAGATGTTCGCGAGCTGCCCGGCGAGAGTGACCGCGAGACCGTGAGGGAGACAGGGAACCAGGCTCGCGCGGTAGATCCGAAAAGCGCTATCCAGCACCTCGGCGACGGCCTGGGGTCGGGAAGGTGGATACAAAGCTCGCGGCATCCGCGAATATTACGGGCTATGGCAGCCAATCTCACCGTGGGGTCCTTACTTGCTCGCGGCGTCCAACGACTGGGAGACGACCTCGACGCGGAGCTGTTGCTTGCGGAGACACTCGGGGTCGGGCGTGCACAGCTCAAATCACACCCTGAGCGTCCCGCTGAGGATCGAGCGGCCCGGCGGTACTTCGAACTGATCGAGCGACGTGCGGCGGGCGAGCCGGTTGCATACCTCCTTGGCCGGCGGGAATTCTGGTCTCTCACGCTGCGTGTGACCCCGGCCGTGCTGGTGCCCCGCCCCGAGACGGAGCTGCTCGTGGAGCGCGCCCTCGCCCTCGGACCCGTGAGCCATTGCCGCGTTGCCGATCTCGGGACCGGCTCGGGAGCCATTGCGTTGGCTCTGGCCTCGGAGCGGCCGCGATGGAGCGTCATGGCGACCGACCTCTCCGAGGCCGCGCTCGAGGTCGCCCAGGCCAATGCGAATGCCCTTGGGCTCGGCCGCGTCGAGATGCGCCGCGGACGCTGGCTCGAGCCCCTGGCAGATCTGGGCTTCGACCTGATCGTCAGCAATCCACCGTATATCGGTATAGCCGATCCCGCCCTGCAGCAGGTCACGCTGAAGCACGAGCCCTCGATGGCATTGACGCCGGGCACCGATGCGATGGCCGCGCTGCGCGAGATCGTGCGCACTGCCCCGGCGTACCTGAGGCGCTACGGCTGGCTACTGCTCGAGCACGGCGCGGATCAGGCCAGCGGGGTCGCAAGCGAGCTTGTGGCACGCGGCTTCCGTCACGTACGCTCCCACCGCGATCTTGCAGGCCACCAGCGGATGACAGAAGCGCAATGGGCTCCCTGATACGTTTCGAGACCTCTCACGGCAACTTCACGGTCGAGGTGTTTCCGAAGGAGGCACCGACGAGTGCCGAGAACTTTCTGCAATACGTCGATGACGGCTTCTACGATGGCACGGTTTTCCATCGCATCGTGCCCGGGTTCGTGATCCAAGGTGGCGGCCTGACCGCCGACTTCGGCAACAAGAAGACCCGCGAGCCCATCCAGAACGAGGCCAAGAACGGACTGAAGAACCAGCGGGGCACGCTCTCGATGGCCCGCACCAGCGATATCAACAGCGCGACCTCCCAGTTCTTCGTGAACCTGACCGACAAC
Organism: Steroidobacteraceae bacterium; assembly: GCA_035277965.1. Taxonomy (GTDB): domain Bacteria; phylum Pseudomonadota; class Gammaproteobacteria; order Steroidobacterales; family Steroidobacteraceae; genus 13-2-20CM-66-19. The sequence goes on along the minus strand of DATEJM010000039.1, from coordinate 9,321 downwards.
GAGTTCCTGGACAACGGCCCGCGCGACTACGGCTATGCCGTGTTCGGGCGGGTCACGCAGGGGATGGAGGTCATCGACGAGATCGCCAAGGTCAAAACGGGGCGACGCAAGGGCTATCAGGACGCACCGCTCGAAGACGTGTTGATCGTGTCCGCGCGGCGCGTCTGAGTTCATTTGAACGAGCCGCCTCGGCCGTCTCACGAAATTGAGCTTCACACGTTCTGCCGGCTACTCGCTACGAGGGCCGCAGCGCGGCGGAATCTTCGGCTGGCTCTTCAAATGGCTGGTCATCGTCGTGCTGAGCTGGGTGCTCCTGACCGGCGCGCTCGTGTTGATCCTGCGCTGGGCTCATCCGCCGACCAGCGCCTTCATGCTGGAGGCCCGTGCTCGAGCGGTCGCGAACGGTGACAGCGGCTACGTGACGAGCTACCAGTGGGCCGGCCTCGAGGCCATCTCACCCTATGCCGCCCTCGCGGTGATCGCATCTGAAGATCAACAGTTTCCTTTCCACGCCGGATTCGATGTCGGCTCGATTCGCGAAGCCGTGCGTGCGAACGAGCAGGGCCACAAGCTGCGAGGCGCCAGCACGATCTCACAGCAGGTCGCCAAGAACCTGTTCCTCTGGTCGGGCCGCAGTTTCGTGCGCAAGGGGCTCGAAGCGTGGCTCACGGTGTTGATCGAAGCGCTCTGGCCGAAGGAGCGGACGCTCGAGGTCTATCTCAACATCGCCGAGTTTGGCCGCGGTGTGTACGGCGTGGAAGCCGCGGCCCAGCGCTTCTACCGCAAGCCCGCGGCGCAGCTGTCATCCAGCGATTCTGCATTGCTCGCCGCGGTCCTTCCGAATCCGCAGCTGCTGCGCGCCGACCGGCCCTCGGCTTACGTGCTCAGCCGTAGGGACAGCATACTGGCCCAGATGCGCGCGCTCGGTGGCACGTCCTATCTGCATGCTCTGGAGAAGGAGCCCAAGCGGCGTCATCCCGGCTCATAACCGAGATTCGGCGACAGCCACCTCTCGATTTCCCGTACCGGGGCTCCCTTGCGACGCGCGTAGTCCTCGATCTGATCCCTATCCACCTTGCCCACGGCGAAGTAGTGCGAGTCCGGGTGCGCGAAGTACCAGCCGCTCACGGCCGCCGTGGGATACATCGCAAACGACTCGGTCAACCGGATCCCGGTATTGCGCTCGGCATCCAGCAGCTTCCACAACTTCGCCTTCTCGGTGTGGTCAGGGCACGCGGGATAGCCCGGCGCCGGCCTGATGCCCCGATACTCTTCGCGTATGAGCTGGGCGTTGGTCAACGTCTCCTTCAGCGCATAACCCCACTGCTCCCGGCGAACCCGTTCGTGGAAGTGCTCCGCACAGGCTTCCGCGAGGCGATCGGCCAGCGCCTTGAGCATGATGCTCGAATAGTCGTCGTGGTTGCGCTCGAACCGGGCAATGTGCGCCTCGATGCCGATACCCGCAGTGACCGCAAACGCGCCGATGTGATCCCGCAGCCCGGTCGATTGCGGAGCGACGTAGTCCGCCAGGCATTCGTGCGGCTGCCCGCGCGGCTTGCCCTTCTGCTGGCGCAGGAAATTGAGAGTCGTCGCGACATGCGCCCGGCCCGCGTCCGTATACACCTCGACGTCATCCCCGACGGCGTTCGCGGGAAACAGCCCGATCACCGCACGGGCCGTCAGCCACTCCTCGGCCATGATTTGCTTGAGCATGCGCCGCGCGTCCGCGTAGAGATTGCTGGCGGCCTCGCCAACGACGGGATCGGTCAAGATATCGGGAAACTTCCCGGAGAACTCCCAGGCGTTGAAGAACGGCATCCAGTCGATGTAGCCCAGGAGCTCCGTCAACGGATAATGATCGAACACATGTATCCCCGGGGCACGCGGCTGCACCGGCTCATACGCCCCCCAATCGAGCGGCCGGCGATTGGCCCGGGCCTGGGCCAGCGTCGCCTCCGGCCCCTTCGTCCTCCTGCCCGCGTGCTGCTCCCTGCGGCGCGCGTGCTCTTCGTTGATCTTCGCGAGAAATGCCGAGCGTTGCGACCCGCTCGCCAGTGACTGACACACCCCGACCGAGCGCGAGGCGTCCTTCACATAGACGACACCAGGTGTGTACTGAGGGGCGATCTTCACGGAAGTGTGCGCGGGAGAGGTGGTCGCGCCTCCGATGAGGAGCGGCACCGCGAATTGCTGGCGCTGCATCTCCTTGGCTACGTTCACCATCTCGTCCAGCGACGGCGTGATCAGACCTGACAATCCGATGTAGTCCGCGTTCTCCCTGCGCGCCGTATCCAGAATCCTCTCGCAGGGCACCATGACTCCGAGGTCGATCACCTCGAAGTTATTGCACTGGAGCACTACGCCGACGATGTTCTTGCCGATGTCATGCACGTCGCCTTTGACGGTCGCCAGGACGATGCGACCGTTGGAACGCGCGGCGCTGTCACGATCGTTCTCGATGAACGGCACCAGATGGGCGACCGCCCGTTTCATCACACGCGCACTCTTGACCACCTGCGGCAGAAACATCTTGCCGGCGCCGAACAGGTCGCCGACGACGTTCATGCCGTCCATGAGGGGCCCTTCGATCACCTGCAACGGACGCTCGAACGTCAGGCGTGCCTCCTCGGTATCGGCAATGATGTGGTCATCGATGCCTTTGACGAGAGCGTGCTCGAGCCGCTTGGCCACGGGCAGGCTGCGCCAGTGCTCATCCACCTGACGCTTCGCGCCGCTCTCTCCCTTGAACTGCGCGGCGATCTCGAGCAGCCGCTCCGTCGCATCCGGACGCCGATTCAACACGACATCCTCCACGGCGGTGCGCAGGTCGGGGGCGATCTGCTCGTAAATCGCGAGCTGGCCGGCATTCACGATCCCCAGGTCCATCCCGGCAGAGATGGCGTGATACAGGAACACCGAGTGCATCGCCTCCCGAACCGGATCGTTCCCGCGGAACGAGAAGGACACGTTGCTGACGCCGCCGCTCACCAGGGCATGGGGCAGCGAGGCCTTGATCCGGCGCGTCGCGTCGATGAAATCGACGCCGTAGTTGTTGTGCTCCTCTATGCCGGTCGCGATCGCGAAGATGTTGGGATCGAAGATGATGTCTTCGGCCGGGAAGCCGTGCGCCGTCAGGAGCGCATAGCTGCGCTTGCAGATCGACACCTTGCGCTCGACGGTATCCGCCTGGCCCTTCTCGTCGAACGCCATCACGACGACAGCGGCGCCGTAGCTGCGCACCTTGTGCGCATGTGCGAGGAATGCCGCCTCGCCCTCTTTCAGGCTGATGGAGTTGACGATGGCCTTGCCTTGCACGCACTTCAGGCCGGCCTCGATGACCGACCACTTCGAGGAGTCGATCATGATCGGCACGCGCGCAATGTCGGGCTCGGCGGCCACGAGGTGCAGGAATCGCACCATGGCCGCTTCGGAGTCGAGCATCCCCTCGTCCATGTTGATGTCGATGACCTGAGCGCCGCTCACGACCTGCTGGCGCGCGACCTCGAGAGCCGCGGGGTAGTCGCCCGCCTCGATGAGCTTGCGGAACCTGGCGGAGCCGGTGACGTTGGTGCGCTCACCCACGTTGACGAACAGCGTGTCGTCATCGATGTTGAACGGCTCGAGACCGGACAGCCTGCATTTGACGTCGACGGCCGGCAGCGGGCGGCGGGCGAACTTGCCCAGCTCGGCGCGCATGAGGCGGATGTGCTGAGGAGTCGTGCCGCAGCAGCCGCCGACGATGTTGATGAGGCCCGACTCTGCGTAGCCGCGCAGGATCTGCGCAGTCTCCGCCGGCGTCTCGTCGTACTCGCCGAAAGCGTTCGGCAGGCCCGCGTTTGGATAGGAGCAAACATAGGTATCGGCGATGCTCGACAGCTCCTGCACATACTGACGCAGCTGCGTGGCGCCGAGCGCGCAGTTCAAGCCGACCGCGAGCGGCTGCGCATGCCGGATCGAATTCCAGAACGCCTCGGTCGTCTGGCCGGAGAGGAGTCGGCCGGAAGCATCGGAAATCGTGCCGGAAATGATCAGCGGCACTTCCACACCGAGCTCGCTGAATACGCTCTGCGCGGCATAAATCGCCGCTTTCGCATTCAACGTATCGAAGATGGTCTCGATGAGGAGCAGATCCACGCCTCCGAGCAGCAGCGCGCGTGCAGCCTCTGCATACGAGGTGACGAGGTCGTCGAAAGTCACGCTGCGATAGCCCGGATCGTTGACATCGGGGGAGAGAGAAGCCATGCGACTCGTCGGCCCGAGCGCACCCGCGACAAACGCCGGACGCCCCGCCGCCCGCTCAAAATCATCCGCTGCCCCCCTGGCAATCCGCGCCGCCCGATAATTCAGCTCCGGGACCAGCGCCTGCGCTCCGTAGTCAGCCTGCGAGATCGCCGTCGAGTTGAAGGTGTTGGTCTCGATGATGTCCGCGCCCGCATCGAGGTACGCCCGATGGATACTGCCGATCACATCCGGACGGGTCAGCACGAGAAGGTCGTTGTTACCCTTCAAATCGCGGCCATAGTCCTTGAAGCGCTCGCCGCGAAAATCGGCTTCGTCCAGCTTACGCTGCTGGATCATCGTTCCCATCGCACCGTCGAGGAAAACGATCCGCTCGTCGAGCAGCCCCCGTAGACGCTCGCCGCGCAAACGGCGCTCGGTCTCGTTCACGGGCTGGACGGCGAACGGAGCAGCGGTTGCCTTCGCCGCGTCCTTGCCGTCATGGTCGCGGGCGTGGGCAGGTTCCCTCGACCGGGCACCGCTAACGCTTGGCGCACAGGAACCGTGGTGACATTGCGTCATGCCGAAACCTCTTCCCGAGCGCGAACGCCGAGCGCGTGGCAGATTGCATAAGTCAGCTCGGCGCGATTGAGGGTGTAGAAGTGGAATTGCGTGACACCCTGCCGTGCCAGCGTGTCAACCTGATCGATCGCCACGCTGGCGGCGATCATCCGGCGGGTATCCGCATCGTTGTCCAGCCCGTTGAACCGCTCCTTCAACTTGTCCGGCACGCTAGCTCCACAACGCGCAGCGAACCGCAGCACCTGGGGAAACCGGGTGATCGGCAGGATGCCCGGCACGATGGGCGCGCGGATTCCGGCGCGCGCGCACTCATCGCGGAAGCGCAGGTAGCGCTCCGTGTCATAAAAGAACTGGGTGATCGCTCGAGACGCTCCTGCATCCATCTTCCGCTTGAGATTGTCCAGATCCGCTTCGCGGGAGGCCGCCTCCGGATGCACTTCCGGGTAAGCCGCCACGGAGACATCGAAGTCCGCGATACTCTTGAGACCGGCTACCAGGTCGGCCGCGTACGCGAAGCCGTGGGGATGCGGCTCGTAGCGGGCCTGCCCCTGAGGCGGGTCGCCTCTCAGTGCGACCAGCTGCCGGATTCCCTGATCCCAGTATTTGCGGGCGACGTCGAGAACCTCGCCTCGAGAGGCACCGACGCAAGTCAGATGCGGAGCTCCCGTCAGCGAGGTCTCACGTTGGATCCGCGTGACGATGTTATGAGTGCGCTCGCGCGTCGAGCCGTCGGCACCGTATGTCACGGAAACGAACCGCGGCGCGAGCGGCGCCAGGCGCTCCACGGATTTCCACAGCGTCGCCTCCATTTCGGCATCCGCGGGCGGAAAGAATTCAAACGATACGTCCATCGCACTCATACACAACCTCGCGGGCGCGGAATGCGCCACGGACCTATGCAGCGCTTACCGCCTCGCGCGACGTCACGGCGGATCGCACCGCCACCGCCGCCAACACGTGCTCCCCGTCAGCCTCGATCGGACTCAGACGATCGCATCGCAATCCCAACTCTCCGAGCAGACGACGGATACGTGCCAGCGGGTGCTCAACCACCCGCTCGCCGGCTCCTTCGAGCGCCTCGTATCTCTCGAACATCCAGAGCCGACCATCCGGCGCGAGCATCTGGCTCGCCGCCTTCAGGTCCTGCGACAGACCGGCAGACTCCGCGGCCGCGAGATGATCCGCCACCACCGAATCAAAGCGCTCGCCCGCCAACGAGCCGTCCTCACGAAGTGTCGTTAGACTCGTCGCAACCAACACTCTGCAGGCAATGCCGCGTCTTTCCACGAACGCCCGCGCCGCTTGCGCCGCGCGTCGCGTGTGGGCGATGACTGTAAGGCGCTGGCCCAGGCGGGCCGCCGCTTCCAGCAGCTCCAGATGCTGAACGCCTACGACCAACACTGCGCGAGATGTGATCGTGAGCGAGGGGGAGCCTCCCTTGTTGATGGTCACGGGGACGTTGGATGCGTCACTCGGCGCGGCGTCGATGAAGTCCTCGAGCGCGCGCCCCAGCCGTGATTCTCCGCTCTTGCCGTGCCCGTCCGGGGCCGGAGATCGATTCCGGGCACGCGTGCGGTCGCGGGCGATCTGCGGGTCGTCCGAGTCGAGCTGGCCGAGCAAACCCTGCACGAACCCGGCCGCAGCCGTATCGGTGGCGAGGCGATAGTGAACCCATTGTCCCTGGCGCAACCGCCCGACGAGCCCCGCCTCACACAGAATCTTCAGATGCCGCGAGATTCGCGGCTCGCTTTGGCCCAAGCCCTCCGCCAGGTCCTGGACGCTGAGATCCCCCTGTCGGCACAACGCGAGCAGCCGCAACCGGCTGGGCTCACCCGCCGCCCGCAGCCACGCCACCAGGGTACTTGATCGAGAGGGCATGGATTCAATATTTGCACAAATCTTTAATTTTCGTGCGGGTATTGAGGGGATGGTGCGACTCCCGGCCCAAAAGTGCCCGGGAGCTGACCAATTAGATCATAAGTGCAACAATACCTAGTGAATCGAACGGGGATGGTGCGGATCCGGGGCCTCCGTGAACAGGACCTCCACGTCCACCGCATCGTAGCGATAGGGTCGATGGCAGAACTCGCAGGTGACGGTCACGGCACCTTGCTCTTTGAGCACGTCCCTGACCTCGTCCTCTCCAAGGGCACGCAGCAGGCCCGCTACCCTCCCCGGATTGCAACGACATTCGAACTGCACCGGCGCTCCGCGAAAGAGCCGCATGTCATGCGTGGCGAAACCGAGCCCCAGCAGCTCCTCGACGGGTCGTCCCAGGAGGTCGGACGGGCTGACGCGCTCGATCCCTCGCTGCGCGTCCTGCCAGATCTCATCCAGATCCGACTCGTCATCCTTTGCTGACGCCGGCAGCTTCTGCACGAGCATCCCCGCGCCGCGGTCATCGTCGGCAGCGAGCAGCACACGTGTGGGTAACTGCTCGGAGGACGCGAAGTACTCCTCGAGTGAATCCGCCAGCGAGTCGCCGGTCAGCGGCACGATCCCCTGATATCGGTTGCTGCGTTCCTCTGCCTCGACCGTCACCGCTACCCGTCCGTGCGTCCCCACGAGTTGCCGGAAAGCACCCGCCCCAGCCTGCGGCATCCCAGCGACCGCCTCCTCATCGAACCGAGCCACCGCCCGCAGCCGATAGTCATGGGTGCATTGAGCGACCAGCAGCCTGACGAGTCCGTCGCCCTGTAGCTGTAGCGTCAGCGTTCCCCGGAATTTCAGGGTCGCGGCCAGCAGCACGGCGGCCGCAACGGCCTGACCCAGAAGGTCACGCACGGGCTTGGGGTACTCCTTGTGCGCGCGCAGCTCACGCCAGGCGGAATCGAGGCGCACCCAGTGGCCTCGAACGGGGCAATTCTCGACGATGAAGCGGCGAACCTCGCCGCCTCCGGGATGGAGGGCGTTCATGCCCCCAACAATGGGGCAGTGAGGCCGACAACTCAACCAGGCAGTTTCTTCTTCAGGAGCTCATTGAGCTGGGCCGGGTTCGCCTTGCCCTGCGTCGCTTTCATCACCTGGCCGACAAAGAACCCGAACAGCTTGTCCTTGCCCGCCCGATAGTCGGCGAGCTGGCCCGGATTCCTCGCCATCACCTCATCGATTGCCCGCTCGATCGCCGCGCTGTCCGTGATCTGCCGGAGGCCCTTCTCCTCGATGATCGCATCGGCGGTCGCGCCGCTCGACCACATCGCCTCGAAGACCTCCTTCGCGATCTTCCCCGAGATCGTCTGGTCGGCAATGCGCTGGAGCAGGCCGGCAAGGCGCCCTGCCGGCAGCTTGCCGTCGCCGATATCGAGCCCATCCTCGTTCAGCGCCGCGGCGAGCTCGCCCATCACCCAGTTGGCCGCGAGCTTCGGCTCCTTCGGCACAGCGCGAACCACTTCCTCGTAGTAGTCCGCCAGCTCGCGGCTGGCGGTGAGCACACCGGCATCGTACGCGGACAGCGCGTACTGCGAGGCAAACCGCGCCGCCTTCTGATCCGGCAGCTCCGGCAACGTGCCGCGGACCGAGCCGATGAACGCCTCGCTCAGCTCGACCGGCAGAAGATCCGGGTCAGGAAAATAGCGGTAGTCGTTGGCCTCTTCCTTCGAGCGCATCGAGCGCGTCTCGCCCTTGTCAGGATCGTAGAGACGCGTCTCCTGCACGACCTTGCCACCCGACTCCAGCAGCTCGATCTGCCGCTCGACCTCGTAGTTGATCGCCTTCTCGACGAACCGGAACGAGTTGAGGTTCTTGATCTCCGCGCGTGTGCCGAACTTTTCGGCACCCTTACGGCGCACCGACACGTTGGCGTCGCATCGGAACGAGCCCTCCTGCATGTTGCCATCGCAGATCTCGAGGTAGCGCACGAGTGTGTGCACCTTCTTCATGTATGCGACAGCTTCCTTCGCGGAACGCATATCGGGCTCGGACACGATTTCCACCAACGGTGTGCCCGCACGATTGAGATCGATGCCCGACACACCGGGCAGTCCTTCATGGAGCGACTTGCCGGCATCCTCCTCGAGGTGCGCGCGAGTCACGCCGATGCGCTTGTGCGCGCCGTCATCGAGAACGATGTCGATCGACCCGCCGGCCACGATGGGCAACTCGTACTGGCTGATCTGGTAGCCCTTGGGCAGATCGGGATAAAAGTAATTTTTCCGGGCAAACACCGACTGTGGCGCGATGCGTGCGCCGATGGCCAACCCGAACTTCACCGCCATGCGCACGGCTTCGCCATTCAACACCGGCAACACGCCCGGATAGCCCAGATCGACCAGGTTCGCCTGGCTGTTGGGAGGTGCGCCGTAGGCGATCGAGGAGCCGGAGAAGATCTTGGATTGCGTCGCCAGCTGGGCGTGAATCTCCAGCCCGATGACTGTTTCCCACTCGGACGAGTTGCGAGGCTCCGTCATGAATAACGCTCCGGCACGCGCGTATGCCAATCGGTCTCGCGCTGGAAGAGATGGGCCACGTTCAGCAACTTGTCCTCGCTGAAATGGGGACCCACGATCTGGAGTCCCACCGGCA
>DATEJM010000038.1:0-5607 GCA_035277965.1 Steroidobacteraceae bacterium | reverse complement strand
GCTTGCCGGCGGGGGCCTTCTTCTTCGAGGGGCGAGCGCGCTTCGCCTTGGAGGGCTTGGCCGCCGGCCGCCCGGGATCCACCCCCCGCAACTGGTCGAGAATCGCGGGATTCTCCAGGGTCGAGACGTCCTGAGTGATCTTCTCGCCGCGAGCGATCGCTCGCAGCAGGCGGCGCATGATCTTGCCCGAGCGCGTCTTCGGCAGATTGTCGGCGAAACGGATCTCATCGGGCTTGGCGATGGCGCCCAGCTGCTCGCCCACCCAGGCGCGCAGCTCCTGGACGAATCCGGTCGTGTCTCCTGTAGGTCGCTGTCCGCGGCAGACGACGTATGCAAACACCGCCTCGCCCTTGATCTCATGCGGCTTCCCGACGACGGCGGCTTCGGCGACCCGGGGGTGCGACACCAGCGCGGACTCGACCTCCATGGTGCCCAGACGGTGACCGGCAACGTTCAGGACATCGTCGATGCGGCCCATGATCCAGAAATAACCATCCTTGTCGCGACGAGCGCTGTCGCCTGCGACGTAGTAGCGCTTGTTGAACTTCTCCCAATACGCCGCGATGTAGCGGTCGTTGTTGCCCCAGATCGTGCGCAGCATCGACGGCCAGGGCTTCTTCAGGACGAGGTAACCGCCGGCATCGGGTTGAGTCACCGGTTCGCCATGGTCATCGACGATGTCGGCCTCGATACCCGGGAGAGGCTGAGTGCACGAGCCAGGCTTGGTGGCGGTCACGCCGGGCAGCGGTGAAATCATGGTGGCGCCCGTCTCCGTCTGCCACCAGGTGTCCACGATGGGGCAATGCTCGCGCCCGATCGTCTTGTGGTACCACATCCATGCTTCGGGGTTGATGGGCTCGCCGACGCTGCCCAACAGGCGCAGGCGCGAAAGGTCGTATTGGGCGGGCCACTCTTCACCGAGCTTCATCAACGCTCGGATCGCCGTCGGCGCGGTATAGAAGATCGTGACGCGATGGGTCTCGCAGATCTTCCAGAATCTGCCCGGATCCGGCGTCGTAGGCGCTCCTTCGTAAATCATCACGGTTGCGCCTGCGGCAAGGGGGCCGTAGGCCACGTAGCTGTGCCCCGTGATCCAACCCACGTCCGCGGTGCACCAGAAGACATCGTCCTCGCGGAAATCAAATACCCACTGACTGGTGACCTTGGCGCCCAACAGGTAGCCGCCGCTCGCGTGCTGAATGCCCTTGGGCTTGCCGGTCGAGCCCGAGGTATAGAGGAGGAACAGGGGATGCTCGGCGTGCACCCACTCCGGCTCGCAGGTCGGCGGCACGCCATCGATCACGTCGTGCCACCACAGGTCACGCGGCGACTCCATGGGGATCGGTTTGCCGGTTCTGCGATAGACGATCACCTTCTCGATGCTCGGGCATCCCCCTGTCAGAGCTTTGTCCGCGGCCGCCTTCAGCTCGACGACCTGTCCGCCGCGCCAGCCTCCATCGGCGGTGATCAGCATGCGCGCCTTCGTATCCTCGATGCGATCCCGCAGAGCCGGGGCCGAGAATCCACCAAACACCACGGAATGAATGGCGCCGATGCGATTGCAGGCATGCATCGCAACGATGGTCTCGGGGATCAGCGGCATGTAGATGACGACGCGGTCGCCACGCTCGACACCTTGAGCGCGCAATGCGCGCGCAAAACGGCATACCTCCGCGTGCAACTCCCGATAGCTCAGGCGGCGCGTGTCACCCCCCTCGCCCTCGAAGATAATGGCCGTCTTGTCTCCACGCCCTGGGACGTGCACATCGAGACAATTGAACGACACATTGAGGCGTCCATCGGCGAACCACCGAAAGTTGGGTGCGTCCGAGTCATCCAGGGCGCGTGTGAAGGCGGTATGCCAGGTAAGCTCCTTGCGTGCCAGATCTGCCCAGAAGCCTACGGGGTCGCGCGCCGCCTCGCGTCGCAACCGCTCAAACTCGGATGGCGTTACACGTGCCCGAGACGAGAAATCGGCCGAAGGCGCGAACGAGCGTTCCTCCAGCAACACGGACTCGATATTCTTGTTCGCCATGAGTGTGCCTCGCAAACCTGGCCTTGCGGCTCGCGAGCATACAGGAGGAGGCAAGCGTATGGGCACCGGGAGCTCACCGGGACTCGCGACGCTCGTGGCGGTCACGGTGGCGAGCATTGCGGTCGCCGCCTGCCGTGACGGTGGCGAGACGCGCCCCCCACAGTTCGAGTGCATGCGGGTTCATGCCGGAAGCGACACTCCGCTCAAGTTCACGCCGTCCGCGGCTGGTATGTTGCGCGTCTGGGTCAAGGAGCGTGGCATCTCGATCATCGCGACACTGGACGGTGACAAGAGCACGGCCGCCGCATCGCCTGTCGAGCGTTTCGGCCACATCGTACTGACGACCCGGACCGCAGCTTCGCAACCTCATCGCCTCACCCTCACGGTCGAGGACTCACCGCAGATCAGCGGCGAAGCGTGCGTATCAGCGCAGGTGATACCGGACTCCGAGCGCAGTCATGCGGCGGCTGAGGAGGCGCTCGCGATGGGTGGCCGGGCCGTGCAGAGCCACGCGTGGGATCGGGCGTTCGCGAGCTATCTGGTGGCGGTGGATGGTTTCGATGGGGTGCACGACTTTCGGCGCTCTTCGATAGCGCGCCAGGCGCTGGCGGAGCTCGCCTACCTCAGGCTCGATCGCAAACGCGACGCATATGCCCTCGCCTCTGAAGCGCTGGCTGACTTGCATCGCGCCCAGGAGGCCGAGCGCTCACGCGCCGAGCAATCTTCCTCCGATGACTCTCTGACCGTCGGCCTGCTCTCGGGGCTGCAGGGCAAGGCCCTGCTCGACATGCCCGGCGCGGAGGCGAAGGAGGTCGAGCCCGAGGTGCGCAGATTGTTTGCAGGCGCGCGTGTGCGCGAGAGTGCCGATCCGCTCGCTGCGCGCGAGCTCCCCCGTCTCGACATCATGACAGGCTTCCTGGAGTACCTGCTGAACGAGCAGGATCAGGCCCGGGCAATTTTCGAGCAGGCAGCGCGGCGCTGCAGTGAGCTGCAGGACTGGGACTGCCAGGCTATGGCGAGACAGAACCTCGCAGCACTCGCCCTGGAGCACAACGACCTCGCGACCGCCCTCGAAGCCTCGAAAGAGGCATTGCGCCTCCTGCCCCCGGGGCTCGACCCGCAGCTCGCGGCGGCCATCTGGAACAACCTCAGTCTCACGCAGGGCACCGCCGGACTCCTCGGCGACAGCGAGCAGTCCTCCGCGACAGCCATGCAGTTGTACATCCGGCTAGCGGACTGCCCCGGTGTGCGCAAAAGTCTGGCGCGAACGGGCACTCTCCTCCTGCAAACGGGATCGCTCAGCGATGCTGAGAACACTTTGCAGCGAGCTGCGAGTGCGACGTGTACCGAGCTCTTTCGCGGCAGGGTGAATGCCGGAGAGCGAGGACGAACGCCGCTGTGCGAGCGTCCTCTCGACTCGGCGGATCTCGGCGCCGAGAACCGCCTGATCATCTCCAACGCCCTGCTGGGCATCGGCCAGGCGCTCTCGCTCGAGGGCCGCCTCGATGAAGCGCAGCGATGCCTCGATGCCGACGAGCCCTACGCAACGGATTCTGTGATGCAACTTCGGCTCGCTCAAGCGCGCGGCACCGTGTTGCTCGGCAAGAACGACTGGCAAGGTGCGCGCTCGCAGTTCGAGAAGAGCGTGCGAATAGGAACCGCTACGCACTTGCCACCGAGTTACTATCATCTGAGCGTGGCGCGCTTGGGGATCGTCGCTGCCGCGCTCCTGGCCGGTGATGCGGCTGCAGCCGTGAACGGCGCGGCCGCCGAGCTGCGGACGGCAGCCAAGGGCGGCGATATCGAGCAGACGATCGCCTCGCTGCGCCTCCTGGCTCGAGCCTATGGCCTCTCAGGCCAGGCCGAGCGCGGCGCACGCATCCTGAAAGTGGGTGCCGATCTGGTGGCCGCCGTCCCTATCGACGCACTCGATGGCGAGCAGCGCGCAACGTATCTCGCGACCCAACATGACGTCTTCGCCGAGCTGATCGAGCTGCAGGCAGCCAAGGCTGACCAGGACGCGGCGCGCATCGCTTTTGCGACAGCCGAGCATGGCAAGGCCCGCAGCTTGCGGTATGCCCTCTCTCAGGCGACGCTCGAGGACGCCGCAACGCCGAGCGGTGCGCCGCAAGCACGTTACCAGCGATTGCTGCGTGATGTGTCCGCTCTGGCAGCCACGGGCCCGCATACCACGGTCGAACGACTCATCGACCAGTTGGACGCGGTGGCGCTGCGGGAGGTGCCGGCGTCGAAACCGTTCGACCCGGCGGATCTAGCGCGCTCCCTGCAACGAATGGACGCGGTGCTCGTCGAGTACGCGGCCGGCACGCGTAGCATGTACGCATTCGTGATACAGGGCGACCGCGTGGAAGTCGCCAGCCTCGGAGAGCTGCGGGGCATCGGCGCGGCGGCCGCGGAACTGCGGGAGAAATTACAGAGCGCCGAGTCGCCCCTGATGGAAGTGCGCGCCGCCGCGACCCGGCTGGCGGAGCGGATACTGTGGCCGATAGCATCGAGGTTGTCCTCAAAAAGGATCATCTTCGTACCGGACGACGCACTGCATACCATTCCATTCGGCGTTCTACCGTGGTCCGCCGCTTCGAATCAGCTCGTTGTGCAGAAGGCGGAGACGTCACTGGCGCCATCAGCGCTCCTGCTGGCTTCGCAGCGCCCCCCTGGCAGAGCTCCGAGTGTCCCGCGCGCGGTGCTGATCGGCGACCCGGTATTCAGGGTGGCCGACTGGCAACGGGAGTGCGCTGCAGGGCGGCAACCCACCGCTACCGTCCGCAGTCATAACGTTGGCCCCGACTGGACCGAATCGCTCCCGGCCTTGCCCGGCAGCCGCGCCGAGATCCAAGCCGCGGTCGACTTGTTACGGGTGTCACGTCGGACAGCAGTGGTGCATACCTACAGGCGGTGCGCTGCGGTGCCGAGCGCTGTGCACTCGATCTCCGGCACGCTCGACCTGCTGCACATCGCAACACATGCCCGTGTGGACGCTCAGCGCCCTCGGCTGTCAGCCCTTGCGCTGACTCCCGAGGTGAGCGGAGACAGAACGGTCTCGACACTCGGCCTGCTCGATATTCTCGACCTGAAGTTAAATGCGGGCCTGGTCGTGCTCAGCGCTTGCGATACATCGCGCGGGCGGCTATTGCCGGGAGAAGGAGTGCTGGGCCCCGCCCAGGCCTTTCTCCAGGCAGGAGCCGCTACGGTCATCGCGACGTACTGGCGTGTCGACGATCGGGCAACCGCGAGGTTCATGCAACATTTCTATCGCCACTTGCTGGTCGAGCATCTGCCGGCGGCGGGCGCGCTCCGTCAGGCGCAACTTGACCAGGTGACCGGCCTATCTTATGACTGGGCCGCGTTCTCACTCTACGGCAGACCGGACTTCCTTTTGTAAAGTCGGCACCACTTCGGGCCTATTCCGGGCTCACACTCGGCCGGGAAAACAAGAATAAACCTGCCGCGCCTGCACGGCCGCGGGCGCAGGACGCATCGACACTGAGATAAGCAGCCTCCTCGCAGCAGTGATCTGGGGCGGATTTTTTCCTCCGCGCACCCCGAGGAGA
>DATEJM010000037.1:0-4423 GCA_035277965.1 Steroidobacteraceae bacterium | reverse complement strand
CTCAGATGTGATCTCGCTTTGCCGCGCGATGCGCGCGTCCTGGGTCAGCTCCGCGAGTCGTTTCGATATGTTCTCGTGCGCGGACTCCATCGTTGCAAAGCGTGCCGCGTTCTCACTCGCTATTGACTCGACGGCCGCCTCCGTCAGCATGGCGAACACATATTCTTCAATCAGCTTCTCGAGTAGCAAATCGGGTCGCAGATTGTGCAGGACCGCTCGCCGCGCTCGCCCGGGTGCGAGCGAATTCGTGTCTAGCGGCAGGAGCAACCGTCGCTCGATAGACGTGCTGGCGCCCTGACGATAGCGACCGAAGACCACTTCGACGCGCGAGATCTCGCCTCTGGCAATTCGCCGGTAGAGCTCCCGCGTCAGAGCATTTATGGAGTCCGGCACGGCCGTGACATGCGTGGGCATTGCACGGGACCACGCGAGATGTTGGCCGCGCTCGCTCGCCAGGCCGGCACCCCGGCTTCCCAGAACGAAGAGCTGAGCGTTGCTTTCTAGTGCTGACTCGACCAGGCGCTCATTGAAGCTGCCCACGAAGCCGTGCTCGGCCGCGCAGAGAATGATCGTCCTGCTGCTGCCATTCGTCCGGGACGCAGGCTCCGGTGTAGGCATCAGCAGCAGCGCAGAGCTAACTGCCTGCGCCGTTGACTCGCGATATCGACGGATGCTCCGCAATACCTGTTGGGTCTCCTGCAGGCGCATCCCAGCAAGAGAGCGCATCGCTCCAACAATGTCGGTCAGCTCCCGCATGCTCGCCATATGGCGCTGAATATCCGCCAGGCACGTCATGCCACAGACCCTTCGCGTGCGCTCTTTGGGGCCATAATGGACTGCGCAAGGAGGAGCAGACTCACATTGAGTCTCTCCCGAAGATCTGCGGACAGTTGTCCCGACTTCTCGTCGAGTGTCAGAACGTCCGGGCACTGGGTACCGAGCCAATCTGCGAGCGCTCCGCGGAAGCTGGCAATCCGATCGAGGGAAATGTCATCCAGAATATTGTCGTTCAGTGCGGACAGAAGTGCGACCTGCACGGCAAGTGGAAGGGGCGAGAATTGTGGCTGACCGAGCACAGCACGGATGCGCCGGCCGTGTTCGATCACTTTGCGGGTGCGCTCATCGACCATGGTGCCGAAACGCGTGAAGACTTCGAGTTCGAGGAATTGCGCGTACTCGAGGCGCAAGCTCTCTGCCAGAGTCTTGAGAGCGGCTGCCTGGGTTTTACCGCCGACGCGTGAGACGCTTTTCCCGACATCGACTGCGGGCTTCAGATCCTCGTAGAAAAGACGGGGTTCCAGGTAGATCTGGCCATCGGTGATCGAGATCAGGTTCGTTGGAATGTAAGCGCTGATATTCCCGGCCTGAGTTTCTGCAATGGGCAATGCCGTGAGCGAGCCTCCTCCGCGCTCGGGTGCCAACTTTGCCGCCCGCTCCAGCAGGCGAGAGTGGATATAGAAAATATCACCGGGATAAGCCTCGCGCCCCGGAGGCCGACGCAATAGCAGTGAGACCTGTCGGTAAGCGGCAGCGTGCTTGGTGAGATCGTCGATGACCAGCAGCACGTCGCGACCGCGCGCCATGAAGTGCTCGGCCATGCTACAAGCTGCATAAGGCGTGAGCCATTGCAGGCCCGGTGGCGCATCAGCTTCGCCCACTACGAACAGACAGCGCTCCGGCGCTCCGTAGCGGCGCACCGCCTCGATGACACGAGCGACCGAGGATGCCTTCTGTCCTACGGCCGCGTACACGCAGATCACATCGCTTGAGCGCTGATTGATGATCGTGTCGACCGCGATTGCGGTCTTGCCGGTTCCGCGGTCGCCGATAATGAGCTCCCGCTGACCCCTGCCAAGTGGGATCATGGCATCGATGACCAATAGTCCTGTCGCAAGCGGCTGCGTTACGAGGGAACGATCGATGATGGCCGGAGCAGGCTGCTCGACCGGCAAGTACTGCACGTTCTCGAGCGGCTTGCCATCATCGAGCGGAGCCCCCAGTGCATCGATAACCCTGCCAAGCAGGGCGTCGCCAACGGGTGCCCGCGCCACTCCGCCGCTGCCCCGGACAATGCTCCCCGCCGGTATGCCGCTTGCGTCACCCAGGAGAACGCAGCCTATGGCGTCATCGCTGAGATCCACAGCGAGTCCGTGAACGTCACCCTCGAAGACGAGCAGCTCATCCAGTCGCGTGTCGGGGAGCCCCTGAACCACGGCAACGCCGTCTCCGATCCGTGCGACGCGCCCGATCTGCTCGAGCCGAGGCTCGAGTGAGAGCGTGCCGAGGCGGTCACGGCCGCGTGAGGCCCACGCGCGTAGGTCGTCAACCAGGTCCGGCATTCTCTGTGACCTTGGAACGCAATGCCGCCAGCGCGCTCTGCCACGAAAAGCTCAAGACTGCCGTTGGGAAATGCAGCTCCGCTCCTGCGACAAGCTCGGGTTTGACCTCAAATACGGTACGACCACATCCCAGTATCCGCGCCAACCGGCCGCTCCAGTCGGCCTGGGTCGCCGCGGACAATGAATTTGCGGTGCTTACCGTCACCACGCCGCCTTTCTCCAGCTCGCGAACAATCGGCTCGAGGTGTGTCGCGGGAAGCCTCTTCAGGTGTTGCTCCATCCGCTCGATCCAGGCTTCATCACGCAGCGCCATGGGTACCTCCGCGAGCAGTCGCCGGGCGTACTCCGCACCCAGGTCGAGTGCGACCCGGCGCGCCTCCTCCAACACCCGTTCCCGCTCCGCCAAGACCGATTCGTGCGCACTTGCGAGCAGTGCACGCGCATCCTGCTCCGCCTGTGCTCGCACGGCGCGTGCGGTCTCCTGTGCCTGTGCCGCGGCCGCTTTTACTGAAGCTTCGCGCTGCGCCGCAAGAGAGGCATAGTCGGCTCGCGCCGCCTCCAGTTGTGCCGAAGCTTGCTCCTGTGCTGTCTTCGCGGCGTCGAATTGCCGCTGTACCTCGGCCTTGCGAGCATCGATCAGTTGCAGGACCGGCCGGTAAAGGAATCGGTGCAACAGCCACACCAGCACGGCAAAGTTCACCGTCTGGAGTAGCAGCGTCGACAAGTCGATATGCATGACTAATGCGCGTAGGGGTTAGCGAAGAGCAACAGCAGCGCAACAACGAGGCAGTAGATCGCCATGGTTTCGATCATGGCGAGTCCCACAAAGAGCGTCCGCGAGATGGTGCCCGAGGCTTCCGGCTGACGTGCTATGGCCTCCATCGCGGCGGCAACCGAGCGGCCCTCAGCAAGCGCCGGCCCGATAGAGCCGATGGAAACCGCGACCGCCGCGCCGATAATGGAAATAACCTTGGGGTCCATGACACTTCCTCTAGGTCCGCTCGCCGCCTATGGCGGCACCGATGAACACCGTTGCAAGTACGGTAAAGATGTAGGCCTGAACCAGTCCGACCAGCAGCTCCAGGACCATGAGCGGGACGGGAACGAACAGCCCCGCCAGCGCAATGACCAGCGCGATCACGAATTCGCCGCTCATGACATTGCCGAACAACCGCACCATCAACGAGAAGGTCCGTGTTACCTCGGACAGGATATTGAGGGGCAGCATGATGAGTTTCGGCTTCGCAAAGCTGGCCAGGTAGCCGCGTAGGCCGTGTGCCCGAACGCCGAAGAAGTGCACCGAGAAGAATACGATCAGTGCGAGCGCAAGCGGGGTCTCCAGCTTCCCCGTTGGCGGCTCGACGCCGGGCAACACCCCGCAAAGATTCGCCGCGACCAGGTAGATGAAGAGCGTGCCAAGCAGCGGTATATACGGCCGTGCGTCCTTGTGGATGATGGATTCGATTTGTTGAGCGATCCCCAGCACCAGACTCTCGAGTACTGCTTGGCGACGATCGGGCATCATTTGCAAGCGGCGCGTCACGAAGCGGCAGCTCGCCGACAGCGCAAGCATGATGATCCACGTCGTTACGACGGGGCGCGTGATTGCGACCGGTCCCAGGTGAAACAGCGGGGTGCTGGTGAGTGGCGAGCCTCCCATTAGCCAGCCTTCCTCGAGCGATGGATTGCGAGCGTCCGCGCCAGCATGAATCCCACGAAAGTGCTCAACAAGGCCGTCGCATCCACTCGGGCGGCAACGAAAAGGATGCAGGCCGCAACTCCAATACGGCCGACGGTGAGGGCAACGGGCTCGAGCCAGCCGGCCCCTTGCGCGAATCTCTCGATCGTTCGTCGCAGCGCCTCAAAGTATAGGAGGCCGAGCGCGAATCCCGCGATTGACAGCCCCAGCAGCATCGCGAAAGGCCCGACCGTCAGTGAGTGGCTCATTCGCTGTGCATCCTCCGCCACGCCAAGGCGCACCCCAACGCAAGACCCGCGACCAGCAGTCCCAGGGTCCAGAAGATCCCGCTGCCAAAATACCCATCCAGCCAGCGACCAGCGAATGTACCGATCAGTGTCGGCAC
>DATEJM010000036.1:0-32163 GCA_035277965.1 Steroidobacteraceae bacterium | reverse complement strand
GGATCGTCCGGGGCCGCTTCGTGAGGACCTGGGCAACCGGCCAGCCCCGGTTCCGGCAGCCGTCGATGAGGCTCTGGACATTGACCGGAAAACCCGGCGCCTCCGCTCCGGTCCAGTAGGGCCGGTTACGGAAGCAACCTTTTCCGCGGGAGGCAAACGGTAGTCAATCCGCTGGGCTTGGGCTTAGACTACGGCGCGCCCGGAAGCTGCGTCGATGCAGGCAAAAATCGCCTGTCGCGCTCGCGGGCCTGTCGTACTACAACTGTCGATCGGGAGGAGCTCACGGTGCTGCACAACAAGCTGAGGCATGCCCTCGTGGTATCACTCGGAATAGCTGGACTTTCCGCCGCCGCGGGTGCGCTCGCAGAAGACCAGGCGGCGCCTCAGGTTCCGACGTGCGACAAGAAGATCGGCTCTTTGGCGGTCACCGAGCCCGAGAACAAATGGTGGCTCGCCTACAACCTGGAATCCCCCGAGGCGCTGATCAAGGTCTACGTCTCCCAGTCCAAGTGCTTCACGCTGCTGGATCGCGGCAAGGGACTCGCGGCCGCGCAGCAGGAGCGGGCCCTGGCGGGTTCCGGCGAGATGCGCGGCGGCTCCAACATCGGCAAGGGTCAGATGAAGGCTGCCGACTATGTGCTGGTTCCCGACGTCGCGATGAAGAATAACAACTCCGGCGGCAAGAGCATCGGCGGTCTCCTCGGAGGCATGTTGGGCGGCGTGGCCGGCGCGGTCGTCGGCGGGGTCAGCCTCAAGAGCAAGACGGCTGACGTCGTGCTCACACTGACGGACGTGCGCTCGACGGAGCAAGTCGCTCTCGAGCAAGGCCATTCGAAGAAGACGGACCTCGGCTGGGGAGCCGGCGGAGGCGCCTTCTTCGGCGGATTCGCCGCGGCGGGCGCGAGCAGCTATGCGAACACCGAGATCGGCAAGGTCGTCGCGATGGCGTACCTCGATGCCTACACGAAGCTCGTGACCGACATCAAGGGTATGTCGCTGAACGCCAAGGAAGACAACGCTCAGCAGTCGGTCACCATGGCCAAGCCCGGCAAGATGTACGAGCAACCCAACATCAAGTCGAAGGTCGTGCGCGATCTCGATCCCGGCATGACGCTGTACCCTTCCGGTGAAAAGGAAAAGATGTTCTGGAAGGTGACCGACGAGCTGGGCAACGAGGGCTGGGTGCCCTCGACGCTGTTCCAGCTGGCCAAGTAACCGCTACGAGCCGGGACGGGCGGCGCGCGCGCTGCTCGTCCCGGTCTGCATCTCTCCCCCGATCCCCAACGCCGCGACGCGGAGGTCGCCAGCGAGCAATTGCAGCCCGTGCATCCGCGCGCGCTCGATTGCCGCTCCCTCTCCCGATATTGCACTGGTCAGCAGCTCGCGCCAGACGGGGAGGCGGTCCAGCCAGCGCATTCGCAGCCAGCCGGGGTGGCGCTCGGCGAGCTCGAAGATCTGCCGCAGCGTGCACGCGCCTATCAGGCGCACGCAATGTGCCGGCGCACCCAGCAGCATGCGCGCAATGATCGGCCGCGTTCTCGCCAGATACCACGCATACAGGAACACCTGCCGCCCGACGATCGCCGCCTGCGGTCCTGAAAACAGGCTCGTGAACTGAACCGGCTCCCGGTCGGCCACGACCGACGCGCTCGCTCGGTGCCAGCGCCACGAGTCGGCGAAACCAACATCGAGCAGCAGATAGGGACACGCCGCCAGGCGGCGGCGCGCACCCTCATCGAGGTTGCGCCACAGATCGGTCAGCTCGTGCCCGAACGACTGTGCGAACGGGGCACGCGCCATCAGGTGCTCCGCAATCAACTCCAGACATTGCTCGTTCAGATCGGCCAGGTAGTCCAGCAGGTCGGCCTGCGTCCACGGCGCGGCCCCATCCAGCCGCCTCGAAGCTGTTTCGTCCATTTTGAAATGCCATGACATCAGCGCCCCCTGGCGCCACGACCCATGCTCTTCGATCGGCGCGCGGCGCGCAGCCGGCAATTCGCCCCATTTTCCTCAGTTTTATCGACTGCTTTCGCGAGGTCACGGAGTCAGGATAGCGCTCCCTTTCCCAGGAGGCGCGCGAGCAATGCGCATCTGCGATGATCGCTACAGCCGCGAGCGCTCGAGTCTCGAGCTCGCGCTGAGGTTCCTGCGGCACGAGGCCCGCACCCGCACGATCCGTACCTGGACTGGCCTCACGGACGACCGGATTCGCAACCTCTATCGCTCGTACGTGAGCCGCGAAACGCACGCAGCACCACGGCACCGCGGGAAGTCCCCGCGACAGGCAGGCTACTTCATCCGCTCGACGCGACTCCAACAGGAGACCGCGGCGTTGGCCAGCTACCTGTATCTGGTCGGGGCGGTCGCAGCTCATTCCAGCCCGCAAGCGAGCAACGCGGTCGCGAGCGTCGCCCGAGGCGAGCTGGTCTGTTGTGCCTTTGAGGCGTACCGGGCGCTCCTGCCCTCGGCACAGATCTCCTTCGAGCACGCCGTCTTTCTCGTCATGTCGCTCAGCCGGCCGGATCTCATCAAGATGGCCGAGTGCTCGCAGTGCGGCAGCCTGGTGGTGGCGGAGACGTTCCCGATCCGCGCGCTGCTCTGTCAGCATTGCCTCGCATCGGCAGTGCGGAGCGGCTGAAATCTCCCATGACCCTGCGGCCGCCTCCGATGCGGTCCCTGCCGGGGTTGTCTTATGTGAAGCTCTGCCGGGTCCCCGCGTCGGTTGACAGTGAAAGTCGTTTGAAACGTGCACACGCCGCGCGCATCTCCTATAACCCAACCGCCAGGGCGAATACCGTAAGCTTGACTGGCAACCGGCGCACAGGGACGCTATCCTCTTTCGGCAGGGGAAATCTTCAGAAGACGGGCACCAGCGGAGGGAGGCTCGCGAGATGCTCCGAATATTGCAGATCGGCCGGCCTTGGTCGCCGCATGACCGGCCATGTCGTTTCCGAATCGCGGCAGCCAAGCCATGAACAGCGCTGCAGCGGACGCTCGTCAGATTCCCTCTTTGAACGGTATCCGCGCTCTGTCATTCGGCGTCGTGTTTCTGTCGCACGCACTGGCGCTGACGAGCTACCCGCAGATATTCCCGGGCATGTTCGGAGTGACCGTTTTTTTCGTGCTGTCCGGCTTCCTGATCACGACGCTGATGCGGCAGGAATACGAGTCAACCCGTACGGTGCATCTCGGTAGCTTCTACCTGCGGCGCTGTCTGCGCCTGTTTCCTCCGTTGTATATCTGGCTGATCGTGGTTGCGCTGATCCATCAGACAGGGATACTCAAGGCTCATCTGAACGGCAAACCGATGCTCGCTTACGCGTTCTATGTCGGAAACTACTATCTCGCGTTCAATCCCGTGGATCACAGCCCGCTTGGGACCCGCCCCCTCTGGTCGCTGGCAGTTGAAGAACACTTCTACCTGCTGTTTCCGCTGGGATTCCTGGCGCTGAAGCGTTTCGTGCGCGGGTCGCGCCAGACGCTGACGCTGATAGCGGTCTGCCTGACCGTGCTGGCGTGGCGCACAACGATATGGGTGCTATGGCAGGATCAGACCTACATCGAACACGCCACAGACACCCGCATGGACGCACTGTTGATCGGCTGCGCCCTGGCGGTCTCCGACTTCAATCCCTGGCTGCTTGCCAAGACCCCGGCGCGGGCCATCCCCGAGCTCATACTGGTCGTTGTCTGCGTTGCGGTCATCGCCGGCTGTCTCGTCTGTCGCGCGCAGTGGTTCAGAGACACACTTGGATATACCCTGGAGATATGGGCGCTGGTGCCGATCTTCTGGCTCGCCATTCAGCGTTCGGACACCGGCCTGTTTAGCTGGCTCAATGGCCCGGTCATGGTCTATGTGGGGTCGGTCTCGTACGTCCTCTATCTGGTACATGACGGACTCCTCGGAGTCTTCTACCGCCTTTTGCCCCACGCGTCGTGGATGCTCGTGAGCATGATGGCGCTCGCGGCCAGTTTTCTGTTTGCCGACATCATGCGGCGCTTCGTGGAAAAACCGCTTGGCGACTGGCGCAAGAGACTGCACCGTACCTCTTTGATGAAGGGGACCTCGTCGACGTCCGAGCCTGACGTTGGCGTCCGGCCCGATAACATGAGCGTTGGACGCCGGCGCGAGTCGACTCGTTCGAGATCGGCGCGCCCGTCTTCGTGCTGAACAACAACCTCCGCGGCCTGCAGAACCTGCCGATGACCTTGCGCTGGCGCGTCGGTCAGATCCACTTGAATCCGTGCGCCATGACTCCGAGCGTTGCGCCGTTCATCAGCAGCGTCCAGATGCGATCGCCCAGCGATCTCCTGACGATTTCAACTCGAAGCGCGTTGATGGCGGCATCGAGACTATTCTGCCTGGTGTCGAGACCGCCCTGCATCGTGTACATCCTGGCTTCGAGACTCGCGCCCATCGCATACATCTTGGCCTCGAGACGCTCCCCCATCGCATACATCTTGGCCTCGAGGCGCTCCCCCATCGCCTCCATTCTGGCGTCGAGCCTACGGACATCCGTCCTCGACTCGGTAACGTCTTTCTGTATGTGCTCGACATTCGATTCCAGTCGAGCCAGCCTTTCATCCGTACTGCCCTGTGTCATCGCGGCAACCATTCATCCTCACACAGTTGAATTCTACGCCTTCCCTTCCCCGGGAAAACGGCATTTCAACAGGCGAGCTCGGGCCTGGGAACCCACAAATCCAGGCCTTTCATGACATTTGTCGGAACATGCGATTGTATCCACGCACGGGATACTGCACGTCTGAATGCGCGCAGCAGACCGGACGCATGTCGAGACGCTTCTACTTGTCGATCGTAAAGACGAGATCAGCCCCGCGCGCCTGTCCCACCTCGGTTTTTACCGTCCAGTGATCTCCGAGACTGTATCTCATCTTGAAGACATTCAACTGCTCGGTGAGGCTGATTCCGTAGCTGACATAGAAGCGCGGCGAAAGATACTTCCCCAGAACCAGCGAGGTCTCGTTCTGCAGATCGGACTCCAGACTGACATCCTCGATCCCGATCCTCGAGCCCAGTTGTTGCGCGAGTATCGCGCCGCCCTGAGCGAGCGCCTCGGTGCCTGACTGGCGATTCTGCGCCGTCTCGAGCCCTCCGCCTGCGAGGATGAGCGACACGATCTGCGATTGGGGCAGCGAAGGCTCGGAGAAGAAGCTCATGCGCGGCTGCAACAGCGTGCCGCGAACGTTCACACCCGCAGTCACATCGGGAAATACCTTGATCGCACGGATATCGATGCCCGGATTGCCGATCGGGCCGCCCGTGAAGATCAGGCGGCCCCGCTCGATGTCGAGCTTGCGCGCGTAAGCGAGGTATTTCCCCTCTTCGATCGACAGCTCGCCGGTCGCGCTCGTAACCTCGTCGTAGCCGCTGCGCACGGTGATATTCCCCGTGAGGCGGCCTGTGAGCCCCGATGTCTCGATGCTGACCTTGTCTCCCAGCGACAACGTGATCGTGCTCATCACCTCGAAGCGCTTCGAGGGATCCGTGCTTTCCTGTCCGACCACTACCTCGTCGGCGGAAGAGCGCACCGCGCCCGTCATGTCGGCCGGCACGATCTTCGCGTAGGGCACCCGAACCGATCCGGAAACCTCTATCCGCCGCCCTTCGATATTGAAAGTCAGGGTCGGCGACGCATCGATCTGTGCCTCCGGCACATCCACGACACGCAGATTGGCTCCTTCGAGCTGCACTTTCCCGTAGGGCAGCGAATCGCGCCACGCGAGCTGACCACGCGCCTCGGCGGTACCCGAGCCTATGTGGGTCGAGCCCCCGAAAGTCAGTCCGTTGTCAGTCAGGCGCGCCTCGAAGCTGACCTGTCGCAGCGCCAGATTCACCTGGTAGAAATCGATCTCACCGTCGGAGACCTTCAAGGCGCCATCGACGAACGGAGTGCCCAGCGTCCCGGCGAACCGCACGTCGGCGTTGAGATGGCCCGCCGCTCGATCGATGTCCGGGACGTACAACGTGATGAGCCCCAGGGCCTCCGTGTGAGCGTGCAATTCACCCTGCACCGGCATGTCCTGCCATCGCACCGCGCTGCGCTGAGCTTCCAGCTTCCCACGGATCGTCCCCACCTCACCCGACTCCAGGCCAACCTCGACGGCGATTGCGGGACGCGTTGCAGTGATCGACACGAGCCCCGAGCCGATGAGGGTGTGCTCGATGCGGCCGCTCGACAGTCGATGAGTGAGCTGCGCGTCGGTCAGATCGGCACGCACGGTCCCTTGCGCGGGCTCCGCGCCGCCGCCGAAGACCCGGGCATGAAGATTGATGCGGCCGCCATACTCGACCGCGGGAGTCAGGCCCGATGTCACCGTCGCGAGCGGCATCTCGTTGGCGGTGAAGGTGACCTCCCAGCGAGCCGGATTCCAATCCGCATCTGCACACATACTCGCGGGCTTGCCGACCAGACACAACCAGTCAGCGCGTATATAGTCGCTCGAGACGAGCACGTCGACGGGGCGCTCGAGGCTCAATCGCAGCGACTCGGTGCCGGTGACGGCCATCGCTTCCATCCGCCCGTGCCAGACACCCTCCGTCATGGGCCCGAGCGCCTGGACGGATGCGGCCAGACCCACGGCGCTGGCATCGAGCTGCACGGCATAGCGGGCTGGTTTGCCATCGAGCTTGAAAGCCAGAGAGTCGAGCTTACGGCCGGCGTACACGAGATCATGGATCTGTACGGCGACTCGCGACGTGAATTGCACGCTCGGATCGAAGTCGATGTCCGCGTCGAGCGCCCCGACGGCGACGCCCTCATGGAGGATCGATCGGGCGTGAGCGGCGGCCGCGATCTTGGGCTCCCTGAGTGTGCCCTGCAGTGTACCGCTGGCGTGCAACTCTCCACGGCTGTCCGGCTCGATCAGGCTCAGGTCCTGCGCATTGATCGCAAAGCGCAGATCGAGCGAGTCACTGACGCGGCCGTCGAGCGCCAGACTCGTCCGGCCCAGGCCGATCCGAACCTCATCGAAGAGCCAGGCCTTGCGCGAGCGCGCGAGGCGGCCGCCGCCACTGGCGGAGACGCCTCTCAGGCGTCCGCTCAAGTCCCGCACGGCGAGTGTAAAGTCACCGTCCGGCTCGAAGCCCTGTCCTGCAACGTCGGCGGCGAAGCTGAGCTTGCCGGGGACGTCCGCACGCAACTGGCCGGAGTCGATATCGATGAAGCGTCCGGCAACAGACCAACTGCGCGCCGGTGCCCAGACGGCATTCCCCTGCAGCGTCGCGCGGCCACCGTAGAGTCCGACATTCGCGGACTCGAACGTGAAGCGGTCCTTGGCCAGGTGACCGTCGACGGTCATCGGCATCGGTGGCAGATCGCGGATGATACCGGTCCCATGGGCGTGTATCGCATAAGGCCACGTACCGGCGATCGTGTAGTCGCCCGACGGGCTATGTACTGGAGCCGCCGGCCCGATCAGGGGCCAACGAAAGTCCCGCCACGTGCCTCGCAAGTCCAGACGCGGACCGCCGCGCACGACCGTGATCGTCCCGGCGCCCGCGGCATGAGCCTGGGAAGCGAGGTGAGTCAACTCGATGTGCTTCGCCCAGAGGACGTGGTCGGCATACGCGCCTTCGAACGTTGCGTCAAAGGCACCTACGTTCAGAGCCGCCGGCGTCAATGGCCCTCTCGCGAAGTACCCATCCTGATTACCCCGCAGAGCGAGTCGTCCCGAGATCAGGCCCAACAAGTCGCCGCCGCCCCAGGCGCGCACGTCGAGGTCATGGATCACTGCGTTGCCGCGCCAGTGCCAGGAGCCTGTCAGATCGAGCGCATGACCCGTGAAATCGGAGCGGAAGGGCGTGGTCGTGGCGACGGTGAGCGCGAGATCCTTGAGATCTCCAGTGCAGGCGACTGTGAAGCTCCACGGCGGTTGTTGAGCGGGTGCCCAGTGCACGCGGCTCTGAAGGTCGAGGATCAGAGGATCGGCCGCGCGCAGCTCGCCGGTCCCTTCGATGAGCGCCTCCTGGGTTCTCGCCCTGGTCTCGAAGAAGCGGATCGTGCGATGACGCACGATGCCCGATGCCGACAAGTCCGTCCATCGATAGTGTCGCCCGCTCACCAGGGTCAGCTCCAGGCTATCGAGCTGATGGCGGTCTACCGTGATGAGCAGACCGCTCGGCAGAAAGACGGGGACAGACGGTTTCGGCGGCCGTGTCCGCCGCTTGAGCTGAATGGAGATGTCGTGGATATGCGAGCTCTTTGCACGCACCGTCTGCCACAGCAACGGCGTCAGCGCAATGGAGGCATCGATGCCCTCGATGCGCAGGTGTACCAGGTGATGATCTATCTCGACGCGCTGCACGTGCATGACCGACGCGATGGTTCCGGTCGGATTTACGATGTCGAGTCGAGTGCCCGCGATCTCGTGCGGCACGTGTGCCACGATGAACTGCAGACCACCCTCGGTGAACAGCAGGTAGTAGAGCACACCGCTCGGCACGGCGACGGCCAGCAGAATCAGGAAACCGGCGATGAAGAGCAGGATGCGGCGCACAGTATTCCCCGCTATCGGCCGGTCACAGCTTGGGCGAGAAGTTGATGTGCAACCGGGGGCTCGCGCCGGCCCGCGAGAGGGGCTGCGCGACGTCCACTCCCAGAGTCACCACCGGAAGCCGGACACGGAAGCCGAGACCGGCAGAATACTCGAGCGGCGTGCCGAAGCGATCAAAGGCATTGCCATAGTCGAAGAATGCCGCGATCCCGAAGTTCCTGGGCAGGTCGCGAATGACCTCGAACGTGCCCGTGATGACATGTTTGCCGCCCACGTTCACGCCCAGCGTCTGAACGCACTGGCCGCTGCCGGTGAGCAGTGGCTTGTGGGTGGTCGGATCGGTGGTGCAGACGGGCTGTCTGGGCGCCAGGTCGTTGTAGCCGAAGCCGCGCACGCTGTTGTCGCCGCCCGCGAAGAACCGCATGACGGTAGGCAGGTCGCCGAAACGCGATACGAGCGTGCCGCCGATCTCATCGCGCAGCAACAGATGCCACTTGGGCATGAGATTGAAAACCCGCTCGCCCAATGCGTGCGCCTGGATGAAATTGGAATCCGAGCCGAAGACGCCGTGCGAGCCGCGCAGCTCGACGAACAGGCCATGCTGAAAAATCGCCTCTCCCAGATACCCCTTGGGCACGGATGCGAAGTCGACCCCGGGAACGAGCAGCTCATCGGTACGACTCCCGGCGAGCGACTCGCCGGTGGTGCGCATCGCCTTCACGAACCACACACGTTGCCAGCTTCCCGCGACCGTGGTGATGCTCGGCTGGAAATACTGACTGCGAGTGGTGACGTCCCCCCAATCCCGCTGCTCGACAACTGCCTCGAAGGTCAGCTTGTCCACGGCCGGATCGGCGATCGGGATGATGTACCGGCTCTGCAGGCTGTACTTCGTGACTTGAGCGGCTTCCACGACGACGTTGAATCGGTGGCCGAGAGTATTGATCCGACGGTTCTCCCAGGTCAGGGTTCCGCGCGGCCCGGTGTCGGTGGCATAACCACCGCCGAGGGAATAGCGGTTACGCCGGCTCGGGTCGGCGCGGATGCTCACCGCGACCACGTGAGCGCGCCGATCCGGCTCGGCCGGCAGCACCTCCAGGTTCGAAAAGTATTGCGCGTCATCGAGTGCGAATTGCGTCCGCAGGATCTGCGTGAGATCGAACGGATCGCCCTCGTGATAGCGTATGAAGCGCCTCACCAGGGCATCATTGACTGCCGTCTGCTCGATGGTCGTGACACCGAAGTGATAGCGTTCCCCGGTCTGCAATTCGAGGGCCACATGGGCCTGGCGATGCTCCGGATCGACCACGAGCTCGCTCCGGGTCAGGCGGGCATCGAGGTAGCCGTAAGTCGCCGCGGTGCGTTGCAGATCGCCCTTGAGCGCGTCGTAAGCGGCATGGCTCAGGCGGTCACCGCGGTGGATCGGCGGACTACCGGTGATTCGCTCGAACAGAGGGTCGGTAGCACCCGCGCCATGCACCTGCACGTCAACTCCCTCGACCAGCACCGGCTCGCCGGGCTCGATATCGATGGTTACCCGCCAGTCCCCGTGACCGGCGTCCGTGACCGCGGAATGCACCCGTGGCTCGTAGTAGCCAAAGGGCCGCAGCGCCGCCTGCACTTCGCGCTCGACCCTGTTGTGGAGGCGCTCGATCGTATCGGCGTTCAGTCCCTCGGCGTGTTTGTAACGCTCGAAGCTCAGGTAGGCGAGCACGTTCGCCTGCAGGGCGTCGTCGTCGATCCCATGAATCTCAACCTGGACATTCGCGCGCACCGGGCAGGCCGCGAGCCACAAGAGGAGCATCGCGGCCAGGCGGGATCCTGGAGCGCGCCGGGGAGATTGGGGCTGCGCCATCTAAACGTGCGGCATTCAAGGGAGTGCGATTTTAGAGCCTCGACACAGCCCGCGCTCGTGCAGCCGGCCAAAGCGCGCTTTTTTCCCATGGATCAGGGCCACTCGCCGGAACCCGCCCTCAGCACGGTCTCGCCGGTCCGTGTGCCCGAGGCGTCGAAACGCCTCTCGGCCATGAAAAACGCCCCGGCCGGCTCGAGCAGCAAGACGGTCGAGCAGCGCGTCCCGTAACCTGCGTGATTCACGAATGGAGCCGATAGTGCATGCTCCCACTCGGGAGGCAGCCCCGTCTCCGGTAGATCCTCGTCATCCGTACCGGCATAGGCCCGGTCGGCGAGCATGGCAAACAGCGCTTCGGGATCGGCCTCCTTGGGCCGGGTGAGCCAATCCTCGAGCTTCCGGCGCACGCGCACCAGCTTTGGCCAGGGGGTATCCAGATACTGATTGGAGAGCCCATAGACTCCGGCAGTCAGCGCGCGCCCGAAGCCCTCCGCTCGATTCGACGCGTACCACAACGAGTCGGCATCGCTGAGCAGCAGATTGAACCCCGAGTAGGTCGGCGCGGCAGGGGCGAGCGCGGAAACGAAGCGGCCGGCACGCGCGCCACCGCGTAGATAGTCCGGAATGAGCTCACCGCGTGACGGCGCCGCGGTGACCGGCTGGTGCAGCTCTCTGAAATTCGTCACGACCGCGAAGCGGCGCTGCCGATCCAAGCCCAGCCAGGTGCCCCCGGCACGCAGATCACGGCCCGCGAGAATCTCCCCGGGCGGCGGCCACTTGCTCAACGGCGCCGCAGGCCGCTCGTGATACTCGTCCCGATTCGCAGCAACGATGAGGCGGTAACGGGGATGCGCCTGCCAGGCGATCACGAGGAGACACATCGTCGCGGGTTACCGCTGGCGAGCGAGCCACGCCGAGATCAGACGATACGATATCGAATGATTCGGAGGAAACACCGCACCGCGGCCGGACTCGAGGTCGCCGCGGGCGAACCATCGGGCATCCTCCAGCTCAGTGCCGATACTGATGGCGCTTCCCGGTGTGGCGCGCGCATGGAAACCGATCATCAAGGACGAAGGGAATGGCCACGGCTGCGAGGAATCGTAGCGCACGTCCGTTACGACGACGCCGGTTTCCTCCAGCACCTCACGCGCCACGGCGTCCTCCAGACTCTCGCCGGGCTCCACGAATCCCGCAATCGTCGAATAACGGCCAGACGGCCAGCCCGGTTGCCGGCCGAGCAGCGCGTGCTCTCCGTCCGAGACCAGAACGATGATCGCGGGGTCGATCCGCGGAAAGAACTCGTGCGGCTCCTCGACGTTCGTGCAGCGCATGACATGCCCTGCACGTTCCGGAACAGTGGGTCGTGCGCACACACCGCAATACCGCTGTCGCATGCGCCAGATAGAAAGGGCACGCGCATATGCCATGAGGCCGGCCTCATCGGCATCGAGCAGCGGCGACAGCGGCCTCAACTCCTCGAAAGCGGTTCCCGGCGGCGGGGTGAAGGGCTGCGCAGGCTCGAGCTCGAGGAGCACGGACCGCGCTCCCTGAAACCACCCGAGCAGCACGAGCTGACCCGCTTCGGCGGCGCGCACCGCCGGATGCTCACGCGTGACAAAGGCAATTCGCGGAGTCTGGTCGGTGAGCACCAGATGCGTGGTGCCCCGTCCGACCATGAACAACGTTTCAGGGTCTTCGAGAGCCGCCGCTGGCCAGTCCGCTGCCTCGCGCACATCGGCGCGACGATCCACGTAAGGGCCCGCGAAGAAGTTTGGCCGGTCCTGATCCATGAGGCGCAGTCTAGTACGAAGCGCCGGATCCGGTGCGTCCCTGCACGGCCCAGCGCGGCTTTGGCAAAAAGCGATGGTTTTTGCCAAAGCCTCCGCCACGGCAGGCGGCGGGGCACCTCCGCGTGCCTGAGGTTGCGCTTGCCTTCGTCTGCATGATTATGCAGAATACGCGCAAATTTATGCGAGCCTGACCGGGTGCTGACCGATACTCAACAGTTGGACCGCCGCGATGCGATCGTTCGGATCCTGCGTGCCGGCCTCGTGCGTAAGCAGGAGGACCTGGTGCGCCTGCTGAAGAAGGAAGGGCACGATGTCACGCAGTCCTCGGTCAGCCGCGATCTGCGCGATCTTGGCGTCCTGAAGGCGAGCGGCCGCTACGTACTGCCGCCCGAAGGAAGCGGCCGTGCGAGCAGCGACTTCGACACGCTGGCCCGGTTCGTGCGGAGCCTGAAGCGTGCAGGCTCGTCCATCACCATTCTCAGGACCACCATCGGCGCCGCCCAGAGCGTCGCGGTCGCGATCGACAAGGCCGAGTGGCCCGAGGTCGCCGGCACGATCTCGGGCGATGACACCATATTCATAGCGACCGCCACCGCGCGCGCGCAGGAAGAGCTGATCGGCCGCCTGCAAACGCTCTTTCGAGTCTAGGAATCATGCCAAACACCGCAGCATCCGCGGGCGCGAAGCCCATCGTCCTCGCTTACTCCGGAGGACTCGACACCTCCTTCCTCGTGCCTTGGGTCGCCGAGCACACGGGCCGGCCGGTGATCACCGTCACGGTGGATACGGGCGGCATCGATGCCGCGGCCGCGCGGACTCTCGCCGAGCGTGCCCGTGCCCTGGGCGCGATCGAGCATCATCAGGTCGACGCTCGCGCCGACTACTTCGAGCAGGTCCTGCGCTTCCTGATCATGGGGAACGTCAAGCGAGGCCAGCTCTACCCGTTGTGCGTCGGCGCGGAACGGGTGATGCAGGCACAGACGATCGCACGCATGGCGCGCCAGCTCGGCACCAACATGATCGCCCATGGCTGCACGGCTGCCGGCAACGATCAGGTGCGCTTCGAAGTGGCGCTGCGCACCCTCGCGCCGGATCTCGAAGTGTTGGCTCCCGTGCGCGACCAGGCCTTCAAGCGCCAGGACGAGCTCGAGTATCTGCAGAAGCGCAATCTGCCCGTACCGCCGTTCGGTGCGGCCTACTCGATCAACCGCGGCCTGTGGGGTGTCACGATCGGCGGCACCGAGACCCTGACGTCCACCGGCAGCATTCCCGACGGTGCCTGGGTGTTGACGCGGGACGCCTTCTCCGACCCGCGACCCGCGCAGCGACACGTCATCTCCTTCACGAAAGGGCGGCCCACGGCACTCGACGGCAGGTCGCTGTCTCCCGTCGAGATGATCGAAGCGCTCGAGGCCATCGCGGCGCCCTTCGGGATCGGGCGAGGTATCCATCTCGGTGATACGATCATCGGCACCAAGGGCCGGGTCGCATTCGAGGCGCCCGCAGCCGAGGCACTGCTGACGGCGCATCGGGAGCTCGAGAAGCTGGTCCTCACGGGCCGTCAGCAGAGGATCAAGGACTCCGTGGCGCAACCGTACGGCGATCTCGTGCACGAAGGCCAGCTCCTGGACCCGGTCTGCCGGGACATCGAGGCCCTGTTGTTGTCCTCCCAGGAGCGCGTGACGGGCGATGTGCATATTCTGCTGCGGCCCGGCAATCTCTTCGTCGCGGGCGTCGAATCGCCGTACTCGCTGATGAAGGCGAGCAAGGGCGTCTATGGCGAGGCGGCCGGCGAGTGGACGGCCACCGATGCGCTCGGTTTCTCGAAGATCGTGTCGCTCACCGGGGTTTTCCATCGCCGCGCGGGCGAGCAAGCGAAGGACGCGTGAACATGGTTAGCGGTATGCGCAGCATCGTCGTTGACAAAGTTGCCTCGGTCACGCAGGCCTGCGGCCTTTCGCACGAAGTGCGGATCTCGCCCGACATTCCTTCCGAGGAAGGCGTGGTCGTCGTCGTCGAGGTTCTGAACAACAAGTCCACCTACAACACGCTGGAGCTGACGAGCGGCCGCATGGCCAAGGTCGGCAAAGGCGATGTCGTCGTGGGCGCGCTCGGCCATCGCAAGGCGTTGTTCGGCTACTCGGGACACGTCCCGCCGTCCCTGCAGGCGGGGGATGTCATCCAGATGCTCAACATCGGCGGAGTGCTCGGCATCTGCGATTCGGTGAATCCGGACAAAGGCAAGCCGTTCGATTGTCGCGTCCTCGGCGTGGTGCTGGACTTCCCGTATCTCGGCGAGCGTATCGGCGTGCCCGCGCGCGTCGGCCATCAGCGCCTGAACTTCGAGGCCCCGCTCGACACGCGAGGCGTTCCGGTCGTGGCGCTGGCCGGCACGTGCATGGAAGCCGGGAAAACGGCGGCGGCATGCGCGGTCATCAGCCGCATGCGCCATCGTGGCCTGGTGATCGATGCCTTCAAGGCAACCGGCGTATCGCTGCGACGCGACATTCTCGCGATGGAGGACGCGGGCGCGCGTCGCTCGATGATCTTCACGGATCTCGGGGTCGTTTCGACGACGAGGACCAACGGACCCGCTCTCACCCGCTCGATGATGACCGAGCTGGCAGGCGGCAAGCCCGATGTCATCGTGTTCGAGCTCGGAGACGGCATCCTGGGAACTTACGGCGTGGATGCCATCCTGGACTGCCCTGACATTCGTACGGCTCTCACCGGCGTGATCCTGTCCGCGAATGATCCGGTAGCCGCCTGGGGCGGCGTGAAGTTGTTGCGCGAGCGCTTCGGGGTCGAGCCCTGCGTGGTCACCGGGCCCGCGACGGACAATCAGGTGGGCGTCGAGATCATCACGAAACAACTGGGTGTTCCGGCTTTCAACGCGATGACGGATGGCGCCGCGCTCGGCGACCGCGTGATCGAGGCCGTGGGCGTCAAGGCAACCTCATGAGCGAGCGCATTCCTGCTGTCGTGCTCGGCGGCACCGGCTATGTGGCAGGCGAGCTGATGCGCCTGATCGCAGCTCATCCCATCTTCGAGCTGACCGCCGTCATGTCCGACAGTCAGCCTGGCGAGCCGGTGTCCGGGGCGTTCCCTCATCTCGGCCACGCCTATCCCGGCGCGGTATTCCGCTCGCAGAAGGAGATCGAGAAGACATTGATGGAGACGCCGCGGACCGCGCTGTTCTCGGCGGCACCGCACGGTGTCTCGGCCTCGCTGATCGACGCATTGCTGGCGAGCGCCGGGAAGGCTGGCACGACACCTCGCGTCGTGGACATTTCCGCCGACTTCCGCTACTCCACGGCCAGGGCGTACGAAGCAGTATACAAACACCCGCACGGTGCGCCCGCGCGCCTCGCCGAGTTTACTTGCGCCGTACCCGAGCACCTGAAGAAGCTGGAAACGCCTCACGTGGCTCACCCCGGTTGCTTCGCCACGGCCACACTGTTGGCCAGCGTTCCGCTCCTGGCGTTGTCGTTGATTGCGCCGACATTGTTCGTCGCCGGCGTCACGGGAAGCACCGGCTCCGGGCGCAAG
Organism: Steroidobacteraceae bacterium; assembly: GCA_035277965.1. GTDB lineage: Bacteria > Pseudomonadota > Gammaproteobacteria > Steroidobacterales > Steroidobacteraceae > 13-2-20CM-66-19. The sequence continues at coordinate 16,452 of DATEJM010000036.1, read as the reverse complement.
CCGGTCGATGGCACGCATCACCCCGTCAGGCACAGTGATCTGTATAGCTACAACGCGCTCTCGCATCGGCACACCCCTGAAATTGCGGCATGCGCCCGCGCGGCGGCGGGTGTCGAGGCGGACTTCGCGTTCGTACCGCACTCCGGACCCTTCGCGCGCGGTATTCACGTTACCGTTCAGGCGTCGCTCAAAGCGGCACTGGATACACAGCGAGTGCTCGCAGCGTTGCGGGACTTCTACGCGGACTCGCCATTCGTGCGAGTCAGCGAGCGAGCGCCACGCGTCAAGGAGGTGGCGACGAGCAATTACGCGCATATTTCCGCAGTCGCCAATGGTCGTTCCGTCGCCGTCATGTGCGCTATCGACAATCTCAACAAGGGCGCGGCGGGTGGCGCTGTCCAGTGGATGAATCGCATGTTCTGTCTGCCGGAGAGCCTGGGCCTCACGGCCCCCGCTCCTGGCTGGACCTGAAGGCACACCGCTATGAACGCACGAGCGACGGCAGCAGTATCCGCCGGACCCGTCAAGGACTACCTGGCGCCCGTCTTCTCTCAATATCCGCTCGAGGTCGTCCGCGCACAGGGCGTGTGGCTGACGAACAGCAAGGGCGAGCGCGTGCTCGACCTGTATGGAGGACACGCTGTCGCGGGACTCGGATACGCCCACCCGGGCTGGACGCGCGCACTGACCGCTCAAGCGCAGTCCTGCAACTTTCAGACGAATGCCGTCCCCATGGAGGTGCGCGTGCGAGCGGCTCAGCGGCTGGTCCGCTTCTCGCAGCTCGACTTCACGAGCGTCTTCTTCGTCAACAGCGGCGCCGAGGCGAACGAGAACGCGCTGAAGCTCGCCTTCCGCATGACCTCGCGGCCCCACGTCGCCGCGATCGAGGGCGGCTTTCATGGCCGCACCGCGGCCGCCGGCGCGGTGACCTGGGGAGCGCAGCAGAAATGGTACGGGTTTCCCCGTGCGCCGTTCGATGTCAGCTTCATTCCTCGCGGTGACATCGCGGCGATCAGCCAGCACGTCACCGATAAAACGGCGGCCGTCATCGTCGAGCCCGTGCAGGGCCTGGCTGGGGCCATCGAGCTCGGGCAGCCCTTTCTCGCAGCGTTGCGGCAGCGCTGCGACGAGGTCGGGGCGATTCTCATCTTCGACGAAGTGCAGTGCGGCGTTGGCCGCGTCGGTCATCCCTTCGCCGCCAACATGTACGGGATCACGCCGGACATGCTCACCGCTGCGAAGGCGCTCGGCAACGGATTCCCATGCGCGGCGCTGCTGGCAGGACCCGCAGTCTCCGCGACTCTGAAGCTGGAGCTGCTGGGGACGACATTCGGTGGCGGGCCCATGGCCTGCGCCGCGATCGAGGCAGTGATCGACGCCATCGAGTCGGAGGGCCTGCTCGAGAACGTGCGACGCGTCGGGGAATACATTCGCGCGCAGTGCGTCGTGGGCCCGGTTACGGGATACCAGGGCGCCGGATTCCTCACGGGTCTGCGCACCACCCGCCCCGCGAAGCAGGTTCAGGCAGAGCTGCTCGAGTGCGGCATTCTGACCGGGACCGCGGGCGACCCCAACGTCGTGCGGCTGCTGCCACCGTTCATCTTGCAGGAGGAGCACGTAGACATGCTCCGCGACGCGCTGGCGGATCTTCCCGCATGAGACGTTTTCTCGATCTGGCCGATCTCGAGCCCGACGATGTGCGGGCGCTGCTCGAGCTGGCACGCCGGCTCGAGCAAAATCCCGAGCCGCGCGCCCTCGCGGGCAAGATCCTGGGCCTGGTGTTCTTCAATCCGTCGCTGCGCACGCTCGCCTCGTTCCAAGCCGGCATGTCCCGGCTCGGCGGGAGCTCGTTTGTAATCACGCCGGGCCAGGGCACGTGGCAGCTCGAGACTCGTCTGGGGGCCGTCATGAACGGCGCGGCGGCCGAGCACATCCGTGAGGGCATTCCCGTCCTGGCGTCCTATTGCGACGCGCTGGGTGTGCGGGCCTTCGCTGACGGTAAGGACCTGGCTGCGGATCTCGCGGAAACGACCTTCAAGACCCTCTCCGACCTCGTGGACAAGCCGCTCATCAACCTGGAGTCGGCCGTCAATCATCCGTGTCAGGCCCTTGCTGACTGGAAGACGATGGACGACCTGGGAGTGTCGCGGAGCGGCCGCTTCGTGCTTTCGTGGGCGTACCACCCCCGCGCGTTGCCGCTCGCGGTGCCCGCCGCAGCGGTTCATATGGCAGCGATGCGAGGAATGGACGTCGTTGTGCTGCGCCCGGAGGGTTTCGCGCTGCCCAACGAAATCATGCAGAAGGCGCGTCGTGCGGCGGCGGTCTCAGGCGGCTCAGTGAGCGAGACCGCCGATCGGAGCGAGGCGCTCGCGGGCGCCAATATCATCTACGCGAAGGAATGGGGAGCCACGAGCTGCTATGGCGACGCGGCGGCGGACGCCCACCTTCGCAGCGAGCAGATGAGCTGGTGCGTCAAAAACGACTGGTTTGCACAGACCGCTCCCGACTGCCGTCTCATGCATTGCCTGCCCGTTCGGCGTAACACAGCGGTGGCGGACGAAGTTCTCGACGGCCCGCGCAGCGCAGTACAGCGCGAGGCTTTCAACCGCCTCGTCGTGCAGATGGCCGTGCTCTACCAAATGCTCAAAGGAACCTAGGGACATGATCATGCATCGCGGCGACCAGACTCAGGCCATTCATGCTCTGAAAAGCGCGGCGCCCTACATACGCCTCTACAAGGGCAAGACCTTCATCGTGAAATCCGGCGGCGGCGTGTTCGCCGACATGGAGAGCACGCGAGTGCTGATCGAGCAGATCGGCATCCTTCACTACTTCGGCGTGCGCGTCGTGATGGTGCACGGTGGCGGACCGCAGACGACAGAGCTCGCGGGCGCCCTTGGCGTCGCGACCCGAATGGTCGAGGGCCGTCGGGTCACCGATCAGAAGTCCATCGACGTCGCCGCGATGGTGCTGAACGGCCTGATCAACACACGCATCCTCGCCATCTGTCGCGACCTGAACATCGACGCGGTCGGCATCAGCGGCGTCGATGCGGGACTGGTGAAGGCTCACAAGCGGCCGCCCGTTACAATCAAGAGCACCGGCGAGACGGTGGACTACGGCTTTGTAGGCGACATCGATACCGTGGACACGACTGTCATCCGCAAATTGCTCGACAACGGACTCATGCCAGTCGTCAGCCCGCTGTCCGCCGATGACAAGGGGGTGCTCCTCAACATCAACGCGGATACCGTGGCGGCCTCGATCGGCGCCGCGCTCAACGCCGAGAAGTTGATTCTGTGCACGGGTGCGCCGGGCATCCTCGAGCGCCTCGAGGATGTGGGATCGCTGATCTCCTATACCGACCTCCGCGGCCTGAAGCGCCTGCGCGACGAGGGTCGCATCGCCGACGGCATGCTGCCGAAGGCAAAGGCCATCGAAGAGGCCCTCCGCGGAGGCGTGCGGCGCGTTCATGTCGTGTCGTACAAGGCCCCCGAGGGCATCCTTGGAGAGGTCTTCACGAACGAGGGCACGGGCACTCTGATCGTTGCAGACGTCAACGCACTGACTCCCGCGGAACAACTCAGCGTGCCGGACCAGAAATGACATGAGCCGGCTGTGGGACAAAGGGGCGCCGCTCGACGAGCGCGTGTTGCGCTATACCGCGGCGGAGGACTACGGGCTCGATGAGCGCCTGGTCCAATACGATGTACGCGCATCGATTGCGCACGCACAGATGCTGCATGCGCAGAAGCTCCTCTCGGACACGGACCTGGTGGCGATCCGCGACGGACTCCAGGCACTCGCCGAGGAACACGCCAGAGGCGCGTGGCACATCGAGCTCGCTGACGAAGACGGACAAACCGCGCTCGAGAAGCGGCTGACCGAGCGTATCGGTCCCGCCGGAGGCCGCGTGCATCTGGGGCGCTCCCGCAATGATCAGGTGTTGACTGCGATCCGCCTCTATTTGCGCGATGCGGTCGATGCACTGAGTCACGGCGCTGCCGGCGTCGCCGCGGCACTCGACGCCCTCGTCACGCGCGCGGGTCATGTCCGGTTGCCCGGCTACACTCACATGCAGCAGGCCATGCCGAGCTCGGTAGGCCTGTGGGCCGGGGGGTTCGCAGCCGAAGTACGCGACGACGCACAAGGGCTGCTGCAGGTGAAACGCCGGCTCGACCGCAACCCTCTCGGATCGGCTGCGGGCTACGGCACTCCCGGATTGCCCGTCGATCGCCTCGCGACGGCGCGCGAGTTGGGCTTCGCCGGTCCTCACGAGCCGGTGACGGCCGTGCAGCTGTCCCGCGGCAAGGCAGAGGCGCAACTGCTGTTTGAGATCAGCTTGCTGATGCAGGACCTCGGACGCCTCGCGGCCGACCTGCTGTTGTTCTACACGCGGGAATTCGGATTCGTGCAGCTGCCGGATGCGTTTACGACGGGCTCGTCGATCATGCCGCAGAAGCGAAATCCGGATGTCTTCGAGCTCGTTCGCGGGCGCTCGGCCACGGCCGTCGGCTGCCTCACGGAAGCGCTCGGGATTTGCGCGAAGCTGCCGTCCGGCTACCAGCGCGACCTGCAGTTGCTCAAATTTCCGCTGTTCCGGGGCGTCGACCTGGCGCTGCAAACACTCGACATCCTGCCGCCCGCTCTCGGTGCCATCACGTTTGTTCCCGAGCGCATCGAGCTGGATGCGGCCATCGACGCCGCGGAGGAAGCAAATCGGCTCGTCGTGCAGGAGGGCATTCCGTTTCGGGAGGCCTACAAGCGCGTCGGGACGCGCCTGAAAAAGCCTTGAGACCTGACGCTCACGGAGATCTTCACGCCCATGACAGACCCCATCGCCCCCGGCGTGGCGCACTCGCCCGGAGGAGCCCTCGCGCCAGGCCCGGCGGACAGCTCGCTAATTACTTACACCCACGTGATCTATGCGTTGCACTCGCTCGCGATCCTGATCGGACTGGGGACTGCCTGGACCGTGGTCGGGAGCTTTCTGCTCGGGGTGCCCTCGATCGTCGCGGTGATCATGAATTACGCGCGCCAGAAGGATGCGCGAGGGACTTTCCTCGAGTCCCATTTCCGATGGCAGATTCATACGTTCTGGTACGCCCTGCTCTGGGCTGTCATCATCGGGATCGTCTCGCTCCCTCTGGTGCTGCTCTTCGGGCTGGGCCTGCTCACGTGGTGGATCGGCGTCGCATTTCTCGGGGTGTGGCTCATCTACCGGGTCGCGCGCGGCTGGCTCGCCCTCCGCGACGGCAGACCGGTTGTAAGTCTTTGAGGAACACTCTTTCGCGTTCCGGCAAGTGGGTTTCCGCATGAGCTTCCTCGAGGAGTTGTCGTGAAGCTTCCGTTTCGTGCCGGCCGTTCCGCCCTTGCCTTGATGGCAATCAGCGTGGCCTTCCTGGCGATCGGCGCCTGCGGTCAGAAAGGTGCCCTCTATCTGCCCGAGCGCAACGGGACAGTCATCACACGGCCTGCCGGGGAGCGCCCCGCGGACACTCCGTCAGGGGGCCCCGGCGCCTCTGCGCCGGCTCCCAACGTTACTGAAGATCCGACGACCGGCAACACGCCCGCGCCAACGCCTGACAACAGCGGAATCCGCAAGAACCAGGACGGCTCCAGCAGCACGCCGCCATGACGCGCTGAAGCTGATCGGGCCAGCGGCAGCGGTGACGCTGAAAGCGTCCGCTATAATCTCGGGTCTTGCCTGCTGTGCCTCCTTAACGCTCCATGCCCCAGACCCCCGACTTGGTCCTCGTCGACGGCTCGTCCTACGTCTACAGGGCTTTTCACGCCCTGCCGCCGTTGACGAATTCGCGCGGAGAGCCCACTGGCGCGGTATTCGGCGTGCTGAACATGCTGCTGAAGTTCATGAAGGACTTTCAGCCACGGCAGGTCGCCATAGTGTTCGATGCGTCCGGGAAGACGTTTCGCGACGAGATCTTCGCCGAGTACAAGGCGCACCGGCAGCCCATGCCTGATGACTTGCGCTCGCAGATCGCCCCGTTGCTCGAAGTTCTGCGCGCTCAGGGCTGGCCGCTTCTGCGGATCGAAGGCGTGGAGGCGGACGATGTCATCGGGACCCTCGCCTGCCGAGCCGCGAAGGCCGGACAAACCGTCTTGATCTCGACCGGCGACAAGGACATGGCCCAGCTCGTCAGCGCGCAGATCACGCTGATCAACACCATGAGCAACACGGTGCTCGACCGGGCCGGCGTGAAGCTGAAGTTCGATGTCACCCCGGAGCAGATCATCGACTATCTCGCTCTGGTGGGCGACACGTCGGACAACATTCCCGGCATCGAGAAAGTCGGTCCCAAGACGGCGGCGAAGCTCCTCGGCCAGTTCGGCGATCTCGACCATCTGGTCGCCAACGCGGCGCAGATTCCGGGCAAGGTCGGCGACAACATCCGCAACGGGCTCGCGACCCTCGAGCTGTCGCGCAAGCTCGCGACGATCCACACCGATCTCGAGCTGCCGGTGGGGAGTGACTCCCTCACACCGAGCGCTGCCGACATCACTCGGCTGCGAGAGCTGTATACGCGCTACGAGTTGAAGTCTCTGCTGCGGCAGCTCGATGGCGGAAGCGAAGCATCGGCTGGGGAGGGCCAGGCGCGCACCGCCGGCCGGGCGGATACGGGCCCCGCAGACACCGCCGGCCGGGCGGATGCGGCGGGCCCCGCGGACACCGCCGGCCAGGCGGATATGGCGGGCCCCGCGGGCTCCAAGGGCCGCGGCGTGAGCGCAGCGAAGTCGGCTTCAGAGGCAGCGCCGGCTGCCGCAACGCCGCGCTCCGAGTTGATGAGCGCCGAGCGTCACTATCAGATCATCAGCCGGTGGGATGATTTCGAGCGCTGGACCGGGCTGTTACGCAGCGCGCCGCTGTTCGTTCTGGAGGTGCAAGGCAGCAGTCCCGACTACATGCAGGCGCGAGTCATCGGACTTTCCTTCAGCATCGAGCCCGCCACGGCAGCCTACGTCCCCCTCGCCCACGACTACACCGGCGCACCGGAGCAGTTGGATCCCAGCCGCGTCCTCGCCGCCCTCAAGCCGATCCTCGAGGATCCCGAGCGCGGCAAGATCGGACATCAACTGAAATACGCCGCGCACGTCCTCGCCAATGCAGGCATCGCCCTGGCAGGCATGCGCTTCGACACCATGCTCGAGTCCTATGTGCTCAACAGCGTCGCGACCCGGCACGACACCGACTCCTCCGCGCTTTGCTACCTGGGCGTGCGCACCACGACCTACGCGGACATCGCAGGGAAAGGCGCCAAGCAGCTTCCGTTCAGTCAGGTCCCTGTCGATCGCGCGGCGCGCTACGCCGCCGAGGCGGCGGACACCGACCTGTGCCTGCATCGCACCCTCTGGGCTCAGATCGAGACGCAGCCGGCCCTGCGGCGGCTCTATGAAGAGTTCGAGCAACCGCTGTTGCCGGTGCTGCAACGCATGGAGCACCGCGGAGTGCTGCTCGATCGCGACCGGTTGCGCGCGCAGAGCCGCGAGCTGGCCATACAACTGCGCGAGCTCCTGGCCGCGGCCCATCGCGAGGCCGGCACTGAGTTCAACATCGATTCGCCCAAGCAACTCCAGCAGGTGCTGTTCGAGAAGCTGCAGCTCCCGGTGCTGCGTAAGACACCCACGGGTCAGCCCTCGACGGCGGAGGATGTGTTGGAAGAGCTCGCGGACTCCTATCCGCTGCCGCGCACGATCCTCGACTACCGCGCGCTCGCGAAGCTGAAGTCAACCTACACCGACAAGCTGCCCGAGCTGGTGAATGAGCGTACCGGGCGCATCCATACGTCGTATCACCAGGCAGTCGCCCAGACCGGGCGCCTGTCCTCGTCAGATCCCAATCTACAGAACATTCCGATCCGGCGAGCGGAAGGGCGCCGCATTCGCCAGGCGTTCGTGGCGCCGCCCGGATACGTTCTGATGGCGGCGGACTACTCGCAGATCGAGCTTCGGATCATGGCCCACCTCTCCGGTGACGAGGGCCTGCTACGCGCGTTCGAGGCCGACCGCGATGTCCACCAGGCAACCGCCGCCGAGGTTTTCGGCGTGGAGACAGAGGCAGTGACGGCGGATCAGCGCCGCCTGGCCAAGACCATCAACTTCGGGCTCATCTACGGCATGTCCCCCTTTGGCCTGGCGCGACAGCTCGGCATCGACCGAGGCTCCGCTCAGAAGTACGTGGAACGCTACTTTGCGCGCTACCCCGGGGTGAAGCGCTTCATGGACGACACCCGCACGCGGGCCCGGGCGACCGGTTACGTCGAGACCGTCTATGGCAGAAGGCTCTACCTCCCGGATATCCGGGCAGGGAACAAGCAGCTGCAGCAATATGCCGAGCGCAGCGCCATCAATGCCCCCATGCAGGGGACGGCGGCGGACATCATCAAGCGCGCGATGATTGCGGTAGATGCCTGGTGTTGCCGGGAGGACGCGCCGGCTCGTCTGATCATGCAGGTGCACGACGAGCTCGTGCTCGAGGTGCAGGCAGACGCAGCGGCGGAGGTCGCCCGAGAGGTTCAAGAACGCATGACGAGCGCTGGGGAGCTACGTGTTCCGCTGAAGGTCGAGCTAGGTACCGGGAGCAATTGGGACGAGGCCCATTAGCCTCCAGGTCACGCCCGGGGCGGCGTCATCTGTCGCGCCGGCGCCACAGATCTATGGTCAAGCCACTGATTCGGATGGATTTTATTTGGCCCGCCCATCGGAACTTCCCTGGGGCCCGCCCGTCTAACTTCACGAGTGCTGATGCACTCCCCGCTTCCCTCCCTGAGCGGGTCACCCGGTTCATGAGACCTGTGCCGGGTTAGTCTGCCCCGGTGGCCTCACCAGAGGTCATCGGGGTTTTTTCTTCGGCTCGCGGACCGGAAGCTCATGCCTCGAGCCAGGCCGACAGGGTGTCCTGGGCCTCCTGAATTCCGACTTTCGACCGCACCGAAAAAAGCTGAGCGGTCGCCCGGCCCTCGAGCTGCTGCTGCGCCTCCCGCAAGACCTTCGCCCCCTCATTCCGGGTCAGCTTGTCGGCCTTTGACAGCAGAACGTGCAGCCGCTGCTGCGGCCGAGCCCACTCGATGAGCCCCTCGTCCGCCGTCAGAATCCCGCGCCGGCTATCCACGATCACGAAAAGTCCCTGCAGAGACTCCCGGCGGCTCAGGGCGTCGATGAGCGCCTGCCACGTGCGCTTCTCGCTCTCGGGGCCGGATGCGTATCCATAGCCGGGCAGGTCCACGATCCGCCGTTGGGGTCCGAGCTCGAAGAAATTCAGCAGTCGCGTGCGTCCCGGCGTCTTGCTGGTCCGGGCGAGCCCCTGGCGCTGAGCGATCGCATTGATGGCGCTCGACTTGCCTGCGTTCGAGCGGCCGACGAAGGCGACTTCGCGGCCCAGATCCTGGGGGAATTGCGCCGGCGCCGCGGCACTGATCAGAAATCGACCCTGCGAAAATCGGCTCACGGCTCTAGTGTACAATTCCGCGCCCTCGCACGACGGGACGAAACCGGAAAGAAAACAATGGCGAAGACGATGAGAGCCGGATGGGCGGGGCTCGCCCTGCTGGCGGCTGCCTTTGCATACGCTGATACCCCCGCTGCACCGACGGACAACGATCCGTTCTTGACCGGCACCGTCAAGGAGGGGGCCGCGAAGTCGGCCGTGTGCTCGGCCTGTCACGGGCCGAACGGGAACAGTGTCAATCCGGACTGGCCGCGCCTCGCGGGGCAGAGCGCCGTCTACATCGCGGAGCAACTGCAGCTGTTCCGCAAAGGCGTGCGCGACAATCCGGTCATGAAACCGCTCGCCGCGACTCTCAGCGACAAGGACATCGCCGATCTCGCGGTGTATTACGAGGCCCAGACTCCACAGGGTCTGGAAGCGGATCCGTCCTACTGGAAAGCCGGCGAGACCCTGTATCGTCGTGGCGATCGCGCCCGCAACATTCCCGCGTGCATGGCCTGCCATGGGCCTGCGGGCCGTGGCAATCTCGCCGCGGGGTATCCGGCACTTCGCGCGCAGCAGTCTGTCTATGTCGTGAAGCAGCTCAATGACTATGCGAGCGGCGCACGCTACTCGGGCAGCTCCAAGCAGGCCCAAGCGAGTCGCAATGGTGTGATGATGTTGACGGTTGCGAAGCGCCTGAATGCCGAAGACATTCGCAACGTCGCATCGTACGTGCAGGGGCTGCGCTGAGATCCGGAAGCAGCAGGCTGCTCCACTACAGAGGTATCCGATGATCCGCTCCCTCGGCCTGACAGTCCTGCTCGCTCTCAGCCTCTGCGCTTGTGCTCGCGGGGCACAGACACCGCCGACCGCGACCCCGGCCGCTCAGCCGTCGAAGGCCGCCTCCGCTGCGCAGGCTCCGGTGACGCCGTCCACGCAGTCGGCGCAGACCGAGACGCAGATGGCGACCGCTGCCCAGGAGACAGCCGGCGAGGACTCCGACGAGGATCGCGGCCAAGCCCGCAGCGACGCCTCGCTCGAGCACCTCGCCGCACTGCCCGCGGAGCAACAGCTGCCTGCCGGCAAATGGAAACCCGGAACCCACTACGACCCGATCGTCCCGGCACAGCCGACGAGCGCTGAACCCGGCAAGGTGGAAGTCGTGGAAGTGTTCTGGCTCGGCTGCCCGCATTGCTACGCGCTCGAGCCGTTCATCCAGAGCTGGATGAAGAACAAGCCGGAGTACATCCAGTTCGTGCGGGTGCCGGTGATGTGGGGCCCGGTGCACCGCGCGCACGCGCGGCTCTTTTACACCTTGCAAGCCCTCAATCGGGCTGACCTCGTTCAGAAGGCGTTCGACACCATCGCTCGCGATCACAACATGCTGGTCGCCAACAGCGAGGACGAGACCCTGCGCCTGCAGACGGCTTTTGCGAAGGACAACGGCATCTCCCCCGATGACTTCACCAAGGCCTACAACTCCTTCAGCGTGAACTCCAACCTGCAGCGGGCCGAGCAGCTGACGCAGCGCTACCACGTCGAGGGCGTACCCCTCATCGTCGTGGACGGGAAGTACAGCACGGACGTCGGCAAGGCGGGTGGCCACAGCGAGCTCATCGAGCTCATCGATTACCTGGCCGCCGCCGAGCACCGCCACTGACCCACTCGGCGCCGGGCGCCGCATGTTGAGTATCTACGTCGCTCGCCCGAGTGGGCTGCAGCGCACGGATCTGCGAGCGGGCGAGGCACTACCGCCCGACACCTTGTGGATCGATCTCAAGGATCCCACGAGCGAGGAGGAGCGGCAGGTCGAGAGCGCCCTCGGGATCGACATTCCCACTCGCGACGAGATGCGCGAGATCGAGGCGTCGAACCGCTTCTACGAGGAGAACGGCGCCCTCTACGCCACGGCGACGATCGTCACCAAGTTGGATACCGACCTGCCGGAGAGCACGCAGGTCACCTTCATCCTCTGCGGACCGATGCTGATCACGAACCGGTACGCCGACCCGCTGCCCTTCCGCCGGTTCATCGCCTACTCGGCCAATCACCCGGCCCTGTGCACCTCCGCCGCCATCACGCTCGGCGGCTTGCTCGAGGCCATCGTGAATCGGATTGCCGACGTTCTGGAAAAAGTAGGCAGCGAGGTGGACTCCCTGTCGAGCGAGATTTTCTCGAGGTCGTACGCCCCGCGCACCGCGCCCCTCGACTTTCGCCGGGTCCTCGAGCGGATCGGTCAGTGTGGCGAGCTCGTGTCCAAAGCGCGCGAGAGCCTGGTCAGCCTGGCGCGCCTGCTCGGATTCGTACAGCAAAGTGCCAACAGCCAGGTGCCGCACGATGCCACGGCGCGCTATCGCGAGATCTCGCGCGACGTGAACGCCATGAGCGACCACGCCTCCTTCCTGGGCGACAAGGTGCAGTTCGTTCTGGATGCCACCCTCGGCATGGTGAGCATCGATCAGAACAACATCCTGAAGATCTTTTCCGTCGTGACGGTAGTGCTGTTGCCACCTTCGGTGATCACAGGCTTCTTCGGGATGAATTTTGAGCACATGCCGTGGCTGCACGAGCGCTGGGGGCTGCTTGCCGCCGCGGCGACGATGGTGGCCTCGGCGGTCATCCCTTACGCGCTGTTCAGGCGCCGGGGCTGGCTGTAACCCCAATGCGCCCGCGGGCGCCGCCTCGCGTCGCCAGTGAGAGCGCTTGACCGGCAGCGTGGCGACAATCAACGGACCGGGTTTCAGGAGGCTCCGGGTCGTCGCTGAGAGCTCTGCGTGCCCCTGAGCTCAGTGAGCGCCTGCGCAGCTTCGCGGTCCTACATTTAACTTCTGCAGCGCGTTCAGTCATCGGTCAGCCAGCCTCTGCGTTAATCATCCCGCGGCCCCGATGCGCCCGCGGCAAAGGCCCGCATCGTGCGACAGGCAGTGCAACTGCCGTGCGCGCGAGCCGTTGTTCTTCTCCATGAGGTTGGTCATGAAAACTCTGCCCTACGGGCTCTTTGCCACATTGCTGACCGGGCTCTCCTCGCTGGCAAGCGCGCAGTCGTATGGATACTCCGATAGATACACGTACGCGCAGCGGCCGATCCAGTGGCACATCATGGGTGGCTACGCGCCGACCACCGGCACCACCTCGGACTATCTCGACGGCGGCTGGTCGATCGGCGGCGGCCTGACCTTTCGGCCGGATCCGGTCGCGCCTCTGTCGCTGCGCGCGGATGTCAGCTTCAGCCGCTTCGACGCTACGAACAACCTGCTCAATCTCGGCTCCGAGCAAAACCAAACGCGCATAGACGATGGTTGGGGCAACGTCGTCAGTCTCGATGTCGACGCCGTGTTTGACGTGCCGCTCGGGCCGCGGGCACGCGGCTATGTCATGGCAGGAATCGGCGGCGCCTACCGCCGGATCGATTTGACGCAGACGGTGGGCTTTGACGGTTACTTCTGCGATCCGTGGTATGGCTTCTGCGGCGCGGGAATCGTCGCGGGTGATGTTCTCGTCCAGCGCACGGAAACGACGCGCTTCGCGTGGAACGCCGGCGCGGGCATCGAATTCCCGCTCTACAACGGGCAGTCCTGGTTCATCGAGGCGCGCTTCGAGCGGATGGAGACCCCAACCCCGACCGAGTTCGTACCGATCAGGGTTGGATTGCGGTTCTGATCGCGGCAAGGGGTGTGGCGCCGGCCGCCACACCCCCGGGCCGAAAAGCATCCGTCGGCACGCACATCCGGGTCGGTCAAGATCACGGTGAATTGCCGCTGTGACCGAACTGTCACCCCTGATCCGGCACACTATCGAGGTTGCTGCGGATCGGAAGGGTCGATGTCACAAGCAGGGGTTACCGTCACTCACGGCACGCATCTGATGGCCAAGCCGGCCGGGCCGATCTGCAATCTCGATTGCGGCTACTGCTTCTATCTCGAGAAAGAGCATCTGTTCCCCGAGCGGCACCGCTTTCTGATGAGCGATGACGTTCTGCGCGCCTATGTCGCGCAGAACATCGGCAACGAGGCCGGTCCGGAAGTGCTGTTCACGTGGCAGGGCGGTGAGCCCATGCTCCGCGGCCTGGACTTCTATCGAAAGGCGGTCGCTCTGCAGCGAGAGCTGGCGCGCGGCAAGACGATCCGCAATGCCTTGCAGACCAATGGAGTGCTACTGGACGAGGCCTGGTGCGAATTCCTTGCCCGGTCGGGATTCACGGTCGGCATCAGCCTCGATGGGCCCAGAGAGCTCCACGATGCCGCGCGCGTGGACAAGCGAGGCGGTCCGACCTTCGATGCCGTGATGAAGGCCATCGCGCTGCTCAAGAAGTACGGCATCGAATTCAATGTACTGGTCACCGTGACCCATGAAGTCTCCCGACACCCCAAGGAGGTCTACGACTTCCTGAAGGAGCAGGGTCTCACGCATATCCAGTTCAATCCTGTCGTGGAGCGCACCGCGGGCGCCGATGAGCAGGTGCTCGGCCTGACGTTCGCGCAGCCAGGCAAGATCAGCCTGTCTACGCCGACACCGCGCGTCAGCCCGCACAGCGTGGCCCCCGCGGCCTACGGGGAATTTCTGATCGCCATTTTCGACGAGTGGGTCCGGAAGGATGTCGGGACCGTGTATGTAATGAACTTCGAATGGGCGCTCGCGTCGTTTCTGCGCCTGCCGGCGACCGTGTGTCTGTTCGCCGAGGAGTGCGGCGACGCGCTGATCCTGGAGCACAACGGGGACGTGTATTCCTGCGATCACTTCATGTATCCCGAATATCGCCTCGGCAACCTCCTGGATGAGGAGTTGCCGCAGTTGGCGCATTCGCCCCGACAACGAGCGTTCGGCAAGGCCAAATCGGCCGCCCTGCCGGACTACTGCCGGCGTTGCGAGGTGCTCTTTGCCTGCCACGGCGAATGCCCCAAGAATCGTTTCGCGCGGACCCCGGACGGACAACCGGGCCTGAACTACCTGTGCCCGAGCTACAAGAAGTACTTCACCCATATCTCCCGCTACATGAAGGCCATGGTCAAGTTGATCAGTCACGGACAGCCGGCGGCGCTGATCATGGACGCCATCGAGGCGCCGCTCGCCATCAGGCTTTGAATCAACATCGGGGCCGCAGTTGCCGCTGTCCGCGAGCACGTTCGGCGTTACCGGAATGTCACCGCGAGCACCCGGATAGATAACCTCTCCCGCGGATAGATAACCTCTCCTTTGTCGTAGATGACAAATGGCCATGATCGGCCGTGCCGTCTCCGTGCCAGAATGCGGGCCGCGTCGCGAACAAACAACGGAAGATCGGCAGTGAAACACAAGCAGCTCGTGATGTTGAATACGCTGGCTACGGCAGTGTCGCTCGCCACGAGCGCTCACGCGCAGCAACAGCCTTACCAGGGCAAGGTGGGACGAACACTGTCCGAGTCGAAGGAATGGTGGCCTGCGCCGCTCAAGGCGCCCGCCGGAGCGCCCAATGTCATATGGATTCTGCTCGATGACGTGGGTTTCGGAGCTGCCAGTGCTTTCGGCGGCGAAATTGACACGCCGACCCTCGAGCAGCTCGCTCAACGCGGCCTGCGCTACACCAACTTTCACACGACGGCGATCAGCGCGCCGACTCGCGCTGCCTTGCTGACGGGTCGCAATAGCGCCTCAGTCCACGTTTCCGGCTTCTCGCATACGATCCTGTCAGCAGGCTTCCCGGGTTGGGACGGCCGACTGCCGGCCGAGGACGGCACGATAGCTGAGATTCTTCGCGATCGCGGCTACAACACCTTTGCCGTCGGCAAGTACGGCGTCACGCCGGACGAGGACGCTACGGACGCTGGCCCGTTCGATCGCTGGCCGACGGGCAAGGGCTTCGATCATTTCTTTGGCTTTCTCGGCTCGCAGACCGACCAGTACAAGCCGGATCTGGTGGAAGACCAGGCGCACGTCAAGCCTGACGGCCGGCATCTGAGCGAGCAGATCACCGACAAGGCCATCAGCTACATCGACAGGCAGAAGAAGGCCGCGCCGGACAAGCCCTTCTTCCTCTACTACGCACCGGGTGCCACGCACGCCCCCCACCAGGTCGCCAAGGAATGGAGCGACGCGTACCGGGGAAGATTCGCGGAAGGGTGGGATGTCTACCGCGAAAAGGTGTTCGCGCGTCAAAAGCAGTTGGGCGTGATCCCGGCCGATGCCGTCCTGCCGGCGCGCAATCCCGACATCAGAGCCTGGAAGTCCCTCGCTCCCGATGAAAAGAAGCTGTATGCGCGCTTCATGGAGGTGTACGCGGGCTACCTCACCTACACCGACCACGAGATCGGCCGGCTGGTGAATCACCTCGAGGAGATCAACCAGCTCGACAATACCTTGATCATTGCGATCGTCGGCGACAACGGCGCCAGCAAGGAAGGCACGCTCAACGGCGATATCGATCGCCCCCTGTTCTCGAAGCGGCTCAGCGATCAAGACAACGTCAAATACAACTTGAGCAGGATCAACGAGCTTGGCACGCCAGAGGGGACCGAGGGCAACTACCCGCTGGGCTGGGCCCAGGCCGCCAACACGCCGTTCCGGCTCTGGAAATCGGACGCCAACAGCGAGGGCGGTACCCGCAATCCGCTGATCATCTCGTATCCGAAACAAATCCCGAGCGATGGCAGCGTCCGCACTCAGTACGGACACGTGATCGACATCCTGCCGACGACGCTCGAGCTGCTACGCATCGACGCACCCGAGGAGATCAGGGGCGTCAAGCAGGAGCCCATCGAAGGGACATCATTGGCCTACTCGATCAGCGACGCCAAGGCGGCATCCCGCCACACAGTACAGTACTACTACATCTTCGGTTCACGCGCGATCTATGAAGATGGGTGGAAGGCGGCGCTGGCCTATCCAAACGCCATGACGGGGAGCGCCACCAACGACAAGCCGTTCGACGAAAAGGCGTGGGAGCTCTACAACCTGAATGAGGATTACACGGAGCGGGTCAATCTGGCCAGGAAATACCCGGAGAAGCTCGCGCACCTCGAAGCTCTCTTCGA
>DATEJM010000035.1:0-6061 GCA_035277965.1 Steroidobacteraceae bacterium | reverse complement strand
CGGGAACACCCGCTCCGTCGCCGCGCGTGTGCCGATAGATCCAGGCCGTGGCTCGCCAGAACGCTTTGTTGCCGTCTGTCTCGCCCACGCATTCGGCGAGTACGGCCTCGCGGGACGCCGCTGGATCATGCATCATTAACGGCAGATTCCACCACTCCCAGTTGACCTGAGGGTGCTCTTCGATCCAGCGCTCCAGCACCGGAAAGTAGGCGCGGCAGTAAGGGCACTCGAGATCTGCATATTCGATGAGGGTAAATCGGGCATCAGGTCGGCCGAAGACCCAAGGCGCGTGACGGGCGACTCGAGGGTGAGTCGTGGGCCGCAAGCCCGGCGAGCGGACCATCAACCCGGCGAGAAGGAGCATTGCGAGAAGGAGGATGCCGGCGATCCCAAAGCCGAGAGAGTGGGGGAGCCGGCGCAGCAGTCGAGGGAGCGCCAGACCTTTCATCGCGGGTTAGATTCCCGCGATTCAGCAGGCAGCGGATCGATCCCCCGTGCCCGGTCGAGGTCAGCCGCGAGATGCAGCGCCGCATCGAGCTCTGAGAGGCCATGCTGCTGCATCAAGCGGTAGCGCTCGCTCTTCTCCTCGCTCTCCGTCATCGCAAGCGCGAGATAGATGCTGGGCGGTACGACCCGAAACAGCACCTCCATCGACTTCGAGAGCACCACGCCTTCCGAGAACTTTCGGCTCTCCTTTCGGGCGGAAAGCATGAGTGACTTCTGTGCGGCCGTGAGCTCCCGAAAGCGGGCGATCTTCTCGACCTCATCCGGTGGCATGTTGAGGCAAATCCACCACTCGATCATGTTGAGCATGGGCTCTGCGGCCTTCGGGAAGTCATCGACGTTCTGCGTCGCGAGCCAGAACCAGGCGCCGAGCTTGCGCCACATTTTGGTAATCTTGAGGATGTAGGGTGCGAGCAGGGGGTTCTTCGTGATGATGTGACCTTCGTCCGTGACGTTCACGATCGGCCTTCCCAAGAACTGATCGCGCTCGGCAATGTTGTTGACGGCGTTCAGGAGGGAAATGTATGCGGCCGAGAGCTCGGCGTTATAGCCTTCGCGTGCAAAGGTGGCGAGATCGACGATCGTGATGTCGACCTCCGGCCAGGGGCTCCCGGGACGATTGAAGAGTTCACCGTTCGCGCCCTGGCAGAAAATATCGAGCGCGTCGGCCATCTCGGCAAGCCGTATCCGGCGGGCCTCGGGCAAGGTTGGATCGGCGCTCCTCTCGCGTAAGGCATCCCGGATGCTTTCGGTGAGCACGGGACGCGCGGCCTGAACGCAGTCTCGCGCGGCGTCCATGATGCACTGGCGGATGAGGCTCCGATCGGCGCGTGTCATTCGAGCTTCTTCCTTGTCCTCGCCCCCGGTGATCATGAGGCGCGCCGTGATTTCGAGCTCACCTAACACATCGCGCTGATCGTTCGCGTCCGAGTCATCGCTCTCAGCGGCTGATTCGGCATCGGAGCTGAGTTCATCAGCATCGCTCGATGCGCCGATGAGCCGCGCCGCGTCCGCAAACGGCGCGAGCGTGACGCCGGAGCCAGGGGCGAGCGTGACTCGATGGACGGTGAGCCCGAGCCGCTTGGCCCACTCCCCGAAGAGCCCAAAGGAGTTGCCGGCCTCAACGATGAAGATCCGAGGGCGGTAGATCGCGGTGACCTGATTCAGGATGTAATTGAGGGTCGCCGACTTGCCCGAGCCCGTGGGACCGAAGAGGAAGAGGTGCGCATTCATCTGCCGGTCGAGCGAGTTCAGGGGATCAAAGGTAATCGTCCCGCCACCGCGGTTGAAGAAGGTAATTCCGGGGTGGCCCGTGCCCTGGCTTCGTCCCCAGAAGGGGGCGAGATGCGCCAAGTGCTGCGCGAAGAAGAGCTGCGTATACCACTGGCGCCGGTCCTTGGCGGGATCAAAGCACCCGGGGAGCCAGCGAAGATAAGTATTGAGCGGCGCGACATCGTCCTCTTCGCGCACCGGCTGCAATCCGGCGGCGAGCAAAGCATTGACGAGCTGGCCGGTGCGAGCGTCGAGTTCCTGGATATCCCGTCCGCGGAGGTAGAAGGTGAGTGCTCCCCGGTAGAGCTTGTGCGAGCGGCCGATGATCGAGCGCGCCTCGCGCACGTCCTCTCGGGTCTGCTCGGAGTCGAGCGTTTCCCCGACGCTTTTCCTCGCGAGGTAATTGAGATGAGACTCGAGGATGTCCTGCGGGGTGGCAACGAGTGTGAGACAGCCGATGGTGCCTTCCGGGAGCTCATCAAAGAGCGCCTTGACGGCGTCGCCGCTCGCTCGCCGCTCACCCGTGAGCAGGCCCAATGCAGGAGGGCGCCTTAAGCGATCGAGCGCGATCGCGCGGTGCGGCTGACCGTCGAAATACCACACGCCGTGCTTCAAGTCGGACCGCGGCTCACGAAAAAAGAGCCGCTGTGAGAAGGCGGTGCCGCTTGCGAGCTCGAATTCACCGCGTTCGGTTTCCTCAGGATAAGCAGCCTGCCTGTAGAAATGCTCTGCATCCTGAGGTGTACCCCCCTTCATGGGTTGCGGATTGAACCAGCGCAGGAGCCACGCGTGGATCTCGGGTGCTTCGAGCCGCATAGCCTTGATGCCGGCATTGGCAAGTCCTCCGGCCAGGCGGTCGCAGACCGTCGAGATCGCCTCAACCGTGGATGCGCCGCGTGCGCTCCTCGTGGCCAGCGTTCCCCGCGCAGCGCCTTCGCCGATGCGGCGGTAGGCCACCAGTCGCACCCGGCGCGTCTGTCCCCGCCAGGGGAGGCGGGTGACGGCCGTGTCCTCAAAGAGTCCGCCCGGCTTGGCGATGCTTTTCAAGTGATGGGCCGTCAACGCGAGGTACCTTTCCGTGAATGCCGAGCCTCGCGCACGCGGACGAACATACTCGCGCAGCCCCTCAAGGTAGGGGTCCCATCCGGTCTCGTCCTGCACGTAGAGCTGCAGTACCCAGGGGTGTTGCTCGAGCTCCTCGAAGCTGTCCTGTAGGGCATCTTCGAGCGCATCCCGGACCTTATCGAGCCAAACCGCCTCCCGCCCTTCAGTACCTACGGGTGAGATCTCAAAGAACGCTGCAACGGACTTTCCGTCGTCCAAGAGGAGCGTGCGCGAGTCGGGGAGGTACTCGACCCAGGGGAGGAGATCGACAAAGGAGGGGGCCACGTCATAAAGCGCTTGCTCGTCGGCCAGCGTGGCGGGCTGAGCCTTGCGGCTGCGCCACGCACCCGGTGAGGGAACACCTAAGGCGCGAAGCCTCGTTAGGTATCGCGTCCAGGGGTCTTCTCGATCCTCCTGGCGGTCGGCATTGAACTTGCGATCACTCGGTTCTGGGGTAGTCGAAGAACCGTGATCGACGCCCCGAGCCATCAATACGCTTCCGTCCGCTCACCGGGCATCGCGTAGTGCACGCTGGTATAGAACGGAAAGACGGTCGAATATCCGGGAACCGGAACGGAATCGCGGCCGGCCACGTGCGGGAACACATACATGAGGAGATCCGGATCGGGCAGGCGCTTGAACTGCTCATTCATCTCGTTCTCAGCGGTGCGCGTGTAGGAGGCGTTCCGAAAGAGAGCAGAATTTCGTTCCCGGTCGGTAAGCGGGCGCCTGAGCATCTCCCGCGCATTGGCGAGTCTGCCGCCCCCAGGACCGCCGCCCGAGTACTCGCGCCAGAGTTCGGGCATGGTCTCCTTGCCATGCGGGAGCAAGGCGTCCTTTCGCGTTGCACAGCCGGCCAGTACCACGAGCGCAGCGAAGACCAAGGCGATGCGAGAGACGCGTATCCAATCAATCGAGATGTGACGCATTGGGTGTTGCTCCTTGGTAGCGGACCCGCCGTCCGTACGGCTCGTAATCGATGTCGACGGGCACCACGATGTGCACCGCCACGTGCGCGCCCGGTGGGACGTAGATGGCGGCGAACGCCTGGCCGTAGAGCTTGTTGACCCATTGGGACATCGCCTCGACGCCGCCAGCCAAGATGCGGCCCATGGCCTCATTTCCCGAAATCCCAACGGTACCCAGCGTCGAGCCGTTGCCGCCGGCGACATAGGAATAGCTCGCATCCTGATTGCGGATGAGAGAGGCGGCTCCGGCGCCGGCAGCGGTGATCAACATCTGAGAGCCCAGATACTGCTTTGCGTTGCTGCGGCGCTCTCCGCTCACGCATGGAATCCCGTAAGGATCGCTGATCCAACCGAGCCCCCCTTGGGTGGTATTGTCGCTTTGAGTTCCCGCGGCGGTAGCCGACGGCACGGTGCGAACCGTCCCGTCGCGGAACACGAAGGTAATGGAGGTGATTCGACCGCGCACGCAGGAGAGCGTCCAGTCGCCGCTAGCCGTTCCACTCATGACGGCGCCGGCGAGGTTCGGAAGGTCGATGCCGTTCGCGGTGAGATTCTCTTTGCCGACCAGCACTTTGAACGGATAGGGGTCACTCACCGTCCCATCGACCGGTATTCGCCCGATGAGCGCCGTCATCGCGATCGACCCCATCAGCGTCGAGTTCGCGGGCAGCGTGTAAACGGGGACCGAGCGCAAAGCGACTTTATCCGCTACGCCCTGTTTTCCCTCTCGATCGTCGGCGTCGGTAGCCGCCCCATTGTGGTCGGAATCCCCGGTATCGAATCCGCTCGACAGCTGAAATGGATTTTTCGATGCGCTGGATTCATGTGAAGTGGCTTTCGTGCCGTCCGGAGGAGCGATGGGATTGATCCAACGAATAGCGGAGCTCGAGGAGCCCGCTGGACTCTCGAACTGCGATCCATCTCCCGGGCGCAGCCCCAGGCCGATTGGCAGATCCGCATTACTCGCTTTGCCCGTCAGGGCATCGACCTTCTGCTTAAGATCATCGATGCGCTTCCCGGTCTGCGCTTGGACGGTGGCATCCGTCGCCGTTTCCTCGCTCTCGCGTTGCCAGTGATCGTCTTCGCTGCGCAACGCGGCATGAAGCTCCTCATCGATCTGGGTCAGCTGCTGGCGCAGGGCATCGTTCTCGGCCTTCTGCGCCTTTGTGTCGTGGACGGATGTTTCGAGCTCGCTCTGCAAGTGCTCGACTTGGGCGACGAGCGTTGCGACGGTATCGCGCGGCGTATCCGCCGGCACCCCTAAGTCGGCCATCTCGCGAGCGCTCAAGGGACTTGTGGTTGCTGCTTGCGGCGGGGCAGGCGTTTCGCGGTGGGATGAGATTTTGACGACCACCCACACCGCAAGCAGCAGGACCGGGATCAGGAGCCATTTCAGAAGACCGTTCGCCTTCATGGGGTGCGATCCGCTCCTGGCGCACCGGGCGAGCTCGCGGGTTTCTCAAGGTCGCGCATCGCATCGAAGCGGCTCGCGTGCGGAAGCAGAGAGCCAGCAAGTCCATCGCCACGCGTGACCAGATAGACGACCGTCGTATCCGTCGAGTGGCCCGCGGGTCCCAAGTCCGGATGCTGGAAGGTGGCCGCGACGAAATCTCCCTGCAGCAGCCGCGGATCGAGACTGATCCAGCGGGCAGAGGTATTGGTCAGTTTCACGGCCGTCAACCACTCCCCCGATAGGCGCCACGCCGCCAACGCCGTGGCCCGGACAGGGAGCGTCGGCAGGAGCGTGTCGAGCGGCAGATCGGAGGCGACAGGCTCCTCAGTGATGCCGGGTATTGGCTCTACGGTCCGAAGCGGCGCGTAGAGGCTCTGCGCGGCGTAGCGGGTGAGCGCCACGGCAAGCGGCGTGGGCGGCATCGCCTGATCGGTCGAGTTGCTGGCGCGCTGTGTTCCAGAGCCCCCGAGTGCAGCCTGATTCGCGCTTGCAGCCATGTCATCGATGATCCGGATTGGTTCAAGCGGCACCTGGTCGCGCGTAGGGCGGCGTGCCGTGACGTCTAGGAGTATCAGCTCCCCCGTGCGAAGGTCTTGAACCTCGAGCCGCGTGCTTTCGATGGGCGCCGTGGCGAGGAGGTAAACGGCGCCATCGGCGCTTTGGACGCGGAGCCGCCCGTCGAGCGAGTCGGCAAGCCCGACTCGGACCGGGCGACCCACGATTATGATGCGCTCATCGCCCACAAGGAGCTGGATGCTGA
>DATEJM010000034.1:0-3287 GCA_035277965.1 Steroidobacteraceae bacterium | reverse complement strand
GTCGTCTCGCGCTGATGGATGAGGCCGGAGGCTTTGTGAAATGCGTCCTCGAGCGTGCGTGTCGTGGGTACCGAGTCGCGCAGAAACGCCTCGCCGAAATACGTCAGGTCGCGGTCATCGTCGCAGCCGAAAGAGCTGTGTTGTGCGTCCGATGCCGTGATGACCAGGGTATCGTCGTTCTTCACGGCGTCGAGGAAGACCCCCGAATAGCACGCCGACACGATGATCACCCGCCACTTGATACCCGACTCCTCGAGCACTCGCCGCAGATCCGCGGGCGCGAGCTGTTGCAGAGGAAGAGCTCCGTTGCCGATGGCCAGACCATCCGCCGAGCCATGCGAGGTCAACATCAGCACCAGCACGTCCTGGTCGAGGTCCATGCGGCCGGAGAGGCCCTTCAGGGCCTGCTGCAGGCCCGACACGCTGGCCAGAGGATAGGAGTCGCGATCCTCCTCGTCGTTGATCAGCTCGACGGAGCGATCGCCGGAATCGAAGTGGTCCGCCAGCACCTGCTCCGCGTAGAGCGCCTCGCGCTTGAAAATGGACTGGCCGCCGAAACCTGCGAAGCCGAGAAAGAAGACATCGCTCTGGCCGGAACGCTGAGGGGCGAGATCGTCCAGTGCAGCCGCGATCCGCGCAGGCTGCTCGTACAGCAGCGACTCCGTCTGAGCGTCATCGGGCTCGTCCTGCGCAGCATCGTCAGTCAGCCACAGCCGTGTATCGAGATCGAAGCCCTGCAACACCCACGGAGAGGCGACGATGAGCACGGCCGCCACGACGACCGCCCTCGCGCGTGCAGCCCCGTAGGCGGCCTGCAGGACACGGATGCTGAGGCAGATCAGATAAACCAGCGCGGCGACCAGTGCGAAGATCGGCAGGTCATTCACCTGCTGCAGGTCATTCAGCAGATCATCCAGCAGCCAGAAGGTGACCAACAGATAAGGAGAGACGGACAGCACCGGGACCAGCAGGCCGCGAGTGTCGGCATCCCGGCTGTAGACGCGCGCGACCACGGCACATGCAAACAGCCCGAGCAGGAGATAGAAGGCCCAGCCATACAGGCCGTCCAGCATGAGCTGGGAGCCGGCCTCGGCGTGGAGTGTGTCGAGAGCTCCCCAGACGAGGAGGTTGACGATCAGGAGGGCGCCGAGTGGGTCGAACCCTCGCTCGAAGCGCGCTGGCGAGGGCCGCCGGAGGCCGAGCAGGACGAGCCCACCCGACAGATTGCGGAGCAGTCCGGCTCGCAGCGTACGCTCAGCCCCGTATCTTGCGAAGCCGCTCGATCAGCTTCAGCTGCGCGGCGACGCGGGCCAACTCGGCAAGCGCCTCGGCCTGCTCGATGTGGCCGACCTTCTCTTTCAGTGCTTCCTCAGCCCTTTGCTTCGCGGCGAGAGCCGCCGCCTCGTCGAGGTCCTTGGCGCGGATGGCCGTATCGGCCAGGACGGTCACCTTGTTCGGCTGCACCTCGATCGCACCACCGCCCACGAAGAAGTGCTGCTCCTGTCCGTCCGGTGTCTGAACCCGGACCTCGCCAGGCTTCAGCAGCGTCAACAGAGGGGCGTGCCGGGGAGCGATGCCCAGATCACCCTGCGATGCGGGTGCGAAGAGCATCTTCGCCGGGCCCGAGAACAACTCGCCCTCGGCGCTGACGATATCGACATGGATCGTGTGTGGTTCGGCCATGGGGTTACTGAAGCGTCTTGGCCTTCGCAACGGCCTCGTCGATCGAGCCGACCATGTAGAAAGCCTGTTCCGGCAGCGAATCGAACTCCCCGCCGATGATGCCCTTGAAGCCGCGGATGGTCTCCTTCAACGGGACGATCTTGCCGTCCTGACCGGTGAAGACCTTGGCGACGTTGAAGGGCTGCGACAGGAAGCGCTGCACCTTACGGGCGCGGAACACCGTGAGCTTGTCCTCCTCGGACAGCTCGTCCATCCCCAGGATCGCGATGATGTCCTGGAGCTCCTTGTAGCGTTGGAGCACGGCCTGCACGCCGCGCGCCGTGTTGTAGTGCTCCTCGCCGACGACCAGCGGATCGAGCTGGCGGCTCGTGGAGTCGAGCGGGTCCACCGCGGGATAGATACCCAGGGAGGCAATCTGGCGGGAGAGCACGACGGTCGCATCCAAGTGCGCGAACGTCGTGGCGGGCGAAGGATCGGTGAGGTCGTCAGCCGGCACGTACACGGCCTGAATCGAGGTGATCGACCCGGTCTTCGTGGAAGTGATGCGCTCCTGCAGAACGCCCATCTCTTCTGCGAGTGTCGGCTGGTAGCCGACCGCGGAAGGCATGCGTCCGAGCAACGCCGAAACCTCGGTGCCCGCAAGCGTGTAGCGATAGATGTTGTCGACGAAGAACAGCACGTCGCGGCCGACTCCGCCGTCCTCGCGCTTACCGTCGCGAAAATACTCGGCCATGGTCAACCCGGTGAGTGCGACGCGCAGCCGGTTGCCCGGCGGCTCGTTCATCTGTCCGTAAACCATCGCCACCTTCGAGTTCGGCAGGTTGTCCTTGTCGATGACGCCCGACTCGATCATCTCGTGATAGAAGTCGTTGCCTTCGCGCGTGCGCTCGCCGACGCCGGCGAACACGGACAAGCCGCTGTACTGCTTGGCGATGTTGTTGATCAGCTCGAGCATGTTGACGGTCTTGCCCACGCCGGCGCCGCCGAACAGCCCGACCTTGCCGCCCTTCGCGAACGGCACCAGCAGGTCGATGACCTTGATGCCCGTGACGAGCAGGTCCTGGCCGCCCGCCTGCTCATCGAACGGCGGCGGCGCACGATGGATCGGGAGGTGATCCTTGGCCTTCACATCGCCGCGGTTGTCCTGCGGAGTCCCCAGCACGTCCATGATGCGGCCCAGCGTGGCCTGTCCGACGGGCACTTGAATGGGCGCCCCGGTGCTCATCACGGCCAAGCCGCGGCGCAAGCCTTCCGAGCTGCCCATGGCAATTGTACGCACTACGCCGTCGCCCAGCTGCTGCTGGACTTCGAGGGTCAGGTTGCCCTCCTTGAGCTTGAGTGCGTCATAGACGCGAGGAATCGACTCCCGCGGAAACTCGACGTCGATGACGGCGCCGATGATCTGGGTAATCTTGCCTTCCGCAACAGTAGCCATAGTGTTGAGTTTCCTGCGTTTAAACCGCTGCCGCGCCGCCCACGATCTCGGAGAGCTCCTTCGTGATCGCGGCCTGGCGGGCCTTGTTGTAGACGAGCTGCAATTCGCTGATGAGCTTGCCGGCATTGTCCGTGGCGGCCTTCATCGCGACCATGCGCGCGGCCATCTC
>DATEJM010000033.1:0-45707 GCA_035277965.1 Steroidobacteraceae bacterium | reverse complement strand
CTAGATGCACCTCAGGTGCAGGGACCGTATCCGATCCTGGCGATTCGAAGAAAATCCGAGCTGTGATCGCAGTGGGTATCCACTGCGGCTGACTGCGCAACCGAGCGCTGCGCGTCTGCCCGAGAGAACGATGGTCGCACTCGCATGGATCGCGACGATCACCGCAAGCAAATCATTGCTCCACTACATTCGTCATACGCACCCTCCCAGTGCATGTCGCTCTGCACAACTGGTTGTGATTGCATAATCGAGTCGCCGCGCTATAGTCAGTGCGAAAAATGCAAACAACATGATCGACCATTCCGATATGTGACCCAACAGCACGATGGTTGCAAGGGAGGCTTTGTGCAGACCCTGTACGTTCAGGCGATTACAGTTCGTCTCTTTATTCTGATGGGCCTGTTGATGGTTGCGCCGGAAGTTGGGTCACAGGTACAAGGACCACATAAGACCGATCCGTTTAAATACAATCTCTTTATCAGCCCGACTACGAGAATGTCGGGCATCTGTGACCCGAGAAATCAACCGCAGTTCAAGGACTGCGAGAGCCTCCTGGAAGCGGAAGCGGTGGCCTACTATAAGGCCATCGGGATCTTTCAGCCGGTCGGTGACAACGATCCCGTCAAGCCTCACAGCCCAACCCCCGATCGGGGCTCCTTTTCCGCCTGGAAGGCGACATTGGGATTTTCGCCCGACCCGAACAGTCCGGTCTCCGATGAGATCCGCGCAACGTATTTCAACAATGGCGACCTGCAGTTCGGTCGCGACATGCATTGCCGCCAGCGGATCAACGCACGCCTGTCTGGACGCGTGCGGATCATCCAGTCGATCGATTACGCCTGCTACGTTTCGAACTTCTCGAACAGTGGCAAGCCGGGAGCTAGCGCCGACCCGGGGCAGTCGCTTGCGTTGGCGGTCGCGCCAGCGACGGGACCGGCCGCGGTGCACCCGGCGGCCACCGTTGTGATGGAGGTCAGCGCGATACCCCAGCTCATTCCGGTGCAGAAGACGCAAGCCGGCCGGCCGTTGTCTCCGCGGTTCACGATGGGGATGAAATTCGGCGACGTGAGGTTCTTCGCTTATGACGGCGCCGGCAACCCGATTATCTCGGCGCGACTCGACAGCGAGGAACCCAAGGCGTTGCCGGGCTTGTGCCTGGCATGTCATGGGGGTGCTTATCAGGCGAGCCAGAGCGGCGGCTCGCGGGTGTACTACGGCAACTTTCTGCCCTTCGATACCTCGACGTTCCTGTATGGCGGTGGCAACTTGACCGAGGTGGCCCAGCGAGAGGCCTTCCGCCGGCTCAATCAGTTCGTGCTGTCGACCCGCCCTGCGCGGCAGACGATCGTCGATCTGATCGCCGGGTGGTATCAGTGGTGCGGGGGCGTCGGTAAACCCAGCTGCTTTATCGATGAGGTATCCCATCCCTTCATTCCCGGGGACCCCTCGAGCTGTGCGCCGGGAAGCGCTACTTGCCTCGCTGCATGCCCGGCTGCCGGCGCGGCGGACAGGGATAAATATACTTGCGGATGGGCAACCGGCACGCCTGTTACATCCGCACCCTTCGATATGCGGGCCTTCTACAGACAGGTCGTTGCGAAAGAGTGCCGAACGTGCCACATCGCGGTAGCTGACTCCTTCAACGTTGAGAACTACGCTGAGTGGTTCGCAAAAGCCCAGTCCGTAGGGGACGACGTGTTCAACCTGCAGAAGATGCCCTTCGGGGAAGTGCCGTTCCTGGATTTCTGGTCCGGAAAGCCTGGTGCCAACGGGGAGACCGCGAAGAATCTGATGAAGGCGTTCTTCGGCTGCCCGGCTCCGCCCGCGGTACTGACGGGGGATGGCACCGACATCGTGAAGGTAGAGGTGATTCCAGACTCGGTTCCCATCGATCAAGTCGGTCTAACGTTGAAGGTCACAAATGCGAATCCGACATGGTGGAAAGCGGTGAACCTGGGAGGGTTCGAGACATGGACTCAGGATGCAAGGCAATCCAGCTCGATCACCATCCCGGTGACCGCACTGCCGAACAGTCCCACCTTGGAGATCAAGAAAGCCAAGATATTCGGTGTTCACACGGGTGTGGAAACGATCACGCTACCGAATGCTCCTTTTACCTATGGAGGCTGCACCCTGTCGTTTGATTGGGCGAAGGACTCATGAGCGTCCAACCCGGCGCCGTTCCTTCGGCTATTGGAGCAGCACGCCGGTGCTAAATCCTGAAGTCCGCACTAGCCCAAATCGTACCCTGCTCTTTTTCAGGCAGCTCCGCGCGCTACGGAGCGTACCGATACCAAGTCCTCGTCGCGAACGCTCCGAACGTCGCTTGGGCCCAGGGTTACTAAAGTCTGGGTCTTCCCGGAGGCTCTGACGAACTCCACATCGAGCGCGTCGGGCTCGTAAATCTCGACGACGGCACCGAGGTCGCCCTTGCGAAGCCCGCGCTCCGGAATGTCGCGCTCCAGCACTACCGTTTCCAACCGTCCGAACTTCATCGGTCACCTCCCGGATACACGGTTACCAGCCGTGGAAAGTCCTCGCCAGCTCCGGTCGGACGCGAGCGCTTTTCTTAAGTCTGCAGGCAGGTCGTGCACAACCCCGCTGGAAATCTTCCTTTGCGACATCGATTTAAGGCTCTCAGGGAACAGCCTCGGCTCTCGTTCCGGAGGTAGGTCCGCCGTGCGGATTCCCCGGCGAGGCGGGTGCCAGCTCGTCTCGTGACGCTGCTGCGACTTTACCGTGTGCTCGGAGCTCGGTGAACTTTGCAATAAGTTGATCAAAGAAACGCGGAGGCAGCAGCCCATAGTCGACGCGATTCTCACCTCTCTTGACCGGACGCAGGTCGAAGCCAGGCCACGTGAATACATTCACTTCCTCGAGGATTACCCACGAGCGGTCGGCATCGAGGCCCAGGTGCTCCTTTACCCGAGGTGGGATTTCGACAGCGACGTTGGGATCGTGCGGCAGTGAATGGGTAATCGGAACGACGGCGACCTGTTTGTGGCCGTCGGTTTCGGGGTCAGGATTGTCGATGGCCAGAACAATGGCACAAGGCCGATCCTTTCGCCCTTCGACTTGGCCTCGCTCTTCTTCTTCCTTCCAGAGATAGGAGTAGGAAATGACGAGGCCGACTTCCGGTTCAGGAAATCCGGCCATACGCTCTCACAGCCTCCGATCTCTTTATTTCGACTTGTCGTCCAGAAGCACGTTGAGGTGGTCGTGGGCCGGATTCATCTTCGAACTCTGGATCGACTCGGCGATATCTGCAGGCAGGTCCTTGATCCGATGCACGCGACGCTCGAAAGCACGAAGGCGCTGTAGTTCCTCGTACTCGCGCGCAGACACAAAGTACCCGCTCACGCGACCGTAGCTGGTGATCGCGACGGGTTCGCGCTGCGCCTCTTCTTTGTATCGACCAAAGGCCTTGGCGAACTCGGTGGCTGTAACGGCAGGCATAGAGATACCCGTAATTCACGTAAGATGTGTAATTTACGGAATCGAAACATCCCTGTCAACCCTCGAATCCATTCGTGGGGCCGTGGCTGCCGATATACGGGATGGCGCGAGAGTTTCCACAATGTCATAGTGGGATGATCTTTCGTGTCCTCATAGCGTGACACTTTGCATATAGGATGAACATGCCCACGTCCTTTTCCGAGCACGCCCGTGCATTGCTGGACTTGCGAAGGCTATCAATCGCACAGCTCTCCGAGCAGGCGGAGCTTGCGCCATCGCTAGTGTCGAAACTGCTGACAGACACAGCGTCAGCGCGACGCGAGCCGCGCCTTGAACACGTGCTCGCCATTGCGCGTGCCTTACAGCTGGCGCCCGCCGAAGTGGTCGGCGGGACAGACGCCGAATCTCTTCTGGCGGAATGGGTGCCTCGCGCAGAATTCGAAGCCGAATCCAAGGCCAGGACCGCAGCCCAAGCCCAAGCGGCGGGTTTGCGAACTGACCTCGCTGGCGCTCGAAGTGAGGTAGAGGGACTCCGGGCGGCCATAGAGCAACTAACTCAGTCACTAGCAATCGTCAATCAGCAGCGCTCGGAGAGCGACACACGCGCTCAGCGTGAGCAAGCGCTACTACGCGTCGTAAAAGAGTCCGCAGAAGCACGATGCAAGGCGGCCCTCGCTGAACGGGACAATGCACTAGCAGTCGCAGAACAGAACTATCGTGCGTGGGCCAACGCGTGTTCGCACCTAGAGCTGATGCGGCGCCAAGTTGCCGAAAGCAAGGCATCCGCCGGCTTGGCAGCGTTCCTAGGCACCATTGGCGGGGCATTGCTTGGTGTCGCGGCATCCGAACCCCCCGTCCCAACATCTGCCGTGCACCAACGCTCAACTAAGAAGAGGAGGCCGAGCGCATGATCAGGTCACCATGAATGCCCTAATTCTCTTGGGTGCCGGTTTTAGTCACAACTGGGGTGGGCGGCTGGCCAGAGAGGTGTTTGATCACCTCATCGGTGTTCCCGATATCCGAAGATTTGAGCGCCTGATCAGACTTCTTTGGCAACATAACTCCGGCGGCGGATTCGAGGATGCCATCGCCGAAGTGCAACGTGACTATCGGTTAGACCCGGACCGGCATGCAGCCCTAACGGAACATGCGGGCCGTACTGGCGGAGAGAGTGGGATTGCTACGCCCATCCTGGGCGCAGGCCCTGCGGGCCCGACACTGCGTGTCGGCCAAAACTGCTCCAGGCAGTTTTGTCGAACCCCCTGGTCCATGGTTCGTGGGTTCGAATCCCCGAGCCGCTCCGGCAACACAGAGGGTGACTGGCGAGCGAGGCTTTTGAACCCTATTGGCGGAGAGAGTGGGATTCGAACCCACGAACACCCGTGAAGATGTTACTGGAATTCCAGTCCAGCGCCTTCGACCGCTCGGCCATCTCTCCGAAGATTCAATAGGTTACGCGCACGCCCTCCGCACAGACCCACGTCAGCGCCGCTGCCGGCAACGCGTCGGGCCGCGGATGATACTACGGAGCGGCGCTGCCCCGCCTCACGCCTGAGGCGCGGGCGCGGGCTTCGGCGTGCGGAAGTCGGGCGGCTGATCCAAGCACGGGTCCTTCCCATGCCGTGGCGGGAGCTCCGGCTCGTTCAGCCGTGGAATATGGAGCGCGTTCGCCGTGTCGGGCGTATCGAGCCCAGCCGGTATCTGCAGGGGTGGAACGCTCTGCGCCTTCATGTACGGCTTCGGATCGTGGCAACTGCCACGCAGGGAATGACAGCCTGCGAGGCCAAGCCCCGCCGTGATCGTCAACGCCGCAACAACGCTTCGCAAGACCTGTGCTCGATGCAACATGCCACCCCTTCGGAAGAACCTTAGACGCCGACGCCCGCCTGCCGTAGAGAAGCCAGAAGCGCCGGCTGATGAACGGCCGAGAGCTCCGTCAACGGCAGACGGATGGCGCCACCCATCTGTCCCATGCGCGCCAGCGCCCATTTCACGGGAATGGGATTCGCCTCGAGAAACAGATCGCGATGCAAACCGCCCAGGGGCTGATCCAGCCGCTCAGCCGCCACGGCATCTCCTCGGGAGGCGGCCGCGATCATATCCGCCATGGCGCGCGGGACGACATTGGCCGTGACCGAGATGCAGCCACGCGCGCCAGCCAGAATCGATTGCCGCGCCGTCGGGTCATCGCCACTCAGAACCGCAAAATCACGGGGACACAGAGCCAGCAGCTCACGAACGCGCTCGGTCTCGGCAACCGCCTCTTTGACAGCGACGACCCCGGGGAGTTGCGCGAGCCGCGCAACAGTCACCGGCTGCATATCAACGGCCGTACGCCCCGGAACGTTGTACAAAACCACCGGCAACCGCGTCGCACGCGCCACCGCTGCGAAATGCTGATACAGCCCCTCCTGAGTCGGCTTATTGTAAGCCGGCGTCACGACGAGGAGCCCCTGCAACGGGAGCTCTGACAGCCAGCGAACGCGCGCCACGGTCGCCGCAGTGCTGCTCGTGCCGGCCCCCGCGATGATCGGAATCCGGCCGCGCGCCTGAGCGCAGGCCGTTTCGACCAACTCTCGCAGCTCGGCGTCGGTCAGCGTCGCCGACTCGCCGGTGGTGCCGCCCACCACGATTCCGCTCGTCCCGTTCGCGAGATGAAAATCGATGAGCCGCGCCCAGGCCGGAAGATCCAGCGAGCCGTCCGGCCGCAGAGGCGTGACGATCGCGACCAGACTACCTGAAAACATGAAACTTTCCGCTCCTGCCTGGCGCGATATTAGCACCCCGCGAGACACCCGCGCCCGCTCCCGGTACACTCGCCCGGCAGGACGACGAACTGAACCTACACGCACGATGAAGCAGCACTTGGCGGTTTCGGCGATCGGCAGCGACCGCACGGGGATGGTTCACGAGCTGACGCGAGTGATCAGCGAGTGCGGGGGAAACATCAGCGAGAGCCGCATGGCGAACCTCGGCACCGAGTTCGCCATGCTCTTGCTCGTCTCGGGCAACTGGCACGCCCTGGCGAAGCTCGAAACCGAGCTCAACCGGCTCGCCGAGACCGGCGACCTCAGCATTCACCTGAAGAGAACCGAGCCGCGCGCGCCCCGCACGGACATGCTGCCCTATTCCATCGACGTCGTGTGCCTGGACCAGGCCGGGATCGTCGCGGGGCTGGCCGGGTTCTTCGCCACCCGCGGCATCGACATCGCAGAGGCCTCGACGCGCAGCTATCCCGCGGCGCACACCGGCGCGCCGATGTTCTCAGTGCAGATGATCGTCAACGTTCCGAGTCGCATCCACGTCGCGCACCTGCGCGAGGAGTTCATGGAGTTCTGCGATTCCCTGAACCTCGATGCGATCCTCGAGCCCGTGAAGTCTTAGCAAACCCTTCGAAGAGGCAGCATGGCCACCGCGAGAGTCGGCGCCAAGGTCCCGGATTTTTCTCTGCCGGCAAGCGGCGGGGAGGTCTGGCATTTCAAGCAGGCCGCGGGCAGGAAGCTCGTGATCTACTTCTATCCGAAGGACATGACGGCGGGCTGCACGCGCGAGAGCCAGGATTTCCGCGATCTGCAGCCCGCTTTCCGCAAGGCCGGCGTGCAGATCGTGGGCGTGTCGCGCGACAGCGTTGCATCCCACGACAAGTTCGCCGCGAAGGAGAAACTGTCCTTCCCGCTGCTGTCGGACGCCGACGAGAAGGTCTGCAAGCTGTTCGACGTCATCAAGGAGAAATCTCTTTACGGCAGAAAATACCTTGGCATCGAGCGCAGCACCTTCCTCGTGGACACGACGGGCGTACTGCGGCGCGAGTGGCGCAAGGTGAAAGTACCCGGTCACGCGGAGGAAGTGCTTGAAGCAGCGAAGTCTCTCTGATCCAGGTCCCGCCACGGCGGCGGCGGGCGCGCCGCGTGACGTCAAGTCCAGAGCCCGCGACGGCCGCCGGCTGTTCGTGCTCGATACCAACGTGCTGATGCACGATCCAACATCGATCTTCCGCTTCGAGGAGCACGACGTCTACCTGCCGATGGTCGTGCTCGAGGAGCTCGATGCCCACAAGAAAGGCATGTCGGAGGCCTCCCGCAACGCTCGTCAGGTCAGCCGCTTCCTCGACGACATGATTCGGGATGCCACCAAGGATCAGATCGACCGCGGCCTGCAGTTGCCGAGCGGCTACAGCGGCAACCACGGGAAGAAGCCCTCGACGGGCAGGCTGTTCTTCCAGACCCGGGAGCTCTCGAGCCAGCTTCCGGAGGGCCTGCCGGGGATTGGTGGCGACAACCTCATTCTGAAGCAGACCCTCGCGCTGCAGAACGAGCGCAAGGACGCGCGTGTCATCCTCGTCTCGAAAGATATCAACCTGCGTATCAAGGCGGCGGTGATCGGAGTACATGCGGAGGACTACTACAGCGACAAGACGCTCGAGGACTCTGACGTTCTCTACAGCGGCATCACGCCCTTGCCAGCGGACTTCTGGGAAGAGCATGGCAACGACATGCGGTCGTGGAAGGACGCGGATCGCACGTTCTACGAGATCAGCGGACCGTCCGTTGCCGACTGGCAGCCGAACCAGGCGGTGTACGAGGACAGCCCCGAGGGCATCGAGGGCATCGTCCGCAAGATCCAGGGCACGCAGGCAACGATCGAGCTGCTGCGCGACTATCGCAGCGAGCGGCACAACGTCTGGGGCGTGACGGCGCGCAACCGTGAGCAGAACTTCGCGCTGAACCTGCTCATGGACCCGGAGATCGACTTCGTAACCGTGCTCGGGCCCGCCGGCACCGGCAAGACGCTGCTCGCGCTCGCCGCCGGCCTCATGCAGACGCTCGAGACGAATCGGTTCGTCGAGATCATCATGACGCGCGTGACGATTCCTCTTGGCGAGGACATCGGCTTCCTCCCCGGGACCGAGGAGGAGAAGATGGAGCCCTGGATGGGCGCCCTCATGGACAACCTCGAAGTGCTCACCGGTACGCAGGAGGGCGGCCAATGGGGACGCGCCGCCACCAATGACCTCCTGCGTAACAGGATCAAGATCCGCTCCCTGAACTTCATGCGCGGGCGGACCTTTCTCAATCGATTCATCATCCTCGACGAAGCGCAGAATCTGACACCCAAACAGATGAAAGCGCTCGTCACCCGCGCGGGCCCGGGCACCAAGCTCGCCTGCCTCGGCAACATTGCGCAGATCGACACGCCCTACCTCACGGAAATGACGTCGGGATTGACTTATGCTGTCAACCGCTTCCGTGGCTGGCCGCATTCGGGGCACATTACCTTGGTACGGGGTGAGCGGTCCCGGCTGGCCGACTTCGCTTCGGACATGCTGTAGCTTCGCTATTTGTAAGGTTCTGTAATCCGGAAACTCCGCGGCGGCCTTGGCGGTCGAAACCTCAGATGACGCGCGCCCTCCCTATCTGTGCCCTGACGGCCCTTTTGACGCTTGCCACGGCCGCCAGCGCCCAGGAAACCGCTCCGCCCCCGGCGGCCCCCGATCTGCCCGACATGGGCAGCCCGGCGGCGGCCGTGCTCTCGGGCACCGATGAATACCGCCTCGGCGCCATGGTGATCCGCGGCTTCCGGGATCAGAACGCTCTGATCGAGGACCCGGAGGTCTCCGAGTATCTGAATGCCGTGGGCGCGAAGCTGGCGGCGATGGCGCCGGATGGGGCACCGCACTTTCAGTTCTTCGCTTTCCGGGAAGGGGCCATCAACGCGTTCGCGCTGCCGGGCGGCTTCATCTGCGTCAACTACGGACTGATCCTTCAGACGCGTAACGAGTCGGAGCTCGCAGGGGTGATGGCGCACGAAATGGCGCACGTCACCCAACATCACATCGCGCGTCAGATCCGTGCCCAGAGCCAGCAGAGTCTCGCATCCGCGGCGGCGATGCTGGCCGCGATCGTGCTGGGAAGCCTGGGTGGCGGTGGCGGACAGGCGATCGAGGGCGGAATTGCCGCGGCACAGGGCCTCGCCGCCCAGCAGCAGATCAATTTCACTCGCGACAACGAGGCCGAGGCAGATCGCGTCGGCATCGGCTTCCTGTACGGCGCGGGCTTCGATCCACGCGCAATGGCCGATTTCTTCGAGACCATCGGTCGTACCCAGGGACTGACCGCAACGTACATCCCTGCCATGCTGCAGGATCACCCGGTGACCTCCGTGCGCGTCGCAGAGGCGCGCGCGCGGGCGGCTCAATTTGGCCCGGTCAAGGTGAAGGAATCGCTCAGCTATCTGCTCATCCGCGAGCGGCTGCGTGTCTTGACCGCACCGGGCGACACCGACATCGAGAAGCAGTATGCGCAGAGGATGGCGCGCGGCAATGCCGATATCGGCACCCGGTATGGAGATGCCCTGGCATTGATGGCAGACAACCGGCCCGTGGAGGCAGAAAAGATCCTCCATACCCTGACCGAGCAACATCAGGGCTTGACGTTGCTGCACGCGGCACTCGGGCAGGCACAGATGAAGGCGGGGCAGACGAACGACGGCCTCGCATCCCTGCATCGCGCCGTGGACCTGTTTCCTCGCAACGTTCCGGTGACGATTCGCTACGCGGAGGCGCTCATGAAGGCAGGACGCGCCAAGGAAGCTCATAGCGTACTGCTCGATCTCTTCAACAACGTACCGCCGACGCCCGAACAGATACGCCTCACCGCTCTCGCAGCGAGCGCGGCCGGCGACCAGGGCGATGCGTATTTCTACATGGGCGAATACCAGATAGCGGGCGGCGACCTGCCCCTGGCGGCGCAGCAGCTCCAACTCGCGCTGGCCACTCCGAATCTGACCCAGGTTCAGCGCCAGCGCTATCAGGCCAGGCTCGACGAGGTGCGCGAATACCTGGCCAGCACCCGCGTCCGGCGCGTCAGCAACACCGAGTAGCGGCCCGTCAGCGCCGCCGCGGCGGCTGCACAGGCGGCAAAAACCACGCTTTTTGCCGCCGGCAACGGAGCTGATGTCCCCAAAGAGCGCCGCAGGCGACTTTTTGACAGATCGAACCCGTGCCGTAACAATGCCCGACCG
The DNA here is from genome assembly GCA_035277965.1 of Steroidobacteraceae bacterium. GTDB lineage: Bacteria > Pseudomonadota > Gammaproteobacteria > Steroidobacterales > Steroidobacteraceae > 13-2-20CM-66-19. The sequence goes on along the minus strand of DATEJM010000033.1, from coordinate 35,231 downwards.
CTCGAGATGTGTCGTGTCCCATGAGAAGAACAGTCTGCGCCGCGTTGTTCCTGATCCTGCTGAGCCTCGCCGGTTGCGCCTCGGTGCCGCAAGAGCAGCGCGACCCACGCGACCCGTGGCAGCGCATGAATCGCGCCACCTACAAGTTCAACGACGTTGTCGATCGCCACTTCACGAAGCCGATCGCCCAGGGGTACAAGAAGGTCACGCCGCAGCCGGTCCGCACGGGGATCTCGAACTTCCTGGACAACATCGACTATCCCGTGACGATCGTGAACGACCTGCTGCAGCTGAAGTTCAAACCGTTCTGCCAGGACACGGGGCGCTTCGTCCTGAATTCGACGCTCGGCATCGGCGGCTTGTTCGATCCTGCGACGCAGGTGGGGCTCTACAAGAACAACGAGGACTTCGGCCAGACACTCGGATACTGGGGTGCGCCGGCGGGCCCCTATCTGGTGCTGCCGATCCTGGGCCCTTCGGATGTGCGTGACACCGTTGGCAACGTAGCCGACGGTTACGCCGAGCCGCGTAATTACTTCAACTGGCAAGCGCGTTACGGGCTGACCCTGCTGTGGGCCCTCGATGCGCGAACCCGTTTGCTCGACACGGAGAAAGCGTTGGAGGGCGTGTACGATCCTTACGCCTTCCTGCGCAACGCCTACCTGCAGCGACGGCAATATCTGATCAACGATGGCAAAGGCGGCGCCTCCCAGCAGGATGAGGAGGAGCGACTGAAGGAAGAGCAGCGGATTCTCGAGGAGTCCGGTGAGTCGCCCGAGGAGCGCGCGACGCCGGCGCAGCCGGCACCGGGGCAGCCGGCACCGGGGCAGCCCGCGCCCGGGCAGCCTGGGACGAGCCAGCCTGCTCCACAGCCGGCTCCGAGAAAATAAAGGCGCGAGCGCAGGCGGGGCAGGATGGCCCGATCCAGCGTTTCAGACGCCCCGCTCCAGCATCTTGTCCACGTTCGTGATCCTCGCGAGGGCCATGAGCTGATCGGGCAGCCCGCTCAGACGCAAGGTCCTGTGACTACGCTTGGCGATCGTCAGCCAGTCGAGGAGCACACACAGACCGGCGCTGTCGGAGGCAGCGATCTGGCTGCAATCGATCTCGAGCGCATTGGCACCGCCCCCCACATCGAGCAGCTTCATACCCAACTCACGAGCACGCCGTGCTGTCGCGAACGTGAGCGGTCCACGCACTTCGAAGTGACCCGGCGAGCACGGCTCGAGCTCCACGGGCTCGGAAGAGCCCCGCTCGGCCGCCGCCGCGCCGCGCGCGAGCGGCGTGCTCACGCCCCTGCTTTCCCGGTGGTCTTGTTGATGTCGGCCGGCTTCTCACCCTTCTGCAGGCGCGAGATGACGGACTCGATACCCTGCTGCTGGATCTGCGAGCCGAAATCCTCGCGATAGCTCTTCACGTAGCTGATCCCGTCGATGTTGACATCGTAGGCCTTCCAACCCTGGGGCGTCATGCGCAGGTTGTAATTCACCGCAACCCGATCGCCGTTATCGCGCCGTATCTCGGTGCGCACGGTCGCGTGATCCGCGCCCGCCTCGACCTTGCTCGGATAGACCTTGAGGCGGTCAGCCGTGAATTCGGTGAGTGCGCTCCCGTAGTTCGCGAGCAGAGAGTGGTAGAACGCATCGATGAAGCGCTTGCGCTGATCGGGCGTCGCCGTGCGCCAGTACTGGCCGAGCACGAGCCGCGCCGAATACTCCGTGTCGAAGTGCGGCAGCAGGAACTTGTCCACCAGCTGCGCGACCCTCGAAGGATCCTTCCGGTAGGCTTCGCGGTTGGCATCGAGGTCCTTCAGGATTCCTTCGGCGGTCTGCTGCACGAGGTCGCTCGGATTTTGTTGAGCGGCGGCGCCGGCCGGCGCTGCGCCAGCAGGAGCGGCAGCAGGCACAGGACCGGCCCCGGCCTGCGCGCGAGCATCGCCGGCCGCCAGTACGGCCGCAGCGAGCCACGCACTGAGGGCGGCCGTCCGCACGAGATCAGCGATGGACACGATCCTCATTTCTTCGACTCCTCTTGATTCTGGCCCGAGCCCTGGCTCTGATTGTCGCCGCTACTCTTGCTCGAGTAGTTGGCGAAGAACTTGTTGATCAGGCTCTCGAGCACGATGGCCGACTGCGTCTGCTCGACCTTGCTGCCTTCCTTCAGGAATACATCGCTGCCGCCGGGACTGAATCCGATGTACTTGCCTCCCAGGAGGCCCTGCGTCTGGATGCTCGCGTAGCTGTCGTCCGGGATCTGGTTGAACTGCGCGTCCATCCGCATGGATACCACCGCCTTGAAGCTCTGTGAGTCGAACTTGATCCCCTCGACCTCTCCGATCCGGACGCCTGCGATGGTCACGGGCGAGCCGACCTTGAGGTCCCCGATGTTGTCGAACGCGGCCGTGATGTGATACCCCGATTTGGCCCCGCTGAGCTTGAGCCCGCTGGCAGGCAGCTGGGTGGTCAGGAAGAACAGCGCGGCAAAGCCGAGCAGGACGAAGAACCCGGTTCCGATCTCTAGAGTGCGATTGGCTCGCATGGCTAATCCTTAGTGAAAGAACGGCCTCACAGAAAAAAGGCGGTCAACACGTAGTCGAGCAGCAGCGTCAACACGGACGAGGCGACCACTGTCCGGGTCGTCGCAAGGCCCACGCCCGCCGCTGTGGGCTCGGTGTTATAGCCCTCGTGTACCGCGATCAGGCTGCAAGTCACGCCGAACACAAAGCTCTTCACGATGCCCTCGGTCACATCGCGCAGCTCCACGGAGCCCTGCATCTGCGACCAGAAAGCGCCCTTGTCCACGCCCATCAGCTGCACGCCGATGAGCTGCGCCCCATAGAGGCCGACGAGGCTGAAGATGCAGGCCAGCAGCGGCATGGCGATCACGCCACCCAGGAACCGGGGCGCCGCGACGTAGCGCAGCGGGTCCACCGCCATGATCTCCATCGCCGTCAGCTGATCGGTGGCCCGCATGAGGCCGATCTCCGAGGTCAGTGCCGTGCCAGCCCGGCCTGCGAACAGCAAGGAGGTGATCACGGGCCCCAGCTCCTTCAGGAGCCCCAGGGCCGCCGCGGTACCCAGGGCCTCCTCGGAACCGAACCGCTGCAGCAGGTTGAATCCCTGCAGGCCGAGCACCATACCGACGAACAGGCCCGACAGCATGATGATGATCAGCGATCGGGCACCCGCGTTGTAGACCTGGTGAACGATCAGCCGCGGCCGGGCGAGAGCGGGCACGCATTGAACCAGCAGGCTGATGAGAAACAGCGGCACCGCGCCCATCCGGCGGATGCCGCTCAGGATGAACCCTTCATCGCGAGAGGTGCTCATGGATCTTCCGTGGAGAGCAACTGCAGAGCGTAGTCCGATGCGGGATAGTGGAACTGCACCGGGCCCTCCGCGCTGCCCGTCATGAACTGGCGCACCGTTTGCGATTCACTCTTGGCCAGCTCCTGAGGCGTGCCGGACGCCACGACCCGACCTGCCGACAGCAGATAGCTCTCGTGGGCGATGGTCGCCAGCTCCTTGACATCATGGGATACGACGATGCTCGTGATCCCGAGCGCCTCGTTCATCTGCTTGATCAAGCGCAGTATGACGCCCAGCGAGATGGGATCGAGACCGACGAAGGGCTCGTCGTAAATCAGGATCTCGGGATCCATGACGATGGCGCGCGCCAGCGCAACGCGCCGCGCCATGCCGCCGGAAAGCTCCGCCGGAAGCAGTTCCGCGGCGCCGCGCAACCCCACCGACTCCAGCTTCGTGAGGACCAGCCTGCGAATCAGAGGCTCCGGCAAGTCCGTGTGCTCGCGGACGGGAAACGCCACGTTCTCGAACACTGTCATGTCAGTGAGCAGCGCGCCGTTTTGAAACAGCATGCCCATCTGCTTGCGCAACGAATAAATCTCGGCGCCGCTCATCCGCGCCAGATCGTTTCCGAGCACGAGCGCGCGCCCGCGTTGCGGCATGATCTGGGCGGTGATGAGTCGCAGCAGCGTCGTCTTGCCGGTGCCGCTCGGCCCCATGACGGCCGTGATCTTGCCCCGGCGCGCCTGGAGATTGACACCCGAGAAGATCGGACGGCCGTTGACCGCGTAATGGACGTCCCGAACGTCCACTACGACATCTTCGGCCTTCTCGGCCGTTTGCGGGTCTTCGGGATTGATCACGCCGGTGCGCGTACCGTCGGTCAGGCGGCCTGGCTCTCCAGAGACGGGTTGTAGCGCCCGCTCGTGGCGAGCCCGTTCAACCTGGCGCGCTTCGCGAATTCCTTCTGGCCGGCGGTGAAGTTGGCGGCGGCACCGCCCCAGGCCTTCAGGGCCGTATCCTGCAGGGCACGCCCGTAACTGAAGGTCAGGGCCCACGGCAGCGGCCCGTGTTGGTTCATCAGAGACAGGTGCAGAGTCGCCTCCGCCGAGGACTGGCCGCCGGACAGGAATGCGATGCCGGGAACGGCAGGCGGCACATGGCGCTTCAAGCAGCGTACGGTCGCTTCCGCAACCTGCTCCGGCGCAGCGCGTACACTCGCCTTCTTGCCCGAGATCACCATGTTCGGCTTGAGCACCATACCCTCCAGGTAGATCCGGTGGCGAGCCAACGCATCGAAAACCACCTGCAGCGTCGCGTCCGTCACCTGCTCGCAGCGCTCGATCGAGTGTGCGCCATCCATCAGGACTTCGGGCTCGACGATCGGAACGATGTCCTGTTCCTGACAGAGAGCCGCATAGCGCGCCAGCGCGTGAGCATTCGCTTCGATCGCGAATGACGTCGGGATGGCGTCCGCGATGTCGATGACCGCGCGCCACTTCGCGAATCGCGCACCGAGCTTGCGATACTCGATGAGACGCTCCCGCAGGCCATCGAGACCCTCGGTGATCGTCTCCCCCGGGAAGCCCGCGAGCGGCTTGGCGCCGAGATCGACCTTGATGCCCGGGATCATGCCGTGCTGAGTGAGGTAGTCCGCGAACGGCGTGCCGTCCTTGGCCTTCTGGCGGAGGGTCTCGTCGAAGAGAATCACGCCACTGATCGACTCCGCGGCACCGGGCGCCGTGAAGAGCAGCTCGCGGTAGGTGCGACGATGCTCCTCGGTGGACTCGAGCTTGATGCTGTCGAAGCGCTTCTTGATGGTGCTCGTGCTTTCGTCGGCGGCCAGGAGGCCCTTGTTCTTCGCGACCATTGCGTTCGCTATGCGCGCAAGCTCGGCGGGATTCATCGATGCGTCCTCCAGCAAAATGCCACCGGCCCCGCCGCGCATAGGCACGGCCTCGATAGCCGGTGCGGTTCATGGTGATGATAAAGAGACCCCAGGATAGCAAATCCGCCGCCCCCCCACCCGGACAAGGACCGGATGAGGCTTGATTGCTACACAATTAGCACTAAAATAGTCCTACTTAGCGAAGGGCTCATCTTGACCGCCTTACGGACGACCCAACCATCATGCTGCGGATAAGCCGGCTGACCGATTACGCCACCGTGATCCTGGCCGCGCTCGCTCAGGAGCCGGAGCGGGTGCAAACGGCTACGGCACTTGCCGAGGGCACGCACATAGCTGCTCCGACCGTGAGCAAGCTACTGAAGCAACTCCAGCGGGCGGGCGTCGTGCTGTCCACGCGCGGACAGCACGGCGGCTATCAGCTTGCGCGGCCCGCGGCTCAGATCAGCGCCGCGTCGATTCTGGATGCGCTGGAAGGGCCGGTCGCATTGACCGACTGCGCGGTGGGACACGGCCATTGTGGCATCGAGGAGACATGCCGCGTGGGGCGCGTCTGGCAGCGCTTGAACCACGCGATCCGGCGGTCATTGACCGAGGTGAGCCTCGCCCAGCTCGCGGGTATCGATCCGAGTCTGACCCGGTTCGCGGCGCTCGAGCGCGAGGTCAAGTCGGTCACGTCGCGGGCAGCAGTGCGAGCGGGAATCAATCGACATGAGTGAGACAGCCAACGAGCTCGAGAGCCTGCTGGGCGGACGGTACAAGCATGGGTTTGTCACGGACATCGAGTCCGACACCGCGCCACCGGGACTGAACGAGGATATCGTTCGCCTCATCTCGCGCAAGAAGCGCGAGCCGGCGTTCCTGACCGAGTGGCGCCTGAAGGCGCTGCGGCACTGGCTGCAGATGCGCGAGCCTCATTGGGCCCACGTGCGCGTGGCGCCCATCGACTATCAGGCCATCTCGTATTACTCCGCGCCCAAGGCGCGGACGGACGGACCCAAGAGCCTCGATGAGGTGGATCCAAAGCTGCTCGAGACTTACGCGAAGCTCGGCGTGCCCTTGCATGAGCGGGCGCGGCTGGCAGGCGTTGCGGTCGATGCCGTGTTCGACAGCGTGTCAGTTGCCACGACTTTCAAGGAGAAGCTGGCGGCCGCGGGCGTCATCTTCTGCCCGTTCTCCGAGGCCGTGCAGAAGCATCCCGAGCTCATCGAGCCCTATCTCGGCAGCGTCGTGCCTCAGTCGGATAACTTCTTCGCGGCGCTGAACTCCGCGGTGTTCTCCGACGGCTCGTTCGTCTATGTCCCGAAGGGCGTACGCTGCCCGATGGAGCTGTCCACCTACTTCCGGATCAACGCAGCCAAGACCGGACAGTTCGAGCGCACGTTGATCATTGCAGACGCCGGCAGCCAGGTGAGCTACCTCGAGGGTTGCACTGCGCCCATGCGCGATGAGAACCAGCTGCACGCGGCCGTCGTGGAGCTCGTTGCTCTCGACGACGCGTACATCAAGTACTCGACGGTCCAGAACTGGTACCCGGGCGATGCGCAGGGCGTCGGCGGCATCTACAACTTCGTCACCAAGCGCGGCGAGTGCCGCGGCCGCAATGCGCGCATCTCCTGGACTCAGGTGGAAACCGGCTCCGCCATCACCTGGAAATACCCGAGCTGCGTGTTGCGCGGCGACGGCTCGATCGGCGAGTTCTATTCCGTCGCGACGGTGAACCATTACCAGCAGGCCGACACCGGCACGAAGATGATTCATATCGGCCGCGACACGCGCAGCACGATCGTGTCGAAGGGCATCTCCGCGGGGCACGGACAGAACACCTACCGGGGACTCGTGAAGATCCTGCCGAGCGCCCAAGGCGCACGGAACTTCACACAGTGCGATTCGCTGCTGATGGGCGGCGAGTGCGGTGCCCATACTTTCCCCTACGTCGAGGTGAAGAATCCTTCCGCGACCGTCGAGCACGAGGCGAGCACCTCGAAGATCAGCGACGACCAGCTCTTCTACTGCCTGCAGCGTGGCATCCCCGCCGAGGACGCGGTGAACATGATCGTCAGCGGCTTCTGCAAATCGGTATTCAAGGAGCTGCCGATGGAGTTCGCCGTCGAGGCGCAGAATCTCCTGGCCGTCAGTCTCGAGGGGGCGGTCGGCTGAGGCGCCGCCCATCGTACACATCGAGTTGAAATCAACACCATGTCCCTATTGAGCATCCGGAATCTGCAGGTCGCCGTCGGCGACAAGCCCGTGCTGACGGGCCTCGACCTCACGGTCAACGCGGGTGAAGTTCACGCGATCATGGGGCCGAACGGCTCCGGCAAGAGCACGCTCGCCCATGTGCTGGCGGGCCGCCCCGGCTATCGGATCGGCGGCGGGCAGGTCACCTACGACGGTCGCGACCTGCTCGCTCTCGAGCCCGAGGAACGGGCGCGCGAAGGAGTATTCCTGGGCTTCCAGTACCCCGTCGAGATCCCCGGGGTGAACAACGTCTATCTGCTGAAGGCGGCCGTCAACGCCGCGCGCAAGCACCGAGGGCTGCCCGAAGTGGATGCGTTCGAATTCCTCGGGCTGGTGCGCGACAAGATGAAGCTCATGAAGATGGACGAGAGCTTCCTGTCGCGCGGCGTCAACGAGGGCTTCTCGGGCGGCGAGAAGAAGCGCAACGAGATCCTGCAGATGCTGGTCCTCGAGCCGCGGCTCGCCGTCCTCGACGAGACCGACTCGGGACTGGACATCGATGCGCTGAAGATCGTGTCGAGCGGCGTGAATACGTTGCGCTCGCCGGAGCGGGCGGTTGTGTTGGTCACCCACTATCAGCGCCTGCTCGATTACATCGTGCCGGATCATGTGCACGTGCTCGTCCGCGGACGCATCGTGCGCAGCGGCGACAAGACCCTGGCGCTGGAGCTCGAGAGACGGGGCTACGACTGGGTCATCGACGAGGCGGCCTGACATCATGGCCAGATCTCTTGCAACGCGCCTTGCCGAGGAGCACGCGGCCGTGGCCGGCTCACTGCCGGAGCGCGTCGTCGCCCGTCAGCGGCGTGACGAGGCGATGCAGATCCTTTCGACCCGGGGATTGCCGACCCCTCGCGATGAAAACTGGAAATACCCCAATCTGCGCCTGCTCGATCGGGTGCGATTTGCGCCGCTGGACGCTGCGGCGGGCCGCAAGGCGAGTGCCGCGGGACCGCAAGCCCCTGCCGCCGTCTCGGCGGACCTGCCGGCGCCGCTGGGCGGCTACGCGCGTTACACGTTCGTGGATGGCCTGTTCGTCCCCGGACTGTCCGCCGGCCCCTCGCCCGCGGGCATCTCAGTCGAGCCGCTTGCGGGCCCCCCCTCCCAACAGACGGGCCATGCGATACGGCTGCCCTCCGCTGCTCTGTTGCGCTCCGCGCCGGATCTGCGGTTCGCACTCCTCAATGAAGCCTTCGCGCCGGACGGAATATCGATCCGGGTTGCAGCCCATACGGACTGCCCGGGTTGCATCGAGCTCGTCTTCGTGGCGAGCTCCGATGCCCAGGCAGCCGCTTCCTACCCGCGCATCGAGCTGCAGGTTGCAGCGGGCGCGCGCGTTGGCCTCGTAGAGAGGCATGTCAGCGCCGGAAGCGACTCTAGCTTCGTCAATAGCGTCGTGAGTATCGATATCGGTGCCGACGCCGTGGTGAATCACTACCGCGTTCAACAGCTTGCGGCAAAGGCGCTCTGGTTCGACACCGTCGCGGCGACCCTGCAGCGTGGGAGCACGTACAACCTCCGCAGCGTGAATCACGGCGCGGCATCGGCCAGATCGACGATCCACGTGCAGCTCAACGGTGAGCACGCCGCAGCCGGCATCTACAACGCCTCCATCGGTGACCGCTACCAGATCGAGGATACCTACGCGCTCGTCGAGCACGCCGCTCCGAATACCCGCAGCGAGCAGACTTTCCGCGGCATCTCCGCTGATAACGCGCGCGTCGCTTTCAACGGCAAGGTCGTGGTCCGCAAGGAGGCCCAGGGCACCGACTCGAAGCAGAGCCTGCGCGGGTTGCTTGCGGGCGCCGAGGCCGAGATCGACGTCCGGCCTCAGCTCGAGATTTACACCGACGATGTGCGCTGCAGTCACGGAGCGACGGCGGGGAAGCTCGATGAGAACATGCTCTTCTATCTGTTGTCGCGTGGCCTGGAACCCGCAACGGCCCAACGCCTGTTGAAGTGGGCCTTCCTCGAGGACGTGGTCGCGAAGATCGAGGTGCCCGAGCTGCGGCGGCAGATCGAGCAGTCTCTGGCCGGCCGCCTGCAAGACGCCGCCGAGCTGAAGGAGTTGCTGTGATGGCCGCCACCGCCCCGCATGTTGCCCGCGATCGAGCGCTCGATGTCGAGCGTATCCGGCGGGATTTCCCGATTCTGCAGCGGACCGTGAACGGCAAGCCGCTCGTTTACCTGGACAGCGCCGCGTCCTCCCAGCGGCCGACGGCGGTGTTACGCGCTGTGGAGCATTATGAGACCCACTCGCACGCGAATGTGCACCGCGGCGTGCACGCGCTGAGCCAAGCGGCGACGGAAGCTTTCGAGGGCGCCCGCGAGCGGGTACGCCGCTTCATCAATGCCCGCTCGACTCGCGAGATCATCTTCACCCGCGGAACGACCGAAGCCCTCAATCTCGTGGCGCAGTCCCATGGGCGCTCCCGTCTCGAGGCAGGCGACGAAATCCTGATCACAGCCCTGGAGCATCACGCCAACATCGTTCCGTGGCAGATGGTGCGCGAGCAGACGGGTTGCTCGCTGAAAGTCGCCCCCATCGATCGCACGGGCGACGTGCCGTTGGATGAGCTCGTGAAGCTCATTTCGCCGCGCACCCGCATCGTCGCGGTTGCTCATGTATCGAACGCCCTCGGCACGATCCTGCCCGTCAAACGGATCGTCGAGGCGGCTCACGCACAGGGAGCCCTCGTTGTCGTGGACGGTGCGCAAGCCGTACCTCATTCGTCGGTGGACGTTCAGGCGCTCGGGTGCGACTTCTACGCGTTCTCCGGGCACAAACTGTATGCACCCACCGGGATCGGCGTGCTCTACGGCCGCGAGGAGGTCCTGAGGACCCTGCCCCCATGGCAAGGCGGCGGCGACATGATCCTGACCGTGTCGTTCGAGAAAACGACCTACGCCGATCTGCCCGCGAAGTTCGAAGCCGGCACTCCCAACATCTCGGGAGCCGTGGGTCTGGCCGCGGCCATGGACTATGTGGAGAGCCTGGGCCTGGACGCCGTCGCGGCTCATGAGCGGCGCCTCCTGGAGCTCGCGACGCAGGAGCTGCAGCGGATACCCGGAATCGAGATCGTGGGTACCGCGCCGCACAAAGCCGCGGTACTGTCGTTCACGATGGAGGGAGTGCACCCGCACGACCTCGGCACCATCCTCGACAGTGAGGGTGTTGCGGTGCGCACCGGTCATCACTGCGCGATGCCCGTGATGACATTCTTCGGCGTGCCCGCAACGGCCAGAGCGTCCTTTGCGGTCTACAACACCGAGCGGGACATCGCCGCTCTGGTCGCCGCGCTCGGCAAGGCGCGCGAGGTGTTCCGGTAATGGATCTGAAGGATCTCTATCGCGACGTGATCCTCGATCACAACCGGCAGCCCCGCAACTTCGGCCGGCTGGAGCCCGCGGATGCTCATGCCGACGGTCACAATCCGCTGTGCGGCGATCGATTGACCGTCTTTTTGCGTATGCAGGACGATCGCATCGACGACGTGCGCTTCGAGGGCAAGGGATGCGCCATTTCCACCGCCTCGGCGTCGATGATGACCGAAGCAGTGAAAGGCAAGGACAGGGCCGCGGTCCGGCAGCTGTTCGAGAAGGTGCACGCGCTTCTGACACAGCGGGATACCGCGACCGATCCGTCGCTCGGCAAGCTCGCCGCCCTGTCGGGCGTGCATGAGTTCCCGGCGCGCGTGAAGTGCGCGAGTCTGTGCTGGCATACATTGAATGCCGCGCTCGAGAAAGGCTCGGCAACCGTTTCCACGGAGTAGTGTCCGCCCATGCGCTCCAATGAGAATGAGCCCTTTGTCGTCAATCGCGATGTCCGCGCGGTCATCGTGCCTGCCGGCGTCGAAGTGAAGCTCAAGCCCGGCCAAGCGGGCTACATCACCCAGGCGCTCGGAGGCAGCTTCACGGTCTACGTCGAGGGCAACCTCTTCCGCATCAGCGGCGAAGACGCCGATGCCATCGGCAAGGAGCCCGTGAGAGCACCCGAGGTCCCGCCGAACGCTACCGAGGAAGACGTCCGCAAGCTCGCCTGGGAGCAGATGCGCACCTGCTATGACCCGGAAATCCCGATCAACATCGTCGAGCTGGGCCTCGTATACGAATGCGACGTGACCGCGAACGAGGACGGAACGCGTAGCGTCGACGTGAAGATGACTCTCACCGCGCCCGGTTGCGGAATGGGTGAAGTCCTGGTCGATGATGTCAAAGAGAAGATCCAGCGCATACCAACCGTACGCGAGGCTCGCGTCGAACTCACGTTCGACCCGCCCTGGAATCAGACGATGATGTCGGAAGCCGCCAGGCTGCAGACGGGCATGATGTAGGGTCGACGACCCCTCGCGATTATCGTACCCTGCGGCGCATTCTCGCGGAGAGCCGGATTGAGACGCCTCACCCTGATGCGACATGCGAATGCCCAGTGGAAGGACCCCCAGATCGCGGACTTCGAGCGCCCGCTGAACCGGCGCGGCACCTCGGAGGCGGAGACGATGGCGCGTCGGCTATCCGAGCTCGGCCTGATTCCCGAGCTGCTGATCGCGAGCTCCGCCCTGCGCACGCAGCAGACAGCCGATATCGTCGCCCGCGAGCTTGGCATTGCAGCGCGACAGGTCCGCAGGGAGGAAGGGCTCTATCTGGCAGCCCCCGATGACATCCTGAAGGTGATCCACGCGACCGGCCCGCGCGTCCATCATCTGATGCTGATCGGGCACAACCCCGGCATTTCCGAGGCCGGCCGCCTCTTCGCGCCCGAGCTCGGTAAGCACGAGCTGGCTACGGCCGCGATCTACTCGCTGACATTCGACGCCCGGAGCTGGGTCGAGACGGGACCGGAAACGCTGCTCGGCTGCGAAAGCGAGGCCCCTCCCTCGGGCCTGTTTGCGAGCCTCTGGGCCTGATCGTCTCGCTCACCGCCCCCGCAGGCGACGTAACAGCCTGCGCTCATGCTTGTCAGGACGCTCCAGCGGTCGCGGTGTCAGTGCTGCGGCAACCTTCATGCGAGCCCCAAACTCCGCACGGCGTTGCTGGCTCGCGGGAGTTTCCTCGTAACAGAGCATGGCCTGCTTCGCAGGCCCACGCCGCTCCGGAATCGCCGTCACGGTGCACTCGAACTCCACGGCACCGCGCACGAAATTCACGAGATCCCCGCTACGCAGGCTGCGAGCCGGCTTCACACGCTCGCCGTTCACGTGCACCTTGCCGCCGTTCACGGCCTCCGCCGCCAGGGAGCGTGACTTGAACAGACGCACGGCGAACAGCCAGCGATCGATGCGGGCGGCGCCCCGGTCGGCCTCTTCGGCAGCTTCGCGCATGGGTGCAGAGTATAATTCCGATATGAATCAGGCTGTCACCGAGCGCCTCAACCGGCAGCTCGCCTCGCTGCGAGAGCAGGGCCTCCACAAGAGTGAGCGTGTTCTGGCCGGCCCGCAAGGTGGCATCGTGCGCACCGCTGAGCGCGATGTCATCAACCTCTGCGCCAACAACTACCTCGGGCTCGCCAATCATCCGGCAGTTCGTGAAGCGGCGCACCGCGCAATCGATCGCTTCGGCTATGGGATGGCCTCCGTCCGCTTCATCTGCGGCACCCAGAGCCTGCACCGGCAACTCGAGGAGCGCCTGAGTCGTTTTCTCGGCACCGAGGACACGATTCTCTACTCATCGTGCTTCGATGCGAACGGCGGTTTGTTCGAGACGCTGCTCGACGAGCCGGACGCCGTCATCTCCGACGCGCTCAATCACGCGAGCATCATAGACGGGATCCGCCTGAGCAAGGCGCAGCGCTACCGCTATGCCAACAACGACATGTCGGATCTGGAGAGATGCCTGCAGGAATCGCGTGGCGCTCGGACGCGCCTGATCGCCACGGACGGCGTGTTCTCGATGGATGGCACGATCGCGAATCTGGGCGCCATTTGCGAGCTCGCGGACCGCTATGACGCTCTCGTCATGGTCGACGATTCGCACGCTACAGGCTTCATGGGAGCCGCCGGGCGCGGCACTCCTGAGCATTGCGGCGTCGCCGGTCGCGTCGACATTCTGACCGGCACGCTCGGGAAGGCCCTGGGCGGCGGCAGCGGCGGATTCATCTCGTCGCGCCGGCCCGTGGTCGAGTGGCTGCGGCAGCGCTCCCGTCCCTACCTGTTCTCGAACAGCATTCCGCCCGTCGTGGCGGGAGCGAGCCTGCGCGTCCTGGATCTGGTCGAGCACAGCCCCGAGTTGCGCAGCCAGCTCTTCGACAACGCACGCTACTTCCGCGCGGGCCTGACACAGGCCGGCTTTCAGCTCAAGCCCGGCGAGCATCCCATCATTCCCGTGATGTTGGGCGATGCCGCCCTGGCGAGCCGCATGGCCGATGAGCTGTTGCAACACGGCGTGTACGCGGTCGGGTTTTCTTACCCGGTCGTGCCGCAGGGTCAGGCCCGCATTCGCACCCAGATGTCCGCGGCACTCAACCGCGATCGTCTCGATCGAGCCTTGGAGGCGTTCCGCGAGGTCGGCCGTACGCTGGGGGTGATCTCTTGAAAGCGCTCGTCAAGAAGGAAGCGGCTCCCGGGATCTGGCTCGAGGAGGTGCCCGAGCCGCAGGTGGGCCCCAACGATGTGTTGATCGAGATCGCGAAGACCGCCATCTGCGGCACCGACATGCACATCTACAACTGGGACGCCTGGGCGCAGAAGACGATTCACGTCCCCATGGCGATCGGCCACGAGTATTGTGGGCGGATCGTGGAGATGGGCTCGGAGGTGCGCGGCCTCGGCATCGGCGATCGTGTGTCCGGCGAGGGACACATCACGTGCGGGTATTGCCGCAATTGTCGGGCCGGACGGCGCCACCTGTGCCGCAACACAGTGGGTGTCGGCGTGAATCGCGCGGGAGCGTTCGCCGAATATCTGGCCATCCCGGCGGTCAACACCTTCAGGCTCGCGGACTCGATTCGGGATGACATCGCGTCGATCCTCGACCCCTTCGGCAACGCGACCCACACTGCGTTGGCTTACAACATGGTGGGAGAAGATGTGCTGATCACGGGAGCCGGCCCCATCGGGGTGATGGCCACCGCGATCGCGCGCTTCGTGGGATCGCGACACGTCGTGGTGACGGACGTGAACGACTATCGCCTGGAGCTCGCACGGAAGATGGGTGCGAGCCGCGCCATCAACGTGCAGCGTGAGTCCCTGGATCGGGCGATGCAGGATCTGGGCATGCAGGAAGGCTTCGACATCGGCCTGGAGATGTCGGGCAACCCGACCGCCTTCCGCGAGATGTTGCGCACCCTGCACCACGGCGGGTCGGTGGCTATCCTCGGCATCCCGCCCGGGGAGACCGCGATCGACTGGAGTCAGGTGATCTTCAAGGGACTGACCCTGAAGGGCATCTACGGCCGCGAGATGTTCGAGACCTGGTACAAGATGGCGAGCTTGCTGCAGAGCGGCCTCGACCTCGATCCGATCATCACGCACCATTTCGCGGTGCAGGACTATCTCGAGGGCTTCAAAACGATGGGGTCCGGCAAGTCGGGGAAGGTGATCCTCGACTGGGCGACACTGTGATTATTGGAAAAATAGGCGTGCCGCCATTTTTCGCACGTCAGTTTCGTTGCCGCCGGCAAAAAGCGTGGTTTTTGCCGGCTACCTGATCAGTTGGCTTCGCAGAAACAGTACGCGTACACCTTGTTGGGCTCGCTGAAGCGGCTCAGACGCTCGACTTCGCGCCGCAATGGGTCGAGACGGCCCACCACCTGCGTCAGCGACGCTGACGGGGCGGTTGCGGAGGCAAGCGAGCGCACCGCGCGGGTTTTCATCTGCAACACCAGCTCCTGCGCCCAAGAGAGCTCCGGCTCGATGAACTCCACATCGTAGTCCGTGAGCTTCGCGCGTCGCGCGGCAGCTTTGACGGCATCGTCGAACGATCCGAGCTGATCCACGAGGCCGAGCCGGCGACCGTCGACACCCGCCCAGACACGCCCCTGGGCAATGGTGTTGATCTCGTCGCGAGTCCTCCTGCGTCCCGACGCGACACGCTGCAGGAACACCTCGTAGCCGCGCGAGATCTGCGACTGCAGCAGCGCACGGGCCTCGGCCCCGAGGGGCTTGTCCAGACGCAACTGACCGGCCAGCGGCGTTGTGCCCACCCCGTCCACGCCAACACCGAGCTTGCCGAGTGTCTTGTCGAAGGTCGGGATGATCGCAAAGATTCCGATGGATCCCGTGAGGGTGGCCGGGCTGGCCCAGATCTCGTCGGCAGGCGCGGAGATGTAGTAACCGCCCGAGGCTGCGAGATCGCTCATCGACACCACGACGGGCTTGCCCGCGGCGCGCAGAGCCTGGATCTCCCGGTAGATATCCTCGGAAGCGGTCACACTGCCACCCGGGCTGTTCACGCGCAGCACGACAGCGCCGATGTCCTTGTCGAGACGGGCCTGGCGGATCAAGCGGGCTGTGGACTCGCCACCGATCGTGCCGGGAGGCTGGTCGCCATCCAGGATCTCGCCCGCTGCAACGATGACTCCCACGCGCTTCTTGCCGCTGCCATGCAGCTTTTTCTGGGCGTGTGCGATGCGCGCGTAGTCCTGCTCGGTGACCGATTGGAAGGAGCCGTTCGAGCTGTCCTCGCCGACGAGACCGATGAGCTCCTTCTCGACCTCCTGCCGTGACTTGATCGCCGTGATCAGGCCAGCCTGCAGTGCGACCTGCGCGGCATTCCCCCCCGCCTCAGGCACCGTCTCTTGCACGGTGGCGACGTACTTGGCGATCGCATCGCCGGGCAGCTTGCGCACCCGGCTGATGGCGGACTGATACTGACTCCACAAGACATTCAGGTACGCGAGACTCTCCTCGCGGTCCTCGGGAGACATGTCGGTGCGGGTGAAGCTCTCGACGGCACTCTTGTAGGTACCCACCCGAAAAACGTTGATGTCGACGCCGAGCTTCCCGAGGGCGTCCTTGTAGTACATGCGGTAGCGGCCGTAGCCGTCGAGGAGCACGAAACCGAGGGGATCGAGATCGATCTCGTCCGCCTGAGCCGCGACGTAGTAGCGCTCCTGCGTCATCTGCGAGCCGTAGGCGATCACCCGCTTGCCGCTGGCACGGAATTCATGGATCGCCCGCGCCAGCTCCTCCAACGTCGGCTGACCGGCCGCATCCAGATGCTCGACGTCGATCGCGAGAGCGAGGATCCGCTTGTCCTTGGCGGCCGCTCGAATGGAGTCCGTGACGTCCCAGAGCAGGGTCTCGGGCCTTCCCTGCCCGCGTGCATCCTCGAAGGCGCGTTCCAGGGGATCGCCGGACCTCTGCTCGACCAGATCGCCCTCGAGCGACAGCGACAGAACCGCCTTGGCCGGCACCGCGGGCACCGAGACACGCAGCGCCCCGACGATGAAGCCGAGAATCCCCAGCAGAAACAGCAAATGCAGGAACTTGCGCAGGCCATCCAGGCCACGCCACAAACCCGACAAGATCGCGCGCAGTCGACCCATGAGCCTACCGCGTGCCGGCGCCGTCACACGCACCCGGCGCGCTTGCGGCCGCGAGCCCGGTGGATAGCAGAGCCGGGCGCAACGTCAGATCTTCTCTTCGATGCGGGCTGCTTTACCGGACAGGTCGCGCAGGTAGTAGAGCTTCGCCCGCCGCACGCTGCCGCGGCGCTTGATCGAGATGTCACTGATCGACGGGCTGTGGGTCTGGAACACGCGCTCGACACCCTCGCCGTGGGAGATCTTGCGAACGGTGAACGAGGAGTTCAGACCGCGATTGCTCTTCGCGATGACAACCCCCTCATAGGCCTGCACACGCTCACGATCGCCTTCGACCACTTTGACCTGCACGACCACGGTGTCGCCCGGCTTGAAGTCAGGGACCTCGCGGGTCATGCGTTGCTTCTCGATTTCCTGAACGATCTTGCTCATGACACTTCCTTACCCGCCGCACGCGCGGCGAGAAACTCATTCAACAGTCGGGCCGCCTCGGGGGCGAGCCCATGCCCGGCAATCAGGTCGGGCCGGCGCTGCCAGGTGCGCGCCACCGCCTGCGCCAGGCGCCAGCGGCGGATGTCGGCGTGATTGCCCGACAGCAGCACCGGCGGCACCGGCAACCCGGCGAGCTCTTCCGGTCGCGTGTAGTGCGGCCAGTCGAGCAACCCCGCCCCGAACGACTCCTCGACACTCGAGCGCTCGTCGCCCAGCACACCGGGTAACAACCGTGCCACCGCATCGATCGTCACCAGGGCCGGCAGCTCTCCGCCCGAGAGCACATAGTCTCCGACGGACAGCTCGCGATCGATGCCCAGCTCGATCACGCGCTCATCCAAACCCTCATATCGGCCGGCCACCAGCACGAATCCTGGCAGCGCGGCCAGCTCCTGCACCGTCGCCTGCTGCAACCTGGTGCCTTGTGCCGAGAGATAGATCCTCGGACAACCCGGCGGCAGGCGCGCATGAGCCGCCCCAATGGCGGCCAGCAACGGCTCGGCCTTCAACACCATCCCCGGACCGCCGCCGTAGGGGCGGTCGTCTACCGTCCGGTGGACATCGCTCGTATGCGCCCGCGGGTCCTCGGTCGACACGGCCAGGAGCCCGCGCTCGACAGCCCGCCCGACGACACCGAAGCGCAGCGCCCCGGTGATCATCTCCGGGAACAGCGTGACCACCTCGACCCGCACGGCTATTCCAACTCCACCGGCCAGTCCACCAGGATCGAGCCGGCAGCGATATCCACCTTGCGAAGGTACTCCCGGGTGGCCAGCACCCAATGCTCGCGCCCGCTCGGCTCCTTCACCACCATCACCGCCCCACCCGGGGCGTCCACAAAGTGCGCCACGGTGCCGAGCGCCACGCCTTCCAGGTTTTGCACGTCCAGGCCGATCAAGTCCGCCTGATAATGTTCCCGACGTCCCGGCGGCGGCAGCCTGGAGCGTTCCACTTCCACCCATGCGCCCGTCAAAGCAGCGGCAGCGTCGCGATCGTCGATCTGCGCGAGCCGCGCCACGAGCCGGTCACCGTGCGGGCGACCCTCGATCACCCTGTGCGCCTTCCGCTCTCCGGAGCCGACGCGTAGCGTCCACTCCCCGTAATCCAACAGCCGCTCGGGCGGATCGGTATGGGAGTGAACGTGGATCCAACCCTTCACTCCGAACGGAGCGCCCAGGCGCCCCAGCTCAACCCAACCCTCCCGAGTCGGACGAGTCAGGCCGTTGCCTGCTTCCGATAGGATGTGACGAGTTGGCGCACGCGGTCCGACTGCTGCGCGCCCTTGCCTACCCAGTAGTCGATGCGTGACAGGTCGAGTTTGAGCTTGGGCTCGCTACGGCGCGCAATGGGATTGAAGAACCCCACGTGCTCCAGGCTGAGACCGCCTTGCCGCTTGCGGCTGTCGGTGACCACCACGTGATAGAAGGGCTGATTGCGAGCCCCACGCCGCGTCAGGCGTATCGTTACCATTTTCGTTCCGGCCTCGTTGCAGGACGGGCCTGACCACTTCAGCAGGGGGGGCCCAAAAGGGGGCGGCATTGTAATTGGATTGCGACCACGGAGCTAGTGCTCCCTGCGCCAGGCCAGCCCCATGGACCGCATCCGGCGCGCCGGCAAAAAAGCGGGGTGCTTGCCGGCGAAGAGAGGGCTCTCAGCGGCTACCGCCCGGGGAAACCGGGCGGCATCTGGCCCTTGAGGGCGCTCATGAGCTGGCGCAGCTTGCCGCCCTTCATGCTCTTCATGACCCGTTGCATCTCCAGGAACTGCTTGAGCAGCCGGTTGACGTCCTGGACCTGGACGCCCGCGCCGCCGGCGATACGCCGCCGGCGCGAGCCATCGATGATGCCGGGCTGGCGCCGCTCCTTAGGGGTCATTGAATTGATGATGGCGATCTGGCGCCGCAGGTCGCGGTCGCCCTGGTCCGCGGAAACAGCCCCCTTTTGCAGCGCGGCGGCCGGTAGCTTGTCCAGCAGGGCGCCGACACCGCCCATCTTCTGGAGCTGCTCGAGCTGGCTGCGCAGATCGACCATATCGAAGCCTTTGCCCTTGACGACTTTGCGAGCGAGCCGCTCGGCCTCCTGCTGGTCCACCTGGCGGTGTACCTGCTCCACGAGGCTGACCACGTCTCCCATTCCCAGGATGCGCGAGGCCATCCGCTCGGGATCGAAGGGCTCCAGAGCCTCGGTCTTCTCGCCGACACCCGTGAAGATGATGGGCTTGCCAGTAATCTGCCGGACGGACAGCGCTGCGCCCCCGCGAGCGTCGCCATCCGCCTTCGTCAGGATGACGCCCGTCAGCTCGAGCGCGGAGCTGAAAGCCCGAGCAGCATTGATCGCATCCTGGCCCGCCATCGCATCGACGACGAAAAGCCGCTCCGCCGCGGTGACTGCCGCGTCGATCTGACGCACTTCGGCCATCAGCTCTTCGTCAACGTGCAGCCGGCCGGCCGTGTCCACGATGAGCACATCGAAGACGCCCCGCTTGGCCTGCTCCAGCGCCGTGCGCGCAATGGAGGCGGGCGGATCCTGAGCGCTGGCCTGGAAATAGGCGGCTCCGACCTGCTGAGCGAGCCGTTCGAGCTGCAACATGGCCGCCGGCCGGCGCACGTCCGTGCTGACCAGCAGGACTCGCTTGCGCTCCCGCTCGATCAGCCACCTGGCCAGCTTGGCCGCGGTGGTCGTCTTGCCCGCACCCTGCAGACCCGCCAGAAGCACCACGATCGGCGGTTGAGCGCGCAGGTTGAATCCCGCTCGCGGTCCCCCCATGAGCTCGACCAGCTCCCGGTGCAGGATGCCCACAAACGCCTGACCCGGCGTAAGGCTGGAAGCGACTTCCGCCCCGAGCGCCTTCGACTTCACCGAATCGATGAACGAGCGAACGACGGGCAACGCCACATCGGCCTCGAGGAGAGCGACGCGGACCTCCCGCAGGGCCTCACCGACGTTCTCCTCGGTAATGCGGCCCCGGCCGCGCAGGGTATCGAGGGTGCGGGTCAGCCTGGCGGTAAGATTCTCGAACATCGGGCCATTATAGTGGTAACCGGCCCGCTCAGACCGAGGACGCTGCCTTGAACGATGCTCCGACGTACGCCCTGTTGCTCACCCTGCTGCTCTTGTTGGTGATCATCGCGTTCTCGTCGGGGACCGAAGTCGCCATGCTCTCGGTGAACCGCTATCGGGTGAAGCACCGGGCCCAGGAGGGCCAGAGCACCGCGAGGCTGTTGGAGAGGCTGCTGCAGAAACCCGACGACTGGCTCGGCGCGAATCTGGTCATCCTGGCCGCGGCGAGCGTCTTTGCATCCGCAACGGCGACGATCCTGGCGCAGCGCACGGGACACTTCTATGCCGTACCCATAGCGGGATTCGTCCTCACGGTGATCGTGATCGTCTTCTGCGAGCTCGCGCCCAAGATCTATGCAGCCACGCACCCGGAGCCGGTCGCGCTCAGCGCTGCCCACATCTACCGGGCCCTCGTGCTCGTCGCGAGGCCCTTGCTGTGGCTCACAAACCGGATGGCGTATGGTTTCCTCAGATTGTTCGGCGTTGGCCGAACAGCTCGGGCGAACCAGTCGCTCAGCACGGAAGAGCTGCGCACCGTCGTCGCCGAAGCGGGGCCGATGATTCCGGCGCGGCACCGGCAGATGCTGCTCTCGATCCTGGATCTCGGGCAGGTGACGGTCAACGACATCATGATCCCGCGCCAGGAGATCTCCGCCATCGACGTCCAGGACGGCTGGGATGAGATTCTGGCGCAGCTGCGCGGAACCCCTCATACGCGCCTGCCCGTCTACGACGGCGAGCTCGACAATCTGGTTGGGATCCTGCACATGAAACGCGTAGCCCAGGAGTTGGCACGGGGAACGCTCACGCGCGACCGCCTCGTGGAAGTTGCGCGCCACCGGGAGCCCTACTTCGTCCCGGAGAGCACTGCGCTCAACGTCCAGTTGTCGCAGTTTCAGCGCAACCGTCGCCGTCTCGCGTTCGTGGTCAACGAGTACGGCGACATCGAAGGACTGGTCACCCTCGAGGACATCCTCGAGGAGATCGTCGGCGAATTCACCACCGATCCGGCCACCGTCATGCACAAGGACATCCACACGGAACGGCCCGGCGTGTTCATCGTCAACGCGAGCGCGACCATCCGTGCCCTCAACCGGGCTCTGCAATGGCAACTCCCCACCGACGGCCCGAAGACGCTGAACGGACTGTTGCTCGAGCAGCTCGAGATGATCCCCGATCCGGGCACGGCTCTGAAGGTGGGCGACTACCAGTTCGAGATCCTGCAGATCGCCGATAACGCCATCAAGACCGTACGGGTCTACGCACCGCCGCCCGCGATCGCGAGTTAGGCACAAGGACTGTGACCGGATGCGGGGCCCCGCTAGCCGGTGAGCTTGAATGCCTCAACCCGCTAGCCGGTGAGCTTGAATGCCTCAACAAGGGCGTCCGAGACACGTCCGACGGGCAGTACCGCCAGCCCCTCCAACGCCTTACGCGGTGCGTTCTCGCGTGCCACCACCGCAACTTTGAAGCCCTGCTTCTGCGCTTCCCGCAGTCGCTCCTCGCCGTACGCGACCGGCCGCACCTCTCCGGTCAGGCCGATCTCTCCGAAGCAGACGAGACTCTGTGCGACCGCCCGGTCCTTCAGGCTCGATGCCAGGGCAACCACGACAGGCAGATCCCAGGCCGTCTCGCTGATGCGTATCCCCCCCACCACGTTGACGAATACATCGTGCTCCTGAAGGGATACGCCCGCGTGCCGATTCAGCACGGCAAGCAGCATCGCGAGCCGGTTGGCATCGAGCCCCTGAGCAATCCGCCGCGGCGCTCCAAAGCGCATGCGATCCACGAGGGCCTGCAACTCGATGAGCAAGGGGCGACCGCCCTCCCGCGTGACCGTGACGACGCTGCCGGCTGCCGGCTCCGGAGCGCGCGCCAGGAAGATCGCGCTGGGATTGCGCACCTCCTTCAGGCCCCCGTCGCTCATCACGAAAAAGCCGAGCTCATTCACGGCGCCGAAGCGATTCTTGGTTGCCCGCACGATGCGGTAGCGGCTGCCCGCCTCGCTCTCGAAGTACAGTACGGTGTCCACGAGATGCTCGAGCACGCGGGGACCTGCGATCGCGCCTTCCTTCGTGACGTGGCCGATGATGATCACGGCGGTGCCGGTCGACTTGGCGAACCTCACGAGCTGTGCGGTGCACTCGCGCAACTGCGAGACAGCCCCGGGGCTCGCGCCCACCTCCCGCGACTGGACCGTCTGGATAGAGTCTATGACCACGAGGGCCGCCTTGCGCTCGGCGGCGAGGTCGAGAATCGCCTCGAGGTCCGTCTCCGCGACGAGGCCCAGCTCGCTCGCGGCCACGCCGAGGCGCCGGGCGCGCAGGCCGACCTGGGAGACCGACTCTTCGCCGCTGGCATACACGACGCTGCGCGAGCCCGCGATGTGAGCCGCGACCTGCAGGAGCAAGGTGGACTTGCCGATGCCCGGGTCGCCCCCCAACAGGGTCACCGACCCCGGTACGAGTCCTCCGCCCGTCACGCGGTCGAGCTCTCCCTGACCGCTGCCCATGCGCTCGGAGGCGCCCTCGACGGGTTTGTCGAGCGCGCGCAGCGTCGTGACGGGTGCAGGCGCCGCGGCGACCCGCCCCGCGGCCCGTTGCTCCAGCGAGTTCCATTCCCCGCAGTCGGGGCATTGCCCCTGCCACTTGGGGCTCTCGGCGCCGCAGGCGGCACAGACGAATACAGGGCTTGTACGGGCCATCTAGGCGCTCGGTTATCAACTCGTTAGGATGCGCAGCCTTAGGGGGATACCGTTTGGTGGGTTTGTGACCAGCCACTCGGACTGCACTGCGAGCAATGCTAGCTTATGCCGGCTCGACTTGCGGGACGGGAAAGTGACGCGCATCACACTCAGCAGGGCCATTGCCGCTTCAGGCGCGCTGTCGTCGCGCCCGTGGACCGCCGTGGCCGCTCGAGCGGGCAGGGTGCGGTCACGTTTATCGGGCCTCGTCGCTCGAGAGCGCCGCCGGCGACTCTCGGCAATAGGACAAGTCGCAGCATGAGCTTGAAGGGTCGATTGCGCTTCGTGGGAATGACCGACACGGGAAAGGTCCGGGAGCACAACGAGGACACGATTGCGTTTGACCCCGATATCGGGCTGCTGGTGCTGGCGGATGGCATGGGAGGCTACAACGCGGGTGAGGTTGCGAGCGGCATTGCGGTCAAGACCATCGTCAACCTGGTGCGCGAGCAGATCGAGCGCGAGGACCTGAACGTGCAGGACCGGGACTCGGGGCTTTCCCGCCCCACGATCATCCTGCGCGATGCCATCCACCGAGCCAACAAGATCATCTATCAGACGGCGCGTACCCAGCCCCAATGCGAGGGCATGGGGACGACCGTCGTGGCGGCGCTGTTCTTCGACAACAAGATCACGATCGCCCATGTCGGAGACTCGCGCCTGTACCGGCAGCGGGCCGACAAGTTCGAGCAGGTGACCATGGATCACTCCCTGCTCCAGGAGCTGGTGGATCGCGGGTTCTACTCAGCCGAGGAGGCGCAGCGGGCTGCGAACAAGAACTACGTCACACGGGCGTTGGGTGTGGAGCCCAATGTCGATGTCGAGATTCAGGAGGCCCCGGTCCATAAGGGCGATTTCTACATGCTCTGCTCGGACGGCCTGTCGGACATGGTGGAAGACGAAGATATTCATTTAACCATAACCACCTTTAGTGATAATCTGGATACGGTCGCCAAGCAATTGATTCAACTGACGAATGATAATGGCGGCCGGGATAACGTCTCGGTCGTGATGGCGCATGTGGTCGAGGCATTCCCGGCGCGCACGCGAATATTCGAGAAGATCCTAGGCTGGTTCGGCTGACACGAGGCACGCACATGGCAAGGTTGGTCTTGAGCCTGGATGGCCAGGTGATGGCGGAATACAACATGAACAAGGAGCGTTACACCATCGGGCGCCTTCCGGACAATGACATCCGGATCGACAACGCCGCCGTCAGCGGCCATCACTCGTTGATCATCAACATCCTCAACGACTCCTTCCTCGAGGATCTCAACAGCACGAACGGCACGTACGTCAACGGCAAGCTGATCAAGAAGCATGCCTTGCAGCACGGTGACGTCATTACCGTCGGCCATCACCAGCTGCGCTTCGTCGAGGACGATGAGCAGCAGGACGAGTTCGAGAAGACGATGGTGATCCAGCCGTCGGCGCGCCCCGTGGAGAAGCTCCGCACCGCGAGCGAGTCCGCGGACCAGGAATCGCCGTCGCTGTCGGCCACCGGCAAGACCCGCCAGCTGACCGACGCCGCCGCGCTGAAGAAGGCGAAATTGCAGGTCCTCTCCGGAGCATTCGCCGGGCGAGAGCTCGAGCTGAGTAAGGCGCTCACGACCCTCGGGCGCCCCGGCGTGCAGGTCGCCGCGATCACACGGCGCTCCGAGGGGTACTTCATCGTGCACGTGGACAGCGGCAAGGACAGCGACTATCCGCTGCTCAACGGCACGCCAATCGGCGCGCAGGCGACCCGGCTGAGCGACAACGACGTCATTCAGCTCGCAGGCGTGAAGATGGGATTTTTCGTCAGCTAGCGACTCCCTCACTCCTGCGCGTGCAGGTACAGCTTCTCGGTCATGATGTCCATGGGCACGGAGGCGTGCTCATGGACGACCAGCCACTTGCCGTTCGTGCGCTCGAAGACATCCGTTACGCGCTCCACGACGTCGAGGGTCTTGCCACCCTTCAGGGTAGCGGTGAACGCCAAGAGGTAATGGGCGTACGCATGATTGTGATCGACCTCGATCGCAACATCGCGATAGGCGCAGGTGGGCTTGCCCTCCATCGCTCCAGCCAGTTGCTTGTTCACCTGGATGACGTCGTCGTAGTTGCTATGGAGCTTCGGGGCGAGGTCGAACAAGAAGATGTTCTTGCTGTACGGGGCCACCGCAGCCGCCACATCGCCATGGATGAAGCCTTCGCATCCGGCGTTCAGCGATGCCTGAATAGCCGCCTTGTCCGCCGCGACATTCGCAGCATAGGCCGGTTGACGATACACCAGCACGACAAGAGCCGCCGCCGCAGCCAGGCCGATCAGAATTCTCAACATGATACCTCCACCTTGACTTTCAGTGACTAACGCAACTCGAGCGGCACACGCTGGCTGACACCGCACAGCAGCTCGTACGGAATCGTCCCGGCATGCCGGGCGATTTCCTCGACAGGCAGGCCATTCCCCCACAAAACGACTGGTGTACCGACGTGGACGTCGTGATGGCCCGTGACGTCCACCGCGATCATGTCCATCGACACGCGCCCGGCCAGCGGCGCACGCCTTCCGCCGATCAGTACGGGTGTGCCGTTCGGCAAGCCGCGCGCGAGTCCGTCGCCATATCCGGCTGCGATGATTGCAATCGTGGACTCCCTCGCTGCCTGCCAGGTGCCGCCATAGCCGACGGTTTCACCGCGAGCGACTTTGCGTATGGCGATCACGGCGGTCTCGAGGCTCATCGCCGGGAGGAGCCCCAGCTCGCTGCCGGCACGATCCGCAAACGGTGACGCTCCATAGAGCGCAAGACCCGGCCGTACCCAGTCATATCCCAATAGGATACCGCCGAACAATGCCGCGGAGTTGGCCACGCTCGTCGCATAGTCGAGATCGCCGATCGTCGCCCTGAAACGGGCCAGTTGCTCCTGGGTCATCGCTTCATCGGGCTCGTCGGCGCGTGCCAGATGTGTCAGCAGGCGGATCTCGAGCGCCGCGGGCTGCAAACGCTGCACCCGGGCAAGGGCGCCGGGAAAGCTCTCGGGCCGGAACCCGAGGCGATTCATGCCCGTGTCGATCTTGATCCAGAGGATGAAGCGATGCGAGCCGCTGAACTCCTCGAGCAGCTCGATCTGCAGGGGATCATGGACGACGAGGTCGAATCCGTGCCGTGCCGCCTCCAGCAGATGCTCCGCGGTGAACACACCCTCGAGGAGGACGATGGGACAAGTGATGCCCTCGGCCCGCAGCGCCAGTCCTTCCTCGAGCCTCGCGACCGCAAACGCATCAACATCGGCAAGTGCGAGCGCGGCGGGCACGAGTCCGTGGCCGTAGGCGTTGGCCTTCACGACGGCCATGACCCGGGCACCGCGGGCCCGTTCCCGGACCGCCCGCAGGTTGTAGCGCAGAGCGCGAGTATCGATGACGGCCCGGATGAGCCGGTTCACCGCAACACGCCCTCCGCATACGAGTCAGGGGCGTAATTCGCGAAGCGCGTGAACTGACCCTGGAAAGTCAACACGAAGGTGCCGATCTCGCCGTTGCGATGCTTGACGAGGTCGATCTCCGCGATACCCTTCCTCGTTGTGTTGCGATCGTAAACTTCCTCGCGGTAGATGAGGAGGATCATGTCCGCATCCTGCTCGATCGCACCCGATTCGCGCAAGTCCGACATCACCGGCTTCTTGTTCTCGCGCTGCTCGACGCCGCGATTCAACTGCGAGAGCGCGATGACCGGGCAGGCCAGCTCCTTGGCGAGAACCTTCAGACCGCGGGAAATCTCGGCGATTTCCGTCGCCCGGTTCTCCTTCGAGCCCGGCACCTGCATCAGCTGCAGGTAGTCCACCACGATCAGATCCAACCCGTGCTCGCGCTTGACGCGGCGGGCCCGGGCTCGCAAGTCGGTCGGTGTCAGCGCGGGCGTCTCATCCACGAAGATCTTCGCCTCGGAGAGCTGGCTGGTGGCGCTGGTGATGCGCACCCAGTCGTCGTCCGTGATGCGGCCGCTGCGCAGATTCTGCAACGGCACACCGCCGATGGAGGACAGCATGCGTGTGATGACCTGCTCCGAGGGCATTTCCATGCTGAAAATCGCCACGGAAGCCCGCTTCTCGCCGGGACGCAGAGCGGCGTACTCCGCCATGTTGACCGCGAGTGTCGTCTTGCCCATCGAGGGGCGTCCCGCCACGATCACCAGGTCTCCGGGTCGCAGTCCTCCGGTCAGTTTGTCGAAGTCGGAGAAGCCCGTGGGCAAACCCCGCAATGAATCCGGGTTGGTGTACGCATCGTCGATCTGATCGATGACGGCAGGCAGCAATGCGCGCACGGCGACTGCGCCCTGTCGGCCGCGGAAGCCCATTTCCGCGATCTCGAAAACTTTCTGCTCGGCCCGATCGACGAGCTCGCGGGCAGTTTCGCCTTCATTCGTGAAGACGGCGGACGCGATCTCGGTACCGGCATGGATGAGCTGTCGCAGCAGGGATCGCTCGCGGACAATGTCCGCGTAGGCGCGCACATTGGCGGCAGTCGGAGTATCCCGCGCCAGGGAGCCTACGTACGCAAGTCCCCCGGCGCTGTCGAGTTGTGACGTGCGCTCGAGCTCGCCAACGACGGTGACGACATCGCAGGGCTTTGCATCGCCGGCGAGCGTCCCGATGGCCTCGAATATGAGCTTGTGATCGTGGCGGTAGAAGTCTTCCGCGCGCAATGCGTCCGCGACGTTGTCCCACGCGGCAGCGTCCAGCATCAGACCGCCGAGCACTGCCTGCTCGGCTTCGACTGAGTGCGGCGGCATCGGCGCATCCGCGAGCGCGCCGGCGCTCAGATCACGGCGGACTTTTGCAGGACCGGCCACAGGCGCCGATCGCCTCTACTCTTCGGCGACGATCGATACCGCCAGCGGAACGTCGATATCGGCGTGCAGATGCAGGTTGACGGCGTGGTCGCCCACGGTCCGCAACGGACCGTTCGGCAGCCGCACCTCGCTACGCTGCACATTGAAGCCCGCGCGGGTGCAGGCTTCCGCAATGTCGCTCGTGCCGATGGAGCCGAACAGCTTGCCCTCGGTACCGGCCTTGGCCTGGATGACGAGCTTGAAGTCTTTCATGGCGGCGGCCCGCTCTTCCGCGGAGGAAAGCTGCTCACGGGCCAGACGCTCCAACTCGGAACGGCGCGCCTCGAAGCGTGCGACGTTGTCTGGAGTCGCAAGCGTGGCCTTGCCGTGCGGCAGCAAATAGTTGCGGCCGAAGCCCGACTTCACTTTGACGCGATCGCCGATGTTGCCCAGGTTGGCGACCTTCTGCAGGAGTATGACATCCATGGGAACGGCCTTTAGTGCTGGTCAGTGTACGGAAGCAGCGCCAGGAAGCGCGCGCGCTTGATCGCAACCGCGAGCTGCCGCTGGTAGAACGACTTCGTGCCCGTGATGCGGCTCGGAACGATCTTACCCGTCTCCGTCACATAGCCCTTCAGCGTGGCGAGATCCTTGTAATCGATGTACTTGACGCCTTCGGCAGTGAAGCGGCAGAACTTCTTGCGCCGGGAAAAACGTCCCCCGCCGCCGCCGCTTCCGCCACCACCACGATCGCCGCCACCGCCGCCGCGATCACTACCGCGATCACCGCCGCCAGAATGCCCTTTGCTCATTGCCATGTTTGAATTCCTCTACGAGTGGATATCGCGCGTCAATGTAGAGCGCGCGATCAGGCGCTCTCGCCAGCGGAGCCTTCGTCATCGTCCGCGGAGGCCGAAGCCTCTTCGCGGGGACGCTCACGCCGGCGACCGCCACCATCGCCCTCGTCACCACCATCGTCATCGCGAGCACGGTCGCGGCGTCGGCCGCCACCATCGCCCTCTTCGTCCGAAGCCTTCGCCATTGGGGAAGGCTCGGTGACCGCCTCATCCATATTGACGACCAGATGACGCAGCACCGCATCACTGAAACGGAACGCGCCGGTCAGGTCATTCAGCGTCTTCTGGTCGCACTCGATGTTCATCAGAACATAGTGCGCCTTGTGGACCTTGGAGATGGGATAGGTGAGCTGGCGGCGACCCCAGTCTTCCAGGCGGTGCACCTGGCCGCCGCCCGTCGCGATCATCCCCTTGTAGCGCTCGATCATGGCGGGCACCTGCTCGCTTTGATCGGGATGAACGAGAAATACGATCTCGTAATGCCTCATACGAATGTCTCCTCATGGTTAAAAGCCGCCCCGTGGCGAGGCGCCAGAGCGAGGCACCAGGGTGCGGCAAGGAGCCCTTTCTCTTGGAGATAAGGGGGGCGCGGAGGATACACAATTGCGGCCTCTGTTGGCAAAAGTCGCTGTTGCGGGCGGGAGCCCCTGATTCCGACCGTGGAGGCGCGAGCTTTTGCGGCCTTTTCTGCCGGAAGCGCCCCGTCATTCGCGCTGGCGGATGGCCTCGTAGAGCAGCATCCCGGCGGCCACCGAGACGTTCAAGCTCTCCACAGCTCCCAATAGAGGCAGGCGGACAATGAAGTCGCAGGTCTGCCGGGTGAGCTGCCGGAGCCCACTCCCCTCGGCACCCAGTACCAGCGCGATGCTGCCCGTGAGATCGACCTCGTGCGCGAGCTTCGGCCCCTCGACATCCGCTCCGACGACCCAGACCTGCGCTTCCTGGAGCAGCTTCAAAGTGCGGACCAAATTGGTGACCGGGACGACGGGGGTCGTTTCTGCGGCGCCGACGGCGACCTTGCGGACGGTTGCGTTCAGTTGCGCCGCTCGGTCCTTTGGTATCAAGACTGCGAGAGCACCACACGCATCCGCCGTACGCAGGCACGCACCCAGGTTGTGGGGATCCTGCACTCCATCCAGAGCCAGTAACAACGGACTGCGAGCCGTCCCCAACGCGCTCAATAAATCGTCCTCGGACCAGGGCTCGAGCGGCACGACCTCGGCGATGACCCCTTGATGAGCCACATCGCCCAGGTGTTGTCGCAAGGCATGGGCATCGATCCGCTGCACCGGACGTCCCTGTTTACGCGCGAGCTCTTCAATCTCGCGGACCCGCGGGTCATCGCGGCGCTCGGCCAGACCCACCGATAGCACACGGTCAGGGTGGCGCTGCAGCGTTACTCGAACCGTATGCACACCATAGATTCTCTCTGTGTGCTTCATGCTTCTTCCGTGAGATCGAGATCCACGAGCCCTTCGATAGGATTGACCGAAGTGACTCTGACCTTGATCTTGGCGCCGGTATGCAGCCTGCGACCGCTGCGCCGACCGGTCCACGCATAGCCGTCGTCCTCCATGACGTACTCGTCGTCCCGCAGGTTATCGACGTGGAGCAAACCATCGACCCCCACATCCAGTATCTGCACGAAGCATCCAAACTCCACGACGGTCGTGATGAGCCCTTGGAATACCTGACCGATCCGCTCGCGTAGATAGGTGCACTTGAGAAACGTGGAGACATAGCGGTCGGACTCATCCGCGCGCTTCTCCAGCCTCGAAGTGCTCTCGCCCAGCATTGCCAACTCCGCCGGCTCATACCGGACGCCCGTCCCGCCACGCGCACCGATGAGCGCCTTCAGGGTTCGATGGACCACGAGATCCGGGTACCGCCGAATCGGCGATGTGAAGTGAGCGTAGTGCGACAAGGCGAGTCCAAAGTGCCCGATGTTGGTCGCCTGATAGATCGCCTGCGGCATGGCGCGCACGACCAGCGACTCCACGAACGGCCGGGTGTCCGCGGATGCTCCGAGCCGGCGTGTCATGGCCTGGAGATCCCGGGGCGTGACGGTCTGCGCGAGGTGCGCGTCGATCCCCAGCGAACGCAACGTAGATACCAGCTTCTCGAGCTTTTGCTCCTCGGGCTCGCCGTGCACGCGATACAGGGTGCCGGTGTGAGTGCGATCGAGCTCCTGAGCGACGGCTACGTTCGCGAGAATCATGCATTCTTCTATGAGGCGATGCGCATCGTTGCGCGAGCGGAGCTCGATGGCTCGCACGCGATCGGCGTCGTCGATGACGAACTGCGCTTCGGGCGCGTCAAAATCCAAAGCCCCGCGACGAGCTCGCGCCTTGTACAGCACGCGATAGACCTCCACGAGAATCATCAACTTCTCGACCAGCGGCCCCAGGGCATTGTGGGCTGCCGGACGTCCCTCGAAGAGGGCCTCGTGCGCCTGAGTGTAGGTCAGCCGCGCGGCCGAGCGCATGACCGCGGGATAGAAGCGGGATGACTTCAGCACGCCGGTTCGGCTGATGATCATGTCGGCGGCGAAGCAAAGCCGGTCGACGTGGGGAGCAAGAGAGCACAGATGATCCGAGAGCGCATGGGGAAGCATCGGAATCACCCGGGTCGGGAAATAGACCGAGGTGCCTCTTTCCTGCGCCTCCTTGTCCAAGGCCGTGCCGACGCGAACGTAGTGACTGACGTCCGCGATGGCGACGATGAGTCTGAAGCCTTCGGGATGCGGCTCGGCGTAGACCGCATCGTCAAAGTCCCGCGCGTCTTCTCCGTCGATCGTCACTAACGGCAGGGGGCGTAGGTCTTCGCGAGTGAGGGATTCTTCGGGGTCGACGTGGTCGCCCCATGCTTTTGCCTCGCGGAGAGCGGCCTGTGGGAACTCATGGGGGAGATCAAAGCGCGCGACCGCTGCTTCTGTGGCGAGCTCGACGGGGCGGTCTGGATCGAGCCTCTTCACGATCTGGGCCTGCGCCGGCTGGACGGCATTCGCGTAACGCGTGATCCGAGCGATCACCCAGTCTCCGCTGCGCGCACCCGCCAGCTCTCCGTGAGGCACAGCGCAATGCAGCTGCAGCCGCCGGTCAGCCGAGTTCACCCAGGCGTTTCGTCCGGTCACTTCGACGGTGGCCAGAAAGGCCTTCACCCCACGATTGACGATCTCTTCTAGGGAGCCCAGCCATCGACCACTGGAATCACGGGCGAGCTTCACCTTCAGGCGATCGCCGTGCATGACACCGCGCATCTCACCCGGCGGGAGGAATACGCTGTCCGCAAGCCCATCGACTCTCACAAATCCATAGCCCGCCCGATTTGCACTCACATTGCCTTCAACGGTGGTGCCGACCTTCGGCGCGTTCGGCAGAGGCTTACGCGCGGATAGGGCTTTGGTGTGGCTCGAGCCTTTGTTTCTGCTGACCGATCCTTTTGAAGGGTCGCGGCGCGGACCGCTCGCGCGGGTATGTCGTCCAAATTTGCCCTTGCGTGGCCTCAATTGACAGCTCCCGAACCCGTGCGTAGATTGCCCGCCCTTCCCTCGCCTGCCCGGGTGGCGGAATTGGTAGACGCACTAGTTTCAGGTACTAGCGGGTAACACCGTGGAGGTTCGAGTCCTCTCCCGGGCACCACATTTATTTTCTCTTTACTTTCAATCACTTATATAAGATCTCATTGCGCATCAGCGGGACTCGAATAGCGAGTTCACTATAGAGGATTGTTCCGCGGCACACGTAAGTCATTGCTCCGCCGTACAGAGCTTCGGCGGCACTCCATGACAGTTGGAGAGCAGCAGCATAGTGTGCGGGTAACTTACGAGCGTGCCGGCAAGGACACTCGACATAGAGGTACGCGCTCCACGAACCCCACCCTGGTGATGGGTGGCTGAGAGGGCCGAGGCTTCTAGCGGCGTGCGAGGTGCACGCGCGTTCGGGAGCGAGGGATGGAAGCGGGGTTTACTGAGGAACTGGAGCAGCGCCAGCGGTATTGGCTGGATCATCTGCGTGCGGCGAGCGCGCAAGGAGTGAGTCTGGCCGAGTACGCGCGAGTGGCGCAGGTGGACAACGATGCGCTGTATCGGTGGCGGGCGCTGTTCAAGCGCAAGGGTGTATCGATTGTCGAGAACTCGGTCGCGGCGCCGGTGAGCTTTGCGGCCGTGCAGGTGAGCGCTACCCGGACGAGCGCCGGTGCTGGGGTGATGGTCCAGGTGGGAGCCGTGCTGCAGCTGCGATGTGCGAGCTTGCCCGATCCGCGCTGGCTGGCGGAGTTGTCGCAACGACTGCAGGAGCGGCGCTGATGCGTCCGGCGGCGGATGCCGGAGCGGTCTACCTATGTCGCGAGCCGGTGGACTTTCGCAAGTCGATCTCGGGACTGGCGGTGCTGGTGGAGCAAGCGTTGGGATTGGACCCGTTCGCGAAGGCGCTCTATGTCTTCACGAACCGCGATCGCGATCGGATCAAGTTGTTGTACTGGGAGCGCTGCGGGTTCTGTCTTTGGTACAAGCGTCTGGAGAAGCAACGCTTTGTCTGGCCGCAGCATCTGCAGGGTCATACGGTGACGCTCACCGTGCAGGAACTGAACTGGCTGTTAGATGGGTTTGATCTGTGGAGACAACCGCACGAGTACCTGCGGTATCGCGCGGTGTCATGACGGATAGACTCAACACAACTAACACGGTGGTAGGCTTCTAGACGCGGCGGCGTTACAATGGCGCATGCCTAGTACCGCTGCCGCGCTACCTGATGATGTCCAGACCTTGAAGGATATCATTCTCGCGCAGCGCGAGCAGATGGCCGCTCAGGAGCGGCGCATCGAGCATCTGCTGGAGCAGTTTCGCCTTGCCCGTCACCGCCAGTTCGGCGCCTCTTCCGAGAAAGCTCCCGGCCAGGGGGAGTTCTTCAACGAAGCCGAGTACCTGAGCGGCGCAGTCACCGAGGAAGAGCCTGCCGCCGCAGGCAGCGATGCCTCTTCGAGTGCACCGCGCACGCGCGGTGCGCGCAAGCCCCTGCCGCCCGAGTTGCCGCGCGTGCAGATCCGGCACGTGCTGCCCGAGGACCAGCGGCGCTGTGCCTGCGGATGCGAGCTGACCGTGATCGGTCACGAAGACAGCGAGCAACTGGATGTGATCCCGGCTCGCATCCAGGTGCTGCATCACATCCGCGAGCGCTATGCCTGCAGCGGCTGCGAGGCCGCTCCGGTACTGGCGCCGCTGCCGGCTCAGCCGATCCCCAAGAGCAACGCAAGCTCAGGTCTCTTGGCGCACATCGCCGTGGCGAAGTATCAGGACGGGCTGCCACTGCATCGCCAGGAGCACATCCTGGCCCGCAGTGGCATCGATCTGCCGCGCCAGACGTTGGCCCGATGGATGATCCGAGTGGCACAGCTGGCACAGCCGGTGCTGAACCTGTTTTGGGATGAGTTGTTGTCGAACGCAGTGATCCACTGCGATGAGACGGTCGTGCAGGTATTGAAGGAGCTGGATAAGCCGCCCACCTCGAACTCCTACATGTGGGCACTCGCGGCGGGCCCTGCGGATCGCTCGGTCGTGCTGTTTGATTATCACCCGAGTCGTTCCGGGGAGGTGCCCAAACGGCTGCTGGCGGACTTCCACGGCTATGTGATGACCGACGGCTACGAAGGCTACAACAGCCTCTCAGGCGAGGACGGCGTCAAGCACCTGTGTTGCATGGTACACGCGCGGCGCCGCTTTCGAGACGCGCAGCGCGCCCAGCCCTCCGGTACGACCGGGCGCGCCGACATCGCCATGGAGTACTTCCGCAAGCTCTATCAGATCGAGCGCAGGATCGCTAATGCGGATGTCCATACGCGCTATCAAACACGTCAGAACGAAAGCGTTCCGCTGCTGAAGAAGTTCCGCGCCTGGCTCGATGAAGCCTTGACGCACGTGGCTCCCAAGGGCGTGCTCGGCGAGGCGCTGCAGTACCTCGACAAGTACTGGCCTAAGTTAATCCGCTACTGCGAAGACGGTCGGCTGCCGATCGACAACAACCGCCTCGAGAACGCCATCCGTCCCTTCGTCATCGGCCGCAAGGCCTGGCTGTTCTGCGACACGCCCGCTGGCGCGCACGCCAGCGCCGCTCTCTACAGTCTCATCGAGACCGCCAAGGCAGCGGGCATCGAGCCCTACAGCTATCTGCGGCATCTCTTCACCGCGCTGCCTCACGCCACCGCGCTCGAGCACTTCGAGGCGCTGCTGCCCTGGAATCTCGATCGCAGCCTCGTTGCTTCCATCGACCGACCCCGAGCCGCCGATTGACCCCAGTTCCCACCCACCCGCTGCAAGGGTGCAGCTCGTGGATCGCTTAC
>DATEJM010000032.1:0-64628 GCA_035277965.1 Steroidobacteraceae bacterium | reverse complement strand
CCGAATACATCCAGGACAATGAGGAGGGTTACACGGCGAAGGAGTTCCTGTCGGCCTACGTTGAGCGCGTGCGCACAACCAGCCAGTGGCCGCGCTTGTCGACGCATCGCCACCTGGAGCATCTGCGCTGGTATTGGCTTCGCGACCTAGGCAAGAACCCAACATCTCACCCAGAAGAGATGACTGCCGCGTTCGCCGCGAGCGTGGGGCATGGTGACGAAGACTATTTGTGGTATGCGGTCGCCAAGGCGTGGAACCCGACTTACCTTCCTGCGCTGGTTGAGCAGATACGCAATGGCCACCCGGAACGGGATGTCAGGGTCGCTGCGCTGAGTTGCCTCGTCCAATGTGTTCCGGGCGAACTAGCCCGCGTCGGCGAAGCACTCGTCGCCGAAGACGAGCGATCACGTCTCATCGAGATTGCGCTAGAGCTGGTCAACTACCGCTACTGGTATCCGCCCTGGTCGGACGAGAAACCCTCAGGATCCGTGACCGAGGCGGCAATGGTAGACCTCCCTGCTCCGTACGACGAGGTCGCCCGGTCTGCCCGTGCACTCAGCAAGAAGGAGCCGCTCGCGCTGTCCGTCGCGGCCACCGATCTGATCTGCACCGTCCTTGCGAAGAATGAGGAACACCGATTGTTCCGCGTGGCGCTGGATCAACACGTGCCGCTGCCGATCGAGGATGACATTCGTTGGCTGTTAGCCAACACCGATGACTCGGATGCGGCGGTACAGGCCACGAAGCGGCCATTCGACGCGGCATGACGGATGAAATCCGCGATGCGCTCACTCACCGGTTCTCCCATGTGGCGTCTCGAGCGCTAAGAGCCGTCGCCGAACCCCTGGGGGCTCCTCTCCCGGCAAACCTCCTGGCCCTATCCCAATCGAAGGGCAGTCCCGTGCGCAAGACTTTGGTGACCTTGCTGGATGCCAGACCCCACTCGAAGCACATACCCGTGTTACTTGAGTTGGCGCAGGACGACTACTCTGTCAGTATGCAACCGGGTGACGCATCGGAAGA
The DNA here is from genome assembly GCA_035277965.1 of Steroidobacteraceae bacterium. Lineage (GTDB taxonomy): Bacteria > Pseudomonadota > Gammaproteobacteria > Steroidobacterales > Steroidobacteraceae > 13-2-20CM-66-19. The sequence continues at coordinate 63,605 of DATEJM010000032.1, read as the reverse complement.
GTATCCGATTGCCCGAGGCGCGGTCGATGTTCTCGCGAAATCAGAGTCGTTACCGCCAGAAACAGGCGAGCAGCTGTACGCATTGGCGATCGATACCCGCGACCCCACGCTGCGCTATCAGCTGTTTGTGTTGATCGCAAAGACGTTTGGCACAAATCTGCAGCTACGATTACTCAGTGTTTCCTTGCGACCGGGGCAGAGCGAGGCCAATTGGCTCGCAGCCGGGGCATTGCTTGTGGCTCGCGACCGCCTTTCCGCCGAGGTCGTTGGCAGTATCACTGCCGACGTTTTGTTGACTCCCAACGAGAAGGTCGCCGTTCGCCTCGCGGCTGTTCTTGCACTCCGAGGTGACTTCGAGGCGGTGCAAACCGTGGCGCAGGTTCTGGCGACCGATCGCAAACGCCGGGTGCTTCTCGTCCCCATCGCATCCGTTCTCACTTGGCGCAATCGGCGAGCCGCTGAACAGGTCGCTACCTTGTTGCCGAGCGGTCATCCGGCTGCCGATTGGGCCCGAAGGGGTGGCCCCGGCCCCTTGGAGGAGACCATTCTGGAGGATTTAGGTGATGCGCCGAGCGTGTCACAGGTGGCAGCGCTCATTAGGGCTTGGACAAAATCCAGCTCATAGAGTCCGGCGTTCTCCGGCAAGCCTGTGAGATTCAAAAAGTAATCGTTGCATGAGTCTCGGTAATGGATCACCTCAATGCATCTAAGTTAGAGTCACCAGCGAATATAGAGATCGTTCCCGACTGATCAGTTTTCTTGAGCAAGGCAACAACATCAAGGCGTCGCACCATTGGCACAGAACTTCAAGCTACGAAGGAACTCGCGATTGGCGCAAGCTCTGGGCGAGCCGGGTGCACGACTCCTCACACACGCACTCGCGGCCTTTACACGCCTTTTGCCACACGTCGAAACCTACGATTGGACTACGCGACGGGGCACTGGCCATACCAGGGCCGGTGCTGCCGATCAAACTCGCCGACTGCTGTCACTAGAGGTTGCGCTCGCACTGCCGTCGGGCACATGGTGCATACGCGGAAAACTTCGGCGTCGCCAGGTATCCGACGGAGTGGGAGCTATCGCCCGAACAATTGATACCCACGGCAAGGCAGCAGCGAGTGGGTCCAGGGCATATAATGGGGTTCCTAAAGAGTAGCTTGGCACATGAGTTCCCTAACGCCTGACGACGCTCGCCGATACCTGGAACGCCGGAAATTGGTGGAAGAGCGAGAAATCACTGAACTGCGCAATACACCGATCGAAATCAAGGCAAGGCAGTTGGCCGCCCTGATGGCATCGCGGAACCTATTCCGCGAGGATCCGGACAGAGAACGAGGAGTACGCGAGGTTCAGGCACGCTGGGCCCGCCTCCGGAAGGCATTTGGTGGCTGAGCGCGTCCCGGCATCCCTTCTTGGAGCCCTCGCCGACCTGGTGAAGTGGCTCGAATCTGCGCAGATATCGGCGATGGTCGTCGGCGGGGTGGCAAGTTCGTTTCTCGGGCGTCGCATCGATCAGGCGGTTGATTTCGCTCGTCGATCACGCGCCAGTCTTCGCCGGCCATCGTGTACCGATCGAGGCTGCGCTCGAGACGCTGGCCGAGCTTCCTGATCTAGTCAACCCAGTGCGTGAGGCGATAGAAGACGCAACGGGGGACATTGTCCTCACCGTCTAGGAACTGCCGGCAGGCTATTCCACCCTGACAGTGGCCGTAGCGGCAATTTCAGCGGCGAAGTCGCGATACGAGCGCAGCGGACGGCCCAAAAGCTCAGTCAAGCGCTCGACATCGCCGGCGTCCGGGAGCATTCCCTCGCTGAGAAAGCGCTCGCTCATCAGGCGCATGTCGAACGCCATCCAGCTCGGCATGAATTTTCTAAGGTTCTGCTCGAAGCCCTCTGTATCATCACCCCCATAGGCGATCGGGCGTTTCAACACCTCCGACCAGATCGCGGCGACATCCGCACCGGTCAGCGTATCGGGACCGATGAGATTGATTCGCCGTAGGGGCAGCGCATGGGTGGCCTGCTCGCGACGGATCAGCTCAATGGCCGCGATCTCGCCGATGTCGCGCGCATCGATCATGGCGAGTCCCTTGCCGCCGATCGGCATCGGGTATACGCCGTATCCGAGCACGACATCCTTGATCGTCAGATCGTTGTTGATGAAATACGCAGGTCGCAGGATGGTGGCGCTGAAGCCCATCTCTTCGATCGCTCGCTCGACGCCGAACTTGCCCGCGAAGTGCGGAACGTTGACATACACGTCGCTGTGAATCACTGACAGATAGACGACCCGTTCGACACCAGCCGCTCGCGCAAGGTTGAGCGCGATCAGCGCCTGGGTAAACTCATCGGACACCACCGCGTTGAGCAGAAACAGCGTGGACACGCCTTTGAACACGCTGCGCATAGAGTCGACATCGAGCAGGTCACCCTTTACGACGTCGACGACCGCGGGGAATCTGGCCTTCGCGCGATCGCGAACGAGGGCGCGCACATGAGCGCCGCGCTCGACGAGTTGTTCGACAACCTGGCGACCGACTGTGCCGGTCGCGCCAGTAACGAGGATAGTCATGGGAGTCACTCCGGGATTTCGTTGCGGGACGACCCGCAAATTAGTGGTCCCACGTGCGGACCGATAGACGCTATATTTGGACACACCGTCCTGCTTGTGGAACACATGGATCTGCTAGCCCTCGCCGATTTCAATCTCGTCGCCCGGCACGGCGGCTTTGGAAAAGCCGCACGTGTCACGGGGCGCCCTAAGGCGACGCTGTCCCGGCGAGTTGCGGAGCTCGAGAACAGCCTCGATTTGCGGCTCTTCGAACGCGGAGCGCGCACACTCAAGCTCACGCAGGAAGGCCGCGCGCTCTACGAGCGGGTGGGCGCTTTGCTCACCGAGCTCGAAGAGACCACAGCCGCGATCGCCTCGGGCGGCGATCGGCCGCAAGGCCGGTTGCGTATCAGCGCGCCGCTGCTTTTCTCGCAGATCGCCATGGGCAAGCTGGCCGCCGAATTCGCACGGCGATATCCGGAAGTTCGGCTCGAGGTCACGACGGAAGACCGCGCCGTCGATATGGTGGAGGAAGGGTACGACCTCGTGATTCGTGTCAACCCTGCTCCGGATGAAAACCTGGTCGGGAAAGTTTTTCTGCGTGATCGGTTGGTCGTGGTGGCGAACCCAAAGCTCGCACGACCGGCAAAAAACGCAGCTGTTGCGGCAGTCGTGCGCGGCTCAGCCGACCAGCCTGCAGCCTGGGACGTGAGAGTGCGCGCCGGCAAGTCGCGTATCGCGATCGATCCAGTCCTTCGCTTCTCATCCATGATCATGGTGCGAGATGCCGTGCGCGCGGGCGCCGGCGCCGCCCGCCTACCGATTTCGCTCGTCAGTCACGACCTGGCTGCCGGCACGCTTGCGCACTGGGGCGATGCAGAAGGCCCCGAAATCAGTCTCTGGACGCTCTATCCGTCAAGACGTCTACTGAGCGCGCGGGTCTCGGCTTTCCTCAAGCACTTGAAAGAAGCCTTCCCCAACGGAACGCCTGAGGAGCTCGCGGCCTACATCACCGAATGAAGTCTTCGGACCCCGCTCGCGAGCGGCTGCTGCGCAAACAACAGCGAGCCCATGATCGGAGAAGAACCGATGGTTGCGGTTCACGCCTCGTTCGACTATCGGTATGCTAGTGCGGCTAGTTGCGGATCGATATCCGCTGGCGCGCTTGGCCCTTTCGGGGCCTGCATCTTCGGTTGGAGGCAGAGAGTCACCAGAATGGTCCAGCGGAAAAAGGATACTGTTCGTGCCGCTATCTTGGCGGCCGCCTTCCAGCTCTTCACTCAGAAGGGCTACAGCGACACCACCATGCCTGCGATCGCGCGCAAGGCTGGCATCTCGACCGCCAATGTCTACGTGTACTTCGGCTCCAAGATGCAGATCCTCTTTACGCTTTTCACACCGTGGCTGGAAGAGCGCCTCGATAAGCTCGACGCCGTTCTGACCAGAATCGCGGACCCAGAGCTGCGCTTGAAGAGATTACTGACGGTACTGTGGCGAGACCTTCCGCGGGAGGACAATGGATTTGCTCACAATCTCGTGGAGGCGGTCTCCTCGAACGGCAGCCGGCTGGAATACAGCCCGGAGCTGCGGGAGCGCTTCGTCAAACGTGTAGCGAAGTGGCTGCAAGACTGCACCTCCCTGGACAACAAGGATTGTCAGTACGCGTCCACCGTCATGGTAATGGCGTTCGACGGTTTCGCTGCCAACGTCAGCCTAGAGCATGGGGTGGCGTGCAATTCCGGTGTGGTGGAGTTGTTTAGCGGCTTCTTGTTGGGTCAGATAGCCGGCGGTCGACGTATCGGCGGCGGAGCGCGCTCCGCCGCCGCCGGCGATCAATAGGCATAGTGCAGGTTCACGGTATAGGAGCGCGGTGGCTGGTAGGCGACATTGTTACACCCGCACAGACCCGCGAGATCGAAGCCCTGCGAACCAATACGCTTGTTGGTGAGATTCTGAACGTCGAGCCCAACCTGCCAGTGTTCATGCATGCTGGTCCAATCGGCGCCCAAGCCCAGCTTGAAGTAGTGCGGAAACTGGTCCGCAGTGAAATTCCGAAGATTGTAATAGAACCGATCCGAGTAAACGACACTGAAACGTTCGGTCAATGAGCCGCCGCCAACCGCCTGATGAGCGTATTTCAGGAGCAAGTTAGCCTGCACAGGCGGAGAATAGGTCGGCTCGACGTCCCGGACAGGAATATCCGAGCCGCCGATCAGCAGCGGGACACCGTGCACCCGCGCGTGGGTGTACGACGCGCCGAGTATGACGTCCAGTCCTACGACAGGGTTGGCCTCGATCGTCCCTTCGATTCCATTTGTCTTCGCGTTCCGGTTGATCACGACGCCGGACACGCCCGTGAACAGAAATCCCTGATAATCATGGTAGTCGTAGTGGAATACGGAGGCATTCACTCGCAGCCTTCGGTCCAGGAAGGTCGACTTGAACCCTCCTTCAGTGGACACTAGGACCTCCGGCCGGTAAGGGATCAACGAGTTGGGAACTGGAAGCCCACCGGCAAGCTGGGCATTGTAACTGCCTGCCTTCACCCCCCGATTGACACCTAGATAGAACAGCAGGTCTTCTGCCGGTCGGAATTCGAGCTGCACCTTCCCGGCCCACAGCGTTTCGCCGCTGTCGTTGCGGTAGGGCTCGGGCCCCGCGGCGCCGATGACGGGTCCGATGATGAGCGGCACGCCAACCTGAGCCTCGCGCGAGTCAGTGGTCCCCCAGATACCCTGCAAGAAGTCATACTCCTTCTGCTCCCTGATCGCCCGCGCACCCAGGACCAAGCCGAGCTGTGGCGCAAATTGCCAGTCCATCTGGCCAAAGAGCGAGTAGGAATCGGTCTTGAGGTCGGCGTCCGTGCCCAGATCGAACGGTGCGCCCGGTACGATACTGCCGCCCGGAAACTTCAGGCCGGCAATGGCATGACTCCCGATATGGAGATAATAGAGCCCGGCGACCCAGTCAAGATTGCTCGTCTTGCCGTTGAGCCGCACCTCCTGGCTCGCGCTGAAGGCCGTGTCCCCCGTGTAGTTGGCGACGAGGTTGGCGGGACTCGAATCGACGTCGACGAAGAGCAGCTTGTCATACTTTTTATAGTCGCTGACCGCTGTCAGGCTCAGCGATTCGGAAATCGTCCAATCGGTGTGTAAGTCCACGCCGTAACTGTCGACCGTATCCGGCCGAGAGAAGGCGAAATCGCTCGAGGTCACCCACGGCCCCGGCGGTCTGAAGCCAAAGAAGTCGCCGCCGGCTACCGGCCGCGGCTGAAAAGGCGTGAACGTCCCAGTGTTGGATACGTCGGCGCCCCCATCCCCGCCGGTCGCGCTGATGGATGCCCGTGTCTCGGTCGCTGCCGCGTCGTACACATTGATGAGTCGGCCGGCGGAGTCCAGTTGCCCGATCGTCGCAATCTGCTCGTAAGGGGCGCTGCTGAGCTTGCTGTCCGTGCCATTGACGGACAGAAGCATGGACAGATCGCTCGAGGGCTTGTAGAGAAGAGCGAGCCGGCCAGTGAATGTGCTGTCTGCCCCAAGATTTGCGCCCGAACCGGGACCGGGAGAGCCGCCAACAGCATCGAGGGGATAGCGATTGATGAGGTAGGAATCCTGATTCGTGCCCTTGAGCGCGATACGGGCGGCCAGCGTGTCGCTGATTGGCCCGCCGAACGCGGCTTCCAGAACTTCATTCATCGGACTCGTCGGGCTGTCAAAGACACCCAGGCGGAAATCGGCGTAACCCTCATAGCGGTCCAGGGAGGGCTTTTTGCTGATGTACTGGATCAAGCCGCCGGTCGCGTTGCGTCCGAACAGCGTTCCCTGCGGCCCCTTCAGCACCTCCACGCGCTCAATATCGAGTAGTGCGAAGGACTGCGCCTGGGTAGTCGCCAGGTATCCATCGTCCAGGTAAGTGGCATTCGGCGATTCGGCGATGTCGTTGAAATCGGTCTGGCTGACGCCTCGGATCGTGAACAGCGTCTGTTGGCCAGCCGTGCTACCCCCAAGCGCAACGCCGGGGGTGAATGCGGCGATATCGGCGCTGGATTGGATGTTGAGGTCACGCAACTGCGAGGCTGAGAAGGCCTGCACCGAAATGCCGACATCCTGGAGGTTCTGCGAGCGCTTCTGTGCCGTTACGACCACTTCCTCAAGCGCACCGCTATCCTCGGAACCGGCGGAATGAGCCGGTAGCGCACCGAGTAGCGCGCCGACGAAGGCGCTCGAGGCGGCCGCAATACCGGCGATGTCGAGACGTTGCCGGTGTCCGTCCGGCGGCGTGACCGCATCCAGTCTTCTCCTTCTCATTGCCCACCTCGCCTGTCTCGGCATTGTTGTTGATGGTGTGCCGTCTGGTACCCGAGCCGTAGCGGATGGTTGCCCGGACGACTCCCATCGATTCGAAGACGACGCAGTGTTACGGGGCAGACGCGACGTTGTCAATAGCGAACGGCATTCGGATACGATCGAAATACTCGTGCATGCCCGCACGGGCCAGCGCGTGAAAACGCTGATCCGGGCCGCAGGACCGCTCGGTCAATCCGGCACAACGGCAATCGCCTGGATCTCCACCAGCGCCTGGTCTTCGATGAGCCCCGCGACTTGCACCACGGCCATTGCCGGAAAGTGTTTGCCCATCGTGCTGCGATAAGCGGCACCGATTTCCTTCAGCGAGGCTGAATAGGCCTTACGGTCGAGCACGTACCAGGTCAGACTCGTCACGTGCTCAGGGCCTGCCTCGGCCTCTCGCAAAACGGCTATGATATTCTCGAGCGTCTGACGCACCTGACCGGGAAGGTCACGAGCCTCGAATTCGCGGCGGGCATTCCAGCCAATTTGGCCACCGACAAAAATGGTTCGACCGCGCGCCTCCATCCCGTTGGCGTAGCCAATTGGCCGTACCCAACCTGACGGCTGTAGTACGCGATGTGGACAGGCGGTTGCGGTGCGGTCGGATGCATCTACAGTTCTCATAAAGTGCGTCTTCAATCCGCGAAAGCGGGGGTTCCCGTGATGCCACGGCACGGCTGAGCAGCCCCGAGCGCCACCCAGCCGATGCCATGGCGCATGTTTGAAGGACTCACTGCCGTTCGCTTTCCTGTCGGGCCGCGGCGGCTGTCTTCATCAGTTCGCGGCCAATAATCAGCTTCTGCACCTCCGTCGCGCCCTCGTAAATGCGCAAAGCGCGAATTTCCCGATAGAGTCTCGCCGTGATCTCCCCGGCACGCACGCCCCGGCCGCCGAATAGCTGCAGAGCCTGATCGATCACCCATTGGGCATTTTCCGTAGCGGTCATTTTGGCCATCGCTGCTTCGAGGGTTGTGGGTAGCTGCTGTATGTCCCGGCGCCATGCGGTCCGAATGGTCAGCAGCGTCGCGGCGTCGATCGCCGTCGCCATCTCGCCCAGTGTGCTCTGCGCAGTAGGTAGCTCAGCCAACGTTGTGCCGAACATCTTTCGAGTCCGCGCGTGAGCGATAGCCTCATCGAGCGCGCGCCGCGCAAATCCATTGGCAGCCGCGGCGACAGATGCTCGGAAGATGTCCAGCGTGCGCATCGCGATCTTGAAGCCCCCGCCCGGGGCCCCGAGTAGCTGACCCGCCGGGATGCGACAGCTCTCAAAGCGGATTCGCGCGAGTGGATGCGGCGCCAGGGTTTCGATGCGCTCGGAGATGGTCAGTCCGGGAGAATCTGCAAAGACTACGAAGGCCGAAATTCCACGCGTACCTGGTGCCTCGCCGGTTCGAGCGAAGACGGTATAGAAATCGGCGATGCCGCCGTTGGAAATGAAGATCTTCTCGCCGTCCAATACATACTCGTCGCCATCGCGTACGGCTCTCGAGCTCACGGCGGCGACGTCCGAGCCCGCCTCCGGCTCCGTCAATGCAAACGCGGCTATGAGACGACCTGCGGCGACGAGCGGTAGTACACGCCGTTGCACCTCTTCCGATCCCGCCAAGCTGATGGCTCCCGTGCCGAGCCCCTGCATTGCGAAGGCAAAATCGGCCAGACCATCGGCATACGCGAGGGTTTCGCGAATGACGCACAACGCCCGGCTGTCTATCGTTTGGGAAATGCCCCCAAAACTTCCCGGCACGCAATGTCTTAGAACGCCCTCTTCGCCAAGCCGAACCACGAGGTCCTTGCACGCCGCATCGACACCCTCGTGATCGATGCGACCGAGCCCCCCGGCACCGATGAACCGGTCGAGCGCCTGAGCGAGCTCTCGATGCTGGTGTCCGAAAAACGGCCACTGCAGATGATCGCGCGATGGCGCACGAGCCGCAGCCCCGGATACCGCCGTCATGAGTCAATTTCCCTCGAACTTCGGTTTCGATCTCGCCGCGAACGCCTCGAACGCGCGCCGGAAATCGCCCGTCGCCATACAGATCGCCTGTGCCTGCGCTTCCGATTCGAGCAGCTCGTCGATCCCCATTGACCACTCCTGATCCAGCATCTTCTTCGTCATGGAGTGCGCGAACCAAGGGCCCGCTGCGATATCTCGGGCAAAGCCTCGTGCGGCATCGAGCAAAGCGCCCCGTTCGTGCAGAGCATTGTAAAAGCCCCACGAATGGCCCTCGGCCGAGGTCATTGGCCGTCCCGTGAACAGCAGCTCGGCTGCACGGCCCTGACCGATGATACGCGGCAGAATCCCGCACGCGCCCATGTCCGCCCCTGCTAACCCAACACGCGTGAATAGAAATGCCGTCCTGGTGTCGGGCGTCGCGAGGCGATAGTCGGCCGCCATGGCGAGGATTGCGCCGGCGCCCGCGCAGACGCCATCGACGGCGGCAACGACCGGCTGCGGGCATTCTCGAATCTGCCGCACCAGATCCCCCGTCATGCGCGTGAATGCCAGGAGCTCCGGCATCTCCATGTTGGTCAGCGGCTCGATGATTTCAAAAACATCCCCGCCACTGCAGAAGTTGTCCCCGGCGCCCGCCAGCACTACCGCGCGCACGTCGCTCGCTCGTGCGAGGCCTCGAAACAAGTCGCCCAGCTCCTGATAACTCTCGAACGTCAGCGGATTTTTCTTCTCCGGGCGGTTCAGCGTGATCGTCGCCACCCGTGCGTCCGAATCGACCTCGAAGAGGAAGTGCCTGGCCCGGTACCCCCTGAACGAACTCAACCTGTTCTGCATCGCGCTGCTCATGGAAAAACCCCTTCCGATGTATGTGCTAACTCAACCGGCCATGACTGCCCGCCGCGATTGGCAACGCCCGGCCCGGAGCCGTCATTTGGCAGCGACCGTGGATTGAGCCGCGGCGCGCGCGAGGTTGTTCTCATACTGAGCTCGCGCGGATAAGTACTGCTTCGGCCACGCCTGCGCGCTGAAGCCGATTTTCGCGGCCTCATGTATCACGAAGAAGGGGTCGGCCAGATGCGGACGAGCCACGGCACACAGGTCCGCTCGTCCCGCCGCGATGATCGAGTTTGCGTGGTCAGCCTCCGAGATGGCTCCAACGGCGATCGTTGGGATCCCGACTTCGTTTCGAATCCTGTCCGCGAAGGGCGTTTGAAAGAGCCGGCCATACACCGGCCTTTCCTGTTTCACGACCTGACCGGACGAGCAATCGATCAGATCAGCGCCCGCATCGCGGAACATCTGCGCAAAAATCGCAGCGTCGTCCGGCGTGTTACCACCCTCGTGCCAGTCGTGCGCAGACAGCCGCACGGAGATCGGCCGATCGTGAGGCCAGGCCGCGCGCACGGCGCAAAAGACCTCCAGGGGAAAGCGGGCGCGATTCTCGTGTCCGCCGCCGTACTCATCGTGACGAAGATTGGTAAGGGGAGAGAGAAAGCTCGAAAGCAAGTAACCGTGCGCGACATGAAGCTCCAGTATATCGAATCCCACCTCGGCGGCGCGGTGGGTGGCCTCCACAAAATCCGTGACGACCCTAGACATGTCGCTTCTGGCCATGGCGCGCGGAATCGCCGAATGCTCGAGATAGGGTAACGCGGATGCCGAGATCAGCGGCCACGCGCCGACCCCCAGCGGTTGATCGATGCCCTCCCAAGCGAGCTTTGTCGCGCCCTTGCGTCCTGCATGCCCCAACTGTACGCCGATTTTAGCGGCAGTCTCCCGATGCACATAGTCAACAATTCGGCGGAACGCGTCGGCCTGCGCGTCGTTCCACAGACCGAGACAGCCCGGTGTGATGCGTGCATCTGGCGAGACACAGGTCATTTCCGGGAAGACCAGCGCAGCCCCTCCCATCGCCCGCGCGCCTAGATGCACCAGATGGAAGTCGTTGGGTACCCCATCGGTTGCCGAGTACATAGCCATCGGAGACACGACGAGTCGATTCTGCAGCGTCAGCCCGCGCACCTTATACGGGGTGAACATGGGCGGAGGCACGCTGCCGGCGGCTTCGACGTCTACTCCGGCTTTTGCGGCAAACCAACGTTCATAACCTTCCAGCCACGCCTTGTCCCGGAGCCGCAAGTTCTCATGACTAATACGCTGCGAGCGCGTCAGCATGGAATACATGAATTGCTCCGGCTCCAGCTGATCGGCGTAGCGTTTACCCACCACCTCGAACCACTCCATCGCATTGCGCGCCGCATTCTGGATGCGCGCCACATCTACCTGGCGGACTTCCGCATATCTGGCGAGAACCGCAGGTATGTCCTTGGCGTCGTGGCCCGCAAGATCGAATTGGCGGGTTAACTCTATCGCATCGTCGATCGCGAGCTTGGTGCCGGAGCCGATGGCGAAATGTGCCGTATGCGCGCTGTCGCCCATGAGCACGACATGACTCGTCCCATTGAAGTGGCTCCAGCGCCCGCAAATCAGGCGATTGAAGTTGAGCCACGCGCAGCCGCGCAGGTGACGCGCGTTGGACATCAACTTGTGTCCGCCGAGCGTGGAGGCAAAGAGCCTTTCGCAAAAAAGGATCGACTGGTCCTGGTCCGCCCCGTCGAGCCCATGCGCCCTGAAGACCTCTTCGGTGGTTTCGACGATGAAGGTCGATGTCTGCGAGTCGAATCTGTATATGTGAGCCTGAAACCAGCCGTGCTCTGTCCGACGGAAATCGAAAGTGAACGCGTCGAACGCTTTGTCAGTGCCCAGCCAGATGAATCGATTCGGCCGTACCTGGATGTCCGGCTGGAAGATCGCTGCGTACTTGACGCGGATCTTGGAGTTCACACCGTCGGCCGCGATGACGAGGTCGGCGTCGGGGAACTCGGCGTCACTGTCCACTTCCCTCTCGAATACGAGCTCCACCCCGAGATCCATGCAGCGCTGCTGCAAGATGTTCAGCATCTTCTTCCGACCGATACCGACGAACCCGTGCCCGGTCGTGCGCAGTTTGCGGCCCTTGAAAATCAGCTCTATATCGTCCCAGTGGTTGAACGCATCCTGGATCGTGCCGGCGGTCTCGGGATCCCATTGTCGCATCGACTCCAGGGTGGCATCCGACAATACGACCCCCCAGCCGAATGTGTCGAAGGGACGATTGCGCTCGACGACGGTGATGCGATGCGCGGGGTGCCTGCGCTGCATGAGAAGCGCAAAATAGAGACCAGCCGGCCCTGCACCGATGCACACAATTCGCATGTAACGCCGCCCCTGCGTCGCTCGTCGGGATCGGGCCCGAGAATAAGCTTTGCGAGCATATAGTTCAAGTCTAAAATGCTTTGCCCGTTTCGGGCCGACCCGCGGTTCGAGCTGCGGCCCTTGGGTACGGCACTCGGGTACGGCACTCGCTGACGTGAACCCCGGGCGAATACTGTTGGCCACCACTCGCCTTCGAGGCCGGGTTCCGAGCCGCTTGCAGCAGAAATTGGGACCTAGGCCAGTGCGACAGCCTTGATCTCTGCCCGGTTCATGAAGACGACTTTTGTCAATTACGTTACCATAGTGGACTGAGCCATGCTTGCCGCTGGCTTGCGATCACACCTGGCGTTTCGTATCTGTCGGCCTTGATCTGGCGGGGTTAACCGTGCTCTTCGACGACCACAAGGACCTAGCGGCCTGGAAAGTTGCGACGGGCAGCTTCATCGCCCTCATCGTGAGCGGCCCACCGCTCATTGTCTATACGCAGAGCCAGTTCATTCAACCGGTCACGCAGGAGCTCGGCTGGTCACGGGCAGAATTTTTTTTGCCTCTGTCGATAGCCGGCATGCTGAGCGCCGTTTTCATGTCCTTGATCGGCCGGGTGGCCGATCGCTTCCCGATCCGGGCAATCCTGCTGCCCTGCATCGTGCTGTTCTCCCTGGCCTACATGGGACTTGCCTTCGTTGGCAGTGCACTGTGGGTCTATGGCTTGTTGCTGTTTGCTTGCATCATTTTCCAGATTCCTCACGGCGGCCTCTACTACGCCAAGGTGATCTCGCTGTGGCCGTCGCGCCGACCGGCGCTGCTGCTCGGGGTAGCGCTCGCGGGTAACGCGGCGGGCGGCATCATCCTGCCGCCGATTGCAGGTTGGCTCATTTCCGATTACGGATGGCGCGCGGCGCGTTTCTGCCTGGGCGCGGGAGCGCTGCTGGCCGGGTTTAGCGCCGCGTATCTGCTCGTCAAACCGCCCCCTGACCAAACAGTTCGGCATGTCGGGGCCGTCTACGGTCGAACGATGCGCGAAGGTCTGCGCGACCGAAATTACTGGATCCTCATTCTCGCCCTCAGCCTTGGCGGGCTCGTTCTGAACGGCATGATGGGCCATGTCGTCCCGTTCTTGATGCAGCGCGGCTTTTCCCGCAGCGTGGGCATCGCGGGCATCTCAGTCGTTTCCGGCACTGCGCTCGCGGCCAGGTTCGTATCGGGTTTCACGTTGGATAGGATCGACTCTCCCAGGGCCGCGATTCCGTTCCTGCTGGCCGGCTTTCTCGGCATGGTCATGTTGATCACCGTCAGCTCTACGGTGCTCATCGTCCTCGCCCTCGTCTTGCTGGGCACTTCCATGGGGGCGGAAATCGAGTTCAGCGCGTATTTCGTACGGCGATACTTCGGTACCCGCAGCTATGGCGAGCTCTACGGGCTGATTTTGGCGGTCTTCACCATCGGCACCACCACGGGCCCGCTTCTGCTCGGGGAGGCCTACGATCTGAGCGGTTCCTACAGAATTGGCGCCGTCACCGGGGCCTGCTTGATGCTGACCGCCGCCACCGCGTTGTTATTTCTTCAGCCCTATCGGTATGGCGTGCGGAGCGAGCGCTCGGCGCCGGCACACTTGGACGCGCCGGCTGCGGAACAATCGATCGGCACACCGCCGTGACTTCGAGCCGCTTGACGTAACTACAGCGCCCGACTTCCTCTTCATGGGCGACCCAGCTGCAGCGGCGGTCTCTCCCGCCTCGAGCAATCTGCAGCGTCGCGGCGAAACCCTTCAAGCCGGCAGTTCGAGCCCCATTGTTTTTGCATACAGGTGATAGAAGTGGCGCAGCTTGAGCTCATGATATCTCGACAACACCAGCTTGCCCCGCTGGTTGTTTGCAACACCTTCCATCATGTGCTGCAGGTTCGCGGTGTCTTGATTGAGGATAGCGCCGAAAAAGTCGAGCTCGGCTACGTCGGTGAAATCCTGGTCATCCCTCAACCGACGCTCTTTGGCGGCGGGCGGCCGCTGGTCGCCGGTCCAAGGGGTTAGCAACATGACATCGAACACGGTACGGTTGGGATCGGCGCATGGCCTCAGCGTGTACACCAGCGATCCGGCCGGATGAATAAACGGTCCGAAGTTTGGAAACAGGTTGTACATCACCGGATCGAGGAACTCAGCATCGGAATGGTCATCGACTTTGTCGCCGAGCAAAGGCCTGCACTGGTTCCGAAACAGCTCGGCGGCCGCAGCCCGGATATCGCGGTTTGCGTCCACCGTGACAGGCGGAGGAATGTCGTCCCATGCACCGACCATGCAGTTGAACATTTCGCGGTTGCTCGGCGTCCAGCGCAGCTCTTTGCTGGGACTGCCTGCGGGAATGATGATTCGGGAGTAATTCTCGAACACATCGTACTGATTGAGGTCGTGTGAGTAAGCTACGGCCCACTGGGGATGGGTCGTGAGGACGTGGAAGCCCTCCAAGAATGCATCCTGCACGATCTTCCAATTCGCGGGAATAATCTTGGAGATGTGCAGGGTCTTGACCTTGTCATCGAGCGGTGCCGGCGCGAATTCGTGCGCGAAGCCGCCCATGAAATCCTCGAGCGGTTCAGCGGCAGGATCCGGATTGATGAACACGAAGCCACCCCAGCGGCCGACCTTCGCTTCCGGCAGGCGGAATTCCTCGTTCTTGACCGTTGGAAACTGCTCCCGGCTGGGAACACCCGTTAACGCACCGTCCAGGCTCCACGTGAACCCGTGAAAGGGGCATTTGAGTTGCGAGGTGTGGCCGGGGCAGTCTCTGAGCGGTCGTCCGCGATGCAGACAACTGTTGTAAAACGCTCGAATGGTGTTGGGTGTCGATCGCACGATCACGAAGGAGAGCGAGGCTATCTTGTAAACCCAGGTATCGCCGACCTGGCTCACATCCTCTTCGCGGCACGCCATCTGCCATGACCGCTTCCAGATCCTCTCCAGCTCGAGCCTGTGGATTTCAGGATCGAGGTACCAGCTCGTCGGAATATCGATCGGTCCGATGTCCCTGACGCCCTTGCTACGGAAAGTCTTGGGTACCTGTCGGGAGTCTCGATCCAAGAGCTCTTGATAGTCCTTGGGGGAGCTGCTGCTCTTCGTGTGTATGCCAGCCATATCCGGTCTCCTAATGCTCAGCGGCCGAGCGTACGTCCGGTCGCGGGCGGGTTGCAACCCAGACACACAACAGCGGATCGGCCGACTTGCGAACGCCTACGATCCAACTACCTGTCTTATCAAAGATGCCGAACTTGCCTTCGCTATCGGAGACCCTCACGGTCCCGTCCTCCAACCGCTCATAAACCAGTCTCGTTATCGGGTGTCGAATTTGCATTGGGTTCTGCCCTCATGCCAGGAATCGCCGGGCCGATCGCCGCCCAGCGCATTTTTGACTCAATTCAGGTGGCTGTCAATAAACTTGACATTTCTGCCCATTCGGGGCGACGCTAGAGTGCGGTCCGCGAATTCAGCGGCGGCTAGCGGCTTGGCCACGAAGTTTTATCGGATGTCTGTGCGGATTGGGACATCTTTTACCCCGATGGGCGAGCAGCGCGGCGTGGCCCCATCGCCGCCCATCTAGTCCTAAGTTGCCACTGGCGCGTGCGCAGAGCGTTTACGCGCCTCAGCTGGAGAATTGCAATGGAACATGAGAACGATGGGGGACGCGATGGCCCAAGACAGGCACCCGCGAATCCGGCGGGAGTCACTCGCCTGATTGATGTCCACCATCATCACGGCACGCCCATGTTTCGGGACTTCATGGCGTCTCACCCCTCGGACCGGCTCCATATACCCATTACCTGGCGCGTCGAGACCGCGCTGGAGGATATGGACGCGAGCGGCGTAACCACCGCGGTACTATCGCAATTCCCTCCCTATTATTTGGGCACAGCCGCGGAACGCCGGGCCCTGGCGCGCGAGCTCAATGAGGCAGCTACTCGTCATGCGAGGGACCATCGAGGGCGCTTCGGCCTCTTTGCCTCCCTTCCGCTGCCCTCGATCGATGACTGCCTGGCAGAAATTGCCTATGGTCTCGATGTCCTCGGGGCCGACGGAATCGCCATGGTGACGAGCGTCGATGGCAAATGGCTGGGCAACCCGTTCTTTTATCCGCTGTACGAAGAGCTCGATCGCCGACAGGCGATCGTGTACGTACATCCCTTCACCCCGGCATGCTGCACGGGCCTGGTTCCGGAGATACCCGAATACATCATCGAATTTGGAACCGACACAACGCGGGCGATCGGCAGCCTGATCTGGAGTGGCACCAGCGCCCGCTTCCCCAATATTCGATTCATATTCTCGCACGGCGGCGGAACAATGCCTTTCTTGATCGAGCGCTTTCTCGCCGGCACCGCCGCCGAAGTTGTCCCTGGAATCCTGACCAAGGGCAAGAGCCCTCCCTTCGTTCCTCCGCAACCGCCACTCGGGATACTGGCCGAGTTGCGTCGTCTGTATTACGACACTGCGCAATGCGCGAATCCCATAGCCTTGCGCGCGCTGCGCGATGTCGTGCTACCGTCTCAGATCCTTTATGGAACCGACTACTGGTATCGAACGAGCGTGGAAACGATTCGCGGTTTGAACAGCGCGCAGGTATTTTCAGAATCCGAGCTGAAGGCGGTCAAATCCGACAACGCTCTGAGACTCCTCGGCCGCAGGTGCGCTCGCTTCATCTGAGAGTGGGGGTCCCTCGCCCAAGGGATTCTGGGGCTTCACCCCCTATCGCCTAAGGCGGGATTTACGGACCCCCAACGGTGAACTCTAAATAGCTTCAGCCATTTGCCTAAATTCCCCGGCGGGTGGCATCTATAACCCACTACCGGGCTATAGAGCCACCCTGCGGCAGAGACCTGTTGCAAGTATCAGCGGCCTGCTAGAACCTGAAGGTTCCGCGCACTCCGTAGACACGCGGTTCCCCCGCCTGACGCTCAACAAACGTCGGAGCGCTCGGACCGGCGAAACCATTCAGCACATCCGCGATCGCACCCTGGTAGACGGCCTTATCGGTCAGGTTTCGGGCGAATGCGGTGACCGACCAGCTCCCCTTTTCCGGTGTGTAGGTGAGATCGGCATTCAGCAGCGCGTATCCGCCATCCCTCGTTTCGGGAATAAAGAAGTCCGGGCTCAGATAGCGGGACGTCGCCCATGTCACGCCGACATGGCTGGCAATCTCCCCGGCGCCCCCGAGCTGGAAGACATGTTCATGGTTGACACTGCCCGACCACTCAGGCGTTCGAGGAAGAGGCGCGCCCGCACAAGTGACCGCCAAAACCGGCAGTCCCCCGGGACCCACTGTAGGCGAGGCGGGAACCGAGCAGAGTGGGCCCGTGCGCAAGGTGAAGGCGATCGGCGCCGGGTAGTTGATCGTAAACGTATCGAAGCGCGCCCGCGTGTAGTTGACCGCAAAGCCCAGCGTGTCCGCCTGCGTGAGCTTCCAGACGACGTCCAAACTGCCGCCGCGCGGTTTCGATGATCCGGCGTTACGTGTAAGGTAAGCAATGCTCCCCGCACTCGTGAAACCGACAGAAGAGAGTTGCTGGTCCTTATATCGCCAGTAAAATGCTTCCAGATTGACCTGGAGCCGATTGTCAAAGAATCGATTGCGGACACCGGCTTCGACGGCCGTGAGGAACTCAGGCTTGTAGTTGTTATCCCCGCTCAGATCCGGTACGAAGAAGAAGCCTCCCGATTTGTAGCCCCGCGATACGGTGACAAAGGCCATGGACTGGGCCGCGATGTCATACTCGGCACCGGCTTTCCATGTCTGTGCATCGAACCTCTTCTCGCCGGATTGCGGAATCAGCGGAAAGCGCTGGTCGCCGTAACCGCCCGCATAGGACACCAGGTCATGGGTATGACGCAAGCCGCCGATCACACGCAGCTGCTTCGTCACGCTGTAGGTCGCTTCGCCAAAGGCGGCGGTGCTCCGATTCAGCGAGGACACATCGCCCCTGGTGTTGAAGTTGGGAATCAAAGTCGCCGCAAACGGCGTTAGCGGATATGTGTTCAGGTCGAAGCGCGTGTCGTCGTTGAAGTAATAGCCACCGACGGTCCATTTGATCAACTCGCTCTGATGTCCGAGCCGCACTTCGTACGAGGTCTGCTTGGACGTTTGGGGGTAGAATTGCGAGCGGAACCCGAAGGTGTTCGAGATTGCGTCAAAGTTACTATGACGATAGGCCGGAATGGCAGTCAAGGTCGCAAAATCGCCCAGAGCGAGATTCATCTCCGCGGCCACGTCCCACTGGTGCAGATCCATGCTGGCATCAGGTGAGAATACCGAGTGCAGTCCCCCTGTCCCGGCCGCGACAGCCGCGTTGTTGATCGGATCGGTAACCGAGGTCCAGGAATTGGTGCCTGGTTGAGTGGCAAACAGCACGGCGCCGCCGCCTTTTCCGCCGGTGTGCGAATAATCCCCGAATACCCGCAGATTGAAGGCATCGCTCGGCTCCCAGTAGGCTTGAAGGCGCCCAGATTGCCGCACATCGTCGTCCGTGCCATCCGAGAGATAGCCATGTCGATCGACAACGTCGAACGCTCCTCTGACTGCCAATGTGCTGGTGAGGGGAACGTTGAGCGCGCCAGTCGCCTTTTTCGAGGCAAAGTTTCCGTATTCGGCAGTGAGATAACCGCCGAGTTCATGAGTTGGACGTTGCGTAATGAGATTCACCGCACCGCCCGTTGCATTTCTGCCGTAGAGCGTTCCCTGGGGTCCCTTCAAGATCTCGACACGTGCCAGGTCGTAAAAATTCTGACTGATGCCCACGGGTTGACCGATCACCACCCCGTCCACGGAGTATGAGACGGCAGTCTGCCGCAAGCCGTTCAGAGAGGGATCGCCGGCACCTCGAATATTCGTCTGGGTGAACGCTCCTGCCTGCGAGATCGAGATGGACGGATTGACCGAGGTCAAATCCCGGGCCTCGCTGACGCCGCGCTGCGCCAGCTGGTCGGCGCCCACGACGTCAATGGCTAGAGAGGATTGCTGAACGTTCTCCGTTCGCCTCTGGGCAGTTACCACTATTTCTTGGAGACCGCCGGAATCCGTTGCCTGTTGAGCAGCCAGTAGCTCGCTGCCAAGAATCGATATGACGGCCGCGAAACACAGAAATTTGATCTTCATAACCCCCCCTTGTTGCCTTTACACCGAACTCGAAGTTACTTGCACCCTCGAACGACCCACATCACCGCTCGCAGGTTCACCGACAGCGAAGCACGGTGACTGTCCGTCCGCCGGCAGTCGTGATCATGGGCACCTCGGATCCCCCCCTAGGTTCAAGGATGACGTACGGGTAAACGCTCGCCGCACTAGTCCTCAATACTAGCGGAGCAGACCAGAAGTTCACGAAATTGTCAAGATATGGAACAATTCATGCATTGCAGCGCCGTCCGTATCTGCAATCGACATGGCTATGATTGTAGATATGCGGAGAGCTTCGAGAGGAATTTTAATTCTTCTGCTGTTAGTCAACTCAATTTTCAAAATACGCTCTTTGCGAGAGAGCCGGGCTACCACTATTCCCGACCTCAGCGATGCTCCCGGCAATTGCCACGGCATCAACCGGCCGGCCCTGCGGCAATCGCGTGAACTCACGTCCACAATGATGCTTTAAGAAGATGACCGGCTGCTTTGGCAATTCCTTGGGGGGCCGAGGCCGGCGGGATTGCTACGAGCTTCGCCGCGGTCAGCGGGCTCGGCGTCCGGGGTCCAGGCCGCCACCCTTCCGCTATTACTTTACGCCTATACTATCGGACGCATACCATAGTAGAAGCGATGAACGACGGTACGGCGCACGTGGATACATTCGCGCGAGATCGGCTGCCGCCCCGGGAGCTGTGGCCCGAATTCCGCTATGAGTTACCGGAGCTGCAGTATCCGGAGCGAATCAATGCCGGCCGCATCCTGATAGACGACGCGATCGCGGCAGGGCACGGGCCGCGGGTCGCCCTCTATGGCGATCTGGTTAGCTGGACGTACGCTGAGCTGGCGGCACGGACGAACCGCATCGCGAACGCGATGGTGCATCAAATGGGCGTAGTACCGGGCAATCGCGTGCTGCTACGGGCCGCAAACACGCCGATGCTGGTGGCTGCATGGCTGGCGGTCATGAAGGTTGGCGCGATTGCGGTGACAACGATGCCACTGCTGCGCGCCGCAGAATTAGCTGTAATCGCCGAGCGCGCCGCCATTCAGCACGCCCTCTGCGATGCGGGTCTGGCAGCAGAATTGAAGCTGGCCGCTGCTGACTCGCAGCAGCTTGATCGAATCGTTTGCTGGGGGAATGACGAGCTGGAGTCAATGATGCGACGCGAAGCGGACACCTTCACCGCGGTGGACACCGCACGCGATGACGTGTGCTTGCTGGCCTTCACGTCGGGCACTACGGGCGCTCCAAAAGCGACGATGCATTTCCATCGCGATGTTCTGGCGATGGCAGATACGGTTGGCCGGCATCTCGTGAAGACTACGCCGGACGATATTTACCTCGGAAGCCCGCCTCTCGGGTTCACTTTCGGGCTGGGCGCTCTCCTGGTATTTCCCCTCCGGTTTCGAGGATCTGCCGCGCTAGTGGCGCAACCTTCAGCGGAAGCGCTGTTGCACGCGGTGCAAACGTATCGCGCCACCTGCATTTTTACCGCACCGACGATGTATCGGCAGATGATCGCGGTCGCGCCTCGATACGATCTCTCCAGCTTGCGTCGCTGTGTCTCGGCCGGGGAGCCGTTGCCGAGAACAACCTGGGACGCATGGCACGAAGCGACGGGTCTGCGGATCATCGACGGGATCGGCGGAACGGAGATGACGCATATTTTCATCGGGAGTGCGGACGACGATATTCGGCCTGGCGCGACCGGCAAACCGCTGCCTGGATATTCCGCCTGCGTACTCGATGCCCGCGACAGTCCAATGTCGCGAGGGACCGGCCGACTGGCCGTGAAGGGCCCCACCGGATGTCGTTATATGGACGATCCGCGACAGCGGCAGTACGTTGTAAATGGATGGAACGTGACCGGCGACATCTATCGTATCGATGCGGATGGATACTTCTGGTTCGAGGCTCGTGCGGACGACATGATCGTATCTGCCGGTTACAACATTGCCGGACCCGAAGTCGAGGCAGCCCTGGCGACGCATCCTGCAGTGAGCGAGTGTGCCGTCATTGGTATACCCGATGCCGAGCGCGGGCAGATCGCCAAGGGCTTCGTAGTCCTCAAGGAGGGTTTCACGGGCGATGCGGCACTTGCGCGCGAATTGCAGGTGTTCGTGAAGAACAGCATCGCTCCGTACAAGTACCCGCGAGCTATCGCCTTCGTCCCTTCCCTACCGAAGACACCTAGCGGCAAGCTCCAGCGTCACGCGCTGCGCGACTTGGACAAGACCGCGTGAGAGCCCGCCGCCCCATGGCCCGCTCAATACTTGCGGGCCATGCGCTCAACCCGACCCCGCGAGCGACCTCGGCATCGTGCTAATCTTTACCTGAGCAAACCGCAGAAGAGACGTCCATGCCCAGAGACAAGCGCATACTGACACTGATCGAGCCGCATCTCGACGCCGAAACGCGGGCGCACGACGATCATCACGTGTCGCTGCGATTGTGGCTGCGTATGCTGAGTTGCACCAATCGGATCGAGAGTTTCGTCCGCCGGAAGCTCCAAGCTGACTTTGCCACCACCTTGCCCCGGTTTGACCTGATGGCACAGCTCGAGCGGGCACCGCATGGACTCAAGATGAGCGAGCTGTCGCAACGGATGATGGTTACCGGCGGTAACGTTACTCAGATCGCGGACGGCCTGGAGAAGGAAGGCCTGGTCGTCAGAGATGCGGATCCCGCCGACCGCCGCATCTTCAGAGCCAAACTGACACCCGAGGGGGCGAAGCAATTCCGGCGGATGGCAGCCGAGCACGAGCAGTGGATCATCGAGCTTTTTTCAGGGATGAGGGTCAAGCACAAGAACCAGCTCGTCGAGCTTCTGGGCGAGCTGAAGCGGCACATCAACAAGCACGACTGACTGGCAGCCGGCGGCGCGTGAATCAGGTCCTCAAAAGTGAAAGCTCGCCCGCACGCCATACGTCCGCGGCGGACCGACAGTGGCCAGAACGTAGTTCTGACTGGCCGGCCCGCCCAAGAGCTCGCTGAATCCATTCACCACGTAGGTCGTGGAGCCCTGATAGATCGTCGCGTTCGTAATGTTGTTCACGAAGCCCGTGATCGACCAGACATCACCCGGGCTCGCGTAAGTCAGATTCGCGTTGAGGAGAAAGTATCCGTTGGCCTTTGACTCGGGAGTATAGAAGTCGCTCGACAGATACCGGGATGTGGCGAATGTCGTATCCACGTTCGCGGCGACGGTGCCGTTGTTCGGCAGATCGAACACGTGCTCGTAGTCGGCCCCGCCCGCCCATGTCGGGGTACGCGGCAACGGCGCGCCGGCACAACCGCGCGCGGGGCGGAGCTCCAACAATGAGCGGCGCGAGGCCCGTCAATGGACGCGCAGGCCCATTTCTGGTATCAGGACTATGGAACAGCTCCCATCCCATGCAGTATCGGGCCCGGCCTATGGTGACCGCAGTAGTCTTGATCAATGTCGAGCCGGCTCGAACCGCGGCGGTCGCGACGGCTCTGAGCGAAATGAAGGGCGTATCGGAGGTCTATTCCGTGGCCGGTAACTATGATCTGGTCGCCATCCTTCGAGTCAGCGAGAATGAAAAGCTCGCAGATCTGGTGAGCCAGGCCATCCGCGGGGTAGAGGGCATTGCCCGCACCCAGACGCTCATTGCGTTCCGCGAATATTCACGATACGACGTATACAGCCTGTTCAGCGTCGATTGAGCAGGAACGGACCTGCGTCACCGCGCCCCTGTCGAGGAGCATCCGGCCGCTCGTCGCGCCCGGATGGCTCCTACTCAGCGTTGAACCCTCTGCACAACCATCTTCGGATCGCTGATCCGTCCATCCTTGACCACTACTCGACCGTCCAAAGAGATGGTGCAGTCGCGCATTGGCACGTCGTAGTGACCGCGCGTAACGCGTTTGCCGCCGCCCTGGCTGTTCGGTCCGGTCGAAAACAGGAAATTACCCGGAAAACTGCGGGCCGCCGCACGACTGTGCTCCGGTTCGTCTCCATACATCGCCAAGGAATCCCATCGGGCCTGAGGGTTGAGACCCCAGCCCAAGTGCGATAGCGCGTACGGGTCACGGTCGCAATCGCTGGTCGCGCCTTCCGCGAGCCAGTCTCGCATCAGCATCGCGTCAAACCCGCCTTCGATCTTCGTGATGTGACCTTCACGGACTTCGAGATGGATCTCGTCTTGCACATATCTGCAGTACGGCAGAATGATGATATCGCCGACTGCGACGACGACCTTGCCGTGCGCACTGCCTTCATCGGGGAAAGTGTGCAACAGACCTGCGCCCCAGTGGTCGAAACGACCCGGCGCGTCCGCCATGCCGTACTGGCTCATCACGGGATACTGACCGCGCTCGTAGGTCAGATCCGTACCCGCCTGGCTCGTGACTCGCACCTTGCGGGCTTTCTCGTAGAGCTCATGAGCATACAGCATCGCCTCCTTCAGACCCGGAGGCGATTGCAGCTGGTACAGGTCGTCAGGAGTATCGATGATCATCTGGACCCGAACGCCGCGGTCTCTGACTTCCTTCAGCCACTTGGAAAAGAGCGGCACATGGAAGATGAGCACCATGTCGACGGCGCACAGTGCCTCCAGAGTTCCCTTGCACTGCCCAATAGTCGGTACGCCCACCTTCGTCCAGCCCGGGATGGTGTTTACGCACATCTCGTAGATGTCAATCCCCATGTCCTCGGCCGCAGCGAAGGCTGCTTGTATGTAGTCACGACGCGTTCCGAGGTCGCTTACGATGGCAATGGTCTGACCCCGCTCGAGCTTGCACAGCTCGAACTGTTTGCGGAACAGCCCTGTCATCTTGGCAGGGTTCAGTTCCTGTGTCCGTATGGCGGATTGCATTTGCTTCTCACGTGCCGAGATCTCGGCACCGCGGCTGCCAACACCGATTGATATTCGCTATTATGACGGCACTCGCCCGGGTGTCAAGTTTCGCGGGTGGCTCATGGCGCATCCTCCTGGGCTGAGCCATCGCGTATTGGCCGGCTTCTTGCGCGAATATTGTTCGCTATTGACATTTATTACGCCGCCCTCTACACCTCTACGCTCCATGATGGATCACCGCAGCCATGACCCCCCGAATGAGAGGCAGGACGAGCGACTGGGCGCTTATCCTCCTCAAGAACCCTTGTCGCCCCTGGGAGAGCAGTACGCCAAAGATGTGCTCGCTCTCGGAGCGAGCGTACACGGACAGCAAGTTCAATATGGCAACGATCCGCATCAATCGCTGACCGTCTTCCGCGCCTCCGAGCCCAACGGCGTCGTGCTAGTGTTCTTTCACGGCGGCGGATGGACGAACGGTTACAAGGAATGGATGTACTTCATGGCGCCCGCGTTCAACGCTCAGGGCGTCACCATGGTAACCCCCACGTATCGACTGGCTCCGCGGCACGTGTTCCCAACCGGCTGGAACGATTGCGCTGACGCCGTGGCGTGGGTTTATCGGACTCTAATGCCTGCCATGGGGACCGCACCTCGGCTTTTTGTTGGCGGGCATTCCGCCGGAGGTCACTACGCCAGCCTGCTGGCGGTGACGGACACTTGGCGGATCGAGCGAGATCTGCCGCAGGATCTGTTGAATGGCTGCGTTCCAGTCTCGGGTGTCTACCGATTCGGAGCGCACAGCGGACTCGCACAGCGGCCCCGCCTTCTGGGACCGGATCTGGCCATGGACGAGCGTGCCTCCCCCATCCTGAATCTGTCCACCCGCTGCACGCCCCCCTTCTTCCTCTCTTACGGCAGCCGCGATTTTCCACATCTGATTCTGCAGGCTCAGGAAATGGTACGCGCTCTGCAGGCCGTGTCAGTCCCGACTCACGTCGAGATACTCGAAGGCTGTAACCACTTCGAAGCCAGTATGGCCGCCGGGGACCCTTCTCGCCCTTGGGTCGCCAGGACAACGCAGTGGATGCGAGACAGCCGACCGCCTGCGCCGTGAGAATCTGCGCCTGAGGGCGGCTGGCGCTCACAACTGGATGCGGAAGCGATGCCTTTTAGCACCACGGTTCTAGTCCGTTTCGCGCATGTCGACCCGGCCGCGATCGTGTTCTACCCACGCTATTTCGAGATGTTGAACGGCGCCGTGGAAGATTGGTTCTCTCATCTAGGATGGGACTTCAGGACCCTGCACGTCGGCCTGCAAATGGCCACACCGATCGTCAAACTCGAGTGCGAGTTCGTCGCTCCGAGCGAGCTCGGCGAGACCCTGACTATAGCGATTGCGCCCACGAACGTCGGGCGGTCCAGTTGCACGCTTCATTACTGCGTATCCTGCAACGGCACGGAACGCGTGCGCGCCACGGGCACCCTCGTCTGCATGAGCATACCTACCAGGAGATCAATACCCTGGCCCGACGGGTTACGCGCCAAGATGACCGCTGCGCTGTAGTTCTCAAACGCACCTAGACCTCGCCGCCCGCAACCGGGACCGCGGTACCAGTGACCGAAGAGGCCTCCGGAAGACAGAGCCAGTACACCGCCTCGGCGACTTCGGCGGGCTGCACGAAGCGCCCCTGCGGGTTGGATCGGACCAGATCCTGCCGCGCCTCTTCGGCTGAGCGACCCGTCGTGCGGACGATATTCTCGATGGCCTCCCCCAGCAGTGGCGTCTGCGTATATCCCGGACACACGGCATTCACTGTCACGCGGCGGCGCGCAAGCTCCTGGGCGAGCGCGCGGGTGTAACCAATGACTCCATGTTTCGCGGCGCAGTAGGCCGTGACGTACGAATACCCCCTCAGCCCGGCCGTGGAGGCGATATTGATGATTCGACCCTCCACCGTCTTGGGAAGCTGACCGAGAAGCTCCCGACTGCAGAGAAAGGTACCTGTCAGGTTTACGGCAATGGCGCGGCTCCAGAGATCGAGCGAGGTCTGCGCAGCGGGCGCCGACTGCGCAAGCCCTGCCGCATTCACGAGAATCTTTACGGTGCCCCGTGCCGCTCGCGCCTGTATGAAGGCTTCGCGAACCGCTGCCTCGTCAGCTACGTCCGCTACAACGTATCCATGCCCACTCCCGAGCTGCGCGGCGGTCGCGGCCAGAGGTTCGACCCGGCGACCGAGGAGCGTCACCAGCGCCCCCGCCCTGGCCAATCGATGCGCGACTGCGGCACCGATGCCCGTGCCGCCGCCTGTGATGAGCGCGTTGCGATTCTCGAGGATTTGGCTCATTGAACCTCCACAACCTGGCTGCGCGCGTGTACCGTATATCTTACGGCCTGGGGCGCGATCTGGGGCCCGCCGGCCGCAACGCAGCCCGGGATCTGCAAGGCACGATCTGCACACGAGGGGTCATGACGGCGGACTTCGATCTGAACTTGCTGCGCGTACTCGAAGCTCTCCTGCTCGAACGCAGCGTTTCCGGGGCTGCGGCGCGTCTCGAGATATCGCAGTCGGCAGTCAGTCACTCGCTTCGGCACCTGAGGGAACATTTTGACGACCCTCTGTTCGTGCGCATTGGCAACCGGATGCTCCCGACGCCGCGGGCAATATCGCTCGAATCGTTTGTGCAGGCGACCTTGGCCAGCCTGCGCCAGCATCTCTCGCAATCCAACGCGTTCGATCCAGCCAGCTCGAATCGGACGTTTGCGATCAACACGACTGATGTTGGCGAGGTGGTGATCATGCCGCGGCTCCTGGGGGCTCTGCGACGTCTTGCACCCAGCTGCCGGATTCGATTCGTCTCGCTGCCGCCGGAGGACGTCGTGGCAGCGTTCGAGCAGGGCGCCATCGATCTGTCCATCGGACCGCAGAAATTCGAGTCCAGGCACCTGTATCAGCAGTTGATACTGGACCAGGAGCTGATCTGCCTCGGATCGCGCGCGCACTACGGCAAAGGCCGGCGTTTCGACGACATCGGGCGGTTTGCGGCTCTGCCTCATCTGGCCATCAACCCATACGGTCGTGACGAAGACGTGTACGAGTGGGCCTTCGCAGGCGCAGGCATACGACGCCAGTTCGTATGCACGGTACACAGCTTTGTGGCGATCCCCTATCTTGTGCAACACTCCGACGTCATCGCGACGATCCCGAACTCGATGCCCTCGGATTTCATCGAGTCCGAGCAGTCGATATCGATCCCGCTGCCGTTCGCATCGCCGCGAATGCAGATCTGGCAGGTGTGGCATGGACGTTTCCACACTGATCCCGCCAATCAGTGGCTCAGGAAATGTATCTTCTCCTTCTTCTAACGCCGGGCTCCGTGCTCGACATGCACCTGGCCGGCAGTCCCGTTCCATGCACCGTCGCAGCCCGCCCCTACTGGAAGAGATGCGAGTAAGTATCGAGGAACTGACTGAACGTGCGAGGTGTGCGGCCGGTCCATTCCTGCGTCACCGTGCTCAGAGGATTGAGGTCGTTACGGTCGTACATACGATAGAGGTCCTTGATCCCCTCCATCATCCAGTCGGAGACGCCCGCGCGCAGCAGCTGCCGGATCGCTTCGCGCTCGGTGATATGCCGGTACGTGATCGACTTCCCGATTCGCGTGCTGATCATCCGGGCACATTCCCCGTAGCTCAGCGCAGCCGGCCCCGTGATGAGTAATGTCTCGCCCTTGTGGACATTCTTGGCGAGGACCGCAACCGAGACATCGACCACGTCGCGCACATCGACCATGGTGATCGTCTTGTCCGGCCCGACGGCGGACGACATCGTTCCTTGCGTCTTGATCTCGTGCCCGAACAACAATCCGAGCGACTGCATGAATGTGTTCGGATGCAGGAACGTGTACGGTATTCCCGTCTTGATGATGTGTTGCTCGTTCACCCAATGCAGGCGCGAGAAATGGCACAGCTCGTCTTCCTCCGCCGTGAAGACCGACAGCTTCACAATCGCCCTGACACCCGCCCTGACCGCGGCGTCGACGACCTTGTTCTGCAGTTGCAACTGATTCGGCTCGTTCGGCGTGCAAAGATAGAGCTGGGTGGTATCCCTGAGGATGCGCGGCAGATCCTCTTCATCGTCGATATTGCCGATGACGACCTCGACCCCGGTCCGACGGAGCTTTTCGGCGCCGGAAGGGGAGCGCGTCACCGCGCGAAGCGGTATCCCACGCGCCGCAAGCTGCTGAACCATCGGCAGGCCAAGCTGGCCGGTCGCGCTGAGAACGCAGATCATCAAAGTCTCCTTCGCTTCGGTCGCCCATAGCGCATACTTCGCGTTTCGACTATGGAGAGCAATGCATTTCTGTCATACCGACTATGAGGCGCTTTCATACCGAAGGTGTAGATGGCAGTGCCGTTGCCAACTGGCCGGCCCCCAGGCGACGATGCGCACCTCGATCGCGTCTTCCCTGGACGCCGACTATGGACTCGCCGTCCTTTGACATGCTCAGATGGATGGACGCGGAAGCAAGCGAGGATTTCGCGCGTCTGGTCGCCCGGTGCACCCATCCCGCCGGTCAGGCGATCTATACCCAGCAGGAATTCGGCACCCAGATGTACCGCGTGACGCGGGGCCTCGTGCGCTTGATGACGCGCGCCGACGACGGCCGCGAGGTGGTATTCCTGCTCTTTGGCGAGGGCGACTGTTTCGGTGTGAGTAGCCTCGTCGATGGCGGACCACGGCCGCAGACGGCAGAGTGCCTCATCGAAACCGAGCTCGAGATCCTTGAACTCGAAGGATTCGAAGATCTGCTGCGTCGGCACGCGAGCTTCGCGCGCGCGGTCATGATGGTCTTGACGCTGCAGATGCGGGTCGTCAGTCAGTACTTCGTGAGCTCGCACCTGACCAGTCTGGCGAGTCGCGTAGCCATGCGCATCATCGAGAACGCCAGGATCCGGCCGCACGAGTCCGTAACCGGACAGCTCGTGTTTTCGCTCACACAGTCGGAACTCGCCGCACTCGTGGGGGCGTCGCGCCAGGCGGTGAACAAGGTGCTGCAGGCGCTGCACCGAGACGGCGCCCTCACCCTTTCGCATCGAGCCATCATCGTGAAGGACCTGCAGGAACTACGCCGTCACGTCGAAGCCGTCTAACGCGCCAAGGCATTCACTGCTGCGGGGCCGAGCATGAATATCGCTCATATCTCGTATGATCGGTAACGCCTTGCCTGCGGAGCCCGACACCCCACACTCTCGGCCTCAATCGAGGCTGATCATGCGAACGAAGGAACGAACGGTTCGTGTCGAATCGCAGGGTCAGCCTCACAGTCGTTGCGCGAACGGGCAGGAGGTTAACATGCAGGAGAGTTCCACCGTGCCGGAGCTGTACGCGGCGTTTCGCCGGCAATTCATGCTTTGCGAGCTGAAGCGTGGTGAGGTCATGGCCATCCTGACGGACCAGAAGACCGATCGCATCATGGCGGACACGGCATTCGCCGCGGCGACCGACTTGGGCGCGAACGTATACGAACTCTATGTCCGCGGCGTCGACGACCGCTTCATGGACTCGGATCCCTTCAAAGCCCCAGGAATCACCGACGCGCTCGCCAAAGCCAACATAGTGGTGAGCTTCTTCGTCGGCTTCTTCTCCGCGTGGGAGGTTCCGGTTCGCGCCGCGGGCGGGCGCGTGCTGAACATTCTCGACACTCCGGAGCAACTCGTCCGTCTGCAGACGACGCCGGCGGTGAAGAAGGCCGTGCTGAGCGGCGGCCGCCGAATGGGTGCAGTGGACACCGTACGCGCGACGAGCGCCGCAGGCACGGATCTCACGTGGAAGATCGACAAAGAGCTGCCGATCGTGTCCGCCTATGGCTATGCCGACACGCCCGGATCGCTCGCACAGTGGGGACAAGCCATGGTCGCCTGCTTTCCGCTGGATGGAAGCGCGAACGGCCGCGTGGTCGTGCAGCCGGGGGACGTTTGGATTCTGCCCTACGCGCGTATGGTGCAGTCGCCGATCGAGTTGACAGTCGAGAATGGCTTCATCCGCAAAATCCAAGGTGCGCAGGATGCGTTCGCGTTCCGCAAGGCGCTCGAGTTTGCGAAGATCGACGCCGACGACATGGCTCCCTTCGCGGTGTCGCATCTCGGCTGGGGGATGAATCCCCTGGCGCATTGGAGCGACATCATGCGCTTCGAAGGCAGCATGCTCGATCTGAACACGTCGATGCGAAGCTATCCGGCAAACTTCCTCTTCTCGACTGGCCCGGGCCCGAAGCGAAAGACGCGCGGTCACATCGACATGCCGATGAACCACTGTTCCCTCTATCTCGGCGACGAGAAGGTCATCGATGAAGGTCGGATCGTGTGCAGCGACATGATCGCAGACCCACGGCACGTGGGTCACTGAGATGACGAACACCCTGAAGTTTCTCGCCTACGATGAGCGGCCGGCCTTCGCTCCGCCCGTGAGGGCATATCACGACCGCTGCGTTGCGATGGCGAGCGGTGTCGAGGGCACGGAGCACTCATACGGTTCGCATCCGTTGCAGCGATTGACCGTCTATCCGGCGGCGCAGCCCTCAGGTGAAGTGCTTCTGGTGTTTCACGGTGGACGCTTCTCGCACGGCTACAAGGAGTGGATGGCGATCATGGCACCGGCGCTCCACCGTCGCGGCGTCACGCTGGTGTCGGCCGCCTACCGTCTGATTCCCGAGCCGTTCCCCGCCGGATTGCAGGACTGCGGGGCGGCGCTGCATTGGGTCCACGCCAATCTCCGCATTTTCGGGGGCGCCCGGGACGCGATCTTCATCGGCGGCCACTCCTCAGGCGGCTACTATGCGACGATGGTCGCGCTTCGGCCGCAGAAGGTCGGCCTCGGACAGGTACCCGCGGTGGCAGGATGCATCTCGATCTCGGGACTCTATCGCATGGAGGCGGACAAGCTTCCCGGGCCGCTGTTGTTCCCTGACGGCGCCGAGCCGCAAACCTACGTGGACGCGAGTCCCGTGCTACAGGACCTGCGTGCGGCCCCGGCCTTCCACATCAGCTGGGCTTCGAATGATCTGCCTCCGGTACCCGAGCAGTCGGCGGAGATGGTGTCCGCGCTGAGCCGCGCCGGCGTCCCCGCGGAATCGCTTGTCGTCCAGGGCGCCGATCACTTTTCGATCAACTTCGCCGCGTCGGAATCCGACGGAACGTGGATGAATTCGGTTGAGCCGTTCATCAAGCGGCATCGCGCGGCCCGGGCCGGTACTCCGGCCGCCTCATAGACCGCTTTCAAACCACCGACCTCCGCTCCATAGCTCGTCATGGCTGCGCTCTTCACCGGACCGTAACCGCGCACCTTGCCGACCAGAGCCAGAAGCGCTACGGCAGCATCGTAGTTGTCGTGCGCGAGACTCGAGGCGACCAGATCGATCATCGCTTCGTACTGCACGATCAGCGTACGCTCTGCCTTGCGCTCTGCGGTATAGCCAAACACATCCAGCTTGGTGCCTCGCAGGAATTTCAGCTTCGCGAGTAGCGCCAAAACGGGCTGCATCACGCGGCTGTTGAAAGCCCGCTTGGGGGGACGGCCGTTCACGAGCTTTCCGCCCAGAATGGGCGGTGCCAGGTTGAATGCGATCCGCGCACCGTCCTCGAATGTGTCGCGCAGGCTCCGTTTCAGTTCCGGACTGGCGAGGAGCCGGCCTATTTCATACTCGTCCTTGTAAGAAAGAACGCGCGCATAGTTGGCCGCCACTGTCCGCGACAGCTCGTCCCGGCCGAGCCCCAAGGCACTTTCCGCTGCCAAGATGCGATCGACGCGCTCGCGATATCGATTCGCCAGTGCCGGACCCTGATAGTGCGTCAAATGCAGGACCTGTCGGTCGAGGATCTGGGGAAGCGTCTTGGGCAGTGCTGTTGTGCTGGGTGAACACAGCGTCAGGACGCGATCGGGATCG
Organism: Steroidobacteraceae bacterium; assembly: GCA_035277965.1. Taxonomy (GTDB): domain Bacteria; phylum Pseudomonadota; class Gammaproteobacteria; order Steroidobacterales; family Steroidobacteraceae; genus 13-2-20CM-66-19. The sequence continues at coordinate 31,571 of DATEJM010000032.1, read as the reverse complement.
ACGGCGAACAACCGGCCGAGACGGAAGGACTCAATATTGAAGGGTACGGCGGTGCCGTTGAGCTCGATCGCCCGCTCGATGGCCGCAACACCAACCGGCAACCGACCGCGCTGCACGGCAACGCCCACGACGAAGAAGTTGGTGGCGATGCTGTCGCCCATGAGCGCCGTGGCGATCCCGGTGGCATCCAGCGTCTCAATCCGTTCCTCGCCGATCGCCGTGCCCAGTTGCGCCAACAGCAAACGTACGTCCACTTGGGCGTCGCGATTGAACTGGAAAGCGACAGTGGGCGTCACGTCGCTATTGACCAGCGCCCAGGTGCGACCCGGCGCCAACGTTCTCCTTGAATCGTCGCCCAGCGCGGCGATCAAGTCGAAGGCCAGCAGCACATCGGCATCGCCCGCCGCAAGCTTCGATGCATGAATCCTGTCGGCAGTCGCCGCGAAACGCACATGGCTCAGAACGGCACCATTCTTCTGGGCGAGGCCCGTCATGTCGAAAACGGACGCAGCAGTGCCCTCGAGGTGCGCCGCCATCGCCAGCACCGCGGCGACGGTGATGACGCCGGTACCGCCAATGCCAGCGACCATCATCGCGACTCCTTTGTCTCCCAGCGGGACGCGCACGGGATCCGCGAGACTCTCGAAGAGGCTGGGGTCGATGGCGGCTTTGGCCTGCTTACGAGGTTCGGCACCGTAGACGGTGATGAAGCTCGGACAGAATCCGTTCAAGCAGCTGTAGTCCTTGTTGCAGCTCGACTGGTCGATCTTGCGCTTGGTGCCGAACTCGGTCTCTACCGGCGTCAGGCTGACGCACGTGGACTGCGTCGAGCAGTCGCCGCAACCCTCGCACACGGCTTGCGAGATATACAGCCGCTTGGCCGGATTGGGAAAGCTGCCGCGCTTGCGGCGCCGGCGTTTCTCCGCAGCGCATGTCTGCTCGTAGATCATGACTGTGCAGCCGGGGACCTCGCGCAACTGCTTCTGCACGGCGTCCAACTGGTCGCGATGCTCGATGCGAGCTCCCGGCGGCAACGCCGCAGTGCGGTGTCGCTCAGGATCGTCGCTGACGAGCACGATCTGCTTCACCCCCTCATGGTGTACCTGCTGCGCTATTTCGGCGACAGAGATCGGTCCATCGACGGGCTGGCCGCCAGTCATGGCAACAGCGTCGTTATAGAGGATCTTGTAGGTGATATTCACGCCGCTGGCGATCGCGGCGCGGATCGCCATCAGGCCCGAATGGTAGTAAGTGCCATCGCCCATGTTCTGGAAGATATGCTGGGTGCCGGTATACCGGGCCAAGCCGATCCAATTGCCGCCCTCACCGCCCATGTGAGTGGGTGTCAGCGTCTTCTCGGGAATGAGGAAGTTCGCCATGGAATGACAGCCGATGCCCGCCATGGCCAAGCTGCCGTCGGGCACGCGCGTCGAGCGGCTGTGAGGACATCCCGAGCAAAACCAGGGGCTGCGGCGAGTGACTGATCCTGCTGCCGCAAGAGCGCCCGCACTCGACGCGGGACTCGCTGACTTCGACCAGCCATCATGGATTGCGAGATGGCGCAGCCGGCCCGCGATGGCCTCAGCGATCACTGACGGCTCGAGCTGGGACGCGAGCGGCAAGAGCCGATTCCCGCTCTCGTCATGCTTTCCGACCAGCATCGGGTGCTTGCTCAGGTTCACCAGCGCGGCGGCGGCCTGCAGCTCGACGAAGCTCTTCTTTTCTTCTATGAAGAACAGGCTCTCGTGCCCAGCGGCAAAGGCGACGATGCCCCGAGCCTCCAACGGCCAAATACATCCGACCTTGTACAGAGAAATGCCTATAGCGGCAGCCTGCTGCTCATCCAATCCCAGCAGCAGGAGAGCCTGCAGCGTATCCTTGTAGCTCTTACCGGCCGTAACGAGCCCCAGTCGCGGGCGAGCGGCACGGAATACGGTCCTATCGATGCCGTTCGCGCGAACGAACACCGGAACGAGGGGCAGCCGGTATTCGCTCACGATTTCTTCGTCACGCAGCGGCGTCAGCGCGCCGCCGCGAACATGGATGCCCTCGGGCGGCAGCTCACCGTACGGCGGGAGCACAGGATTGAAGCTCGACAGCGCCACATCGGCCGTGACGGTCTGCTCGGCAACCTCGTTCACCAGCTTCAGACCCACCCACAAGCCTGAGTATCGCGACAGCTCGTACGCGAGCAGGCCGTAACTCAGAATTTCGCCCGGATCGGCGGGATAGAACGAGGGAATCAGCGCTGCCGCCATCGCCTGTTCACTGTGGTGCGAGATCGATGACGACTTGCCGCCATGATCATCGCCATAGAACACGACGACGCCACCGTTCTTGTGAGCGCCAACGTAGTTGCCGTGCTTGAGCGCATCGCCGGAGCGATCGACGCCAGGGCCCTTGCCGTACCACGCTCCGAAGACGCCATCGTATAACGGATCGGGAACGGCATCGATCTGCTGAGTACCGCGAATCGCGGTGGCTGCCATATCTTCGTTCACGCCCGGCAGAAAGGTGATTTCCGCCTCCGCCAGGCGCTCTGGAATCGACCACAACGTGCTGTCGACGTGCCCCAGAGGCGAGCCGCGATAACCCGAAACGTAGCCCGCAGTCTTCAGGCCGCGTTTTACGTCCAAGGACTTGCGCGCGAGCAGAACGCGTGCAATCGCTTGGGTGCCGGTGATGATGACGCGGCCATCGTCAACCGACCACTTGTCGTCGAGGCTGACGGCGCGATTGACCGTTGAGCGCACAGTTTCCATGACGTCCTCGCGGTTCACTGGCAAAGCTTAGGTCTCCCGCCGCCCGGACGTCTGTCAACCTGGCGACAATTGCCTACAGCCGCAGGCCTTTACCCCCAGCGAACCATTTGCGGGATCAAACAGCGTTCCTCAACGCTTCCAATGCCCTTCGAACCTGGACCGCCGGTTTGTCGAACGGGAACAACGCTGGCTTGAGGGCGCCAAAGTCGCTGCCGCCCAGCATGCGCTGCTGAGCCTCGATCATCGGTTTGTCTTCATTGTTGAATGCGTTCTGGAAAACCCCGTCCATCATCGCCGTGAGCTTCAAGTCGTCTACTGAGAAGCTGCGAGTGCCGCGGGCATCGTACGTCGTCACGTTCTCTTCGGCCGGCATCAGAATGTGATAGACGAGTGACCAAATCCCCGCGTCGCGGGGCTGACCTGATGGCATGACACCACCCGCCACGCACACGATGCCCGGTGCGTACCAACGCGTCGACATCCATGTGTCATATGTCCTCGTATCGGTCACGAAGTTCTTGAAAACCGGAATCGCCACCACTCCCTCGTAGAACCATGCCACTTCCACGGTTCTGCCGTCGACTTTCAACGACGGCTCGCGGTTACGCAGTTCTCCCGACCCGCCTAGAGTGCCGGGGTGCAGATACTCGGCGTGTGTCGGATCGAACAGATTGTCGACCACGAGCTCGTAGTTGCCTCGAACCTTCATCGTGGGCAGATCGTTCAGAGCGGTTTTCGGCATGGAAGAGAGGACGCTGAGGTCAGGAATGAGCGATGCGTCAGCTACCTGATCCTGCGAGAACCAGATCCAGATGGCGCCGTAGCGCTCTACCGCGGGATATGCCCGCACGGCGGCAGCATTTGGGCCCGCCGTTTTGGTATGCGGATTGAAAACACACTTTCCTTCGCGTCCGAATTGCAGCCCGTGATAGCCGCACTCCAACACCTCTCCCCTGACTCTCCCAAGGTGGAGCGGCGCGAAGCGATGCGGACAACGGTTGGCTATAGCGGCAACCCCGCCGCTCTCCGTGCGATAAACGGCGATGCTGCGCTCGCAGAGAACAACCTCTTTCGCCTCGCCAATGGCCAGGTGTTCGGTCCAGCCAGCAAAGTACCAGGCTCGCTCGAGATATCGTTGTGTCATATCAGCCACGCTTCGGTTGCAATGGGGACACCTCGGCTGCGTGTGAGCACCAGCCGAGGTCGCCGGACCAGCATACGACGGCCATCCGATTTCATGATCCCGACGGCGCTGACGCTCAGCCTCGAGCGCGCGGCCACACCAGCGGATGATTCTCAGGATCCAGATCCAGCAGATCGCCATCCTTCAAGTGAAAGACGTCCTGCGGCGGCGCAAACGGCCGATGCAGGAAGCGTGCGTCATCGCCAGCATAGCGGATCGTAATCGCCTTTCGAGGCGTTATCTTGGAGCGATTTCCTCCAGCACCATGCAGAGTGCGCAGGTGATGAACGACCACATCGCCCGGTCGCGGCAGACAGTACTCCACGTCAAAGTCCTGCTCGTGCCCGTCGATATCGGGAACGGGCGCACCGGTATCGCTCTCGCTGCCGACCCCGGTGATGAAGTAGTTCACTCGGTAAATGACTCCATCCCTGTGACTGCCGCGCAGATAACCAACCGGCCCCATGTCCGTCGCCTCTTTCGTCGTTGGGACGCGGACGGCCAGCAGTTGATCCCCGGTCACGTGATCGTAGCCGTTGTCCTGGTGCCACGCGGTCTTCTCCAGCGTTTGCGGCGGCTTCAACAGCACCTGGTCGTCGTACACATAAACCTTAGTCGATCGCATCAGTGCGGAGGCGATCTCCGCGACCGGAGAATTGCACACGAGCTCGTTGATCGGCTCGCAGCGACGGAACACTCCCGTCATCGACACGAAATGGCCGCGTTGCTCCGTCTTGACCTCGACGCCCTCGCGCAGAATGTGGTTGGCCATCGCAGCTGGAGAGGCCCAGGCGCGCTTCCGCGGATCCTTCCATTCGCCTTCGGCCACCAGCGCATGTGCCGTCTCCTCCGATTCCGCCATCAAGCCCAGCGTCGTGAAGTCGATGACCTGCCCGCTCGGATTGGCTGCGAGGGCCTCGATCGTCCGGTCGAGCAGCTTCACCCAATCTTCACTCAGAATGTTCTCGAGATGGACGAATCCATCACGTTCGAACTTCTTGATCTCTTCCTCTGTAACAGGACGCAAAGGCCGGAGATTCATGTGTGCTCCCATGATGGAAAGGCGCGCCAAGCGCTTCTCAGGCATGCCTACACCTGCCGACGGCCGTACGCACCGAATGTATAGCAGGATCCTGCGCGCGTCGACCCCGCGACCCCACCGCGTCTACAATGGGAAGCGGCGTTGGCGGCATAGTGTCAGCGCACATTTGGCGCCGGATAGCCGCTACGCGCCCCTCGTTCTGACCACAGTTGGATTGCTCATGTACCTCTATACCTTTCTGTATCCACGGCCGAAGAGCCGGACATTCGACTTCGAATACCACCGTCACGTGCACATGCCGATGGGAATCGGCCTCGCCAAGCGCCATCTGGGCATTCAGCCGCTCAGGTTCTGGATCGAGCGGATTGATGAGGACGATCCGGCTTCCACGCAGAAGTACTGCGCCATCGTGCATTTGCTCTTCGAGAAGCGCGAAGATCGCGATCGGCTTGCGGAAATGGCGCGCATCCCCGAGGCTGCCCAACGATTGGGCGCCGACTACGACAATTACACCGACACCCGGCCCGAAGTGCGCCTGGCTCGCTTGACGATCGATGAGGACATGCCGGCACTCATCGATCAGTTCAACCGCGAATCGGATCGATAGATAGCCGCTTCGCGAGGCCTCTGATGGGGACCTGATCGAGATCGTCTCGAACCAACAGGTGAACGAGAACGTTGGTATCGACGGCGCGCAGGCTCGATCGCCGGAATGCTTCGCAGGTACATGACAATCGCAGTCACGTCATCGACCGGCAGGTGCCGGCAGAAGCCAGGACATCACGACCGAGTGCCCAGGCCGCGGGGCTGATGGTTCAGCCCGCGGCTCGGTGACGCGCCTGCGCGTCGATGCTCTCCAGCAGGCGAATCCCGGCTGCTTCGGTTGCTGCGCTATTTTCCGACCATCCGTGCTCGAGCTCCACCAGACCGCGATAGTCACTGCCTATGAGGCGCGCCAGCAACGCCGGAAAGTCCAAATTTCCCGCTCCGGGTTCCGTTCTGCCGGGCATGTCAGCGAGTTGGTAAACGCACACCAGTCCCTCGAGTGCGCGCTGCACATCGAGAACCGAGCCGTCCATGGAGGCAACGTGTCCGGTGTCAAAAATCAGCCTGACTGACGGACGGTTGACGAGCTCGATCAGTTCTGCCGCCTCGTAAGCCGATCGCAGCAGCATTCCAGGCAGAGCCACCAGCGGCTCGATTCCAAGCACCACCTGGTACCGCTCCGCGATGTCCGCGGCATCGTTCAGCGCCTCTCGTGCGTTGGCCAACTGGCTCGGCCGCGTTTGATCATCGCCACTGGATGCGACGAGAACCGCCAGTGTCCGCGATCCCAGGTCATGAGCAAGGCGGGCGCTGCGCTCAACGTGCGCCAAAATGGCCTCCCGATCTTCCGTCCGGCCGCTGACCCACAGCGGTCGATGGATCTCCTCGAAAGGCGCGCAGGCGATCGTTCCCGTCTCGAGTCCAAAATCGTGCAGGCCTGACTTGAAGCGCGCGAGCTCCGCGCCGGGGCGGCTGACGATCCACGGATCGAACATTCCCGCAAATCCATGTGCGGATGCAAAACGGAAATGTTCATACAGATCCGCGCTTCCAACACTCAGCGCGAAAAGCGGCGTGGGCGAGACGTATCCCAGATGCGGTGCATATCGAAGGGCGAAATTCCCCAAGTCGCTGCTCCAGCCTAATCCCGGCAGTCCAGGCGCGCTATCGCGACGCGGTTAACATGACTCAATTCGGCCAGCTCCCCGCGAGCGGCGGGGAGATGTGCCGCCCGGCATCCTGCTCGGGCTTGCGGTCCGAGAGGATCGGAATGACATCGCGGATGGCGCGCCGGATCCGGGTTTCGGGGTCGGTCCACACGTCCACGACGTAACTGCCTTCCGATGCCAAGGCACGCTTGAGCGCCGGCTCTATCCCTGCGGGATCGGTCACACGCTCGCCCTGGACACCCTGGGCCTTTGCAAGGGCGACGAAATCGGTGCTCTCGGGCAAGTCAACCCACGGGTTCTGTATCCCCCAGAGCTTCATACCCTGGCGATTCGCGTACAGACAGTGATTATTGTCGATGACCACGATCACCTTTATCTTTCGCTCGGCGAGCGTCGAGAGCTCCGTGAGATCGTAGTAAAACCCACCGTCGCCGTGATAGCAGACGACCGTGCGTTCCGGCGCAGCCAGCTTCGCGCCGATCGCGACCGGCAACCCGGCGCCCAACGACATGTAGCGGGAGCCCAGCGGCATCGGCGTGACGTCCTTGTAGTGGAAGGACCGGTACAGCATGAATGCCTGACCGCCGCTATCCCCGACCATGACGGTGCCGGATGGAAAGATGTCGGCCATCTGACGGATCAGGTAATACTGATTGATCGGAGTGCCACTGTCGCGCGAGAGTTGTTGATGGTACTCGAACCACTCCTGCTTGCTGGCTGCAATCCGCGCGAGCGTTGCCCGATCAGCGGTACGGGTGCGACCGTCGCGCTCGATCCCCTTCAGCAGTTGCTTCAGAACGACTCTGGCGTGCCCGGTAATCCCCAGGGTGGGCTGAAAAATCTTCCCGAGTTGATTTGGATCGACGTCGATATGAATGACCCGATCCGGCTTGACCAGGTTCCAGGCGCCGGTGGTCATTTGCGAAAAAGTGGTGCCGATTGCGATCCACAGGTCGGCCTTTTGGGCGACCTCGTTGGCGCTGTTCCAGCCAAACGAGCCCACCACCCCGGCAAAGAGCGGATGGTCGTCCGAAATGACTCCGCGCCCGCCCCACGATGTCGATACGATCGGAATGCTCAGCGCCTCCGCAAACTTCCGCAGTTCGGTCGTCGCCTGCGCGAGTTGCACCCCGGCGCCCACGAAAAGCACGGGATTCTTTGCCGCGGCGATCAGCTCGAGCGCCTCGTCAATCGTCGAATCCGCGGTCCCGGGAGGTTCGGGTAGGGCGAGCGGCTCCGCAACGCAACTGGTGTCGTTTACGAGCACCTGGAAACCGAGATCGAGGACGCTGGAACCAGGACGTCCGGTACTCGCGGAAATCACCGCTTGCCGCACCGCTAGCGGAAGGTCGTCCGCCGTGACGACTTTCCGCGCATACTTGGAGAGTTGCTTCAGGGCCGGGTAGATCGCCGTGGAGTCCTGCAGCCCGTCCCTGAAATCAAGCGAGCTATCCAGGTTGACGTCCATCATGAAGAACGGCGTGCTATCCACCTGCGCCGCCAGAACCACCGGACCCGCATGCAGCGCTCCCACGCAGTGGAATACACAGGCAGAGGCGGCCCGTCCTTTGACCCGATTGTACCCGTAGGACATCCATGCACCGGAGATCTCCGTGCGGCCGTTCATGTTTGGCAGACCGGTGGTGGCAATCTGGTGGATCAGCGCCCCCGTGCCCCCTCCGGGATAACCAAACACCATCTCAACCTTGCAAGCGTGCAGCGCCTCCACGATCGCTTGGGCTCCGGAGCGAGCCTTCGGCGCCACCGGCCTCTCTGTCGCTTTGCCAGCGACTTGCTGTTCAGGATTGGCCAAGATGAATCTCCTTGCGCTGCAGAGCTATATTGCTAAACTTATAATTGGTCGTTCCGCCCAAATGTGCGGGGCGCCGACCAGTCCTTGCCGATAGTGGCCCGGGTTCGATCGGGCTGCGAGGAACACGTAGCGCCACCCTCAAATCATCCTGGATTGTCACGTTTCTTGACAAGTTTGTCAAGTATCCGAACAATTGCGCCCCCCTCTTTTCTGTTTCAACTTCGTAAGCAGTTGCATTGCATCAATCCGGACGCCGCACCGATCCGGTCATGGGGAGCGATATGACCACCGATCTGCCCGCGGACCGACGCCCGATCGACGTGCCAGGCATCGTCGCCAAAGGAAAGAGCCCGTCGTTCGTCCCCCCGCAGGTGCCGGGCGGGATACTTCGCGAGTTGCGCCGGCTGTATTACGATACCGCTCCGAGGCCGAGCGTCAGGCTATCGCATGCCTCAGTGCGCGCTCTGTGTTTGGAGGCCAAACCGGGCCGCCGGCGGCGCAATCGAGGGGATTGAATGTCGGGATACCGGACCATGGGGAATGGAGTTTTATGAAGATACCGGCGCCGCTGGAGGAGCATTTCTTCGCCAGTCTCCTCAACGCAACGTACTGGTGCGACGACGCGTTCCAGATCAACCTGGAAGCAATGCGTTTCGAACGCACGAGCCGCATGGAGTCTTTCGTATTGATCAACATCGCGGCGGGGGAACGGCGGGCTATAGACATAGCCAAAAATTTGGGTGTTAGCCGGCAAACGATCAGCATGATCCTGAAGGAGTTCGAGGAACGCAAATGGATCACGACGACCGAGGATCCCAGGGACAGGCGCGCACGCATCGTCAGGTTCAGCAGCTCGTTCGCGCGGCGAGCCAGACTTTGCTCGCAGATCGTCCGGGGAATAGTGCGCGAGCTCGAACAGCGACTCGGCAAGCCGGCGGTGGACGCGCTTCGGGCCACGCTCGCTGCCGATTGGGGCGCGCCGCCACAGTTGAATCGCAACGGCCGCGGCCGAAAGGCGGCCTGAAGGAGAACCGCTGATGCACTCGCTCTCACCTGCCCTGCCGTAACGTGCCTGGCACGCTGTTTTGCGCTGTGTTAGATTTTCGCAGCTGCTCTGAGTTGCTCACGCTTCCGGAATTTCGCGGCAGAGCGTCTCACCCTTCGGACCGATGATTGAGGCAAGACCGCATGAATATCCGTCGCATCGTGACTGGTCGCAACAGCGAGGGCCGCTCATTTTTTGCAGCCGCCGACGCCGCCCCCAATAGTCATGATTTCGTACATAACCCCGGCATGTCGCTCACCCGGATCTGGTCCACGCCGCCTATTCCGGCACTGGCGGCTCGGACGAACGACCCGACTTTGACTCCCGCATCGATCGTTTCGCCGCCCGGCGGCACCTACTTCATCCTGGTGAGCTTTCCGCCCGATGCCGTGGCTGAAAGTCCGCAATTCGACGGACGCGCGTTTCATGAGGAGAACCTGAAGGTCGCCCCCGGCCTGGCCGAGTGCTTCGAACCGGAGAATCCCGGAATGCACACCACCGACACCATCGATTACGGAGTTGTGCTGGAGGGCGAGATCTGGCTCGAGCTGGACGACGGTCGAACACAGCATCTGCGTCCTCACGACGTGGTGGTGCAAAACGGTACTCGTCACGCCTGGCGGAACAAGACTGACCGGCCGGCGCTCATGGCATTCGTACTCATCGGTGCACGGCGCGCCTGAGGCAACCATTATGGACGCAGCCTTTCGATGGTCGGATCCCCTGCAGCTCGACCGGCAGCTGACTGTCGAGGAGCGCATCGTGAGGGAGAGCGCCTCGCAGTACGCGCAGGCGCAGCTGGCCCCACGTGTCCTGGAAGCCTTCCGCACCGAGCATGTCGATCCATCGATCTTTCGGGAAATGGGCGAACAGGGACTACTGGGTGCGACGATTCCCGAAGCTTACGGCGGTGCCGGCTTGAACTACGTGAGCTATGGCCTCATTGCACGCGAGATCGAACGCGTCGACTCCGGCTATCGCTCGATGATGAGCGTGCAGTCCTCCCTCGTCATGGTGCCCATCCATGAATTTGGCACCGAAACACAACGGCAGAAATATCTGCCCACGCTTGCGACGGGCGAAAAGATCGGGTGCTTCGGGCTGACGGAGCCGAACCATGGATCGGATCCCGGTTCGATGGTGACGCGCGCACGGGCGGTGCCCGGAGGCTACCGACTCACGGGCAGCAAGATGTGGATCACCAACAGCCCGATCGCGGATGTATTCGTGGTCTGGGCCAAGACCGATGACGGCGCGATTCGTGGCTTCATTCTGGAAAAAGGCATGAAGGGACTCTCGGCCCCCGCGATCCACGGCAAGGTTGGCTTGCGCGCGTCGGTCACAGGCGAGATCGTCATGGATCAGGTGTTCGTGCCCGAGGAAAACCGCTTCCCGGAGGTCCGTGGACTGAACGGTCCGTTCACCTGCCTCAATTCCGCGCGCTATGGCATTGCATGGGGTGCTTTGGGGGCCGCGGAGGCATGTTGGCATACGGCTCGCCAATACACGCTGGATCGCAATCAATTCGGGCGGCCGCTCGCTGCCAACCAGCTCGTGCAGAAGAAGCTCGCCGATATGCAGACCGAGATCACGCTCGGACTCCAGGCCTGCCTGCGGCTGGGGCGCATGAAAGACGAAGGTATCGCCGCGCCTGAAATCACCTCGATGCTGAAGCGAAACAGCTGCGGCAAGGCGCTGGACATAGCCCGGGTGGCGCGAGACATGCTGGGCGGTAACGGCATCAGCGACGACTATGGAGTGATCCGACACATGGTCAACCTGGAAGTCGTCAACACTTACGAGGGCACGCACGACATCCATGCGCTCATTCTCGGTCGAGCGCAGACGGGCATTGCCGCGTTCGGTCCATGATGGGCCCGTCAGATGGCGGACGCATCCCCAGCCGACGAGGCGACATGGCGCACGAACCTGTCCAGGTACAACAACGCCTCCGACGCCGCCGTCGCGGTCGCATAAACATAGTGGTCCGGGCGCACGATCGCATACGTCGCATTCAGGCTCTTCAGCCATTCGACCAGGCCGCCTTCTGCCTCTTCGACGGCAACATCCACCCGCAGGCCGGCGCCAACTGGCGCAAAGGCGACGAAACAGCCTTCGAATGGCCGCAGGCGACGCTCGAATTCCGCAAGTTCCGCACCGCTCGGGGCAGTGAGGGCGACCACAAGCAGGCGCGGGCCGGTCAGGTCATCGAGCCGCGCGCAGCGCTCAGTGCCCGCGACACGAACCATCGGTTGAGGAAAGATAACCCCGGCCCCTGGGGAATCGAGCGCGATCAGGCCGTTCCGAAGTCCGGGAATCATGTCCTGGCGGACCATCGTGGTGACGACCCCTCCCTGCCCCTCGAGTAACAACTCGTCCCGGGCTCGCGCGCGATCGGGGTCACGCTCGCAGATCTCTCGCCCCAGCGAGATCGCCGTGCGGGTGGTCACCTCAACATGCGGGCGCCGCTCGATCCCGTATGAATCCAACAGGCAAGCCGGCGATGCACGGCCGATCACCCGCGCCAGCTTCCAACTCAGGTTTTGAGCGTCGCGTATCCCCTGCACCATACCCTGCGCCATGAAAGGCGGGGTCATATGCGCGCTGTCACCGGCCAGCAATATTCTGCCGCGACGCCACTCGCGCGCGATCAGTCCGTGAAAGCGATACATCGCTGCACGCCAAAGCCGTCCGTCGCCGGGTCCGATCCAGCGGCTCAGCAGCGGCCATAACTCGGCCTCGGGGAATTCAGGCGACAGTGTGTCACCCGGCAACAACATGATTTCCCATCGACGGTGGTTACCGGGACCCACGACGAAGGTACATGGCCTCGCGGCCTCGCAGTACTGCACCTGCGTCTGTGGAAGACGTTTTGCGGTTTCATCCGAGACGATGACATCGACGACGAGCCACGGCTCGTCGAAGCCGAGATCGTCGAGCTCGATCCCGAGACTCTTACGAATGGGGCTCGCGCCACCATCGCAGGCCAGCAGATATTCGGCGCTTACGCGCCGCATCTGACCCGAGGAGGTACGCACATCCGCCCAGACGTGATCCGTCTCCTGGCCGACACCAAGCACTTCAGCGCTCAGCTGCACCTTCACGCGAGGCATCTCGCCCAGCCGAGCACGCAGTACCTGCTCGAACTCAGGCTGGTCGAAAACCAGGTTAGGCGGCCATCCGGTTCTGTACGGCGGGGGGGCTGCATCGAGCCGTTTGATCAACTGCCCCTGCATGCCGCGGTATTCACTCGGCCTATAGAGTGCCACCAGGGGCAGGACGCGTTCGGCGATGCCGAGCTCCTGCATCACGCGCATGACCTCGTGATCGAGGCCGATGGCGCGAGGCAGCGGATACAGGTCGGGGAGTCGATCGTAGGCTCGTACCTCGAGGCCCCGAGCGCCGAGCAAGGCCGCCGCCGCCGCTCCAGTGGGTCCGAGCCCCACGATCAGTACGTGCGCATCCAAGCCCGCCGCGCGCAGCGGCCGGTCACTGCTCACGAGCGACTCGATACGGAGGCGGCGTCACGGCTGGATGACAAAGTTGCTGAATCCACCGTTGCGCTCGGCTATTCCGCCAATCGCATCGTTGACCGCCTCGAGCGGGCAACAAACGTGCTCGAACACTGACAGGTCGACCAGGCCCGACTCGACCATGTCGGCCATATCCTGTCCCTCGCCGGCGGTGAACCACAGCGAACCTTCCATCGCCTGCTGGTTATCCATCATAGGGTGCAGGTCGAGACCAACGGTTCCGGCAATCGCCCCGATGTTGAATCCCCGTCCACCCCGCTTCAGAGAGCGGACTCCCTGCCGGAAGGTCTCGTGGTCGGCGCCGGGACCGAGCGCGTCGACGAACACGTCGACACCGGCGCCTCCCGTGTGGCGCTTCACCCAGTGGTCGGTCGGCTCCTGCCCTTCGATGGACAACACCTCGATTCGATCCGGCGCGAGCGCCCGCACGCGCTCGAGGAGCGCTGGATTGCGCCCGGTGCCATAAATCTTCGTAGCACCCATCGCGAGGCCGAAGAGGGCTCCGCCGATGCCGAGCGTCCCGCTGATTCCGTTTACGAGGAGTGTGCGCCCCGGCGCAACCCTGCCTTTGCGCAACGCGGAATACATCGTCCCCAGATAACCGAACCTCGCACCCTGCTCGAACGTCACATTGACCGGTAGTTTGACAAGGGCATACTGAGGGGCGGCAAGGTATTCGCACAATCCACCATGCGGATATTGCTCGAAGATCTTCAGCGAGCCGGGGGCGAACCCGAAATAACCGTTGAAAGTGTAGCTCGTGCAATTGATAAAATCGCCGTTTCGACACGGGCGGCAGCCCAGACAATAACGGCCGGGATTGACGTACACGCGGTCACCCGGTTTCCAGGCGTGCACATGTGAACCCACCTCCACGATTTCGCCGGCCGGATCCAGTCCAAAAATCGCAGGTGTCGGAGGTAGAGGCAGCTCAGGAAACCACGTTTGCCAGTGGGTGAGAATGTTGGCGAGGTTCGGCACAATGCCGCAAGCACGCACGCGCACGAGCACATCGTGCACGTTCGGCTTCGGAATCGGGACCGTCTCGAGCCGCATCTCCTCGCCGACTTTGTGCAATCGGGCCGCCTTCATCGTCTTCATGTTCCCCCCAACTGCGGGTACGCCACCCAGTTTCGTGAATTTTCCGGCGAATGCCTCAACGCTGTCCGTCGCCGACGGATACCTGCTCCTTGGTAAGCCCACCGAGCCTCGAGTGAACCCTGCCGCCGTCGGCCGCTACGAGAGCGAACAGGATCTCGTCAGGCCGCGGAGCATCCTGCAGCCCGACTTCCATCCCTCCGAAGTGGCTGCGCACATAGGCTGCGTGGATGTAGTGCATGGGTACGACGATCCGATAGCCGGCGGATGCAACGGCCTTGACCGCCGGCACGATTGCCTTGGGTTGACCTAACGCCTCGCGCAGCGCCCACCCACCCGCTTCGTGCCATGCGGCGCCATGCTCCAGTTCGCCGTTGACACCGACGATTGCACCCTTGCCATAGGCCTCGATGCGATCGCCTCCCAGCGCTGCGACCAGATCCCGAGCCAGCGAACGGCCGAGATCGCGTAGCTCGGCCATGAATGGCATCAGGTCCGTCGCGTATGTGCCGGCATGAGGATTGCGAATGACGGCTACCGCGCTTGCCTGTCGCAGTGGCCGGACCGGCGGCGGCCCCCCCTCGTGGTATACCGTTTCGACTTGGACTGCTCGCTTACGAAGGACGACTAGAGACATGGCAACAGGTTTCGGGTATTGAGCGGATGGCGTCCCATCATGCCCCTTGTATTACCGGATTTCGAAGCGTACCGATCGCCTCGATTTCAACCTCGACGACGTCGCCCTCCCGCATGAATCGGGGAGGCTTTCGCAGGAAGCCGACCCCGGAGGGCGTGCCCGTCGAGATCACATCACCGGGAACGAGTGTGAAGATACATGAGGCGTACGCGATGAGCCGCGGAATGGAAAAGATCATATCGTCCGTCTTTCCCGACTGCACGACCTCTCCGTTCAAGCGCGTCTCGAGTTTCAACGGCCGCCCGGGCGCGATCTCGTCGGCTGTGACCAGCCAGGGACCAAAGGCGCCGGTGGATTCGAAGTTCTTGCCGGCGGCAATTTGCTTGGCATGGAACTGCCAATCACGAATGCTCGCATCGTTGTAGATAGAGTAGCCGGCGACGTGCTGGAACGCTTGCGCCTCCGGAATGTTGCGCCCCGCCTTGCCGATGATGACGGCCAACTCGCCCTCCCAGTCGAGTTGCTCGGACACGGAGGGACGTACGATCGGCCGATCGTGGGCGACCTGCGAACGCCACACGCGCAGAAAAATCGGCGGGAATTCCGACAGCTCGCGCTGCACACCGGCATTGACGACCTCCCGATGGTGGTCCCCATAGTTGCGGACCGCACAGACAATCTTCTCAGCGCGAGGAATCACCGGCAGGTACTCGAGCCCCCGCAACGGGACTTCGCTACGCAAGCCCTTGATGATTGCCTCGCGCCGTGGAAAATCCGCGCTGCCAAGAAACTCCGCCAGAGTCGGATAGGCGGTGCGCGACGCAAGATCCACCACTCCATCGTCCACGACGGCGCCCCAGGTCTCAACTTCTCGGTGCAAATAGGATACTAGCTTCACGTCTGTTGTCCGTAGGTTAGAAAGCCGCGCCAATCGTCACACCGTAGGTGCGTGGCATCCTGTATGCGACCGAGCTGCTACAGTCGGCCCGCTGTGCATATGACGCCAATCAGTGCATTATATCACTAAACAGGCACAATAATATTTCAGCAGGCGCGCATGCGGAACCGGCGTCGTTCGGCGCTTATGACTTTTTCACTCAGCGACATTCAAAACTGCTTGCCTCGTCGGGGTTACCGTTGCCCTTGAACCGCGCGACCCTCGGATAAGGGCAAAGGGGACGGGTGCGTGCTGGGCGGCCATCCACCCTCTGCGTCGCCAAGATCGTTTCGGGGGTTTCGCCGCGCTCCACCCACGCCTCGAGGGCGGAGAGACGATCGAAATCAGTCAAGCCGGAGCCCGTCGCGCAATGCTGCATGCCGGGCACCATGAATAGCTTGACCGAGGTGTCGACCGGTTCCGGCAGCGGCCCCTTGGTGTCGCGCCGGATACGTTCGTAGAGCTCGATGGACATGCCAGGCGGGATCCCGGGATCGGCCCAGCCATGCCAGAGAAGGAGCTTGCCCCCTCGCCGGAAGAACACACTCATGTTCGTATCGTCGGCGTTGGGGAGGTCACCGAGCACCCGGTCGATCGTTGCGGAGTCCTTGGCGATCGTAAAGCTCGTCCAGTCGTATTCCAGATCGTTCATCACCATATCGCGGATGAATTCGATCGCCAGCTGTGCGGCGATCGATTGGTCGGCGGGGAGATCCAGGCCCGGAACGGCCGGCGGAGGGCCGAAATACCAGGGATACCAGCCAAGGTCGCGCCCATCGGTTCCGGTGAGGAAAATACCGTGAAAGCCCGAGCCGGGTTGCGCATGATTCGGTCGCGTCAGTCGTTCGACCACGGTCAGTTGAGCCGCCGTGAGGCAACTCGCCGCAGTCGCGTTCGGCCGACAGAGCAACTTGCGAAGATCGGCTCTGCACGCGGCGGGGTCCATGATGATCCCGTCGGCGACACCATCTGCCTGGTCACACTGACGCAGGACCTCACGATCGATCGCGCCAAAGACTTCCGGCGGAATCCGGCTTTGGGGCGCTTGGCGGATAAACTGGGTGATCTGCAAAAATTGGGTCATGAGCTTCGTGTAGCTCCAAGCCGGCGCACCCGAGATCACGCCGTCGAAAGCGTCCGGGAATCGCTGCGCCTCGACCAAGCCCTGGCGCCCTCCCCCGGAGCAGCCGTCGAAATAGGCATGATCCGGGACAGCGCCGTAATAAGCGGCTGTCGCCTGCTGCATCGTCACGGCAGCCATCTCGACAGCCACTTCGAAATGGTTGCGAACCGCAGCGGGCGCGCCCAGAGCCCATTCAGCTTGCGTTGCCAGGCCGGTATGGCCCGTGTCGGTCGATGCCGTCGCATAGCCCCGAGCGAGCCCGGTATCCAGGGGCGCGGCCTTGCCGGCGAACCCGCCGATCCCGACAAACAGGAATTTACGGTTCCACTGCTCCGGCAGGCCGAGCGTGAACCCTATCCTGCCATCGCGTTTTATGTATCCGGTGACCGAGCAATAGGCCGATCGGGTACCTGACACCCCGACTTTGGCGACCGTCTCGACCTTCACACCCGGGCCGAGTGTTTCCTGCAATCGCTCTTGCGAGCAAACAGTGGGCGGTACCGCTTCCGCAGCTGCGAGCGGCACGAGACCGCTCGAAATGAGACCCGCGAGGAGCTTCGCACCCAATTTGAGCAGCATGCGCATCACACTGACTGCGGCTCGCCTTCGCGGCCGTCGGAAGCCCCCCTCCGGAACAGGGTGCCCGATCAACCAGCCTCGCCTCTCATCAAAACTCCAGACCCAGCGTTAGCCCGAACGTCCGCCTCGGAGCAACCTGGATCTTGTCTCCGGCGTCACTCGTGTAAAGCTGCGAGGCATAGGCTTTGTCGCCGATGTTCTTGGCCCAGGCTGAAACACGATAGCCGTGCGGCGACCGGTATTCGATCGACGCATTGACGAGATGGTAGCCATCCTGCCGAAGACGATTTTCCGGGTCACCGAAGAATCCGTCATTATAGTAATAGTTGGCGGCCAGCCTGATTTCGGCCTCGCGCACGGGGATGGCGTATTCAGCCCCAAGGTTGACAGTCCAGTCGGGTGTATTCGGAAGCCGCTTACCGCGCAAGTCGGCAGCGCTGATGATATTGCCTCCGTTCACCGGATCCGGCGTCGAGATCTGCGCGCCCCGATAGAATCCGTAGCGCGCGTGCAGAACGGAAAGGCCGCCGGTAAGCGTCAATTGCGCGGAGGCCGCAGCCTGCAGATCCAGATCGAGACCGTAGATCCTGGCCGACGCGGCGTTCTGCGTCATCAGTACGCCGCCTTGAAAGATCGTCGCCTGAAGATTGGCGTAATCATAGTAGAACATGGCGGGATTGACGCGCAAACGGCTATCTAACACGTCAACCTTCAAACCTGCCTCGTACGCGTCGATCCTTTCCGGTTCGAAGCTGCGGTAGGGTATTTCAGTCGGGTTGAAGCCGCCGCTCTTGAAGCCGCGGTTGTCGGAAATATACGCCAGAACCTCATCGCTCAGGCGATAATCAGCCGCCAGCCGCCAGGTGGCCTGGCCGTTGGCGAGGCTGCCGCTGCTCGGGATGAAAAGGATCTGCGTCCCGGCGATGGCGACGCCGAGATTTCCGCTGATATCACGATCCTCTCGGGTGTAGCGCAATCCCGCCGTTACATTCAGGCGGTCCGAAACGGCGTAGGTGGCCTGAGCGTATCCGGCGTACGCCTTCGTGGTGAGGTCGGAATTGATCGTGATGACCGACAGACCGTTCAGTTGGTTGATGATCACCGGCGGCCCGTAATTCGCCTTCATCTGGAAATAGTACAACCCGGCAGTCCACTTGAAGGGCCCGCTGACAGCCGATGAAAGCTGCAGCTCCTGCGAAAATGTCCGTTCACGCCCGAAAACCGTAACGAACGTTTGAGCGTCCGGGACGAAGACGGTCGTAGGCGCGGGAAGGCCGTCATTGTCGAGCGCGCCGGAAGTATCCACCCCGCGATAAGCGCTGATGGATGTCAGTTTGATACCGGCGAAGTCGTGGTCGATCGTGAGAGATGCCCCGGCCTGTTGAGTGATGGCGAAGGGCTGGGTGTCCGACTCGATATCGAATTGCCCCCCGGTGAAGGGTGCCTTGTTGATCGGCAACGTGCCGTACTCCGACCGGTATGCAGGCTCGCCAGCGCGGGTACGCGAGTAGTCGGCCGCCAGCCTCATTGTCGTGTCCTCGCCCAGGTCCGCCTTTATTTTGCCGCGAACGGCAACATCCTTGACGGTGCCGATATACCTTCCGTTGACGAGGTTCGTGCCGTTCCCGTGAATTTGGTCGTTATAGTAAGCAGTCAGATCCGCGGCGATGTTCGGGGCCAAGCCTCCCGTCACGTAAAATGCTCCGCCGTAAGTGTCCCTGTTACCGGACGTTACGGATGCATTGCCGCTGAATTCGCTGGACGGGTCGAGCGTGGTCACCTGAATGAGGCCGCCTGTGGCATTGCGGCCGAACAGGGTTCCTTGCGGACCCTTCAGAACGGAAATCTGGGAAATGCTGTTCAAGGCGAACAGCGCGCCGGAAGGGGACGCGTAGTAGACGCCGTCGACATAGACGGCCACCGGGTTCTCCCCCCCCAGCGGGGCGCCTGACTGACCGACTCCGCGAATGCGTGGCAGCATGAAGGCGCCGCCTTGCATCGTGATCGTCAGTCCGGGTGTTACGAGCGAAAGCTCATTCACCTTACTGATCCCGGCGGCTGAAAGTGCCTCCGCTCCGACGACTGTCACGGCGATCGGGACGTTCTGCAGGTTCTCCGAGCGCTTCTGCGCGGTGACAATGACCTCTTCCAATTTGACCGGAGAACCGGAACCCGTGTCCGACCTGGAGGGGGCTGCTTGATCCACTTGAGCCAACCGAAACCGGTCCCAGAAGCTCTTTCTCTGGTCCCCTGCCCGGCTCTGATTTCCGCTCTCCCCATCCTCGCCCGTCGCTCCGGTGCGCGACCCTTTCTGCTGAATTGACGTCGACGGGGCGGAAGAGGATCCGGGAGGAATCGGGACGATGGTGATCGCATTGTTCTCGAGATAGCGGTAGGTGAGCCCTGTGCCTCTCAAGAGCTGCGTCAGCGCCTCTTCGAAGGTGAGATCGCCGGCCGCGCCGCTGGTCCTGTGGTCTCCAACGAGCTCCGTGCGATATACCAGCTGCACATCGCACTCCTTCGCGAGAGTCCTGAGCGCGGGTGCCAGGTCCTGGGCCGCGATGCTTGTTTGCCTTCGAATGGCGGCTTCTGCGTCCTTGGCTGTCGTCACGACGACTACGCTGAAGCACGCCACCGCCACCACGAGTGTGATGCGCATTATCGCTACCCCCCCTTTTACGAGACTGCACATGGCCGTCGTCCAACGTGGCGACGCCTTCATGTTGTTAAAGAGCGGGGACGGGGGGAAAGTGAATACCACGTTGCGAAATTATTTCCGGGGCAGTGTGGCATTGGCGGGGGCTGAAGAGCCGGGACCAGGCAGTCGCCGCAGTGGCCCGGTGTGCGGGAGGAGGCTCATCTCCTCGAGATGCGGATCTCCCTCTGCGTCTCTTGAACGGCGAGCTCCGGCTGCGTGCGCAGAAATCTGAGCAGCAGCGTCGGGTCCACGGATGAGAACATTCCGCTGACGTGGATGGCGGCCAGCTCAGGATCCTCGATGATCAATTGGCGCGAGTTGTAGCGGTTGAACTCCTCGACGACTTCGGTAAGCGGCGAGGAATCGAATATGAGGCTGCGTTGGGTCCACGCCGTCGCTGCCGCAAGATTTGCTCGCCTTGGCAAGGGGGCCGCGCTGGCGGGCGTTACGGTGAGCTGCTCGCCGGCAGCGAGGAAGATTGCGCCGTCCGGGCTGTCAACGCGCGCAGGAGCCTCGCCTTTCCCGCCGCGGAAGCCCCGTCCGTCTGCCGTCTCCCTGGGAGAGAGCGTTGACGGCTCTTTATCCTGAAAGGAGGAAGGAACATGGCCTCCTACCCCCTTTCCAGAGTTGGAGGAAGGGGAAGGCGGGTGCGGCTCTCCGAAAACAGCCACCTTGCCTTCGACAACGGTGATGACCGTGCTGGATCTCTTTCGGTAGACGTCGAACTGCGTGCCGACGGCGCGGACGTACGCTCCCGCAGCGCTGACAATGAACGGTCGGATTGGATTCTTCGCTACTCGAAATAGCGCTTGGCCTTCGATGAGGTCGACGTCGCGTTCTGCGTCGGAGAAACGCACTCGAACACGCGACCGGGAATTCAGTTCCACGGTCGAACCATCGTTGAGAACGATGGACCGCTGTTCGCCGACACCGGTGGAGTAGGTGTTTCGCTGTCCGTAAAGCCAAGTGCCGGCGAGAGTGAGCAGCACCGACGCGGCGAGCGCGCGATAGAACCCGAGCTGCCCGCGCGCCGGCGTTGTGCGCTGGCGCCGACTCGTTTCGGCGGATCCCCGAGCTCGGAGGATCGACGGGGACTCCAAGGGGACGATGTTCTCCTCAGCGCGAGCGCGGGCGATGAGCTCGTCGGCGCTGACATTCAAGCCTGGATCGATCGACGCGACGTCCTCCCACACCGAGGACATCTCGAGGTACGCGCGCAGATTTTGCGGCGATTCACGCAGCCACGCGTCGAAGCTTTTTTTCTCCTGTGCGTCGAGATCGCCGCCACGGTTCTTGACGATCCAGTCGCTGGCCTCTTCGTAGATTTGGGTGTTCATGGCGTCCTCACGCTTTGTCCAGTAGACGCTGCCGGCAGTGCAGTAGTGCCTTGCTCAGATATTTGGCAGCCATTGCGCGCGAGACGCCGAGTTGCGCACCGATCTCCTCCAGTGAATACCCGTCGCGGCGATGCAGGAGCAGCACGGCCTGAGCCTTCGGCGAGAGCTGCTGCAATGCTCCCTGCAACTCCTCGAGCTGCTGCCGCGTTTCGAACTGCCGGACCGGATCGCTACCCGGCTCCGATTCCAGTTCGTCGATCAGCGCCGTGATCTCCACCGCCTCCGGCATCGCCGAGCGGCGCAGCACATGTTGATGGAGCACATGAAATGCGACCGTGTAGAGGTACGCCTCGGAGCTGCGAATCGTTTCGTGGTGGTCGATACGTAACAGGCGCAGGAACACCTCTTGGGCCAGATCCTGAACATCGGCCGCTCGATGCCGCAGGCGCGACGCGAGAAACCGTCTCAGCCGCTGCCCGTGCTGCCTCTCTATGTCCGCTACGAACGCCTGTTTGTCGCTCAGCGCCAAGCCGTTTCCCCCGTTACGCGCGCTTACCTGTCGTATAGAGCCTCGAGAGCGGAAAAGTGAATACCTGCTTTTGGGCCGGAGTTCGTGAGCACTGTGGAATCATCGGCTTACGCGAAGTCGGGTACACCCTCACTGATATGCGAATTTCACGCCATACGTGCGTGGGGCACCCACGAACCCCCCCTCTTGCCCCCCCGGGTTGGCCAAGGACGTCAAGTTCACATAGTACTTCTTGCCGGTTATATTACGCGCCCAGAGCCCAACGGTGAATCTTCCGCCGGGAAGAGTGTAAGTAGCGCTCCCGTCCAACAGGCCATAAGAAGGCTGAGCGGCGATATTGTCGGGTCCTGCATACCATTTACCCGAAAAACTGTAGTTCAGATTCAAGTTGGTTTCGCCGTCTCCGAGTCGAGCCGTATAGGATCCGCCGAGGTTAAACGTCGAATTCGGCGCATAGGGGAGTTTCTTTCCCTTGGCGCTTTGCGCCGATCCATTTATGCCGCCTCCCGCAGCAAGCGGCTGCGGCACGAGAAAAGGGGCGTCCGGGTATGATGTGAACTTCGAGTCCATCACAGTCGCACCGCCGGAGATGGTTAGATGGCTACCTACCCTGGCCGCGAGATCCATGTCAACACCATCCGCTCGGGCACCGGCGCCGTTTGCCAGGAATGAAGACACGGGACCGTAGACTGTTACTTGAATGTTCTTGTAGTCGTAATGAAACCCCGCAACGTTCAGGCGAATTCGCCTGTCCAGCAGCTCCGTTTTGAGGCCCGCTTCGTAAGCGTCGAGGATCTCGGGCTGAACTGCAACACTGCTGGCGGGTATCCCGTTGAAGAGGCCGCTCTTGAAGCCACGATTGTAAGAAAGATAGCCCAGAATGCCCGGCGCGAGCTGCTGATCCAACGCGATGCGCCAGGTCGGCTTGCTGAAGGTCTTATGCGCGTCTGTGATGCCGGATACCGCGTTGGGGATGCCGAACAGCGGCGGAAACTCCACGACCGTTTCGCCGGAGATTCGCCGCCGCTCTGTATTGTAGCGCAATCCGCCTGTCAGATGGCCCCCCGGCCATACGGGAGTCGTAACTTGCCCAAATGCGGCGCCTGATTCCGTTGTCTCGTTCGAAAGAAAGTTCAGCGACTCCAGAGGGGCGATGGTCGTGCCCGTGATTCCCACTTCGGGGGTAAACCACCTGCCATGCAGATAGTACAGGCCCACCACCCACGGTCTAGTCGCCCCTTCGGCGGACCCGAGGCGCAGCTCCTGCGAAAACTGCGAGTCCTTCTCGAGTATGCTACCCAGGGAACGGAAGGCAGGCACAGACGAGAATTGATTGGCCGCCGATGTATAGGCGCGTCTGTAGGCGGTTATGCTCGTCAATTGCAGGCCGTCGAAGGCGTGATCCCACTGCAGACTGGCACCGCCATTTTTGAAGAGGTAGGTAGGCTGCACGGCCACATCGATGTCGTAGAACCCGCCGTTGAAGACGTAGGGATCCCCGACCACCGCGAAGGGCGCCAGGGCGCCACTGGCGACGTACGGCGCCAGATCCGGACGCTGTGCGGCCACGGTGCTGCCGGGCCCGTAGTTGGCCGACGTCCCAAAGACCGTTCGCCCGCTGTTGTACCGATTGCCTTTCGCGACGGAGTAGTCGCCGATCAGACGCAACTGATCGCGATCGGTCGGCGCGAACAGCCACTTCGATCGCACGGCATATTCGTCCAGGCGGTTGACATCTATTCCGTTAAAAAGGTTCTTGCCCCAGCCGTCGCCCTGATACGAGACGAAGCCGGCGACATCCGCCGCGAGCGTGTCCGTGATTCCGCCCGTCAAATAAAACTGGGTGGAGGCAGTGTTATAATTGCCGTAGCTCAGGTTGACGTTTCCCCCGAGCTCGTGGCTCGGATCTCGTGTGCGGATGCTGATCACGCCGCCGGTTGCATTGCGACCGAACAGCGTTCCTTGTGGACCTTTGAGGACCTCGACCTGTTCGATATCGTTCAGCTCCACGAGCGCGCCGCTGAGGCTGAGAACATAGACGCCGTCAATATACGTCGCGACGGAATTTTCGGCTCCGACACCGGTCGCGGTGCTGCCGATACCGCGAAGATGAGCTTGGGTACCGCCGAGGGAGCTCGAGATGGTCAATCCCGGCACGACCCGCGCCAGATCCTGAGTATTGGCGATCCCGAGATTCTCCAGCTTCTCGCCGGAGACCGCCGTGATGGCGATGGGAACGGTCTGGATGTCTTCTCTGCGCTTCTGGGCGGTCACGATGATTTCCTGGAGCTCTCCATTCGCGCCACCCCTGCCTGCGGCGTTGCCCGCGTTTTGCGAATCCGCAGCAGCGGACCCTTCAACACCGCGAGTAGCAACGCCCTGTGCGCGAGCTTGTCCAGCGGCAAGCGCGACCAGACTCCCCGCCGCGAGAAACCAGCTCGCGCGCCGCGAATTTGATGTCAGCATCCCCCACCCCCTCAACGTCTTTGTGAACGCGTCTTTGTGAACGCGTGCTTGTGAATGCTTCTGTGCGAATTCTTATGCCGATCGCTTAGGGCTCGTTCATGTGTATAGGCCTCCCTCGGGCCTTGGCGTCGCGAATGTTTTGCGGCTCACGCCTCGATGTCCGCGGTCGCCGCGGCTTTGGATTGCGCGCGCTTTTCCACCCAGGATCGGGCTTCGACCAGAATGCGGCGGTCGGCTTCCTTGAAGGCCACGCCGACCGGGTCGCCGCCTTCGGCAACGATCTTGGCTTGCCGCTTCCACAGCAGCCGCTGCTTCACGAGACCGGCGTCCGAGGCCGCAAGATGCTCTTCCGAATGAAGTGTGATGACGCCTTGGCCGGCTTGCGCTTCGTAGTCGCCCGGATAGCGTTGACGCTCCTCGGGTGTCATCTCGTGCCATACCTTCTTCTGCGGACCAAACCCGAGGAGTTTGGCCTTGGTCATATCGAGGCTGGGGTCAGGCTGGGTCTGACGCTGCAGGAACGCCATCGCCGTCGTACTGGTGTCGTCGCAGGGCACCCAGAACAACAGCGCGCCAGCGGGATCCGTGAGAGTCAGGACTGACGGGATACCGACTATATTCGGCATCAGCATCTGCTCGACCCGCACATAGACATTGCCGTCGCCGAGGTCCCGCCTCGAGATCGTCAGGATGGAATATCCCGTGGGCGAAGAGTCCCACTCGATCTGCGGCAGCTCAGTGGTGTATTCCTTCCCGGAAAGCTGCGGCCCGCTGTGCCTGGTATGCAGAATGGGCAGATGATAGTGATCCGTCGCGTTGTCGAAGCCCTGGTACCAGTTGTGGGCCATCATGGCAGGTCCGACCACTTCGGGGAAATTCGGGCCCCCGGCAGCGACGACTGCGTCGTCAGGCAGATTTTCGAAGCATGAGAAGATCGGGAACAGCGGCTGACGCTCGGGCGGCCCCATGTAGACCCATACCGCGCCGAATTTTTCCACCACCGGATACCAGGGCTGACGCAGCTTGTGCTTGCTGCGCCCGCCATCCGGCTCACACGGCTGATCCAAGACCACGCCCTGGGCGCTGAATTTCCAACCGTGATAACAGCAACGGATGCCATCTTCCTCGACTTTGCCGTAGAAGAGGCTCGCGCCCCGATGGATGCACCGCGGTGTCAGGAGCCCTGGCTCGCCATTCTGGTTGCGGAAGAGGATCAGATCCTCCCCGAAGCGGCGGATCTGCTTGGGCAGTGTGGTCGCCTCGGAAGAAAAAGCGATCGGCTGCCAGTACCGGCGTAGCAGCTCGCCTCCCGGTGTGCCGGGCCCGACCTGAGTCAAGACTGGATCCGGTACCCCCGGCTTGCGGCCATAGGCCCTTCCAGTACCGTCGCTAAGCTTACGATCCATATCCATCTTCCGCTCCTCGCTGCGCATTTCATGACTGGCCTGGGAACCGCCTTGGAACCGCAGGGTTATGAGCCCTCCGTGCAGTGGCTCGTCTACATTGCGTGTACATTGCCATTGCATGGAGCAGCCGATCCTGCACAAAATGGCATGCTAGAGCGGTAGGCTCCTAAACATCCGTGCTTCGCAAGCCGCTCCTATCGGCCCGGAACATGTCGAACACAGTCGTGGACCCGATACCATCCGACCCGCTGCCTCAGCTCGAGGAACGTCCCTTTTCGATCGCCCAAGCCCATCAGTACCGCGGCCCACACCGCTCGCTGCTGGCCACCAGCGAGGCATTGGGCTGGCGCAGTCTGCTGGTGCTCGATTGGCACATCGATGCGGGAGCTTCGGGCAGCATGCTACCGATCGACGATCACATGATCGTCTTGCAACTCAACGGAACGACGAAGCTGAAGTACCGGCTCGGAGGCATGCGCGGCAGCAAGACCGTATTCCCAGGTCAAATATCGATCGTTCCGGGCGGGCACGATATCAACGGTTCGAGCGATACCGACTCCCATGTCATCACTGTCTATTTACGCTCATCCGTGGTTGCGCAGATCCTGGCACAGGGCTGCATGGAGCATCAGGCTTCGCTCGTTCCTCATGTTGCGATCATCGACCCGGTACTTTCCGGTCTGATCTGCGGATGTGCGCGCGCGAGAAACTGGCAACCCACCAAGTCACAGGCCTACATCGACCACTTTGCATTGGCTTTGGCGGCACATCTGTCGGAGAATTATTCCAGTTGTCCGTTCGTGCCGAGCGGCAACGACGACAGGCCGCTGTCCACCCACATCCTCAGGCTGATAGACGACTATATAAGAACCCATATCGCACACGACATCGGCGTAACGGATATCGCGCGGGCAGCGGGTTATAACTCGGCCTATTTCAGCCGAATATTCAAGCGAACGCTTGGCATACCTCCTTACAGATACCTGCTGAACCGGAGGGTTGAGGCCGTTCGTGACTCGTTACACACGAAAGCCCGGCTGGCCGATATCGCGATAGCGACCGGCTTTTGCAATCAAGAGCACATGACCCGCACGTTTCGGCAGTTCCATGGCATCTCGCCCAGCGATTACCGCCGTGAATCCGCGCAGCGCGGGCCGGCGCTGCGCCGTCGTCATTAATCCCGGTACACTGACTCCGAGCGGTTCGCGCTGCCGCCTGCAGCGCTCATGCCAACTACCGAGCTCAAGGGGAAGCGTGAGTCGCGAATCCGCCAGTCGGGGGGTAAGGCCCCCACGGCCCGCGCGTATATATACCGGCTTCTCCGAAGCCAGGGGGGTGCTGGGCATTCACGCGGTCGGAGTCAGTCCAGTGCTCATGCACACGGTCCCAGGGATCGAACCAATAGTCGAATATTTGACTGCCGAGCGCGTGCCGCCCGACGCCCCAGGTGGGCCGATATCCCCGGGCCTGCAGATGTTCGTGCCCGATCAGTACGTCATCGAGATCCTGCACCTCGAACGAGATGTGGTTGAATCCGGTCTTGATGCCTCGCATCACGTAGAGCACATGGTGGTCCACATACTCCTGACCACGATCCAGCCGGTTGAAAGAACCCACGATGTTCGTCGGCTCGCCGCGATAGGTTTCGTCGGAACAGAGCAGACCGAGCGTCTGCCGGTACCACGCCACTGTCCGCTCGAATTCCGGGGTCATGATCACCGCGTGTCCGATCCGCTTGACGTGCGAGGGACCGCTCGGCACTCGAAACAGCTCGCCTTGGCGGCGCAGGCTCTCGTTGCCCATGTTGAGGTGCGGGCGCGCGATCGGCAGAGGTGCCAGCTCAGCCATGCCATGGACGATTTCCACCGGATATCCGGTGGGGTCCTCGATCCGCACGCGCTTGCCACCGCCGGGCTCGTCAATGGACTCGATGCCCGAGGCCCCCTCTAATTTGGAGATTTCGACGAGGTCGTCATAGCTTTGCGCTCGCCAGGCGAGCGAGCGGTAGCGGGGCTCTCCGAGCTCGGTGATGTGGACATGATGCTGGGCATCCGTCCCACGCATGTACAATGCTCGCGGTGTTCGTTCCACCCGGACCAGGCCGAAATCCGTCAGGAACTGTTCTGCCAGATCCAGATCCGGACTCTGCATTCGACCGTAGGCAATATTGGCTATCTTGATTACCGGCATGTATCACCCAGTCCAAAGCACCCGCCCAAGCACTCGGCAGATATCATGCATATTCTAGCACCTTGTGCATTTTGTGGCATTCTTGAAAAGACGCCCGCCCTGTCGGCGGCAGGTTGCGCACCAACCCGCATGATCGAGCGTTCGTGACTCGATTGTGTGTTGAGCGACCGGCCGTTAGACTGCGCGACAGCGTCGAGCAAAACTGCGATGCAGCCGCGGGAGCGAGCGTATGGGCTTCGTCACAGAATCTGACAAAGAGCTATCTCTGGTTCATCAAGGGTATCAGACGCTACGACGACGCATTATTCGCGGGGAGTATCCACCCGGAGCGAAGCTGAGGATCGAAGCCCTGCAGCAATCATTGCACCTCTCGAGCAGTCCGTTGCGCGAGGCGTTGAACCGTCTCGCAGTCGAAGGCCTGGTGGATGCGGACGACGGCCGGGGTTTCCGCGCTGCCCGGGTATCCCACGCCGAGCTGATCGAGTTGACCGATTTGCGCGTATTGCTCGAAGGCGACGCGCTGCGTCGTGCGGTTACGCAGGGCGATGACGAATGGGAAGGCCGAGTGGTATCGGCCGCTCACAAACTGCGGCTCAGCGAAAGCCGCAGCGAAGGCGACGAGAGCGGTCCTCTCGATGTCGATGACTGGGCCGATCGGCACCGGCAGTTCCATCTCGCACTATTGAGCGGATCCGGCTACCCGCGGCTGGTGCGTTTATGCGAGAACCTGTTCGATCAAGCAGAACGGTATCGCCGCGTTGCGCGGCTTTCGAGCCAACCGCGCAAGAAAGCGGCAGAGCATCGTAAGCTCGAGGAAGCGGCACTCAGCCGCGACGCCGATAGCGCTGTCGAACTGCTGACGGGACACATTCGGAAAACCGCCGCGCGCGTCCTCGAGGTATTGCGGGACTCGGAAGAACTCGCCGGCCAGCCCGGAACCTGATCCGCGCGACGGGGCGGATCGTGCATAGGGCGCCCGGCGGTCCGGGCACAGGATTGGGCCTGGATCGAATCCGGCAGTCGCGTCAGCTTACGGATCCGGGTCGCTGCCGCCGGTATTCGCCCGACCGCCAGGATGGCCGTGCTCGAGCCCGCCGGTCCCCCGCCCTAACAGCAGCCTGCGGCTGCCGGCGCATCGACCTCGATGTCTCGGCCGCTTTCGGGCTCGGTCCCCAGTCGGCCGCCAGTGCCTCACGCAAACCTGCAAAGGCCTGTTTGCCGATCCTGCGCGCCAATTCACGCTCCGAAGCGCGAATTATTTTCGCGCACATCTGCGCGTGCGGGTCGAACGTTGCGCTGTAACTCGCAATACGCGCGCGCGGGTCAGTTGGATCCTGCGTGATCGTCACGTAGCCACGCGCCTCCAGACCCCGCAAGATCTGACTGATCGCCTGGCGACTAACGCCAAGCTTCCTGGCGATATTGATGGCGCGTCGCTCGCCTAACATCAGGTTGATGATCACGAACGACTCGGCGCGTGTCAGGCGCACGCCCTTTGAAGCCAGAGCGTCCTGAAGGGCGTCATCGAACCAATATACGCCGCGCATGAGGCCCAACACCATGACCTGATCCATTCCAGTCGCTCCGAACAGTCCTGCCAGTGGCCGTCATCATATACCATCGCAAGGCGGTGCTTCCGCGCCACTTTGTCAAGACTATTGCAAGTCCGGTCGCGAGCCGCGTACAGTCCGCTGGCGTTAGCCCACGCGTGCTAGCCGATCGCAAGGGGGTTCCATGTCGCGTATTGACCCACAACCTGTCGGTGCGGCCCCGGGCGGCGGCGACGCGGACTATTTGATCATCGGCGGCGGTTCGGCCGGCTGCGTTCTGGCATGTCGGCTCTCGGCCGATCCATCCGTGCAGGTCGTCATGATCGAGGCCGGGAAGGATGCCGGCACGACCGGGCTGCCGGAGCGCGTTCGCGATCCGGGCGTGCGAACCGTTTTTGCGTTTGAATACTTCTGGCCCGATGCGTTTGCGCAGGTCACGAGCGGCGCGACCGCCGACTCGACCGGTCGCGTAGGCATGACGATGCTTGCGCGCGCCGTGGGTGGCGGGTCGCTCGTCAACGGATTGCAGGCCGGCCGCGGCCTTGCCCGCGACTACGACGAGTGGCAGGACTTCGGGGTACGCGGATGGAGCGCGCAGGATGTATTGCCCTATTTCAAGAAAGTTGAAACCGACCTCGACTATCGCAATCCGCAGCACGGCGAGCACGGGCCCATCCACATTCAACGTGTCGGTGACCGGAACTGGAGTGCGCTGAGCCGCGCGTTGCGCGTCGCGTTGGAAAATCGCGGTCTGCCGCGGGTTGAGGACTTCAATGACTGGAACGCCGGGGAAGGAGTCGGTCCCGTGCCCCTGAATTTCGGGGCGGAAGGGCGAATGTCCACCGCGAATGCGTATCTCACGCCCGAAGTCCGGCGCCGCCCGAATCTCAAGATCATCACCGAGACGCAGGTATCCAAGGTCGTCTTCGAGGCTGGACGGGTGGTCGGCGCGGAGTGCGAGCACGCGTCGGGCAACTACCGCGTACGCTGCGCGAATGCGATCATCTGCAGCGGTGCAATCAATTCTCCGGCCCTTCTGCAGCGTTCGGGCATTGGAGCCGGCGCGGAGCTCACCGAATACGGCATTTCAGTCGTTTCCGATCGGCCCGGGGTGGGACTCAACCTGCAGAATCATGCTCTGTTCAGCGTTAACGTGCTGCTTCGCAGGGCCGGACGGTGCAAGGGCCTGACCCGCATCCCGAGCCCCATGGTTGTCCGCTACTCCTCGAACGAGCGCGACTGCCCCCCCACGGATATGTTCATCAACGTGTGGGAGCGCGCACTGGGATCTCAGAAATCCGACCCGCTGGGCCGGCAAGTCGCAGACCTGATGCTGCAACTCAACAAGGGCTATTCCGTTGGCGAGGTGCGCTTGCAGCCTGCGCATCCGCTAGGAATGCCACGGGTACGGTTCAATCTTCTCCAGGATCCTCGCGATCGCCGGCGCATGGCTGCGGGCTTGCAATTCATCCTGACACTGCTGCGCGACCCGGCGGTCGCTCCGCTCGTGAACGACGTCTTCCAGGCCAAGTTCACGCCGCTGACCATGAAGTTGATGCAGGACACGCGTGAAGCCCGAATCCTGAGCAGGCTCGGAGCCGTGGCTCTGGATGGTCCTGCGATCCTGCGACGACATCTCCTCAAGGATTCCATCACACCCCTCGCCCCTGCGGAAGACGGACGGGAAGCGGAGCGGCTGGTGCATGAAAATGTCATTCCTGCCGGACATTCTGTCGGCACGTGTCGCATGGGCGAGCAGAGCGACAGCAGAGCTGTCATCGACTCCAGGTGCCGGGTGTTTGGAGTCCACGGGCTGCGGGTCGTCGATGCCTCCATTTTTCCGACAATCATGACGGCAGGCACGAACTTGCCCGTCATGATGGCGGCAGAGAAAGCCGCAGATATGATCATCGAGGATCGGCGCAGCC
>DATEJM010000031.1:0-7518 GCA_035277965.1 Steroidobacteraceae bacterium | reverse complement strand
CTTCCGCGCGAGCTGGTCACCCGGAAGAGCCTCGAAAACGCCTCTGCTGCAGTTGCAGCAACCGGCGGCTCTACCAATGCGGCGCTGCACATCCCTGCGATTGCACATGAAGCCGGCATCCGCTTCACGACGGACGACATTGCGACCGTCTTCAGGCGCACTCCGTTGATTGCCGACCTGCAGCCAGGGGGCCGCTTCTACGCGCGAGATCTCTACTACGTCGGCGGCGTTCCATCCGTCCTCCGAGAGCTTCTCAAAGGGGGCTTCTTGCATGGCGACACGCTCACGCTCGAAGGCACAACACTGGAGACCGCTCTCTCTAGCGCAAAACCGGCAGATGGCTCAGTAGTGCGGCCATGCGGAAACGCCCTGAGTCCCACCGGCGGCCTCGTCGTCCTCAAGGGAAACCTGGCTCCCAACGGTGCGCTGCTGAAAACCGCGGGCGTGAAATCGTTGAAGTTCACTGGAATCGCGCGTGTGTTCGAGGACGAGGAATCGTGCATGCGCGCCGTCACAAATCAGCAATACAAAGCTGGCGATGTACTCGTTATCCGCAACGAAGGACCCAGGGGCGGTCCTGGCATGCGCGAGATGCTCAGCGTGACCGCTGCAATCTACGGCCAAGGTATGGGCGAGCAGGTAGCTCTACTTACCGATGGCCGCTTTTCGGGTGCCACTCGCGGCATGTGCATCGGGTATGTCTGCCCGGAATCGGCCGTTGGCGGACCGATCGCGCTGTTGGACGACGGTGATGAGATCACGATCGACGCCGTCGCCGGCAATCTTCAGGTACGACTGACTCCCACACAGCTAGAGGCGCGTCGTGCGATCTGGACCCCCCGAATTCGTGCACCGTTGGGCGGCGTGCTCGAGAAATACGAGAAACTGGTCGGGCCGGCCAATGAGGGTGCCGTGACGCACTCTGGGGCAGTAGAGTGGCCCTACGAAGAGGCTCACGACTCGAGCGAGCGCTCGTAGCCTGCCGTTCCCGGGGGACCAAAGTCCATATGATGTAGGACCAAGGGCCTATTGCCTTCTCAGGCTGACACAAACTTGCCATGAAGTTGGTTTTATTGGAACGCGGATCGCGACGAGATATCTTGACTGGGTAGACCAGATCAGCGATCCTGCAGTCAACTTCGGCTGGCTCGTCCAACCCGGATGAGGAAGCCGGCGACGCCGAAATGCGCAGGGACCGCTTCGCCATTCTCGTGCTCACTCGCAGCTCCCTTGCCGCACTCCGTGTCGCGTGCACGTGAGGTTTGCAGCTCGTCACAATGGAGTGTTGACCATGAGGGACCGAGCCAAAGCCGGCCGACGGATTTATCAGGATATCGCCCATCGACTGACCGAGGAGATCGCCAGCGGCGTGCTCGCAGAGGGGAGCCGGCTACCCTCGGAACGGGCTCTCGCAGAGCGATTCAAAGCGAGTAGAACCTCGGTGCGCGAAGCGCTGCTCGCCCTGCAAGCGGCGGGATTGATTTCCGTCAGTCAGCGGTCACGTGCCAAGGTAACACCGCTCAGTACCCCCGCCTTCTTTGCCCAGTTATCCGCCGCAGCGAAGTGGCTGCTCAGGCGCCCTAATGGAGTGGCCGACTTTCAGGAAGCACGGATCCTCTTCGAGTGCAGCCTGGCGCGTTATGCGGCGCATCATGCTTCACCGAAGGAGATCGAGCGGCTGGCTCTGGCGTTAGCCGAGAACAAGCGTGCGCTGGGCAAGCCCACCGTGTTTGTGAAAACCGACGCTGAGTTCCACGGCATCCTCGCGGAAATTCCCCGCAACCCGATCTTTCCGGCCCTGAACAAAGCGCTCTGTGAGTGGCTGATGGAGCAACGCACGGTCGGCATCTCTGTGCGCGGAGCCGCTCGTCGCGCGTACGAGGGGCACAAGAAGGTCTACGAGGCCATTGCGGCGCACGATCCCGAAGCGGCCGATCGGGCCATGTCCGAGCATCTCAAGAAGGTCTCGGAGTATTACCACAAGGCCAACAGCCCCCCGCAGTGACCGTAGGCGGGCTTAAAAGCCCGGATACCGCCAGACCATGTGCCATCACTCGCATCCCATGCTCCGCAATACAGTCCTATCGACGTGGCGTACATCCCGCTGTCCGGCCAGACCCAGACTGACACGAAGCTGCCTCTGCAGAATCTCCAGGGCCGTGGTCACGCCCCGCTCTCCCATTGCGGCGAGAGCGTAGAGGAACGCCTTGCCGATCAGGCAAGCCCGTGCGCCGAGAGCGAGCGCCTTCAGGATGTCCTGCCCCGACTGGATGCCTCCGTCGAAGAGCACCTCGCAGCGATCCTCAACCGCCTCGACCACTTCGTTCAATACAGAGATCGTCGAGGGGGCCCCGTCAAACTGGCGGCCGCCGTGGTTGGAGACGACGATCGCATCGGCGCCGCTCTTCCAGGCGAGGCGGGCGTCCTCGGCATCGAGGACCCCTTTCACGAGCAATTTTCCGGGCCACACGCTTCTCACCCACTCCACGTCCTTCCACGTGACGGTCGGATCGAACTGCGACGCAATCCATTGAGCCAGCGTGGTCAGCCGGCCCGACCCCGCGATACGATCCTGCAGGTTGCCAAAGGTCCTGCGCCTGGCGCGGAGCACTCGCAGCGCCCACCCCGGCCTTGTCGCAATATCGAGCGCGTTGCTCAACGTCAATCGCGGCGGAATGGTCAAACCATTCTTCACCTCGCGATAGCGCTGCCCCTGCACCTGCATATCTACGGTGAGCATGAGCGCCGGGCATTCGGCGGCGCGGGCACGATCGATGAGCTCACGGTTGAATCCCCGATCGCGCATCAGATAGAGCTGAAACCAGAACGGCTCCGCCACTTCAGCACGAACATCCTCGATCGAGCATATCGACATCGTGCTCAAACAGAACGGGATGCCGAACTTCGCCGCGGCGCGCGCGCCGTGGATCTCCCCGTCGGCATGAAACAATCCGGTTAATCCGGTCGGAGCGATCGCCAGCGGAATCGCCGCGGGCGATCCGACGATCGTCGTCGAAAGTGACAGGTCCGAGACATCGACCATCACGCGCTGTCGTAAGCGGATCGATTCCAGATCGCTGCGATTGCGCCTCAGGGTGACCTCGTCGTAGGAGCCACGATCCGCATATTCGAAGATCGCCCTGGGCACCCGGCGCCGGGCCAGCTCGCGCAGGTCGGCGATGCTCGTCACGATCGCCATCGGGTCCCCTTCCCAGCGCGTCGCGCAGTCTTAGCGCGTGAATGCCTGCGCATTCCCCGCGTCGACGTTGATGATGTTGCCGGTCGACTTTGCAGATCGGTCCGTCGCGAAGAAGGCGACCGCCTCGGCCACATCCTCCGGATAGACGCTCCGCTTGAGCAAGCTGCGATCTCTGTATATCGCCTCCAGCTCGTCAGGCGTGGTCTTGTACTGTTGCGCCCGCTGCTCGGCCCATTCCCCCTGCCAAATCCGTGAGCCCCGCAACACGGCATCGGGGTTGACCACGTTTACCCGTATGCCAATCGGCGCGCATTCCAGGGCCAGGCATCGGGCAAGATGCAGCTCCGCGGCCTTCGCCGTGCAGTACGCTGACGCTCCCGGCGATGCGGCGAGCGCGTTCTTCGAGCCGATGAAGACGATCGACCCGCCCATGCCCTGGCTCTTCAGGAGCTGCACACAGCGACGGCTGATCAAAAAATACCCGGTCGCCAGAATGTCGATATTTCGTCTCCACAGATCGAGGCTCGTTTCTTCGATCGCAGCGGCCGATGCAATCCCCGCATTCGAAACGCCTATATCGACGCCTCCGAAGCGGACTGCCGCCTCGGCAAATAATTGATCGACGACGCCCTCGTCGGTGACATCCACCCACACGGCCGCGGCCTGATCGTGGCCGTAACGCTCCTGGAGCGTACTGGCCGCTGTCATCAGCGCCTCGCGATCGATATCACAGAGCACCACGCAGGCACCCTCATCCAGGAGTCTGCGGGCGGTCGCGAGACCGATTCCACCCGCGCCGCCGGTGATCAATGCGATTCTGCCAGCGAGAGCTTTGGGTGGCGGCAGCCGCTGCAGCTTGGCCTCCTCGAGCGGCCAATATTCGATATCGAATGCCTCCTGTTCCGGCAACCCGCGATACGCCGAGACATTCGACGATTCGCGCATCACGTTGATCGCGTTGATGTAGAACTCGCAAGCGATGCGAGCGGTCGCCTTGTCGGCCGCGAAGGTCATCATGCCGACGCCCGGAATCAGGTAAACCACGGCGTTAGGATCCCGCATCTGCGGTGAATACGGACGCTTGCAGCGCTCGTAATAGGCCTGATACCGTTCCCGATAGGCTTC
This sequence comes from Steroidobacteraceae bacterium, assembly GCA_035277965.1. GTDB lineage: Bacteria > Pseudomonadota > Gammaproteobacteria > Steroidobacterales > Steroidobacteraceae > 13-2-20CM-66-19. Next base: position 3,194 of record DATEJM010000031.1, on the reverse strand, counting down.
GATCGCTTCCGGGAGGCGCTCGAGCAAGGTCTCCGCGGTGTCGGACTCGGGATCAAATCTCAACACCAGCGGCCGGATCTTCGTTCTGAGGAAATGATCGGGACAGGACGTGCCGAGCTCCGCCAAGGATTCAAAGGCTTCGCTATTCACGAACTCGAGTACGACCGGGCTGTCGTCGAAGTGTCCGACCTTGGGCTGGGCGCGCGAGATCAGGCCACGGATTGCGGGCATGACGGCAGCCGCAACAGCCCGACGTCGCTCCGGTGACAGCGCGGCGACTTTCACCTTTCCGAGTCCGGGACGGCGGCCGTTCCCTTCTGACAGCCATGCGATGGCTCGGTTGATGACGTCGATCGTCGTGATGTAGCACTCTTTCGAGGTTCCACCCCAGGTGAACAGTCCGTGCGCCTCGAGCACCACGCCTCGGGCTCGCGGATGCTCCTGCACGAAGCGCATCAACTGCATGCCCAGCTCGAACCCGGGTCGTATCCATGGCAACCAGCCGATCTCATCGCCGAAGATTTGCCTGGTGAGATCCCGACTGTCGCGCGAGGCGGCGATCGCGATCACGGCATCGGGATGCATGTGATCGACATGCGCGCGATCGATGAACGCATGCAAGGGCGTGTCGATACTGGGAGTGCGCGGGTTCAGATTGAACGTGCAGTGCGGATAGAGGCCCACCATGGTGTCCTCATCCTGGACACCTCGATATCGCGCCGGCAAGGCCCGCAGCTTCTCGAGGTAGAGGGTCGCAAAACCATCCAACCTCATCGTCCCCAGATCCCCCCCCGAGCCCTTCACCCACAGCACGTCCACCGGCGCGGACGTCAGGGGATCGGGCAGGATCAGTTTCGCGGAAGTGTTGCCCCCTCCGAAGTTGGTGACGCGTTTGTCGGATCCCAGCAGGTTGGAGCGATAGAGGAGGAGCTCCTGCGGATTCAGATCGGCGGCCGCGGCAGGATCCCAGCGGTTCGCAATGCTCGAGTCTTCAGCGCTCTCGCCGCGGCGACGGGCAGCAGGCATGGCTACTCTATATATAGGTAGGGGAGATCATCTCACGGTGCCAGGTGAATCGATCAATGTCAATCATGGGTGATCATTTTCGATCAGATCGTGTAGAATGAGCGGCACAATGGGAGGTCGCCCGAGTGCTCGAGGCTGAAAGACAGAAGTTGATTCTCAAGCTCGTGGAAGAGCGCTCCATTGTCAGCATCGCGGATCTCGTCGAGATCCTCGAGGCATCGGATGCGACCGTCCGACGGGACGTGAACGCCATGGCCGAGCGAGGCCAGATCCGCCGTATTCGCGGTGGCGCCGAGGCGATCCGGCCACGGCATGAGGCCCGGTTGGTTGGGGTTCCCTTTACCTTGAGTCGGGACATGTGCGTCCCTCAGAAGCGCGCTATCGCTCGCACGGCCGCGAGTCTCATAGAAGATGGCGCGAGTCTCATCATCAGCGGCGGCACGACGACATTTGCCCTGGTGGAGTTCCTGAGCGAGCGCAACCTGGACATCCTCACGAACTCCCTGCCCATCGTGACGCAACTCGTAGCCACGAGCCGTAACCGCGTGACGCTGCCGGGCGGAACGGTCTTCCGGGAGCAGAACATCGTGTTGTCTCCTTTCGAGAACGACAACATCCAGAACTTCTGGGCCGAGAAGATGTTTACGGGCTGTTTCGGCCTCAACCGCTTCGGCATGATGGAGGCGGATCCGCTCATCGCCCAGTCTCATACCCGACTCTTACGCCGCACCGACAAGTTGATCGTCATGGCCGATAGCAGCAAGTTGCGGCAGCGATCCTCGATGATCGTCGCCCCCCTCGAGCGCATCGCGGTACTCATCACCGATGACGGCGCCCGGGATGACGAGCTCCGTGTATTCCGCGATGTGGGTATCGAGGTGATCACCGCCAAAGTCGAAGACGAGGACGCGCAGGCGCGCCTCGCGTAGCCAATTCCTGTGGGGCCACCGCATGGAACGTGAGCTGTTAGGCGTCCTCGATATCGGCAAGACGCATGCAAAGCTCCTCCTGGTCGATGGCCCAACCGGCGAGACCGTGTCCTGTCTCGAGCGCCCTTGCGCATCCATCATGCGCTCGTCGATGCGCGAGCTGGATGTTGCAGGCATCGAGCAGTGGCTCGTCACCGGCCTCGCGGAATCTCCCTACAAGGCGCAGGTGATCGCTCTCGTCCCCGTGGCTCACGGAGCCGCGGCCGCGCTGCTCTCCCCCTCCGATCGGATCATCACCGTCCCCGACTACGAAGATCCCCTATTCGAATCAGTGCGTGACGCCTATCGGCAGGTGCGCGATCCGTTTTCCGACAGCCTGTCGCCCTTTCTGCCATTGGGCCTCAATCTCGGCCGCCAGCTCTACTTCCTGCAGCATCGCCGACCCGATCTCTTCGGCGCCGCGACGACATTGCTCCTCTACCCGCAATACTGGGCCTGGCGCCTGAGCGGCATGATGGCGAGCGAGGTCACTTCGCTCGGCTGCCACAGCGATCTGTGGTGGCCACGCCAGAGCCACGTATCGCAGATGGCGGTCTCGTTCGGGTGGGAAGCTTTGTTGCCTGCTCTGAGGGGAGCCGATGAAGTGCTGGGCTCCATCTCGCCGCAGCTCGCCCGGAACACGGGGTTGGACCCGCGTTGCAAAGTGCTCTGCGGCATCCACGACTCCAACGCCTCGTATCTGTGCCATCTCACCGGCCGCGCCCTGCAAGAGCCGTTCTCGGTCATCTCCAGCGGCACCTGGACGGTTGTCATGGCCCATGCGGCGGATCTGGCACGGCTTCATGAAGAGTTCGACATGTTGGCCGGCGTCAGCGCATTGGGATCCCCCGTCGCCACCGCACGCTTCATGGGCGGACGCGAATATGCGGCAATCGCCGGGCCTGACTGCCATTCGGTCCGGGCGGATCCTGCCGCCGTGGCGAGCGTTATCGCCAAAGGCGCTTATGCACTCCCTAGTTTCTCGAGCGCGCGGGGACCGTTTGCCCGGCACTCCGCGAGCCTCGTTGGAGCTGACAAGCTAGATGGCGCGGAGCGCTGCGCACTCGCCTCACTCTACTGCGCCCTGATGAGCGATCTGCTGCTCGACCTGTTGGGCTCCTCGGGCGAGGTCATCATCGATGGGCCCCTGGCGAGCAATCCCGTCTACGGCCCGCTGTTGGCCGCCCTTCGGCCCCGATC
>DATEJM010000030.1:0-6001 GCA_035277965.1 Steroidobacteraceae bacterium | reverse complement strand
GTCATCGTGACAGGAAAGGTGTCGAGATACATCGTGCCGTCGGCGGCGATCGAGATCGCCTTCGTCTTGTTCTCCGCGAGACTCGGCTGAGCGCTGGCCTTCGGCAGATTGACCTTGATGCCCTGTACGGTTGCGGTCGTCAGAATGATGAAAATGATCAGCAGCACATAGGCGAGATCGAGCATCGGCGTGATGTTGATCTCGTCGTAGACATCCTTCTCGCCACTGACTGAGCCGGCCATGGGGGTCTCCGAAAGCTCCTAGCAGTACGTCTCAGCGATACGCGCGACGAACTCGTCCACGAACACATGCATATCCGCGCTGATTTCCTTCACGCGTGTATTCAGATAGTTGTAGCCGAACAAGCACGGGATGGCGACGCCCAGTCCGGCGACCGTCGCGGCCAGTGCTGCGGCGGTACCCGGGGCAATCGCATTGATATTCACATCACCGGATACCGCGATAGCGGCGAACGTGATCATAACGCCGACCACGGTGCCGAGCAGCCCCAGAAAGGGGCCGCCGGAAATCGCGATCGTGAGCCAGACCATTTGCGAGCTCAACCGTTGCTGCAACCGGGTGAGCGAGGCATCGAGGCTCGCCCGGATGGCCTCGATGGACTGGGCGGAAAGGATCTTCACGACATCCGCACCCGCCGCCTGACCTTCCAGGCGCTTCATCGTCTCGCGCATTCCGTGGTGATAAAGCGGCCATAGCGTGGAGACCCCGAACGTGCTGCCCTCGCCCAGGACCACTTCGGAGCCTTTGTCTTCGACACCCGCCCCCAACGTGCGCTCTAGGAGCGCCGGGTCCTCGGACAGCTTGCGGAATTCGGCCAGGAATTTGCGATTGCCGCCGGCAACGCGCGTCAGAAAAATCCCTTTCGTGACCATGATAGCCGCGGCTGCCACAAACATGACGGCCAGGATGCCGATCACGACCCAGCCGTCCACGGTTACGTTACGCAGCGTCGTGACGAAGTACGACTCGCCGCCGCCACTCTCCTTCTGCGTGTCTGCTCCATACACAGTCAGTGGGGCGGTCATTCCCTGGCTACGCGCCGCTGCCTTGATCCAGTCCGCGCTCCGCGCCGTGTTGGCGACCTCGAGCTCGTCCATCTCGCCGCTGAAGTAGTTCGCGTGGGCCGCGGAGCCACCAACGGTCAACGCGCCGCCGATCTCCTGAGCGGTGACATTTGTATGACCGACGTCAGCGCCGTCAACGAACAGCGTCAGGTGGCCATCACCAGTCACGCCGGCCAAGTGGTGCCACTCTCCCGTGGTCAGTTGGGTGCTCGATTGCACGGAGACCGGAGGGGAGGTGCCATCAACGTAGCGCAGGTAAGCCTGGTTGCCAGCTACGCCCAGCACCAACTGTCGTCCCTTGTCAGCGAGCTGCGCGACGTAGGCATCAGACTGCGCCGCGTCGAAACGCACCCACGCCGAGACGGTGAACCCTTTCCCTGCGGCGAGGTGGGCGGCCCCATTTGCCGGTATGGAGATCACCTGTGAGCCGTTGAACTTCACGCCCGACCCGATGAGCGAAGCCGGATTCACTTCCGCCGTGAACTCGGTGGGCTCGATCTTGTATCCGGTCGAATCCTGCGGTGAGCCTGCCGCGGCGCCGAAGTGATAGACCAGCGCCTGGTTGGTGTCATACGTCCCGGGGGCGTCGGCGCCACTCGCGGCCTTCTTGTTGCCGTAGTACAGATAGATCTTGTCCGTGTTCACGCCGCCGGTCATGCGTGGCATCCGTACCCAGACAAAAGCAATCTGCGCCTGCGGATCGAACCGCTCCACGTGGTGCTTCAGCGGAGTCTTATCGTCACCGGCGATGAAGACGAAGTCGGAGCCGTCCGGCTTCGCATCACCGAAATACTGAAAGTTGCCGAGGCTCAGGCGGATGAGGACCGGCACGTCGGCCACCGGGCCCCCGATATCGGCGCCCGCGGGCGTGAGATCGAAAGTGATCTCCTTGCGAAACGCCCAGTCGTTGTTCCACCAGGCGCGGGCGGGCGAGGTCCAGCTCGTGCACAGCACGGCGAGCGCGACCGCCACCCATAGAGAAGAACGGTTCATTCGGAAAGTCCTAGATTCATTGGTCAACCGGCCGCGTCCGAATGCCCCCGGACGCGGAATTATTGGTGCCGCGTGTGACAGTAGTATTTTGATTCCTGGGCTACGGCGCGCCGTCGGCGAGGCCCTGACTCAAGGAGCCGGGGGCGCCTTTGCGCCTGCCGCGGGTGGCTGAGCCGCGCCTTGTTGCGAAGGAGCCGGGCCTTGGGAGGGGCTCGCCGTCGTCGCAGGTGCGGGCGCGCCCGGTCCCCGTGCGGCCGCTTGCTTCATGCGCAGCTGCTCGGCGCGCTGTCGATACTCATCCACCTGATTCTCGATCTGCGTGCGCTTCAGACGCGTGAAGGGCTCATCGCGCGCCAGACAGCTGAACGTGCCCTGATGCTCCCAGTGATCGAGCACTTCCCGGTTGACCTGGTAGAGATCGTAGTTGTGCGTGGCACAGCGATCGAAAGCCACGTCGCGCTCGGCCAGCTGCTGACGCAGCTGGGCGCGCTCGGTTTCGGCCGTGTGCAACGTCCCGATCGTTTCGCGGAACCGACCCACCAGCTCCTGCATCTTGGCCTTGTATTCCTCCACGCTCTTGGCGCTCGCCGCACTCGCTGCCTGCGCGGCCGCAACCGTTCCCTGGGTGCGCCCCACACCGCTTTTCAGCTCCTTGATCTGCTTGTTGGCGGCGTCCAGTTGCTTCTTGAGGCCGTCCAGATCGGCTTTGAGCTTCGTGTTGTCCGCCTGCAGCTGGTTGCGCTCGGCAAACATCTGCTGGTATTGCTGCATCATCTGAGCACTGGCACCGCCTCCGCTGCGTTGCGTCTGCGCCGCCGCCAGATTGAGGCCGAGCGCGCTCAGTAGAACCAGGGCGCATGCCGCGCGGGCAATGTGCATCTCGCAGACTCCTTGCTCAGAAAGCCGCGGTGACATCTAGCTGCATGATATCGACGGCGTAGCGATCACCGTCGATCTCGTTGCCGCTCAAGTAGCGCAGCCTGACCCACGTACGCGGTGCGATGCCGTAGGAACCCCACAGGTAGTAACCACGTGCGTTCGTTCCGCCCTCGTGGAAATCAGCGTCCGTCCAGGCATCCAGCACGGCGTCACGCTTGACGTAGCGGTAGCCCACGGCCACGCGCCACTTGCCGAGGCGATCGACGAGACGGTCGCCGAAGCTGAATTCGCCGACATAGCCCGTGTTCTCATCCGAGGGTTGAAGCTTTCCCGTGAGCGCCTCGACTTCGTTGCGGTTGTACCCGATGTTGCGCACAGCCTCGCCCGAGAAGGTGAGCGAGCGGCTGCCGAGACCGAGCTCGTAGCTCGTGCCAATATCCACGAGTCGGAAATGCGCGGCCAGGCCGAACAGATTGACGCTCGGATCGACCGTATTCGAGATGTCGAACATCGAGTTGCCATTGCGCACGAATGCCGGTGCCGTGAAATTGAGGAGCGTCGACTCCGGGTCGTTGCGTTGCCCGGTCACATTCATGAAGTCGTAGTAGGCGACTGCGAAGCGCAGGTGGTCGGATGCCTCGCGGAAGGGCAGGCTCGTGCCGATCTGGCCGCCCACCAACCACTTGTTCTCTGAATTCGCCTGCGGTACCTCGAGCATCGGGAAGCCGCCGATCGTGACGTACACGTTCGCGCGGTCCGCGGTTCCGCTTCCCCATCGATAGCGCAGCGTGCCTGACACACCCTCGAAGGTCAGGTCGCGCCCGTAGACCAGCTCCGTCGGGCTGAACCACGGGTTGACGACGCGCCCCCCTGACACCGACGCGAGCGAAAGGCGATCCGAGGGACTCGAGTCCCAGGCCAGATAAGCCTGGTCGACGCCCACCGTGTAGCGGCCGCCATAGGTGCCCAGGGTCTGGCTCGCCGAGCTGGGATCCGTCAGCGAACCTGAGGAGAGCCGTATGGCGGCGTGCAGATTGGGTGTCAGATCCGCCGCCACGCCGATGCGGCCTCGCAGCCGCATGCGGTACCGATTCTCGGTGGTGTTCAGAAAGGGATAAGTCGCTTTCGCAACGCCGCCGGCCAGGTTGATTGCCTGGTAGTCGAAGATCTGATTGGAATTGTCGTCTGCGAACAGGTCCGTTTGTCCGCGCACAGTCAACTCGCCGAAGACACGCACGCGCGACAGCCACTCCGGCAGGGCCTCGGGTACGCCCCAGCGCTCCTTCTTGGCCTGCTGGACCACGTCAGCGACCACTGCAGGTCGCACTTCTTCCGCCACCTGCTTGCTGATGTCGTCCTTCACGATCTGCGGCACGTAGGGGACGCTGACCGCGCCCTTGTCCTCCTCAGCGGTGGCTGCGTTCTTAGCGGCCGCAGCAGCTGCATCGGCGGTGGCCTTCTGCTGCGCCTGCTTGACCATCTGCTCCGCCTGCTCGCGCGTCAGCAACCCCTTGTCGACCAGCGCTTTCAGGAGGTTGATCACCGTATTGCGCACCTCCTCGAGTGACTGGCCCGAGGCGTTGCCCTCCTCCGCGTGCAGCATCGGGGTTGACAACATGAGCGCGATGGCACCCCCAACCCGTAAGTAATTTCCAACCGACATTCTTTTCTTACCTCTTGCCTCATGCGCTGTGAAGGCGCGCTGGCGGCGACGCCCTTACTGGCGTTGCCAGTGGCGGTTCTCGTGAACGTGAGCCCGTTGTAATGCCGCCTCAGGCGTCTTTGTGTGGCTCGGGCGACGCCGCCCGCGAGCTACCGCCAGGCGGCCAAATACGGCACGCCGAGCGATCTCCGCGCTGGGCCTAAGTCATACGTGTCCTGCGACTTTGCCGGGGTTGGGTGACGATCGTGTGACATCCCGCACCAACTGGAGTCGCTTAGCGCTGACAGGGCCTCCTCACTTGGTGCTGCTCTTCTGCCGCTCGAGACACTGCTGATCCTCGGGACTGCAGTTATCTTCGCCAAGGCCGACCAGGAAGACATCGAGCCAACTCATCGCTGCCTGCGACGCACTGGCGACGTCCTTGTTGGCCGACTCCTCGGACGAAACCGCGGAGCTGGCGGTGGTCGCACTGTTTGCGGCACTCGAAGCGCTCGACAGCGTCGCGGCGATACCGCTGGTGGGCGGTGGCACGCCCGTGGCGGTGCCCCCGACCTGGATGTTGTCGACGCCCACCACCTGCTTCGCGGCGATGTTCAGATTCCCGGACGAGCCGATGCCCGCGTCACCCGCGTTCACAAACCCGACGGGCGCGATCAGGTCGACATCGCCGGGAGCGATGTCGTCACCGCTGATGATCGTCCGGATACCGCTGCCGGCCACCGCGCCCGTGAAGCTGACAGTGACGACTCCGGTAACGGGATCGAGGGTTACGACCGGCGGCGGAGCGGAGACCGCCGACTTTGCGCCGCGGCCGGCGTCGATGTTTCCGAGGGTCGACCAGATCAGGATGTTGCCGCCCCCGAGTGTAAACACTCGCGAGGCATTAACGCGCACATCGTTCTGACTGAAGATGTCCACGTCGCCGGAGCCCTGCGCGACGATTCCGAGCTGTGAGGGCAGCTTCGGATTCGCGTTAGTGGGGGGAAACGCGAGACCGACATCCACCAGTCCGCCCGGGGTGAGGATCGAGATGTTGCCGCCGGCGACTGTGTAGATGCGGCTGAACGCCAGACTGATATCCCCCAGATAGGGACTTGGCGGCTGCCCGGTCTCGCCCGCGCCACTGCCGGGGAACAGTGCATTGATCGCATCGTAGCCGCGCCCAAATCCCGCCGACGCGCTGGCGTTGGCATCTCGGCCCGTCGTCTTCAGGTCGTCGAAGAACACATTGAGAAGCAGCGGTCGCTGCTGGGCAGGCGTAAAGGCAAGAAACTCCGAGCTAGCCTGTGCATAGGACGACGGCTTCGTCCCCGTCTGCTGCGCGACATAGTCGTCGAGCAGGGTCTGATACTCGGGGTACTTGGCGATGATGTCGTTTACG
>DATEJM010000029.1:0-8207 GCA_035277965.1 Steroidobacteraceae bacterium | reverse complement strand
CAAGTGCTGTACGTGCTCGCTGCTGCGGTACTGTTCCCGCCGGCCATGCACGCTGCAGACACCTCCGGGTCGGCCTCGGCGCCAACACCCGCTCAGGTCCCCGACAGTCATGACCTGCGACGACCGGATCAGCCGCCCGGGCAGAGCGCACTGCTCAAGGCCGCCGTTATCGAGACCGAGCATCCGGTAGAGCGGCACTACCCGGTCTATCCGGCCGCGCCCGCCAGTCAGTCCGACTCTGACATGGAGGCGAAGAGCACGGGCTGTCTCTCCTGCCACACCGCGAGCGATCGTCCCACGATGCACGTGAGCCCGGCGATCAGGTTGGGTTGCGCCGACTGTCACGGAGGCGATGCCACGGTGTCCCTGCCTGCAGGCACGACTCGCGGCAGCGCTGCGTATTCGAAGACGATGGATGCGGCGCACGTTCTGCCGCGCTTCCCGAGATCGTGGAGCTATCCCTCGAGCGCCAACCCGGTGCGCTCCTACACGCTCCTGAACCGCGAGAGCCCGCAATTCGTCCGCTTCATAAACCCATCCGATTATCGGGTTGCTCAGGATTCGTGCGGCGCGTGCCATGCGGAGATCATCGCGGCCTCGCTGCGCAGCCTGCACTCCACGGCGACCATGTTCTGGGGCGGCGCCTCGTATAACAATGGCATCCTGCCCTACAAGAACTACATCATCGGCGAGTCGTACGACCACAAGGGTGTCGGGACGATCCTCAAGGGGCCGATGGTTCCGGACAACCTGCGCGATGCGGCGAAGGCGGCGTCGATCGTTCCGATGATCTACCCGCTGCCTGCGTGGGAGAGCGTGAAGCCCGCCGATATCTTCCGGGTCTTCGAGCGCGGCGGACGCAACATCGGCAACCTCTTCGCGGAGACCGGGCTGCCGGACTCGACGGGAGATCTGCAGCGGCTCGAAGAGCCGGGGCGGCCGGACTTCCGGCAGTCCAATCGCGGTCCCGGCACGGGCGCGCGAATTGCGATCCCGGTGCTCAACATCGCGAAGACCCGGCTCAACGACCCGCTGACGTGGTTCATGGGCACCAACGATCAGCCGGGGGATTATCGCCAGTCCGGCTGCGCGTCCTGCCATGTCGTGTACGCGAACGACCGCGATCCGCGCCATTCGGGTCCCTATGCGCCATTCGGTCACTGGGGACTGTCGCAGACTGTCGATCCGACGATCAGCAAAGCCGAGCCGGGCCACCCGCTGACGCATTCCTTCACGCGCGCCATTCCGACCAGCCAGTGCATGGTCTGCCACATGCATCAGCCGAACATGTTCATGAACAGCTTTCTCGGCTACACGATGTGGGACTACGAGTCCGATGCGCCGTCGATGTGGCCGTCCAGGCAGCAGTACCCGTCGATCGCCAAGACGCGCCAGGTGCTGGATCGCAACCCGGAAGGCGCGGCGCCCCGTGGCAACTGGGCGGACCCCACCTTTCTCGGCCAGGTCGCCGACCTGAATCCGAAGTTGCAGGATACGCAGTTCGCGGACTATCACGGACACGGCTGGAACTTCCGCGCGGTCTACAAGCGCGATCGTGTCGGCAACCTGCTGGATGCGATGGGCAACCGGGTCAGCGATGACGATCCGCAGAAATTCCAGAAGGCGGTCCACCTCTCGTCCGTGCACGTGGACGTGGGTATGCATTGCATCGACTGTCACTATTCGCAGGACGGTCATGGTAATGGCTACATCTACGGTGAGGTCGCGGCAGCCGTGGAAATCGGCTGCAAGGACTGCCACGGAACGGCGACTCAGTATCCCAACCTCTACACGTCAGGACCGGCTGCCCTGGGCGGCGGGACGGATCTGACGGCCCTGCGCACACCGGACGGACGCCGCCGGTTCGAGTGGATCGGCGGCGAGCTGTATCAGCGGTCGATGATGGATCCCCAGCGCGAGTGGCGCGTCAGCCTGGTGAAAGACACGGTGACGCCCGGCAACCCGCACTACAACCCGGTCGCCGCTCGCGCGAAGCTCATGAGTCGCAACACCGCGACCGAGGAGTGGGGTCCGCAGGTGCCGACCGGCAATCTGGCGCACTCCGACCAGAACATCGAGTGCTACACGTGCCATACCTCGTGGACGACGTCCTGCGGCGGCTGTCACCTGCCGATCGAGGCGAACTGGAAGACGGCACGACATCACTATGAAGGCGGCGAGACCCGCAACTACGCGACCTACAACCCACAAGTCGCGCGCGACGACATGTTCCTCCTCGGGCGGCGCGAGCTGGCCGCCGGAGGGCGCATCGCTCCGGTGCGCTCGAGCTCGGCTCTGGTCCTATCGTCCACCAACTCGAATCGGGAGCACATCTATGTGCAGCAGGCGCCGATCGCCGCGAGCGGCTACAGCTCTCAGGCGTTCAACCCTCACTATCCGCACACGGAGCGCAAGACCGAGACGAAGACCTGCTCGGACTGCCACCTGTCGGAAGAAAACGACAACAACGCGATCATGGCGCAGCTTCTGGCGCTGGGCACCAACTTCGTAAACTTCGTAGGCTTCAATGCCTACGTGGGGGGTGCTGGCGAGGTGAGCGCAGTCAACGTCACCGAGTGGGAAGAGCCTCAGGCGGTCATCGGCAGCTACCTGCACCAATACGCTTATCCTGACTACTACGCGGCTCATCAGAAGAATGGCCGCAGACTGAAGAACGCCTCTGTGCATACAGCGGGCAACGCCGCCTGCCTGCAGCTGCGCGGAGAGTATCTCTACGTCGCCGAGGGCACGCACGGGATGCAGGTGTATGACGTCGCGAGCACGGGCAACAAGGGGGTATCCCAGAAGCTCATTACCGCACCGGTGAGCCCACTCGGACAGAACACGCACATCTCGTCGTCCAACGCGACCTGCGTCGCATTGCCCACGAATCAGCCCATCAACCCGGCGCGGAACACCGGCGAGCTGATGCGCACAGAGAACCTCGAGAGGCCGTTCCACCCCCTGTACAACTACGCATACATCACGGACGCGCGGGAAGGACTGATCCTCACGGATGTGAACACGCTCGCGGATGGCGAGCCGCGTAATAACTATCTCAAACGCGCCCTGACCTGGAACCCGGATGGGGTATTGACCGGAGCCCGGCACCTCACGATAGGCGGATCGGTCCTCTACATCATGACGCCTCACAGCCTGGTGGTCGTGAGCGTCGACGATCCGCGTAATCCCAAGCTGCTCGCTCAACTGCCTCTGAATGATCCGCGCGCTTCGTCCTTGCAGTTCCGTTATCTGTTCGTGGTGGACGCCAACGGCCTGGAAGCGGTCGATGTGACCCATCCCGAGTCCCCTCGCCTCGTTCCTTCGAATCTGGTGAAGATTCCGGATGCGCGCCGGGTCTACGTTGCGCGCACATACGCCTACGTGGCCGCGGGCTCGGAGGGGCTGGTGATCGTTGATGTGACGAAGCCCGAGGCCATGCGGGAGTACATGCGTTACAACGCGGACGGGAAGCTGAAGGACACGCGCGATGTCATCGTCGCCTCCACCAACGCGTCCCTGTTTGCATATGTTGCCGACGGTATCGGTGGCCTGAAAGTCCTGCAGCTCACCTCGCCGCGGTCGCAGCCGAAGTTCTATGGCTTCAGCCCGGAGCCCAAGCCGGAGCTCATCGCGCTCTATCCGACGATGATGCCGGCGCTGAGCCTTTCCAAGGGGCTCGAGCGGGACCGCGGCGTCGATGAGACCGGCAATCAGGTCGCGGTGTTCGGGCGTCGCGGCTCGCGGCCTTTGAACCTGCAAGAGATGCGGCGGTTGTTTCTCGACGATCAGGGCAAACCCTGGTACACCAAAGATCATCTGAGCCAGAACAAGTGAACGGATGGCGACGCCGTCGCGTGAAGGGCCTCGCAACCTGCGTGTTGTTGCAGGCCCTGACCGTACCGGCATTCGCCCAGACCCAAGCCGCGCCGGCCGAGGCTCCGATCGGCGGGGCGTACCGGCACCTCGGAGTAGCGAGCTGTGCGACCAGCGTCTGCCATGGGAAACTCGCACCGCAGACCGGGAGGGATGTGGCCCTCAACGAGTACCGGACGTGGTTGCTGCAGGACAGGCATTCGCAGGCCTACCGCGCGCTCGAGAAGCCTCTTTCCAAATCCATCGCGCAGAAGCTCGGTATCGGGAATCCGACGACCGCCGCGATCTGTCTCGACTGCCACGCGGACAATGTGCCCGCGGCGCGGCGTGGACCGAAATTCCAGCTGACTGACGGCATCGGCTGCGAAGCCTGTCATGGCGGCGCGGAGAAATGGATAGAGTCACACTCGGCGCAGACAGCGACGCATGCAGCCAACCTCTCGCGCGGCATGTACCCGACCGAGTCACCGCAACGACGCGCCGCCCTGTGCCTGTCGTGTCACCTGGGCACGCAGAGCAAGTTCGCGACGCATGCCATCATGGGCGCGGGTCACCCGAGGCTGCGCTTCGAGCTCGATACGTTCACGACGAATCAGCCGGCGCACTACGTCGTGGACGCCGACTATGTGCAGCGCAAGGGCAAGGTCGACGAGACGGGGCTCTGGGTGGCAGGGCAGATCGAGGCCGCTCGGGCATCGCTCGTCGCGATACAGAGTCATCTCGCGAGCCAGAGCGGATTTTTCCCCGAGCTGGCGGTGTACGACTGCTTCGGGTGTCATCACTCCATCGACAAGCTGCGCTGGACCCGCGAGCGAGCCGGATCAGTGCAGCCCGGCTCGGTGCGGCTGCAGAAGCAACATCTGACGATCCTCGAGGCCGTTGCCGATGCAATGGGGGACCCGGCAGCGAGCGCTGAGATCGCCGACGGCGCCCGCGGACTGACTCGAGCCGGCCAGACGGATCCGGCCGCCATCCGGGAGAGTGTGCGAAAACTCCTCGACACTTTGCGGACCCGGGCCAACTGGACGCAACGCACGTTCTCGTCCGGGCAGACGACCGCACTTCGAAGGACGTTACTCCAGTACGCCGCGGCCGACCGGGCCAGCGACTATCTGGCCGCCGAACAGATCGTGCTGGGTGTCGAGAGCTTGAGTTACTCCCTGGGCGACCACGAGCGCCATAATGCGGATGTGGATGCTTTGTATAACGCGGTCAAGACCAGCGCGAGCTTCGATCCATCGCAGTTCGCGACGGTTGCGCGTCAGGTGACGGGGCACTTCTAGTGGCTGCGCAATACGTCTCTCGCACTCATCCTGGCTATCGCGAGGGCGAGAACGAGGACGAAGTTGCCTGCGATCCGGACCATGGATTGTGTTTCGTGGCGGATGGCATGGGTGGTCACGCAGCGGGTGCCGTAGCGAGCAACGTGGTCAAGCGGACGCTATTGTCGCTGGCGGGACAGGTACCGCTCGATACGGCGGTGCTGAAGGCGCACGAAGCAGTCCTTGCGGACGCTGCAAGTGAGCCACGCCACACCGGCATGGGCTCGACGGTCGTAGCGGCACAGCTCAAGGGATCGAAGTCCACGATCGTCTGGGTGGGCGACAGCAGAGCCTATCTCTGGCACCGCGATACGCTGCGAGGCGTCACCCGGGATCACTCTTTCATAGAGGGGTTGCGTGCTCAGCACCTCCTCACCGAGGCGGAACTTCGCGAGCATCCGCAGCGTCATCTGGTCACCCAATCCTTAGGGATCGGGAGCCCGATTCCCTCTCGCATCGAGACCCGCCTGCACTGGGGCGACTGGCTGTTACTCTGCAGCGATGGCCTGACGGACGAGCTCGACGATGACGCCATTGCGGATGTCCTGCGTGCCCATCCGAAACCCGAAGAAGCGGGAGATGCCCTGATTGCGGCGGCTCTCGAGCGCGGGGGTCATGACAACGTCAGTGTGGCGATCATCGCTTACGGCCCTCCCGCCATTCGAAAGAGCCTGAGCGCACTCAGCGAGCGGACACTGGTCGTGCTCGCGATCCTGACTGGCATCGTCGGCGCATTGGCCATCGAAGCCGTCTGGTCGCTACTCTATCGCAGCCGCTGAAATCCGGAAAATTCCTAGAATTGCCATGCCTCAGAACCGCTTCTTTCTGAAAAAAGCTGCGACCGGCGCCGAAATGGAGCTCGTCGGCGAGGTGGTGGCGGGCCATATGCCGGAGTGCGGACTGCAGTTGCAGACCGGCGGTCCCGATGGCAGCCAGCCGTCTCGCCGACACGCCAAGCTCAGCGTCACGCCGGCTGGCGTAACGATCGAGGATCTGAAGTCCACGAACGGCACGTTCGTCAACGGAAAGAGACTCACCGCAAACGCCCCTGTCTCCTTGCGCGCGGGTGACAAGGTTCGCTTCGACGTCGAGGAGTTCCAGCTGCGCGTCGAATCACCTCCGCCGCCAGACGATCGGACGATTCCACGCTCGGCTGCGTCCGCGCCCAAGAGCGAGGCCGTGGCAGCGCAGAGCGAAGGGAAACGCATGCCCGGCGCGTGGGCCATGGGTCTGGATGATCCAAAAGGCGGGAACAAGACGGAGTACATCTCCGAAGAGGAGATGGAGAAGCTGCGCCAACAAGCACTGAAGGCCGGTGGCGCGGGTCCCAGCCCCGCGGCGGACACGCAAGTTCCCTACTTGATCGTGCAGACCGGGAGCAGAGCGGGCGAGCAGATCTCGCTGCGCGGCGCGGGCCCGACCAAGAAAGAGTGGCACGTTGGCAGCGATCCCGATCGGGAGATCGTGCTCACGGACGCCGGCGTCTCCGGCAAGCACGCAAAGATCGTGAACGACGGCGAGAGTTGGAAACTCATCGATCAGCTGGCCTCCAATGGCACGTTCGTGAATGGCACGCGCACCATCCTGAGCTTCCTGAACTCGGGAGACCGATTGCGATTCGGGCCGGTCGAGTGCGTATTTCAGCTTCCGACACAGGCCCGTGCGGCGCGGAGCGCGGGCAGCAGTGCGAGCAAGCGAGGCGGGAGACTGGTGCGGTTTGCGGCCATTGCGCTCGTCTCCCTCGTCGCGATGATCGCGGTCGTGTGGTTTTTCACGCAATACAAGCGCCCGTGATCCGCTGACGTGCAGCGATCCGTCGCCGCTGTCTTTCGAGATGCTTTCGAACCAACTCACGATGTTGGTTTCTCGAGCTGAGCAGCGAGCGTGAGCTGAACAACCAATCCGTCGCCATTGTGCGACGTTCCGATGACAACCTGCGGACCTGTGGCAGTATCGCCTTCTGGAGCAGAAGGGGAGCAGGTAGTGCAGCAGCACGTATCGCGGGTCGCGTGGGTCTTCGCCGTGACATTGCTTGGCATCGCGGCTTGCGGTGGAGGAGGCGGTCCCGCATCGCTCATTGCAACAACCTCCTTCACGGCCAACGAGAACGCCCCGTTCCAGGGACAACTGACCTCGACCGATCCTGCGACCGTCACCTATAAACAAGCCAGTCCCCCAGCATCGGGCACGATCACCAGCTTCTCTTCCAGCGGCGCGTTCGTGTATCAGCCCGGTCCCAACTTCACCGGAAGCGATTCATTCCAGGTGACGGCCACTGATTCGGCCGGGCGCACGAGCACCAGTACGATCACCATCACCATTCACGTCAACCATCCTCCGGTTGCGAGCAACGACATATTACGCGCCGACGGCTCTGCCATCGACAGTATCAATGTCCTCGCCAACGACAGCGACCCGGACGCCGACCATCTCACCGTGACGATCGAGCAGGCTCCGCTCGTTGGAACGGCCACGGTGAACAGCGATGGCACGGTCAGCCTGACGTCCCTGCCATCGAGCTTCAAAGGACTCACCCGCTTCCAGTACCGGATCACCGACCCGAGCGGCGCGTCGGCCGTTGCGACTGCAGCGGTCTTCGTCGGCACCGATCCCTTCCGCGCCACATTCGTGGGAGACGCGGCGGGTAACGGATCACCGGAAGTCTATCTGACGGATTTCGCCGCCGACCCGCAGGTCATCAGCGCAGCCACACAGGGAACACTGAGGCTCGCGGGCTACGCCGTCTCGGACAATGGCGCGACGGTCGTCTATCGGACGAAGGACACAGCCTCATCCGCCGCGCCCGGCCTCTACTTTGTCAAAACGTCAGCGCCTTCCCAACAAGTTCCCATCCAACTTCCGAGCGGGGTCGCTCCCGTGCTGTCCGTCGGCGCCTGCGACTCGTTTCTGTTCAGCCAGTTGGTGGTCAGCCCGAGTGGCTGCGATCAGTTTCGCGTCAGCCCGGACGGACAATGGATTGCGGTCATCGCGGGCCAGGGCAGCAGTCAG
>DATEJM010000028.1:0-3542 GCA_035277965.1 Steroidobacteraceae bacterium | reverse complement strand
CCTTCCGTTCACCTTTCGTATCCCTTTCTAACCGAGTTGGATGGCCGATTGCTGTGCCTGCCGGAGACACACGAGGCCCGAGAAGTGGCAATCTATGAGTCCGAGGACTTCCCCGCGCGGTGGCGGAGAGTGGCCACGCTGGTCGCCGGCCAGGCCATCGTCGATGCCACGCTGTTCCGGCATGGACCGTGGTGGTGGCTCGCGGGATCCGAGGCCACTTCGAAGGGTAACAACTGTGAGCTCCATCTGTGGTACGCATCCGATCCCTGCGGCCCCTGGACGGCGCATCCGGGCAATCCCGTGAAGCTCGATGTCAGATCCGCACGTCCGGGCGGCACGCCGTTCGTGCACGAAGGGGCCCTCTACCGGCCCGCGCAGGACTGCTCCCGCACCTATGGCGGCCGGATCGTGATCAACCGCGTGGTGCGACTGACGCCGACAGCGTTCCAGGAGGAGCTCGCTGCCGTGGTGGACCCTGACGGACGGGGCCCCTATCCTCACGGCCTGCACACATTGTCAGCCGCGGGCAACCTAACCTTGATCGACGGCAAGCGCACCCGGTTCGTCCCGGCCATCTTCTGGCGGACGCTGCGAGGTTGGCTACAATTGCCGTTCAAGCGGCGGGGCGTCGCGCATGCATAAGCCGGGTCTGTTTCCTCCACTGCGGGTGTATTGGCTGACAGAAGCTTTCTACCCACCCATCGTCGGTGGTCAGGAGATGTTTGCCGCCAACCTCGTCCACGCGCTCGCCGACCGCGGTGCCACAGTCAATGTCATCACCCGTCAGACCAACCCGGCCGCGCCGGCCGCGGAGCGCATCGGCGCGGTCGGTGTGCGCAGGATCAGCCCGGCGGGAATTCTGAAGGGCAAGGGATGGGCCGCGGCGTTCCCCCTGATCTCCTATCTGATGCGCCTCACCTGGCTGCTGTTGAAGGGGTTGCGCTACTACGACGTGGTCATCGTCTCCGGCGTGAAGATCATGCCGCTGATCGTTGTCCCGCTGTGCCTGCTGACCGGAAAGAAATGCATCCTGCGCGTCGAATCCTTCTTCGAGCTGCAGGAGACCGTGTCCACCGAAAGCCTGCAATCGATGGACCGTCTCTCGGGCCATCTCGTCGTCGCCATCATCGACCGGATCCGCCGCTGGGTAATCGCCCGCGGGAGCGCCGTGATTGCGATCTCTTCGGAGATTCAGACCGGACTGCGCCTGCGCGGCATTCCCGACGATCGCATCCACAGGATTCCCAACGCGGTAGACCTGCGGAAATTCCGGCCCCTCCCGGCCGTGGACAAGGCAGCCCTGCGGGCGAGTCTCGGGCTGCCGGCCGATCGCACCGTCGTGATCTTCTCGGGGCGCCTGTCGCGGGCCAAAGGCCTGCAGATGCTGGTGGAAGCCTGGCCTCGGCTGTTGAAGCAACACCCCGATCTCTATCTGCTCATCGTGGGCTCCGGCAAGCTCTCGTTCGATAACTGCGAAGACGCAGTGAAAGGCTTTGTCCGCGAGCACGCCCTGAGTGACGACGTCATGTTCTACGGAGAGAGCGACCGGGTGCATGAGCTCCTGCAGGCCTCCGACCTCTTCGTGTTCCCGACCGAGTACGAAGGCTTCAGCCTGGCCTTGGTGGAAGCCCTGGGATCGGCTCTACCCGTGGTCGTCACCGCCGTGGGGGCGGCGCCCGACCTGATCGAGCAGGGTCTCAATGGCTTCCTCTTTCCGCCCAAGGACCCCGAAGCATTGGTGTCGGCCCTGGAGAGCGCCCTACAGCAGCGCTCCAGATGGTCTGAAATAGCCGCGGCAGCCCGCGCCTCCGTGCTGGTGTTCGACCTGGCGACCGTCGCGGACCGTTATTTGAAGCTGTCGCTCGCGCTGACCTCCACTGCCTCGGGAGAGCCTCGCGAGCCCGTGGAGCCTGCGTAATCTACAGCCGGCCCCATTCCTACCGATCGCTCGCCGTTGCGGCGAGCCTCCTCGTCTCGTTGCTGAGCGGCTGTGCGACCCCGCGCGGCGGCGAGGCTGCCCATGGCCGCGCCAGTCCTCTCAACCCGCGCCAGCGCGGCCCCCTCGACCTGCGGCAGCCCAGCCCCCTCAACCTGCGCGTGGACTGCGCGAACTCCGCCGTCGTTGGCCTGAGATGGGACCCCGCGCCGCGGCCGTCACTGCTGAAGTTCTGGCAACGCCGCCACCCTGCTGTCTACCAACTTTCGCGCGACGGCGTGGCCATCGCCACTACGACGGAAACGACCTATTCTGACTCGAGCGTCGCGGGAGCTACGAGCTACCGGTACTCTCTCGAGCGCATCGATGCCTCGGGTGAGACAACCACGGAGGCCGTATCCGCCGCCATTCCACCGCAAGGACCCACCGCCGATCCGCCCTATTGCAACAGTCACGTGTTGAGTCTGGAGGATGTGGACTGGGCCGATGGCTACCACGAATCCAACGGCAGTGATCTCTGGCACGTGACATGGGGAGCGGACGGCGACGCCTACGCATTCTTCGGTGACGGCGGAGGCATCGGTGGCGACAATTCCCGTGGCCGCACGAGCTTTGGCATCGCTGCCTTGCCAGCTCCCCCGCCTCGGACCGCAACAACTGCCTACAACCTGTATGGAGGCTTCGAAGCGCGCCACCCCGCACTGATCGACGGAAAAGCAGGCTCGCTCATCGCCGTGGGCAGCGATTTCTATGTCCTGGGCGGGATCTACACGCGATCCGACCTCGATGCCGTTTGTGGAGACTGCACGGGCGCGCCCAAGACGCATCGCTCCGGCAGTCCAAGCCGCCTACAGCTCGCCGTTTCGAGGCGCAACGCCTATTCGTGGAGGGCCGAGGACTGGTCATTTTGCCGTGGCGATCTGCCACTGTCCGATCCGGCTGCCGGCGCCCTCTGTCCCTCCAGCTTCGTCAACTATGGCCGCGGCAATTCCGGTGCTCCGGGGGGATATGTCTACATATTGGGAGGCTTCAACTCGGCCAGCTACTGGACGAATCAGCCAAACACCGGGCCTGCACGCACCTACCTCGTGAGAGTCTCGCCCACGCGAATGCTGGAGCGGGAAGCGTACGAATACTTCGCAGGGTTGGATACCCGAGGAAAGCCTACATGGAGCCATGACCTGAAACGGCTGCAACCGATCTTCACCGACGCGAATCCCACGCGTTCCGGTTGTGGTGGCGTATGCGACATGACGAGCGTCCTCAGTCAGGTCGTATACGACGCGCCTCTGAAACGGTACATCGGGGTCGCGCAGGGCGGCTCTCTCGCCCAGAGCTCATTTTACGAAGCCCCTGAGCTCTGGGGGCCGTGGTCCGTCATCTCCTACAACAACATCGACCCGTCGAGTGGCGCCGGGGGCTGGGGCAATCTCGGGCTGGCCGCTGGCGAGTCCCTGGGCGTCAACATCGTGAATGCCTGGACGAGCCCGGATGGCCTGGCGCTCTGGCTCGCCTATTCATCGAACGGCAAGGCGCCGCCCGGCGCGCTGTTTCCTCCTGCAGGGTCCGCACTGGATTCGTTGAACCTCGTGCGGATGCGATTGCG
>DATEJM010000027.1:0-43099 GCA_035277965.1 Steroidobacteraceae bacterium | reverse complement strand
CGATAACTACACGGTAACACTGCCGTATCTGTCGAGCTCGAGTCCCAACGGGAAGGACGCGGACGGAAATGCCATCAAGGGCTTCAAGTGGTGGAACTTCACCTTCCCGACCCAGGTGGATAGCGGCTCGAACGCGATCGGCGACTTCGTGAGCGCCACCAGCGGGTCCGTCGATTTCCACGGCTCAGTCCCCGGCTTGGTCGGGGGCTTGGTGCCGGTGTGGGGCGTCTCCGCCGCGAAGTGGAATGACCCCGCCAAGCCCAACGGCTGGTCGGCTGCCTGGACGGTCCTGGTGCCAACGCCGCTGCCTCTGGGAGAGGTCACCTCAGGGATCGCCGGCACTCAGTTCGTCATGGGGGTGACGGGCGGTGGGACGCTTGCAACGGTCGACTTGGATGAGACCTCGGGCTCGGCCACGCGGGTCTACCAGGTGGACCGCTCGAACGGGATCGTGACCGTGACCCCACTCGATATCTCGACCTCCAGCGGCCAGAACACGCTCGTCGCCAACCTCTTCCCGGGGACACTGGTGAAGGTGTACGGCATTCCCCAGGCCGACCTGACATTAAAGGCATATGTCGTGTTGTACTTCACGGGGGACCAGCCCGCCAGCTGATGCAAACGACTCCTGCCAGCGGCGGCTGGCGGGAGTCGCGCGGACGTCGGGAGTCGCGCGGACGTCGGGACTCGCGAGCGTTGCGGCTCCCGCGCCGGCCGCGCAGCGAGACGTGCATCGAGGATTTCACGACAAGTGCGGCGCGCGCGCCGCCGTGCTGGTGAAATTCTTAGCTACATCACGGCGTGCGTGACCAAGTTGTGGTCTGCTAAACTTAATCCGTCGAGAAACTACAAGGCAGCGCGCGCATATGCATCGGGGAACAGGTCTACTGAAGGCAGCTGGTGTCTGCCTGTTGCTCGCCAGCACGACCTCCCACGCCGCTACCCACCACAGGAAGAGCGGCCATGTGCGTTCGCACCACTCGGTGCGGGTGCGCTCGGACGAGCCGGACCTGCGCTCGAGCTCGGTTCTGGTCCTCGATGAGACCCATGCACGGGTTCTGTATTCCCGGCATTCGGATGTCGCGGCGCCCATCGCCTCCATCACCAAGCTGATGACGGCCCTGGTCGTTGCGGACGCCGAGCTGCCGCTCGATGAGCCCATCCAGCTCACGGGCGACGACCGGGCGGTCGGCAAGGGCGCCTATTCGCGACTGACGGTCGGCGCCACACTGACCCGCGGCGATCTCATTCATCTGGCCCTCATGTCCTCGGAGAACCGGGCGGCTCGGGCTCTGGGCCGCAATTATCCGGGCGGCATGCCGGCGTTCGTGCAGGCGATGAACGTGAAGGCGCGCGCTCTCGGCATGACGAGCGCCCATTTCGTGGACCCGGCCGGCCTCTCGAGTGAGAACGTGGCGAGCGCCGAGGATCTGTCCAAGCTCGTGCAGGCCGCGTCCCACAATCCCGTCATCCGCGAGTATTCGACGGATCCGAACTACACCGTGCGAGTGGGCCGCCGGGTGCTCGCGTTCCACAATACGAATGCACTCGTCTCCAATCCGACGTGGAACATCGTCGTGCAAAAGACGGGCTACATCACCGAGGCAGGCAAGTGCCTCGTGATGCAGGCGGTCATCCAGGACCGGACCGTGGTGATCATCCTCCTGAACTCCGTTGGCAAGTACACGCGTGTGGCCGATGCGAGCCGGATTCGCCGCTGGATGGAAGCTCGCCTGAACGATGCCGAGCCGCATCTCGCCAGCGACAAGGTCTGACGCGCGCGATCACCGCGTCCCCGTCCGCCAGGCTGCCCCCGCGGGCGGCTGCAGATAGAAGGCATACTGATCGCGGCAGGCACGTAAGAACGTGCGAGCCGTATACCCGGCCCGGCGAAGCACCGATTGGTGCCCGATCCATACGACGTACGCTGTTCCCATGAAGAAGAGCCGGTGCAGGCTCTCGCCCATGGCCCGCCGGAGGGTCGATCTGTGCGAGCGCATGGCAAGCAGCAGGTCCGACTCGAGCCCGACGTGAGCCAGCTCATCGGCCACCAGCATCCGGCACAGCAGGCGCAGCTTTTGACAGCCGGTCGCCTGCTCGAGCGCTCGATAGTAGACATTGCCGATCAGCTCGGCGGTGAGCAACACGGTGAGGCTCAACTCGAGCTCAGCGGAGCGCCGCACGAAGCGAAAGACGCTGTCCGTCCAAGCACGCTTGCGTAGCGGGATCGAGTGCTCCCGCATGAAGGTGCGCAGCAGGGTGGCGTGGTGCTGCTCCTCCCGAATGAGCAGCTCGATGACGCGAACGAGCCCGGCCGCATCATGGTTCCGAGCGAAGGTCCAGGCGGCCCGCAGCAGGTGCGTGCCCTCCGATTGCTCGCCGAGCTGAAAAGTAGCGATGGAGCGCGCGATGGCCCGGTGCTCCTCGGTCGTCAGGGCGTCGGGTATCCCCTCAGGGAGCCGGCGGCGATGCTGAGCGTGGTACTCGAAATGGTTCAGCCAGATCTGCAGATGGGGTAACACGGTGCATTCCTCGCATGCGGTGGAGCCGTGTTTCCAAGTTGCGGGGCGATTCGGTCAGGGTCGTGCCGCAATTCGGGCAAATGATGGCCCGTGAGCGCGGGGGCCGGCGATGTCAGGTTGACGTGACCCGGGCGCGCCGGCAGCATCGCTGCCCGTGGCACGCGAGCTCATAGTCCGACACTTCCGCCAGATCGTCGTCTGGCCGTTGCAGCTGATGCCCCTGCGTCCGGGTCAACAGGTGCAACGCCACTGGGAGGCGCTCGAGGCGATCAAGGTCGACAACCCGTGGCGTGAGGTGGACGACGAGTTCGGCGCCGACCCGGCCGATTTCCATGAGCGCCACTACAAGGAGTTCGTAACATTTCTGCCTTATGTGCAGCGCTTCCTCTTCGGGTCGCGGGCCGGTCAGGAGGTCTCGGTAGGGGACGGCGAAGCGAGCATGCACGTGTACCGGCGCGACGACGTGGCGAAGGTACGGATCACGTACGAGCCGGGCGAGGAGCCGGTGACGTTCGATGTGGCGCATGTCGATCTGTATTTCTTCCTCGATGCCGACATCGCGATTCTCGCCTTCGAGATGCACGCGAACGACATTCCCATCGAGCGGGCCCAGGACACTCTGTTTCGCTTCGGCCGCGCTTATCCCGCGTACTGGGAGCAGAACGGCCAGGGCGGCAACTGCCCGCATGCGGTCGAATGGCTGGCGCACGACGGCGAGGTGCTGGCGGTGTCGGACTTCGCGGCGCGCTCGAAGTACCTTGCCTTTGTCGCGCGCTATCGCGCTCCCTGCCTGGCCAATCACTGGGAATTCCTGTTGCAGCCGCTCGCGCTCGAGTATCCCGGCCAGAGTGCCGCGCTGCGGTATCGGCAGCTCGAGTACTACCGGATGCCGTTCATGGCGTACCTCGCGGTGGATGACCCCGCCGAGCTGACCCGGGCCGACTTCGTGCGCCTCGCGCTCGTCACGCGCCCGGGGGACGCGAACAGTCCTCCCTACTCGCAGCGGACGCTGGCGAACTTCGAGCAGGACTACTGCGACGATCGCTTCTGGGGCCGTACGGGCGACCACGTTTCCTGGGATACCCGGATCATCGTGACAGGCCAGACACTCTCGATCGTGGGCCGGCACAGCGATACGTTCTTCTCCGGAGCCGTCACGGGACTCCTCGGCCAGTTCCGGCATCAATACTTCCTGCTGTTCCTGATCGCTCACTTCCACAAGTCGGCGCTGGTCTCGATGTCCGACGAGCTCGCCGTCGCCATGAATCGGCTCATCGTCGGAGACACCCAGTCGGTCCGGGGCTTCAAGCGCACGATCCGCCAGATGATGGAAGTATTCCTGCGGTTCCAGCATCGATACTGGTTCCACGAAGTGTCCAGCCAGGCGATCGCGCGCAGTGTCTTCTCCCGCTTGAGCAAGCACCTCGGCAACGAGGATCTGCTGGAGGAGGTGCGGATCGAAGTCACGGACATGAACAACTACCTGGACTCGGACAGCAATCGCCGTCAGGCGAATACCATCCTGCGCCTGACCGTCGTGACGATCGTCGGTCTCATCGGTACCGTGGCGACCGGCATCCTCGGCATGAATCTGTTTGCCGAGGCCGATCGGCCGATCGCCGAGCGGGTGATCGTGTTCGTCCTCTCGCTCGCGGCGACTACCGCTTTCACGGTGTGGAGCGTGGTGGTCTCCAAGCGCCTCGCCAATGTGCTCGATACGTTGTCGGATCAGCGCATTCATTGGCGGCACAAGCTCGGCGCCGTGCGCAAGACCTGGCGGGACCCACCTTAGCTCCGCGCTGCCGTCGCGCCATCCCTGGCGCGACCGCTCCGGCGACCTGCACGCTATATCAGCGACCGGGCGCCACAATCTGCCCTGAATCTTCGTCAGTCTGCCGTGGTTGCGCCACGGCTGCGTCCTGCCCTCGCGATGAACTTAGCTCCATGCGGATCCGAGGTGGAGCCGCGTCATCAAGCGAGACGAGAGGACGATCTATGAATACGCTCACAAACAACCTCCGGGCTGGTGTGGTGGGGCTGGCCGCTGCCGTCGTGTGCGTCACCACGTTGCCGGTGCGCGCCGAGCAGGTTGCGTCAAAGCCCGAGGCAGCCTCGAAGCAGGAGAACATCGGTGTGGTGTCGGGACTTGCGGTCGGAGCGGTGGCCGGCGGGCCGGTCGGGGCCCTCTTCGGGGCAGCGGCAGGCGCCTGGCTGGGCGATCGCTATCACAAACAGGCAGTGGCTCAGAAAGGCCTGACTGCGGATCTGAAGAAGACCGAGGGCGAGCGCGCGCAGCTCGCGGGCAACGTCTCCGAGCTCAACGGCTCGCTGGCGCGGGCCCACGATCGGGGCGAGCAGTTGACTCAGGTCGTAACACGCACCGATCAGGTCGAGACCGATGTCGGATTCAGGACGAACGATGCGTCCGTGAGCGAGCAGTCGATGTCGCCTCTGCTCAAGCTCGGGGCGCTGGCGGCGGCGATGCCGGATGCCAAAGTCAGGGTCAGCGGCTATGCGGATCCGCGCGGTTCCGATGAGCTCAATGACGCGCTCTCCAAGCGTCGTGCAGATGCGGTGGCTGCGGTGTTGGCCACGGCGGGCCTGCCGCCCGATCGCATGATCGTGGAAGCTCACGGTAAGGCCGATTCCACCAGCCCGGAGGGCGATCTCGATGGCTACGCGTTCGAGCGGCGGGTAACGGTGCGTATCGAGCACGTTGCCAGCGACTCGGTAGCCAGTCGGTAACCGAGGCGTCAGCGATCGGCGTGTGCGCGGCGCGGCGCGACGGCGAGACGGCGCGGCGGTGAGGCGGTGAGGCGGCGCGGCGGCGAAGATGCCTGCCGCGCCGCCTCCAGTCGACATAAGGCCACCTGAGTGACACGCGTCGCAGATCCTGCACGCGCCGATTCACGGCATGAGCGCAACGTGACACCGTACCAGCGCTGACCGAGCCCTTTGCTGCTTGCCAATACGGAGGAGTGTGATGGAGACCATAACCATCGCGTCATCTCGGGGGCTGTCGTTGGCGGATATCGGAATGCTCTGCGGAAGCACCGTTGTGATCGCTGTCATGGCGTGGGTCGTGCTGTCCAAGCTGAAGCATCTGCGTAACCGCCACCAGGAGCCCTCTGAAGCCACCCAGCGCTTCAGTTGACGATCGGCCCGACCGGCCGCGACGCGAAGTACGACGCCGGAGCCTGCTTCGGCGTTTTCGTTTGCGGGATTGTGCCCGACGGAGGGCTGCGCCCGGCAGGGGCGCCGTCCGTCCGATCAGGTCGTCCGCAACACCTTGCCGAGCGTCGTGAAGATCTGGTCTATGTGCGACCCATCGAGAATCAGAGGCGGTGACAGCGCCAGGATGTCCGCAGTCTGTCGGACGAGCAGTCCCGCGTCGAAGCAGTCACGGTAGACGTCGAAGGCGCGAGCGCCCGGCTTGCCGGCCAGCGGCTCGAGCTCGACTCCCAGAATCAAACCATAATTTCTCACATCGATGACATGGGGCAGCCCACGCAATGAATGCGCAGCGTCTTCCCAGGTCCGGGCCAGAGTCTTCGCGCGTGTCAGCAGTCCTTCGCGCTCATAGATCGCAAGCGTCGCAAGCCCCGCCGCGCAGGCGGTCGGATGCCCCGAGTACGTGTATCCGTGGAAGAGCTCGATCGCGCTCTCGGGCCCGTGCATGAACGCCTCGTAGATCTCCTTGCGCAGCAGAACGGCTCCCATCGGGATGCTGCCGTTGGTGAGTCCTTTCGCGACCGTGATCATGTCAGGAACGACGCCGAGCTCCTGAGCGGCGAAAGCGGACCCCGTACGACCGAACCCCGTGATCACCTCATCGAAAATCAGCAGGATTCCGTGACGAGCGCAGATCTCGCGCAGTCTGCGCAGATAGCCCCGAGGCGGAATCAACACGCCGGTCGATCCGGCGATCGGCTCAACGATCACGGCGGCGATCGTGGTCGCATCGTGCAGTGCAACCAGGCGCTCCAGCTCGTCGGCCAGCTCGGCGCCGTGCTCAGGCAGGCCACGGCTGAAGGCGTTGCGACGCAGATCGTGCGTATGCGCCAGGTGGTCGACTCCCGGAATCAGTGATGCCGACCAGGCTCTGCGATTCGGGGAGATGCCGCCCACGGAGATGCCCCCGAAACCAACACCGTGATAGCCGCGCTCCCGGCCGATGAGCCGGGTGCGAGCCGCCTCGCCGCGTGCGCGATGGTAGGCAAGCGCGATCTTGAGAGCCGTGTCGACCGACTCCGAGCCGGAATTGGTGAAGAACACCCGATCGAGACCCGCCGGAGCGATCTTGACCACGGCGTTTGCCAGCTCGAACACGGCCGGATGCGCCATCTGAAATGCCGGCGCGTAGTCGAGCTGTGCAAGCTGCTTCGCCACCGCGTCCGTGATCTCCGGCCGGCCGTGCCCTGCGTTCACGCACCACAACCCAGCGGTGCCGTCGAGTATCTGGCGACCGTCCGGCGTCCAGTAGTGCATCCCCGATGCTCTACCGAGGAGCCGAGGCTGTTTCTTGAACTGCCTATTGGGTGTGAAAGGCAGCCAGTAGGCCTCGAGATCCTGGCGCCCGGGCGAGTGTTGCGACATGGGTGATATCCTAAACGAAAGCACATCGATGCCTGAAGAGAAGGAATCATGGCCGCCAAGCCCGAAACGACCTCGTGGCACGAACATGCCCGCGCGCTCAACATTCGCACGCGGGCCTTCATCAATGGACGGTATGTCGACGCCGCGGCGGGCGCGACTTTCGACTCCATCAATCCCGCCACCGGAGGTCTGCTGGCCCGGGTGGCTGCCTGCGACGAGCAGGACGTGGATCGGGCTGTCGTCGCTGCTCGCGCCGCGTTCCGCAAGGGAAGCTGGTCGGGTTTGTCGCCAGCGCGGCGCAAACGGGTGTTGCTGCGTTTCGCGGAGCTGATTCTGGCCCATCGCGACGAGCTGGCGCTCCTCGAGACGCTGGACATGGGCAAGCCCATCAGCGACAGCCTGAGCGTTGACATCCCGGCCGCTGCGCGGTGCATACAGTGGTATGCCGAGGCGGTCGACAAGCTCTATGACGAGGTGGCACCGACCGGTCCGGATTCGCTCGCGCTCGTCACTCGCGAGCCCCTGGGAGTCGTCGGCGCGATCGTGCCGTGGAATTTCCCACTCATCATGGCGGCCTGGAAAATCGGCCCTGTGCTGGCTGCTGGAAATTCGCTCGTCCTGAAGCCCTCGGAGAAGTCTCCGCTTTCCGCCATTCGCGTGGCGGAGCTTGCTCTCGAGGCGGGTCTGCCGGAAGGCGTGTTCAACGTAGTACCCGGCTTCGGACAGACGGCCGGCAAGGCGTTGGCCCTGCACATGGACGTGGACGGCATCGCGTTCACGGGGTCCACGGCGACCGGCCGCTCGATCATGCAGTTTGCCGGCCAGTCCAATCTGAAGCGCGTTTCCCTCGAGTGCGGCGGCAAGTCCCCCAACATCGTGATGGCGGACTATCCCGACCTCGACAAGGCGGCCGCGGCGGCCGCGGCCGCGATCTTCTTCAATCAGGGCGAGATGTGCTCCGCGGGGTCGCGGCTGCTGGTGCACGAGAGTGTCAAGGAAGCGGTCCTCGAGAAAGTGCAACAGATCGGTCGCGAGATGCGGCCCGGCGATCCCCTCGATCCGCAGACGAAGCTCGGGGCCATCGTGGACGAGACGCAGATGAAGCGAGTGCTGAGCTACATCGATGCAGGACGGCGCGACGGCGCGCGGCTCCTCTCCGGGGGGCGGCGGCTTCGGGAGGAGACGGGGGGGTATTTCGTGGAGCCGACTGTGTTTGATGAGGTTCGCTCGGGGATGGCGATCGCGCGGGAGGAGATCTTCGGGCCGGTCCTCGCGGCCATCACCTTCAAGACGGTCGATGAGGCGATCGAGATCGCGAACGATGTGATCTACGGCCTTGCGGCGGCAGTGTGGACCCGCGACGTCACGACAGCACACAGAGTCTCTCGAGCACTGCGCGCAGGGATGGTATACGTGAATTGTTACGATGCCGATGACATCACGGTGCCGTTCGGCGGCTTCAAGCAGTCCGGGATCGGCCGTGACAAATCGCTGCACGCTTTTGACAAGTACACCGAGCTCAAAACGACGTGGCTGGATCTGTCATCGAGCTCGTGAGCAGCGATCGTCCCGCGGACGCTGCCAGGCCCCTGCAGTTCCTGGCCAGCGCGCCGCGCGGGCTGGCTGATCTGCTGGCCCGCGAGCTCACGGAGCTGGGCGCGGAGAATGTGAAGGAGCGCTCAACGTCGGTTGCATTCTCCGGAACGCTGAAGACGGCCTACCGCGCCTGCCTCATGTCGCGCGTGGCGAATCGAGTTTTCCTCGAGCTCGCGACCTTCGAGGCGGCCAATGCGCAGGAGCTCTATGCCGGAGCCTCCCGCATCGATTGGTCCCAACATCTCGGGGCGGGCGCGACGCTCGCCTGCGAGTTCAGCGGCCGTCACCCGACCATCGCTCACACTCATTTCGGCGCGTTGAAGCTCAAGGACGCCGTGGTCGACGTCATGCGCACCAAGACCGGCGCGCGGCCAGACATCGCTCCGGAGCGGCCGAGCGTCCGGGTCCACTCCCATGCCCAGGGGACGCGGATCACGATCTCACTGGATCTGTCCGGGGAGAGTCTGCATCGCCGCGGATATCGAGGCGCCGCGGGCGAGGCACCGCTGAAGGAGAACGTGGCCGCGGGCTTGCTGCTACGTGCCGGTTGGCCGCAAATGGCGGCTGAAGGCGGACAGTTCCTGGATCCCCTGTGCGGCTCGGGCACGCTCGTCATCGAGGCAGCGCTCATTGCGCTGAACCGCGCCCCGGCGGCCCAGAACGACTATTTCGGCTTTCAGGGCTGGCGCGGCCACGACGAGCAACTGTGGCTCGAAGTGGTTGGCGAAGCAAAGAGGCGCAGCACGGAGGGCAGTGCTGTGCGGCTCACGATCCGAGGCCAGGACAAAGACGCGAATGCCATACGAAACGCTCGCGAGAATGCGAAGCGTGCGGGAGTTGCCGATCTCGTTCAGTTCGAGGTGTCGCCGCTCGCATCCGCGGCTCCTTCTGCTTCAGACGGAAACACGCAGGGCTTGCTTTGCGCGAATCCGCCGTATGGCGTGCGCCTGGAGGATCTCGATACCGCGCGTGCGTTGCACCGCCAGCTTGGCGCAGTCCTGCGAGAGCGATTTCAAGGTTGGGACGCTGCGATTCTGACGGGTGCACCCGAGCTGGGTAAGGAACTCGGCATACGCGCCTTCCGTACTCACACACTTTGGAACGGCGCGCTCGAGTGTCGTCTGCTGCGCCTCAAGGTTGATGCGGATAGCGTGCGCGAACCGGGACGGTTTGCAAAGCCCGGCTCCACGGTGAGGGAATCGCCCGGTGCGCGCATGGTCGCAAACCGTCTTGCGAAGAACCTCAAGCGTCTGGGGACCTGGGCTCGCAAGAACGGCGTTTCCAGCTACCGGCTCTATGACGCGGACATGCCGGAATACGCGTTCGCGATCGACCTGTATCAGACCCTGCAGCCGGATGCGACATGGCTATATGTGCAGGAGTATGCAGCTCCCGCGGAAATCGAGCTGGAGGCTTCGCGCCGCCGACGCAGTGAAGCGCTGTCGGTGCTGCCGGAGGTCACCGGGGTGCCTCGGGAGCGCATTCGTGTCCGTGTCCGGCGGCGCATGAAACGCGGTGAGCAATACACCGGCGGCCCCGCATCGTCAGACCGGCCAGGTAGCCACAGGCCGCCGGCGCAGTCGACCGAGATCCGACACTTCCACCTCGTCGAGGAGGGCGGTTGTCGCTTCCGCGTCAATTTCGAGGACTATCTCGATACCGGTCTCTTTCTCGACCACCGTCTCACGCGGTCGCGATTGCGGTCGGCGGCGGCCGGCAAGCGTTTCCTGAACCTGTTCTGCTATACGGCGACAGCGACGGTGTATGCGGCCTCAGGGGGTGCGGTGTCGAGCACTTCCGTCGACCTGTCACGCGCGTATCTCGATTGGGCCCATCGCAACCTGACACTCAACGAGATAAACCTCGATCGCCACGTGCTCGTTCAGGCGGACTGTCTCAAATGGCTGGAGGAAGCCGGTCGCAGCCGCGAGCGCTTCGATCTGGTCTTCGTGGACCCGCCGACTTTTTCGAACTCGAAGCGCATGGAGGGCGTTCTCGATCTCGACCGCGACCACCCCGCGTTGCTCGATGCCTGTGCGCGCCTGCTCGCCCCTCAGGGGCTCATCGTCTTCTCCACCAATTCTCAGCGCTTCCGGCTGGACCCGGGACTCACGGAGCGCTACGCCATCACGGACATCTCGGCCGCCACGCTGCCCGTGGATTTCGAGCGTAACCCCCGGATTCACCGCTGCTACGAAGTGCGACCCGGCTACGCTGTCTGATGCGGAGACTGCCGTGCCGGATGCGGGGAAGTGGCGGCCGGCGCGCCAGTTGTGCTAGCTTCCCGGCCATGTCTCGGCAGTCCGCCCAGCGACCGATCGGCCTGAAAAAGGCCCTCGAGAAGCCTTCCACCGGAGGGGTCCCGAGGGATCGCGCGCGCGGCTAGACGGTCGGCAAGAGCGAATCTCAAGGAGGCCCCGCCGGCGAACCGGCGGGGCCTCGTCGTTTGTGGGAGTCAGTCAAATGCAGTCTGGTCGTTCGTCGGCGCCGGTCGTGGCCATCGTGGGGGCCACTGGTGCCGTGGGTGTGGAGCTTCTGGGATGTCTCGAGCGGCGTAATTTCCCCCTGTCGCAGTTGCGTCTGTTCGCATCCGCGCGCTCAGCCGGGAAAACCCTGCCGTTCCGCGGCAAGCAGCTCGCCGTCGAGGAGCTGACGGAATCGGCTCTCGACGGCGTCCATATCGGCCTGTTCTCCGCGGGCAGCTCGACCTCGAAGCGATTCGCGCCTCTCGCGGTGAGCAAGGGCGCGATCGTCGTGGACAATTCCTCGGCGTTCCGCATGGATGCCGGCGTGCCGCTCGTGGTGCCGGAGATCAACCCCGAGGCGATGCGCGGCCACCAGGGCATCATCGCGAATCCGAATTGCGCGGCGATCATCTCGATCACGCCCTTGTGGCCCATTCATCGTGAGAACCGCATCGAGCGCCTGATCGTCTCGACCTATCAAGCGGCCTCCGGCGCAGGTGCTGCCGCGATGGAGGAGCTGCGCGAGTCCACGCGTGCCCACCTCGAAGGCCGCGAATACGAGAACACGGTGCTGCCGCATCCCTACGCGTTCAACCTGTTCAGCCACAACACCCGGGTGGACCCTGAGACCGGCTACAACGAGGAAGAGACCAAGGTCATCCAGGAGACCCGCAAGATCTTCGGCGAGCCCAACCTGCGCGTCTCGGCCACCTGCGTCCGTGTTCCGGTGCTGCGCGCACATTGCGTGTCCATCAACTTCGAATGTCAGCGGCCGATCGCGCCGGAGCGGGTTCGCGAGATCGTGCAGTCGGCGCCCGGTGTCAGGCTCGTGGATGACGTCGCGAGGAATTACTTCCCGATGCCGAAGGACGCCTCGGGCCAGGACCCGATCCTGGTGGGCCGCATCCGCCGTGACCTGAGCGATCCGTCCGGGCGCTCGATCTCGATGTTCGTCGCGGGCGATCAGCTCCTGAAAGGAGCGGCTCTGAACGCCGTGCAAATTGCGGAGCAGTTGCTCTAGCCGGGAACTCCCGTCTAGCGAGCGCCACGACGATTGCCGGCTACAGCAGGTCCTTCAACCGATAGTAGAGCATGCCGAGCACCAGGCTGGGGCGGCGCAGGAGCGAGCCTCCAGGGAAGTCGGCGTGCGGGATGCGGGCAAACACATCGAAGCGCTCAGCCGTGCCGGCGATGGCCTGAGCCACGAGCTTGCCCGCGATCCCGGTCAACGCGATCCCGTGGCCGGAGAAACCCTGCAGGAAATAAACATTCGGCGCCAGGCGACCGAAGTGCGGCGCCCGGTTGACCGTGATGTCGACGTCTCCGCCCCAACTGAACTCGACGCGCACGTCCGCGAGCTGTGGAAATACCCTGAGCATCCGCGCTCGTGTGATGTTGGGTGCGTCGAAAGTCGATAAGCCGGAGTAGTTGACGCGTCCACCGAAGATCAAGCGGTGGTCGGCGGACAGCCGGAAGTAGTCGAGCACCCAGTTCAGGTCGCTGACCGCCGCATTGTTGACGATCAAGCGGCGAGCGCGCTCGGCCCCCAGCGTCTCGGTGGCGACGATGTAAGTCGCGACGGCCATGATCTTCCTGCGGAGCGCGGGCGCGGTGTCCCCCAGGTACACATTCCCGCACAGCACCAGTTGTCGGGCGCGGACCTCACCCGAGCGGGTTTTGATATGAACCGCGCCTGCCCGCGTGGAGTAATCCAACGCGCGGCTCCCCTCGAAGATCTCCGCGCCGGCGCCTGCCGCGGCGGCGGCCAGCCCCCGCGTGTAGTCGAGAGGATGCAGGTGACCGCTGTTGGTGTCATAGAGAGCGCTCACGTAGCGCCCGGTAGCCAGCACCGAGCGAACCTCGTCGCGCGACAGATAGCGCAGACTCGTGTAGTCGTAGCGATCCTGGAGCTGGCGCAGCTCCGCCCGCAGATCGACGTCGTGCCGCGGCTTGACGGCAGTCAGCATGTGGCCATCGACCCAGTCGCAGTCGATGCGATGCCGGGCGATCAGCTCCCGCATCAGCGCCAGTCCCTCGACGGAAACATCCCAGATGGTGCGGGCCGCCGTCTCGCCCACCAGCCGCTCGAGCTTCGACTGCCCGGCC
This sequence comes from Steroidobacteraceae bacterium, assembly GCA_035277965.1. Lineage (GTDB taxonomy): Bacteria > Pseudomonadota > Gammaproteobacteria > Steroidobacterales > Steroidobacteraceae > 13-2-20CM-66-19. The sequence continues at coordinate 29,814 of DATEJM010000027.1, read as the reverse complement.
GCGATGCCATAGATCGCCTGCGCGCCGCTGCGACCCGAGGCACCCCATCCCACCCGTTGCTCTTCGAGAAGGATGACCCGGTAGCCCCGTTCGGCGAGGTGTAGGGCTGCGGAGCAGCCTGCGATGCCGCCGCCCACGACACACACGTCGCATTCCCTCGCGCCCGAGAGAGTCGGGTGTGCAGGTGCCGCGTGAGCGGAAGCTGCGTAATACGACCGGACCTGAGGCTGCGTCATGATCTTCGAGGTACGTCAGCGCGGGTCCATGCTCGGGTGCACGGGCCGGCGGCTCGTTCAAGGTATGACGATAACGATAGCGATCCGGTCACATTTTGGCCAACCGGCGGCCGATCCGGGCATCCGGGCCTGCGTCTGTGGTCTAATAGCGGCTCGTGTGGAGAAGAGTGCCGGTGGGTTGGTTTAATAATAAACACCCTCGGAAGTCGCCATGGCCGCGAGCCGCCCTTTAATCGGGATTCCCGCCGATCGACGTGTGATCGGCCAACACCCTTCCCATCTCGCGGGCGAGAAGTACGCGCGCGCGGTCCTCGAGGCGGCGGATGGCATTCCGGTCATCATTCCCGCATTGGCGCAGGAGCTGGGCCTCAGCGAATTATTGGACCGTCTCGATGGCATCCTCTTCATGGGAAGCCCTTCGAACGTCGAGCCGCATCTGTACGGTGGGACGCCAAGCCTGCCTGGAACGCTGCACGATCCCGCGCGCGACGCGACGACGCTGCCGCTGATTCGTCGGGCGGTCGCGAATGGCGTGCCCGCTTTCGGGATCTGCCGCGGCTTCCAGGAGATGAATGTTGCTTTCGGCGGCTCGTTGCATCAGCGCGTGCACGAGGTTGCCGGTAACCTGGATCATCGCGACGACGAGTCGCAGCCTCTCGAAGTGCAGTACGGCCCGGCACACGATGTGTACCTGGAGGAGGGTGGCCTGCTGCGGCCGCTCGCGGGCTCGGACCGCATCCGCGTCAATTCCCTGCATTCGCAGGGGATCGATCGGCTGGGACCGGGGCTCGTCGTGGAAGCGCGCGCGCCCGATGGCCTCGTGGAGGCCTTCCGGGTCGGCGATGCGGCCACTTTCGCGGTCGCCGTGCAGTGGCATCCGGAGTGGCAGGTGATGAGCAATCCGTTCTCCCGAGCGTTGTTTGCCGCTTTCGGCTCCGCGAGCCGGGAGCGGGCCTGGTCGAAGTGACGGCCGCGCGCGCGACCGGAAAGTAAGGTGTATTCATGGCGAGCGAGATCCAGCAGTTCTTCCGCGATCACGGCATTTCCGAAGTCGAGGCCATCATTCCGGACATGGCGGGCATTGCCCGCGGGAAGATCATGCCCGCGGAGAAATTCGCCGAGGACGAGGGCATGCGCCTGCCCGAGAGCGTGTTTCTGCAGACGGTGACGGGCGACTATCCGCCTGAGACCGGCGATGCGATGAGCCCGGCCGAGATCGATATCGTCCTCAAGGCCGACCCGAAAACGGTGCGGCGCGTCCCCTGGGCGGCCGAGCCGACCGCGCAGGTTATCCACGACTGCTTTTACTCGGACGGAAGGCGCGTGACGATGGCGCCGCGCCACGTGCTGCGCAACGTGCTCGAGCTGTACGCGCAGCGAGGATGGGAGCCGGTAGTCGCTCCGGAGCTCGAGTTCTACCTGGTCGAGCAGAACAAGGATGCCGACTATCCTCTTCGGCCTCCCGTCGGCCGTTCCGGGCGCGCGGAGCCTGGTCGTCAGTCCTACAGTATTGCCGCGGTCAACGAGTTCGACCCGCTGTTCGATGACATCTACCAGTTCTGCGAGGATCAGGACATCGAGATCGACACGCTGATCCACGAGGACGGGCCGGCGCAGATGGAGATCAATCTCATCCACGGCTATCCGCTCGATCTCGCCGATCAGGCGTTCCTCTTCAAGCGCACTGCTCGCGAAGCGGCTTTGCGCCACAAGATCTACGCCACCTTCATGGCCAAGCCGCACGCCAAGGAGCCCGGTAGCGCGATGCACATCCACCAGAGCGTGGTGGACACCAAGACCCGCCAGAACATCTTCAGCAATCCGGATGGCACACCCTCGAGCCTCTTCTTCTCGCACATCGCCGGCCTGCAGAAATACCTGCCCGCCGCGATGGCTCTGTTCTGCGCGAATGTGAACTCCTATCGGCGCCTGACGCGATATCTGTCCGCGCCCATCAACGTCCACTGGGGCTATGACAATCGCACCGCGGGTCTGCGGGTGCCGATGTCGAGCCCCGATGCCCGTCGGGTGGAGAATCGCGTAGGCGGAGCGGACGCGAACCCGTACATAGCCATCGCGGCCTCGCTGGCATGCGGCTATCTCGGCATGATCGAGGGCCTGCAGCCGAGCGATCCCATCACCGGCAGCGCTCACGATCTGCCGTTCGGCCTGCCGCGCTCGCTCGATGACGCGTTGCGCGAGTTGCGGGAATCGGAATCGCTCGTGCGCGTGCTGGGCGAGGCGTTCGTCTCGGCTTTCACGATCGTGAAGGAAGCCGAGTACGAGGTGTTCCTGCAGGTGATCAGCTCCTGGGAGCGGGAGCATCTGCTCCTCAACGTCTGAATATTATATAAAGTCGTGATGACACAAGAAGTTCGCGTCTGGGCTCGCGGCGCGGCGCTCGCCGTGCTGCTGGCGGGTTGTGGCGGTGCCCCGGGTCCGCAGGGAGCGGGGACGAGCGCGACAGCCGCACCCGAGGAGAAGGTCCTCAATGTCTACAACTGGTCGGACTACATCGAGCCAAGCGTTCTCGAAGACTTCAAGCGCGCGACCGGCATCCGGATCAACTACGACGTCTTCGATGCGAACGAGAAACTCGAGACGAAGCTCCTCACCGGCCACACGAACTATGATGTGGTCGTGCCCTCGGGGCCGTTCCTCGAGCGCCAGATCCAGGCGGGCGTATTCCAGAAGCTCGACAAGTCGCTGCTGCCCAACCTGAAGAATCTCGACCCGCAGATCACGCAGCGTGTCGCGATGTATGACCCCGGGAACGACTACAGCGTGCCCTACATGTGGGTGACCTCGGGGCCCGGCTACAATGTCGCGAAGATCAACGAGCGCATGCCGGATGCGCCGGTGGACAGCCTGAGGATGATTTACGACCCGGCGGTCGTGTCGAAGTTCAAAGACTGCGGCGTATCGGTCCTCGATGCGCCTTCCGAGGTCGTGGGCACGGCGCTCATCTATCTCGGGAAGGATCCCAACAGCGAGTCGCCGGAGGATCTGAAGGCCGCCGAGCAGACGTTGCTCAAGATCCGCCCTTACCTGCGCTACGTGGATGCCTCGCGGTACATCGACGACCTCGCGAACGGCGAGACCTGCCTCGCCCTCGGCTGGTCCGGTGACGTCAAGCAGGCGCGCGACCGGGCCCGCGAAGCGGGCAAGGGGATCGAGGTGAAATACTCGCTGCCCCGTGAAGGCACGGTCATGAACTTCGACATGCTGGCCATCCCGGCCGATGCGCCGCATTCGAAGAACGCGCATCTGTTCATCAACTATCTGCTCGAAGCGCAGGTGGCCGCCAAGAACTCGAACCTCGTGAAGTACGCGAATGGCAACGAGGCGTCCTACCCGCTGCTCGATCCGGCCGTGAGCGGCGATCCCAATATCTATCCGCCGCCCTCGTTGCGCACCAGGCTGGTTCCCGAGCGGGCGAAGTCGCAATCGTTCGAGCGCCTGCTCACGCGCAGCTGGACGCGCTTCAAAACCGGTCAATGAGCGCAGATATCGCCGCGTGAGCACCCAACCGACGACCGATACTCACGCACCGGCGCCGTACGTCCGCATCGAGAGCGTCACCAAGCGGTTCGGCGACTTCGTCGCCGTCAACGACGTGTCGCTGGACGTGCAGAGGGGCGAGTTCTTCTGCCTGCTCGGTGGCTCGGGATCCGGGAAGACGACCCTGTTGCGGATGCTCGCGGGCTTCGAGACGCCGACCAGCGGCAGGATCTACATCGACGGCCAGGACATGACCGGCATTCCGCCCTACGAGCGGCCGGTCAACATGATGTTCCAGTCGTACGCCCTGTTTCCGCACATGACGGTCGCGAAGAACGTGGCGTTCGGGCTCGAGCAGGAGGGTCTCGGCCGCGCCGAGATCAAGGAGCGGGTCGCGCAGATCCTGGAGATCGTGCAGATGGGGCCGTTCGAGGCACGCAGGCCCCACCAGCTCTCGGGCGGACAACGGCAGCGTGTCGCTCTGGCGCGCGCGCTCGTGAAGCGGCCGAAGCTATTGTTGCTCGATGAGCCGCTGGCCGCCCTCGATCGCAAGCTGCGCGAGCGCACACAGTTCGAGCTGGTGAACATCCAGGATCGACTCGGGGTCACGTTCATCGTCGTCACGCACGATCAGGAGGAGGCGATGACGCTCTCCTGCCGGATGGGCGTGATGGACCACGGTCAGATCGTTCAAGTCGGGACGCCGACCGACATCTATGAATTTCCCGCCACCCGCTTCGTCGCGGACTTCATCGGCTCCGTGAACATGTTCGAGGGCAGGCTCATCGAGGACGAGCCGGACCACGTGCGCATCCGTTGCAAGGAGCTCGGCGCCGCCGTGTATGTCGATCATGGGATCAGCTCGGCCGCCGATGCGACGGTCTGGGTGGCCGTACGGCCTGAGAAGATCCACATCGGCCGCAGCCCGCCGCCGCAGCGCGCGGCCGGTGCCGCAATGGAGGAGAACGCAGCGCGCGGCGTGGTGAAGGGAATCGCCTACATGGGCGACATGTCGATCTATCTCGTGCAGATCGAGTCCGGCAAGAGCGTCCGCGTGACGATGCCCAATGTAGCGCGACACGCGGCGGACCGGATCACATGGGAGGAGACCGTGTACCTGTGGTGGGATCCCTCCAGCCCCGTGGTGCTGACCCGATAGGACATGGCGATCCGGCTGGCCAATAGGACGAGCAGGCGGGCGGGCAGGCGGATCGTGCTCGGGGTTCCCACCCTGTGGCTGATCGGGCTGTTCCTGATTCCGTTCATCATCGTCTTCAAGATCTCGTTCTCCGAAGTCCGGCTCGCGGTGCCGCCGTATGCGCCCCTCTTCGAGTGGCACAATGGCCTGCCGAGCGCCCTCAAGCTCAATCTGCAGAACTATGCTTTCCTCTTCACCGATCCCCTGTACATCGACTCGTACCTGTACTCGCTGAAGGTCGCGGCCGTGTCGACGCTGCTGTGCCTGCTGCTCGGCTATCCGATGGCCTATGCGATCGCCCGCGCGAGTCCGACCTCACGCAACGTTTTGCTCATGTTGATCGTGCTGCCGTTCTGGACTTCGTTCCTGTTGCGGGTCTATGCGTGGATCGGGCTGCTGAAGAACAACGGCGTCATCAACAATGTGCTGCTGTATCTGGGGGTGATACATGAGCCGCTGACGCTCATGCAGACGGATTTCGCGGTGTATATCGGCATCGTGTATTCGTACCTGCCGTTCATGATCCTGCCGCTGTACTCCAATCTCGAGAAACACGACCTGACTCTCATCGAGGCGGCCGCGGACCTGGGAGCGCGGCCGGTGATGTCGTTTCTGCGGATCACGCTGCCGCAGTCGGTGTCAGGCATCGCGGCGGGATCCCTGCTGGTCTTCATTCCGGCCGTGGGCGAATACGTGATCCCCTCGCTCCTCGGCCGGACCGATCAGCTCATGATCGGGCGGGTGCTGTCGGACGAGTTCTTCTCGAACCGTGACTGGCCGGTCGCGAGCGCCGTGGCCATCCTCATGCTGTTGCTCCTCGTGGTGCCCATCATGCTGTTCCAGCGCTTCGAGCGGCGGACACTGGAGGAGGCGCGCAAATGAGGTCGTCTCAGTGAGGCCGCATCAGTGAGGCCGCGTCAGTGAGGTTGCGTCAGTGAGGCCGCGTCAGTGAGGTCGCGCGGGTGGCTGTCGAGCATCCTGCTGGGAGTGGGACTCGTGTTCCTCTACGTGCCGATCGTGTCCATGATCGTCTTCTCGTTCAACAACTCCAGGCTCGTGACGGTCTGGGACGCGGCGAACTCACCCACCCTGAAGTGGTATGCGGCGCTGGCTTCCAACGCCCAGATCCTGGCGGCCGCGTGGCTGTCCATCAAGATCGCGACGATCGCGGCGAGTGTCGCGGTCGTGCTGGGAACTCTGGCGGGGGTGTCGCTCGTGCGCTTCGGCGCGTTCCGCGGCCGCGCTCTGCTGGCGGGGTTGACGACGGCTCCACTCGTCATGCCCGAAGTGATCACGGGTCTGTCCATGCTGCTGTTGTTCGTCGCGCTGGAGAACAGCATCGGCTGGCCCAAGGGAGGCAGCGCGGTTACGGTCACGCTCGCGCATATAACTTTCTGCATGGCCTACGTCACGGTCGTCGTGCAATCCCGCCTCGTGGGCTTCGACCAGAGCCTGGAGGAGGCGGCCATGGACCTCGGCGCCCGCCCCGTGACGGTCTTCATGCGTGTCACCCTGCCGCTGATCGTTCCGGCACTGGTCTCAGGCTGGCTGCTCGGCTTCACGCTGTCCTGGGACGACCTGGTCATCTCGCAGTTCGTCGCGGGCCCGGGGTCGAGTACACTGCCGATGGTCATCTTCTCGAAGGTACGGCTCGGTGTCAGCCCCGACGTCAATGCGCTGGCAACGATCATGGTGCTCATCGTGGCGTCCGGAATCATCGCCTCGGCTGTATGGATGCGCCATCAGAATCGCCGGCGGGAGCGGGATGCCCAGCTCGCCGCGGCTGCCAACAGTTAGGCCATGACACAGATCGCTCTCGGAATCGATATCGGCGGCTCGTCCATCAAGGCGGGGCTGGTGAATGTCGGCATGGGCCGGGTAGAGGGGGAGCTGATCGCGGCGCCCACGCCCCGACCCTCGGCACCGGATGCCCTGATGCCGGTCATCGGCGGCCTCGCGTCGCGGCTCGGCGCGACCTCGGGCCCCGTGGGGCTCACATTCCCGGGGGTCGTCAAGGACGGCAAAGCGCGCACCACGGCCAACATCGATTCGGGTTGGCAGGGTGTGGACGGGGCCGCCTTGGTGGAGCGTACTCTGGGCCGCCGTGGAGTGTTTCTCAATGACGCTGACGCAGCCGGCCTCGCTGAAGTCAGGTGGGGCGCCGGACGCGGTGTGGCCGGTACGATCATCATGCTCACGTTCGGAACGGGTATCGGCACGGCCCTGTTCACCGAGGGAAAATTGTTTCCAAACACCGAGCTCGGCCACATGGAGCTCAATGGGCGTGACGCGGAGAAGTCGGCGTCCGCCGCGGTGCGCACCGCGGAGAAGCTGGACTGGCCGGCCTGGATAGAACGCGTCAATGCGTATCTGCAGCGCATGCACGCGCTGTTCTGGCCGGACCTGTTCATTCTCGGCGGCGCCGTGAGCGAGCGGTTTGACGAGTTCTCGCCGCTGCTGCGCGCCGGAGCTCCGATCCGGCCCGCTCAGTTCACCGGCCAGGCGGGGGTGATCGGTGCCGCGCTCGCGGCTGCCGAAGCGGCGACCTGAGTGAATGCCTCGATCCGCAGCAAGCTGCCCGACGTCGGGACGACCATCTTCACGGTCATGTCGCGCCGGGCGCGCGAGCTCAATGCGCTGAACCTCGGCCAGGGCTTCCCGGATTACGACATCGATCCGCGTCTGACGGAGCTCGTCGCCGACGCGATGACGCGGGGCTACAACCAGTATGCGCCCATGGAAGGCTCGCTCGAGCTGCGCGAGCGGATCGCCCAGAAGCTGCATGCGGCTCACGGGCTCGCCGTGAATCCGGAGTCGCAGATCACGGTCACCCTGGGAGCCACCGAGGCGATCTATTCGGCGATTCAGGCCGTCGTCGGATCGGGCGATGAAGTGATCGCCTTCGACCCGGCTTACGACTCCTACGAGCCTGCCGTGCGGCTCGCCGGTGGGCGATGCATCCGGCTTCCTCTCACGCAGCCGGGATTCCGGTACGACTGGGATCGCGTTCAAGCGGCCGTCGGTTCGCGCACGAGGCTCGTGCTTTTCAACAGCCCGCTGAACCCCGCCTGCACGATGGCATCCGCGCAGGATGTTGCGGCTCTTGCCGAGATCGCGCGCAAGCACGATCTTCTCGTGCTCTCCGATGAGGTCTACGAGCACGTCGTGTACGACGGACGCGCCCACCACTCCGTCTTGCTGCATCCGGAGCTGGCGTCGCGCAGCTTTGCGGTTTTCTCATTCGGCAAGACGCTGCATGCGACCGGAATGCGGATCGGTTACTGCATCGCGCCTCCCGTCCTGACACAGGAGCTGCGCAAGGTGCACCAATTCAACACCTTCAGCATCTCGCATCCGCTGCAAGTGGCGATTGCGGCGTATCTGCGCGAGAAGCCGGATGTCTGGCGCGGGCTGGCCGACTTCTTCCAGGCCAAGCGCGACCGTGTGCGAGCGGCACTCGCCAATTCCGGCTTCGCCTTGCCGCCGGCTCAGGGTACGTATTTCCAGCTGTTGGACTTCAGCCAGTTCGCCCCGCCCGACGACCTCGCGTTCGCGGAGCGCTTGCTGATGCAAGCGCGCGTCGCCACCATTCCCCTGTCGCCCTTCTATGCCGATCCGCCGCGGCTGCCGTTCCTGCGGTTGTGCGTAGCGAAGCGCGACCGGACGCTGGATGAGGCGATGGACCGGCTGAATACTTTCGCACAGGGGCTCAATCGCGCAGGTGCCTGAGGGCGACGCATGGGGAAACTTCGGGTCACACTCGCTCAGCAGGCGCCCGTTTGGAGCGATCCGGCGGCCAATCGCGCGCGCCTCGAGGCTCTGCTGAGCCCGCTCGCGGGCAAGACGGATCTCATCGTGTTGCCGGAGACGTTCACGACCGGATTCACGATGGCCGTCGAGAGCGTTGCCGAGCCTGCCGGGGGGCCGACTGTGCGGTGGTTGCAGAGCCTGTCTCGCACGCTCGACGCCGCCGTGACGGGCAGTGTCATCACGAGCGAGGGTGGGAAGTACTACAACCGGTTGCTGTGGGCCACGCCCGAAGGGATGCGGCACTATGACAAGCGGCACCTGTTCCGCTTCGGCCACGAGAACGACCACTTCACCGCGGGCCGCCGTGTCTGGAGCGCCGAGTGGCGCGGCATGAGAATCTGTCCGCTCGTGTGTTATGACCTGCGCTTTCCGGTGTTCAGCCGCCGGCGGCCCGATCTCGACTATGATCTGCTGCTCTATGTGGCCAACTGGCCGGCCGTGCGTGTCTATCCCTGGCAGCAGTTGCTCAAGGCGCGCGCCATCGAGAACCAGGCCTTCGTGGTCGGGGTGAACCGCGTCGGTTCCGATGGGCACGGTGTGCCCTATAGCGGGGACAGCGCGGCGCATGATTTCCTGGGACAGCCGCTCGTCGAGCTCGACGATCAGCCCGCGCTGCGGACGGTCGAGCTGGATGGGGCGGCGCTCCGGGCGTTTCGCGACAAGTTCCAGGCCCATCTGGATGCCGATCGCTTCACCCTCGAGTGGTGAGCCGCCGCATCCGTCGATATGGTGACAAGGCCCTGCGATGAAAAAGCCGACCCGTGTCAATCATCCCCCGCCGGTCGAGCTGCCGCCGGGCAATCATTCCGTGGTCCCGCCGATCTATCAGAGCGTGAAGTTCGAGTTCGACACACTGGAGGAGACGGAGCGGTTTTTTCGCGGGGAGCGCCAGGGGTTCTTCTACACACGCAGCTCGAATCCGACCACCCGGCAGCTCGAGCTGCTGCTCGCCGAGCTGCAGGGGCGCGAAGAATGCCTCGTGACGTCCACGGGCGTCGGCGCGATCGCACAGACTCTGATCGGACTCACCAAGCAAGGCGATCACGTCGTCTGCTTCGTCGAGACCTACCATCCCACTCGTTATCTGATCCGCCGGCTCCTGGGCCGTTTCGGCGTGACCCATACGATGCTGTCCATCGAGGATCTGCCGGGCCTCGAGCGGGCCCTCGCGGCGCACCCGACGCGCCTCGTGATTTTCGAGAGCCCCACGAATCCGGTCACGAAGATCGCCGACATTCCGGCCATCATCCGCCTCAGCCGGTCGGCGGGCGCACTCACGGTTCTGGACAACACCTTCGCGGGCTTTCATCAGCACGGCGAGTATGAGATCGATCTGTTCCTCCACAGTCTCACCAAGTACGCTTCCGGCACGGGCGATGTGATGGGTGGCGCCGTGATCGGGCGCGGCGAGCTGATTCGCGGGCTGCGCACCGACTTCGGCATGCTGGGCGGGGCGCTGGATCCCCACGCCGCCTTTCTGATCTCCCGCGGCCTGAAGACGTACTTCGTGCGCTACGAGGCTCAAACCGCCAGCGCGCAGCGGATCGCCGAGAGGTTGGCCGCCCATCCGGCGGTCGCGCGAGTGCATTACCCGGGCCTGCCGAGCCACCCGCAACACGCTCTGGCGCGCGCGCAGATGCGCCACTTCGGCACGATCGTCACTTTCGAGTTGCAGGGCGGACTCGCGGCGGGAGGCCGTTTCGCGGACGCGTTGCAGCTCTTCGCCCTGGCGGCGAGCCTCGGCTCGACCGAGTCGCTCGTCATGGCGCCGCAGATGATCGGCGGGCGGGAGCTGCCGCCAGAGCAGCAGCGAATCTCGGGCATCACGGCAGGAACGGTTCGCCTGTCCATTGGGCTCGAGGACACGGGGGATCTTCTCGCGGACATCGAGCAGGCCCTGGCCGCTGCGCAAGGGCCGGATCGGGACGAGCCCTCCCGTTCGTGAGCCGTTTGGGGGTCGTCAGGTTGCGTTTTCGAGGCTATTTCGTCTGGCGGAGAAGTACAGGGCCTGCAGATCGTCCTCGAATGCCGCATTCCAGCTCGATCCATGGCCGGCCTGATAGCGCCTCGCTTTCGCTGACGGGACGTGGATTACAATGACTTCGCGCTCTATGGCCCTGAGAGCACCTGCCGGGAAGTCCGGTTCCTCTGATTTGACGAGGAACTCATCCGGGCTCTTCCGCCACCGCACGCATGATGATCGGAAATCCTCTTGCTCGTCCTCAGGAAACAAATTGAATGCGATCGTACGCATATGGCTCACATCGTTCAGATAGACCTGGAGAACGTCATAGGGTTCTGCACCAGCTCAAGATTCTATCCTTGAATTCCTCGCTCGTCTGGGTCCTGATGAAATTGTCCAGGTCTGCAGGGTCTGGATCGTTGCGGCTGGGCTCGACCTCGAAATCCCACGTCTCATAGTCGGTCGCATCCCCGATCACAATAAAGCCGACTCCGTGGTCGTCTGCATCTGCGCAGAGACGATCCAAGAGGGATTTTAGCACTGCGCGCTCGGATTCCGGAACGTAAGCCAGGACATAGGAGTGATGCGCGGCCCGTCGGTGCGCCAATGCCTCGTATACCGCAGTCACATCCAGGCCATCGAAGGTCTTCACCTCAAACGTGTTCAACTCGACCTGTTTCCCAGGTACAAACTTGTAAGTGTTGCAACTCGCCAGCGTGACATCGGGACGCGTCCACTTGCCCCCGGTATCCCGGCGCCCCTGCACGGCAGTGCAGTCGATGACGAAGTCCTGTATCTGGTGATCCGGTATCCAGTGCGAACGGATAGTAGAGACGATCGGATCGTATAAATCTTTCTCCGCGATTCGCGGTGCGAAAGCACCCAACCGCTCGGCATCTGATGATGCAACCGGAACAACGCGCAGGACGCTGCCGCCTCTGCCGCGTCCTGTAACGAGGACGCCAGCCTGCAGTAGCCGATTTCGAATATACCAGTAGCGGTCTTCGTCCCATCCAAGTTTGTAGCGCAAAGCTCCATTGCCAATCGGGCCTTGCGCGGGCATAGCCGAAATCAGATGTTGCTCAAACTGTGAGACTTCGTCGTCGGTCAGTGGCTCTTCAATCACGCGTATGCCTTATTCAGTCGCTTTCCGTCGGTTTCTGCTGCGGGAATCCTGCGTTGCAAGGGCAGAGCGAGGGCCACACGAAGTAGAGTTTATTCTAACATTGGAGGATCTCACTATGGAACGTTGTCTCCGTCTCCTATTCAGGTGTTAGGGTCGAGCAAGGGGCGGGTCTTGACTGGTCGTCTTTCGCGTCGGGTTCGTCGTGGCGTTCGCACGGCTAGAAGCTATGGGGCCGCAGCCTTAAGATCGGGGGTGATCGCACGCGTGTAGACTTGGATGTCACTACCGACGCATGCCTCTACATCTCCTGCAGACGTCTGCAGGGGCATCGGGTCCTAGCTGGTAGCCACTCGTACCCGGTGCGGATGGTAGGGAAGCACTTCCATCAGCTCTCCCTCGGTCAGGCGCTGCTGCACGTGCCGCCAGAACTCGGCCGTCAGGATCTCGCCGTGGAACTTCGTGAAGATCGCCCGCTGCGCGTCGCTGAATGCCAGGAAATTGATGAAGGTCTCGGGGAAGACATCGTTGTCGGCCACGTAGAACCAGGCTTCGGCGCGCATCTCATCTTCCGGGTGGGAAGCCTCGGGCATATCCCGGAATCGGCAATCCGTGACCTGGCACAGCTCGTCGTAGTCGTAAAAGATCACGCGTCCGTGACGCGTGACGCCGAAGTTCTTGAGCAACAGGTCGCCGGCAAAGATGTTCGTGTAGGCGAGATCGCGGATGCATTGACCGTAATCGAGCACAGCGCGCTCGGCCGCAGCGTCGCTGGCGGTCCGTAGATAGAGATTGAGCGGTGTCATCCGCCGCTCGATGTACATGTGATCGAAGATGAGGTTGTCCCCGTCCTCATGTACGGTCAGAGCGGTCTCCGTGCGCAACTCTTCCAGCAGCTCCGGGGCGAAGAGTGCCTTGGGGAAGCGCAGACGCTTGAACTCCTGCGCATCCACGAGGCGGCCCGCTCGATCGTGCTTGAAGACGAGTTGATACTTCGCCTTCACCTCTTCGCGCAACACGGCTTTGGGATAGGGGAAGCGGTCGCGGATGACTTTGAAGACCACATCGAACGATGGGATCGTGAAGCACACCATCACGAGGCCCCGCTCGCCCGGGGCGTGGACGAACTGGTCGTTCGTGTTCTCCAGGTGCCGCATCAACTCGCGATACCGCTCGGTCTTGCCCTGTTTCGCGCGCCCCAGGACGATGAACAGCTCGCTGACCGGCTTGCGGGGCATGATGGACTTCAGGAACAGCACCGCTTCGGCGACCCGATCCAGATCGACATGAAAGTAGGATTTCGTGAAGCTGAACACGATGCTCACGTCGCCTTCGGCGAGCATGACGGCGTCAACGAGGACGCCGGCGTCGGTGTTTTTCAGTGCGATGACGAGTGGCAGCAGGAAGTCGCGTCCGATGATTCTGCCGACGATGTATGCGCGCGACACCTGGTAGAACACGGGCCGTATCACCTCGACCCGCGTCACCGCTCGTTGCTCCTTGATCTCCTTCAGGTGACCGGTCACTTCGGTCGCGACATACGCAACGCTGCGGTCGAAGTCCTTCCAGGCCGAGTGGAAGCGCAGGTCCCCCAGAAGGTCCTCGAACAACAGGTGCAACGACCCGTGGTTGGTATAGACATTCGTTCCGACCGCGGAGGTGACGTTGGCCAGCGGGTCCAGGTCCGTCGCGACGAACTCGATCGCCTGCGCGACCCCTACAGTGCCGTAGAGCCGGCGTGTGATGGAGCTGAAGAACGTCTTCGTGAATTCTGTGTCGGGGAGGCCGCTGATCTGCTCCGCGAATTCGCTGCGAACCGCCGTCCACAGCTCGCGGTCGAGCGCGTGCTCTCCCAGTTGGAGCCGCAGCTCTTCGATGGTCTGCGTGACGAAACGGTCGTAGAGCTCGATGCGCTCGACGGCATCGCGCTGACTGCCCTTCGTGTCGAGGCTGTCGAAGCGTCCGGGCGCCCGGCGCGTGATAGCGCGAAACTCGGCGTTGTAGTTCGTGAAAGCATCCGCGATGCGCAGGGCACAGTCGCGCGCGGTAGGCAGCTTTTGTGTCATATCGAGCCCAGGGCTGCGTTACCACTGCGGTGCCGCCGGCAACGCAGCCGACGTGCGCAAAAGCGACGCAGGCGAATTTTACCCATGAATCAGTCGAAGTCGGTGGGCAGCTCGGGACGCAGGCGGTGCTCGTACAGCCGCTGGATCTGGCCGGCCGTCACGCGTCCGGTGGACAGCTCGGGCAGGGAGTGCACCGGAAAGAACTCCACTGCGTCGGTCTCGTCGCTCGCGGTTGCGGTACCGCCGGTCCGCTCGCAAACGAAGAACAGTTTCCAGATATGGTAGACGCTCGGTGTGTGGGGATGGCGGTTGCGATCGAAAACGGCCGCCAGCTTGACCGCTTTCGCGATGTAGCCGGACTCCTCACGGATCTCGCGCTCCACGGCGCTGGAGGGGGAATCGTTGACGTCGACCCAGCCGCCCGGCAGGCACCACTTCCCGTCGGACCGCTCTCGAACGAGCAACACGCGATCCCCGTCGAACACCCCGCCGCGCGTGTCCACTTTCGGCGTGGCGTAGCCGGTCTCGTTGGCCCACAGAGCACCTGCCTGCGACTCCGTCAGGTCGAGAGTGCTCGCCAGGATCGAGCTGACGAGCTGCTGAAGCTGCTCGTAACGCACGCGATCGAAAGGATCGCGCGTGAACGTCAGACCGGTCTGGGCAATCGCCTGCACGCGCCGGGCCCAGTCCAGCACACCCGGTTTGGGGCCTGCAGTCATGCCGGGCTCCACCGCCTGCGCCGCGCTCGCACTAGAGATTGCGGATCAGCGCGTCACCGAACTCGCTGGTGGAGACTTCCTTCGCGCCTTCCATCAGTCGGGCAAAGTCGTAGGTCACCGTCTTCTGGCCGATCGTCCGGTCCATCGCGGCGATCAAGGCATCCGCGGCCTCGACCCACCCCATGTACCGGAACATCATCTCGCCCGAGAGGATGACCGAGCCCGGGTTCACCTTGTCGAGGTTGGCGTATTTCGGTGCGGTGCCGTGCGTCGCCTCGAACACCGCATGGCCGGTGAGGTAGTTGATGTTGCCTCCGGGGGCGATGCCGATGCCACCGACCTGCGCCGCGAGCGCATCCGAAAGGTAGTCGCCGTTCAGGTTCAAGGTGGCGATCACATCGAATTCCTCGGAGCGGGTGAGGACCTGCTGCAGAGTGATGTCGGCGATCGCGTCCTTGATGATCACTTTCCCGGCCTTCTTCGCGGCATCCTGCTCGGCGTTGGCCTCTTTCTCGCCCTTGGCCGCCTTGGTGCGCTCCCACTGCTCCCACGTGTAGACCTGGGCCGGGAACTCGCGCTCGGCGAGCTGATAGCCCCAGTTGCGGAACGCGCCCTCGGTGAACTTCTGGATGTTGCCCTTGTGCACCAGGGTGAGGCTCTTGCGCTTGTTGACGACCGCGTACTCGATCGCGGAACGGATCAGGCGCTCGGAGCCGTCCTTCGAGACGGGCTTGATGCCGATGCCGGAGGTCTCCGGGAAGCGGATTTTCGCGTACGCCTTCGGGAAGGATTGCTTGAAGAGCTCGAGAAACTTCTTGTTCTCCGCGCTGCCCTGCTCGAACTCGATGCCCGCGTAGATGTCCTCCGTGTTCTCGCGGAAGATCACCATGTCCACTTTCTCGGGATGTTTGACCGGGGAGGGCACGCCCTTGAACCAGCGAACCGGACGCAAACAGACGTACAGATCGAGCAGCTGCCGCAGCGCCACGTTGAGCGAGCGGATGCCGCCGCCCACCGGCGTGGTCAACGGTCCCTTGATCGAGACGAGATACTCGCGGCAGGCCGCGACGGTCTCATCCGGCAGCCACGTGTTGAACAGCTTGTTGGATTTCTCGCCGGCGTAGACTTCGAGCCAGTGGATCTTGCGCTTGCCGCCATAGGCCTTTTGCACCGCCGCGTCCATGACGCGCACGCTCGCGCGCCAGATGTCCGGTCCCGTGCCGTCTCCCTCGATGAAGGGGACGATCGGATTGTCGGGGACGACGAGCTTCCCGTTGCCGATCGAGATCTTTGCACCCTGAGGGGGCGGCGTGATCTTCAACGCTGCAGCCGTGGACATGTGCGCACTCCGTAAGGCGGGCATCTGAAACTGATGGGCCGGTCAGATGTGCCGGCGCGGCTAGGGCCGCCGAGCGCGCAATGCTAGCACAGCAGCAATCGCATAGTTCTCGCCGTCTGTGAGAGACTGCCGCACCTCGGTGGGCCAACGTGGTGCACGCGCGCGCATCGAGATGGGCCCTGAAAGAAAATTCGAACCGGGGGGTTGCGATGTCGCCAATGCTGCGTCAGTTGCTTGCCGTGCGTCCGGTCGATACGGCGGACAGGACGGGTGCTGCGCGCCTCAAGCAGGTCCTCGGGCTGTGGGCGCTGACGGCCATCGGGCTCGGCGCCACGATCGGCAGCGGCATCTTCGTTCTGACGGGCACCGTCGCGGCCAATTACGCAGGTCCCGCGCTCACTATCTCGCTGCTCATCGCCGCATTCGGCGGTGGGCTGGCCGCGCTGTGTTATGCGGAGTTCGCCGCGTTTCTGCCGGTGCCCGGCAGCGCGTACAGCTACACCTACGCAACGCTCGGTGAGGCGCTCGCCTGGTTCATCGGCTGGAATCTGATACTCGAGTACGCTCTGTCGGCCTCGGCGGTGGCCGTGGGTTGGTCGGGATACGTGGTCAATATTCTGAGCGAGTACAACATCCAGCTGCCCGGCGCTCTGGTGAACGCGCCGCTCGACGGCCACCTCCACGCGACGGGCGCCCTCATCAACCTGCCGGCGATCTTGATCACGGCCGCGTTGAGCTGGGTGTGTTACATCGGAGTGCGCGAATCCGCCGGCATGAACAGCATCATGGTGGCTCTCAAGGTCGGCATCATCGTGATCTTCGTGGTCGCCGGCCTGAAATACGTGGATACGCGCAACTGGTCGCCCTACGTACCACCCAACACGGGAACGTTCGGGCACTTCGGCTGGAGTGGCGTCCTGAAAGGGGCCGCGATCATTTTCTTCTCGTACGTCGGCTTCGACACCGCGACCACCACCGCTCTCGAGACGCGCAATCCGCAACGCGATCTGCCGATCGGCATCATCGGCGCGCTCGTGATTTCTGCCGTGCTGTATCTTGCGATGTCCGCGGTGATGACCGGAATGGTCTCGTACCAGAAGCTCGACGTGGAGGCGCCGGTTGCCGTGGCGCTCGATGCTCATGGCGGGCTCACGTGGCTGAGCGTGCTCGTGAAGATCGGCGCGATCGTCGGCATGACCTCGGTCATCCTGACCTCTCTGCTCGGACAGCCGCGCATCCTGTTGTCGATGGCAGACGATGGGCTGCTGCCGCCGGCCGTGAGCAGATGTCACCCGAAGTTCAAGACCCCCCATGTCGCGACGGTGATCACCGGCATCGGCGCGGCGCTGTTCGCGGGCTTGTTTCCGCTCGATGTGCTGGGCGAGCTCATCTCGATCGGCATCCTGTTGGCTTTCGCGGTGGTCTGCATCGGTGTGCTCGTGCTGCGGCACACGCGCCCCGATGCCCCGCGGCCTTTCCGGGTTCCCTGGGCTCCGGTCGTGTGCGTCCTCGGTACTCTGACCTGCCTCGCGATGACGCTCGCCCTCGGAATCGCCACCTGGATCCGCCTCCTGGTATGGACTGTGGTCGGCTTCTCGATTTACGCTTTCTACGGCTTCAAGCACAGCCGGCTGCACGAGAGATGAGCTCGACACTGACAGGTACTCCCGCGGCCGACGGGTTCTGGATGCCCGCGGAGTTCGAGCCGCACGCCGGATGCTGGATGCTCTGGCCGGAGAGAGTGGATAACTGGCGCGAGGCCGCACGGCCGGCGCAACGGGCATTCGCTGCCGTCGCGACGGCCATCAGCGAGCTGGAGCCGGTGACGGTCGGCGCTTCGACGGCGCAATACACGGCGGCGCGGGCGATGCTGCCCGAGAACGTCCGCGTGCTCGAGATCGCCCACGACGATTGTTGGATGCGGGATGTCGGTCCGACCTTCGTGGTCAACCGATATGGTGACGTGCGGGGCGTCGACTGGCATTTCAACGCCTGGGGCGGCCTGAATGGCGGGCTGTACTTTCCCTGGGACCAGGATGATCTCGTTGCGCGCAAAGTGCTCGAGACGGAGGGGCGGCCCCGTTATCGGGCACCTTTCATCAACGAGGGCGGGGCGATCCACGTGGACGGTCAGGGGACCGCGCTCGTCACCGAGGAATGCCTGCTGAATCCCAATCGCAATCCGCGTTTGAGCCGCACGCAGATCGAGGCCTACCTGCGGGCATATCTGGGTGTGGGACTGATCATCTGGCTAGGTAAGGGAGTCTTCAATGACGAGACGGATGGACACGTCGACAATCTGGCCTGCTTCGTGCGACCGGGCGAGGTTTGTCTGCATTGGACCGACGACCGGCGTGACCCGCAGTACCCGATCAGTCTCGATGCCTTCACCCGGCTGTCGGATTGGCGTGACGCACGGGGCAGGAGGCTGAAGGTCCACAAGCTGCCCATGCCGCGGGCACGTCCCGTGTCGCCAGAGGAGGCTGACGGCGTCGTTGCGAGCGAGAGCACGAGGCCGCGGCGGGCAGGCGAGCGGCTGGCCGCCAGCTATGTCAACTTCTACATTGCCAACGGAGGCATCGTCATGCCGCTGTTGGACTCCCGCCTCGACCGGCTGGCCGCGGCCAGGTTGAAGCGGGCCTTTCCAGGCCGGCGGGTAGTGGGTATCCCGGCCCGGGAGATTCTGCTCGGCGGGGGCAATATTCATTGCATCACCCAGCAGGTGCCGAAGGCGCAGGGCAAGCGGCGGGCGCCCATGAGCGTGTTCAGGCGGTAGGGATGGGCCTATACGCTGGCCCACCCCGGTGCCGGCAACTACCGTATGATCCGCGCGTGCCGGGACGAAAGCGCCCGGAAAGGGGGCGTCGCGTGGGACGACCATCCCGGGCAGAGGAGTGCAAGTTACGACTTCCATAACGTGCAGCGCTTCACGGATCATTGCTGCGCTGGCCGCGATCATGGCGGTTGCTTGCTGTGCGGCCCGGACGCCGGAGACCTCGGAACGTTGTACGACACGGGTGATCGTCTCATTTTCACCGGACGCCATGGGCCAGCCTCGGGCTGACTCATCCGCCGTCGCGCCGCCCGATTCCAAGCTGGTGAGCTCGGTGGCGGATGCGGCCGGAGTACACCTGTCCTACGTGCGGGCGATCATGGCCGACCTGTTCGTTTTCGAGCTGTCCGCGGCCTCAGAACAGACCGATTGCGAGGCGTTGCTCGAGAAGCTGCGGCACGATCCGCGTGTGCGCTCAGTCGACAGGGACACTCTTCGGAAGCATCACTAGACCTGTGGATAGTCCGCGGGAGGGATTGATGAGTCGTTATATGTGGGCGGTGGCGGCGTCGATTCTCGTGGCTGCCGGCGTGATCGTGCAGGCTGCCGAGCACAATCCGGTACGAACCCATTCCAGGTCCGCATCGGCGGCGGTCGAGCAACGCGTCATCGTGATGATGCGCGGCGCAAGCGCCTCGGGATCCTCTCAGGACCGCCTCACCGCCCTCGCAGCACGCGCTGGAATCAAGCTCAACAAATCGCGACATCTGCTCGGCAATATGCATGCGCTGCATGTTCAGCCCGTCAACGGCGAGTCGATCACCGCGACGATCGCGCGCCTGCGGGCCGATCCCAATGTCCAGTTTGCCGAGGTCGACCACTGGCGCTATCCCCATGCCGTGCCGAATGATCCGGGCTACTCCGGCCAGTGGTATCTGCAGAACACGAAGCTGAGCAACGGCGGCTACATGACCGTCTCCGCAGTGGATGCGGAAGAGGCCTGGGACACGAGCACTGGCGGCTCGACGCTGGGCGCCACGGCGGGCGATAGCGGAGTCGTCATTGCTGACCTCGATACGGGTGTGCGGTTCGAGCACCCCGATCTCCAATGGGCGGGAGCCGGTGGCCGGCTGCTGCCGGGTTACGATTTCATCAGCGACAAGACGATCGCCAACGACGGCGATGGACGGGATGCGGATCCGTCGGATCCGGGTGATTGGGTGAGCGCCGCGGATGCGCAGCAGGCCCCGTTCAAGGGGGCGGACTGCATCCCCGCGGGCAAGGATCACCTGGACAGCTCCTGGCACGGCACGCGGACCGCCGGAATCCTCGGTGCGTTGACCAACAGCGGCACCGGCACCTCCGGTATCACGTGGAGCGGCTGGATTCTCCCCGTGCGGGTGCTGGGCAAGTGCGGCGGCTACGACGATGACATCATGGCCGGAATGCTCTGGGCGGCCGGCGTTCACCAGGACGGAGTGCCTGACAATCCGTATCCCGCTCGGATCGAGAACATGAGTCTGGGGTCCAGCGGCAACGCCTGCAGCGCAGCCTATGCCAAGGTGGCAAAAACGTTGACGGATCTCGGCGTGCTGGTCGTCGTGTCCGCGGGGAACGAGAGCGGACCTGTGGATGAACCGGCCAATTGCACGGGGTTCGCGGCGGTCGCGGGGCTTCGGCAGGCCGGCACGAAGGTCGGCTACAGCAGTTTCGGCCCAGAGGTGGCGCTGAGCGCGCCTGCGGGCAATTGCATCAATCTCTCGGGGGCGTGCCTGTTTTCCATCGATACGACGGTCAACGATGGAACGACTGTGCCGGGCAGCAACGTCTACACCGACAAGCTCAATATCACGAACGTCGGGACGAGCTTCTCGGCGCCGATCGTGTCGGGCATCGCGGGCTTGATGCTGGCGGTCAACGGCAATCTCAACAGCGCGCAGTTGATTTCCCGACTTCAGGAAGGCGCGAAGAAGCCCTTCCCGACGGTGAGCGACACGGGCACGCCCGCGGTGTGCGACAACAACAATCCGACCGACAACGAATGCTCTTGCACCGTCACCACCTGTGGTGCAGGTATGGCGAATGCCAAGGGCGCAGTGACGGCCGCGTTGCGGCCGATCGCAGCCGTCGCGGTCTCGCCATCGAGCTTCACGTCGGGACAGACCGTTACTCTCGATGCATCCGGCAGCGCAGCGGCATGCGGTCGGACTGTTGTTTCCTATCAATGGGCCGGCTCTGGCGGACACACGGTCAGCGCCAGTGGCACTAACGGTTCCACGGGAAGCGTCGTTGCGAACGGTTCGTTCACTGTTACGCTGACAATCACGGACGATCAGGGCGCAACGGACACTGCTACCGTGGCCGTGACCACAAGCAGTGCCACACCGGCAACCGCAGTGCCGTCAAATGCCGGCTCCACGGCCTGCCTGGCGAAGGTTAACGTGGCCTCACCGGTCACCGTCAGCCTGTCTCCAGGTTCAGCGAGCTTGATGATTGGAAGCGGGTCGCAGAATTTCACGGCGACCGTTGGTCATACACTCAATACGGCTGTCACGTGGGAGGTCAACGGCGTCGCGGGCGGAAATGCGACAGTCGGCACGATCTCGACGTCTGGCGCCTACGCAGCTCCCACTACTGCCCCAAGCGGAGGCAGCGTCACGGTCGCCGCGGTATCGGTAGCCGATCCGAACAAGTCCGCGACGGCTCAGGTGACCATCAATACCCCGAAGTCCGGCGGCGGTGCGCTCGACTGGGCCACGGTGTTGACCTGCGGGCTGGCACTGGCGACAGCGATGGCCCGCCGTGGCAGGCGTGAGCCACGCGCGAGTCGGGCAGTCAGTCTCTATAGCAGGCGCTGAGCGGCGTCGAGCCAGGACTTCTGCGCGCGCCGGTAGTGCGTGGGCGCGATGCGGGCCTGTTCCAGCAGCTCGCGCGCGACCTTGCGTGCCTCGTCCTTCCGATCCTGGGCCTGTAGCAGTTGGGCATATCGAACGGCCGCCTCGGCTCCGGGGTACGTGAAAGCGAGCACGCGATACTCCTCCAGCGCCTTCTGGGCGTTGCCCTCGGCCTCGAGCGCGCGAGCGTAGAGCAGGTGCCCCTCGGGTGACTTGAAGTCGGGGTTCAACCGGATCAGCTCGTCCAGCGTGGCTCGGGCGGCCGCGGCTTCTCCTTTGCCGAACTGAGCGCGGGCCACCCCCAGCATCAGGTTGGGATCGTGCTCGTACAGACCGGTGAGCGCTTCGCGATATTGTGCGATCGCATCATCGTAGCGGCCCTGCCGGGCGAGCTCGTCGGCGTAACGCTGCTTGGTGGCAACGTTGCTGGTAACCCGCGCTTCGTTCTCGTAGCGACGGAGGTCGGCCTGGGGATCCATAGCCTTCTTGATACCGCGCGCGGTGCGCTGCGCTGCGCGGCTGCGAAATACGTCGGGCAATAGCTCGACCACGATATAGGCGATCGCGCCGGGCAAGGACAGCAGCGCCAGCACCCAGATCCAGATCGTGTTACGCCCGGTCTTGATGACATGGATGATGAGCAGGGCCTGGATGACGATGGAAAGGATGAGGAAGAGCATCGGGGATCGCGTGCCTCGCGTCACGAAACGAAGAAGTTTACCCCAGCGACGAGACCGGGTCGGGATTTAGGCAGCGGATTCAGGCTGCCAGCGAGCTAAAATGTCGTTTAGTTCAGCTTATCGATATCACCGGAAGAGAGACATCGATAGCCGGACTTGCGGGGGAAGCTACATCGGTTACAGGCTTCCTCGCGACCGGATTGGCTGCCGCGGATGTCGCCGGCCAAGTCCACAACGGCGAGTACCTCAATGCCAGTTTGAGTACATTTGACTTCTCTCTGGGCCTTCTGTCATCGAAAGCTGGCCCTGTGGCGCTGGCAGCTGACACGCTATTCAACGTTTTGGGAGGGTCAAAGACGATCGCCAAAGGATTTGCCAGGCGGATCTGCTCCTATGCGGGGCCGTAGACTGTCACGCTGCACGTCTCCCATGAATCTCGGCACGCAGGGCACTGCAATTTCCAATGAAGCGATGGATTGAAAGCCTGTTCCTACGGTTTTATGCGGCAAACTTGATGCGAACAAGGCGAGGGGAGCCCGCCAATGCGTGTCGCGACGCGATCACCCAGCTTAGTGCTGTCTTGGGTCCTGTCGTCGTGCTTGTTGTGGCTGTTATTGCGCTGTTGGTGGCACCAAGCTGGCTTCGGCACCTGTATGCGCGCGACGGCGAATTCATTGTGATTGTGCTTATACCGGGCGTCGCCTTCTCACTATGGGCTAACCGCACGTTCTCACCATTCGCTGAAAATCCTCGGGCGGCGGACCCCCACAAATCACGGGCCACCGTCCGACTCACGAATGTATTGTATGTGGCTATTCCGGTGGCGCTGGTCGTGCTTCTCGCCGTGGTTCTGCGGGTGCTGGATCCGCCCCAAACGCCATGATCCCGGCGCTATTTGGCTCGACGCCCGTTCGGGAGAGCGAAAGCGATGACGTAGTCCCCTTTGGGGGTGCCCAACGCGCCGTGGCCGCCGGCGGCGATCACCAGATACTGCCGCTGGTCGTGGCCGCCGCGGTACGTCATTGGAGTTGACTGGCCGCCGGCGGGCAGACGGTATTTCCACAACTCGCGCCCGGTTTCCAGGTCGAAGGCGCGGAAGTAGCTGTCCATGGCCGCACCCACGAACACCAGGTTACCCGCGGTCACGATCGGTCCACCCATGCCAGGGGTTCCGAAATCCCGTGTGGGTGCGAACCACGGGCCCAGCCCCTCGGTGGACCCGAGCGGCACCTGCCAGACAATCCGGTTCTCCCTCAGATCGACGCTGACGAGGGTTCCCCACGGCGGAGCGGTACAGGGCAAGCCCCAAGGCGAGAGCAGCGGCTCACGCCGCATTGCGTACGGCGTCCCGGTCTGCCGCGCGAACTCGGAATGAGGATAGTCGCTCGAGCGCGCCTCCGCCTCCATCTCCTCGTGGGATAACAGAGTGACGACCATCGGCAGATTGTTGACCGCGGCAAACACTCGTTGCCGTGACTCGTCGACGGCGATTCCGCCCCAATCCACTCCACCGATATAACCGGGAGAGAGGATCGTGCCGTGCAGATCCGGCGGGCTAAAGATGCCTTCGCTGCGATGAGAGGCGATGAGGTCGCGGCACTTGCCACGGTCCCAGAAGGTAACACCCCATGCGTCCGATGGCTGCAGCTTGCCTTGTGGCACGAGGGGCACCACCGTCGAGAAAGGCTGTGTCGGCGAGGCTTGTTCCCCTGGAACCAGGCTTCGCGGGACCGCGCGTTCCTTGATCGGAAAAAGTGGTTGCCCCTTGGTTCGCTCAAAGACATAGAGCATCCCCGTCTTCGTCGCCTCAATGACGGCTGGCACAGGTATTCCCTGCACCTCGATGTCGAGCAGCACCGGCTGTGCGGCCAGATCGAAGTCCCATAGATCGTGATGCACGAGCTGCTGGGACCAGATCAGCTTCCCCGTATTGGCGTCGAGCGCGACGAGGGAGTCGGCCGCGCTGTTGTTACCGAGCCGCTTGCCACCGTAGAAGTCGGGGCTGGCGGAGCCGGTCGGCACGAAGACGAGGCCGTGCTCGTCGTCCATCGAGAGGGGTGCCCATGCATTCGCTGCACCGGTCGTCGCTGCCTGCGTGAGATTCCATTGCGAGCTTTCCGGATGCGAGGGCGAGTCGGGAATCGGATCGAACGCCCAGCGCTGTGCGCCCGTGCGCGCGTCGAATCCGCGAATCACTCCGCGCTCCACATCGGTTGCGCGGTTGTCTCCGATGGCAGAGCCGATTACGACGACGTTGCCGTGTATAGCCGGAGGTGAGGTCACCAGATAATCCGGACGATCACGGATTCTGAGGCCGGCCGTGAGATCGACCTGACCACCGTTGCCGAAGTCGGCACAAGGACGGCCATTGTCGGCATCGACTGCGATGAGGCGCGCGTCCAACGTGCCAGTGAATATACGACGCCGACACGATCCTTGACGCTTCGGGTCGGGATCTTCCCAGACGGTTACCCCTCGTGAGCTGGCTTCGGAATATCTGCGAGATCGATCGATGTGGGGGTCGTAGCGCCAGCGCGGTACGCCGGTCTCGGGGTCCAGGGCGATGATGATGTTGGTCGGCGTCTCGAGATAGAGGAGGCCGTAGGCCAGAACCGGAGTCGCCTCGAAGGAGAGCTTGCTCGCGCGGGCAAATCCGGCGCCGAGCTCGCCGGTGCGATAGGTCCAGGCGACCTGCAACTGGCGAACGTTCTCGCGCCGGATCTGGTCGAGACTCGAGTAGTGCTGCCCAAATGCATCCCCCCCGTAGTACCCCCAATCGCTCGCATCCGGAGTCTGCGCGCTCGTGGTGGTCGCGCAGAGGACGAGAGCGATCGCCGCCGCCCGGCGCGGCGCGGCGGAGTGAATGAGTTTCGGCTGCCACATGCTGTATTCTTCGCGGGTGATTTCACCACGGGCGGTCCGGCCCCGTCTCGGGGTCTTCATCATTATATTGGCTGCCGCGTGGGCCTCGACCGGCCTGGCGCAGCAGGATACGGCCACGCTGCCGGGTGCAGCAGCTCCCCATCGTCCGCGAATCGGGCTCGTCCTGTCGGGTGGCGGCGCGCGTGGCGCCGCGCACGTCGGCGTGTTGAAGGTTCTCGAGCAGCTCCGTATCCCGATCGACGCGGTTGCCGGAACGAGCATGGGCGCCGTCGTCGGTGGTCTCTACGCAAGCGGGCTGTCGGCGCATGAGATCGAGGGGATCATGACCTCCCTCAACTGGCAGGATGCCTTCCGCGACCGGCCGCCCCGCGAGGATCTGACTTTCCGCCGCAAGGAGGAGGATCAGAATTTTCTCGTGAAGTTTCCGCTCGGCGTGCGCGGCCGGCATCTGCAACTGCCCAAGGGACTCGTTCAGGGACAGAAGCTCAGCCAGACGTTGCGCCGCCTGACCTTGGCGGTCTCGCAGATCGACCACTTCGACGATCTGCCGACCCCGTTCCGGGCGGTGGCCACGGACCTCGAGACCGGCGATCCGGTCGTGATGTCCTCGGGCGATCTCACGAGCGCGATGCGGGCGAGCATGTCCGCGCCGGGTGTTTTTGCTCCCGTGGACCGGGATGGGAAGCTGCTGGTGGACGGCGGTATCGCGGAAAACCTGCCCGTCGACGTCGCAAAGGCGATGGGAGTGGACATTCTGATCGTGGTAGATGTCGGCACGCCTTTGCTGAAGCGCGACAAGCTCTCGAGCGTGCCCGTCATCTCCAACCAGATGCTGGCGATTTTGATTCAGCACAATTCCCGGCTGCAGCGCGCCGAGTTGACTCCGAACGACATCGTCATCGAGCCTGCCCTGGGCGACACCTCGTCGTTCGACTTCGGTGTGGTGGCCCGGATCATCCGCGGCGGCGAGATAGCGGGCGAGGAGATGAAGGACCGGCTCACGCCCCTTGGGGTCAGCGAGCAGGAGTTCGCAAGCTACACCGCGCGACGCGACCGCGGTCGCAGCGAGCCGCCGCGTATCGACTTCGTGAAGGTGGAACAGGGCTCGGAGCGCTATTCGGAGCGGCTGGCAGACGTCTTCAAGGACGTTACCGGCAAGCCCCTCGATCCTGATGTCATCGCGCGCCATGTCACGGCACTCTACGGCCAGGGCAATATGGAATCGCTGGACTACCGCGTCGTCGAGGAGGACGACCGCTATGGCCTGCTGCTCAACGCGCGCCGCAATTCGTGGGGGCCGAACTATGTCCGCTTCGGCTTGAGCCTGCAGGACGACTTCAAGGGCAACTCGAGTTACAACGCCGCCACCCGCTTCGTGCTGTCCGAGATCACGCAGCCGGGCGGCGAGTGGGTGTGGGATTTCCAGGTGGGCGATACGTCGCTCGTGTCAACCGAGGTCTATCTGCCGACGGGCGTTGACTCGAGCTGGTTCGTGCTGCCTCATGTCATGTTGCAAGCGCGCAATCTGGCGTTGCCCGAGAGCGAAGGGAGCCAGACTCTACGGGCCGAGTACCGCCTGCGCAGTTTTCAGTCCGGCCTG
The DNA here is from genome assembly GCA_035277965.1 of Steroidobacteraceae bacterium. Lineage (GTDB taxonomy): Bacteria > Pseudomonadota > Gammaproteobacteria > Steroidobacterales > Steroidobacteraceae > 13-2-20CM-66-19. The sequence continues at coordinate 3,029 of DATEJM010000027.1, read as the reverse complement.
GACTTCGGGCGCGAATTCGGTAACTGGGGGCAGATCAGGGCGGGTCTGCTGTACGAGAGCGGCAGCTCGCGCGTCAGCATCGGAAATCCGAGTGAGCTGCCGTCCGAGACGTACAACACCAAGGCGTTCTTTCTGCGGGCCTCGTACGATCGACTGGACAATCTGAACTTCCCGCGCAGGGGCCAGCAGGCAAGCATCGAATGGCGTGCGGAGCGCCAGGGGCTCGGCTCGGACCGCAGCTTCGATCGATTGTCGATGAACTATCTGGCCGCTCGCTCCTTCGGCCGCTACACCGCAGTGTTCTCGACCTCGGGTGGTACGACACTGAACGCGCCCGCCGGATTCGAGATCCCCACGTCCTCTGCGACGAATCGCATCATTACCCCGACGGATCTACGCCTGCTGTTCCCGCTCGGGGGATTCTTCAATCTGTCGGGACTGCGCCCCGACTCGCTCACGGGCCTGCATTACGGCATCGCGCGCACTCTGTTCTACAAGCAGATCGGCCGGGGGGGGCCGGGGTACCTGGACGTGCCGACGTACCTGGGAGTGTCCTTTGAGATGGGCAACGTCTGGGACAGGGGCCGCGACGTATCCTTCGCGAATACTCACCGCGACGCCAGCATCTTCCTCGGCCTGGATACGCTGCTGGGTCCGGTATACCTGGCGACTGGCTACGACGACCACGGCCAGGAGGCCTTCTACCTGTTCCTCGGCCGAACGTTCTGATCGCGACTACAGCCCGCGGCTTTCCGCCAGCTTCTCGACTTTCTCGAAAACCAGCGACGGCTTGTCGGTGGCCCGCGAATACTGGTGCCGCCGGCTCATCTCGGCGAGCGCCGCGTCACGCTCGGCGGCTGTCGGGTACCAGTGGAGGCGATGCCACTCGGGTCCGAGCAGCTTACGGAACGGATCTCCGGCGGGGAGGCTGACGCGGACGCCGTAGGGGCGCAGCTTCTCGATCGGCGGCGTGCGCAGGTTCTGTGGTTGGCTGATTCCCATGGGACGGAAGCTTATAGCCCCTGCGCCCGCAGCCGCAAGCAGGCACCTCTACCCGCTCCGCGTGACGAGCCCGTGAACCTTTTGTTGCGCGGACCGCTCACCTGTCGGCAAGCGGGGACGTTTTTAAACTGTAACGCACGCCCTGTTTACTCCGGGACTCTTTCAAACATAACTCTCCGGGTGCGGTCTCATGTTGTTCTCCCTCGTCGGCACAGGGCGCCGCGTATGCGTGCTATTTCTTGGTGCATTGGCCGGATGGAGCTGCCAGCAGGCTGTCGCGCAGACGTTTCCCGATACGCTTACGAACACCGCACCACAGATCGATGGGGTCCCACCGACAAGTGCAACCGTCGGACAAACGTACACGTTCACGCCGAGCGCGTACGACGCGGACGGCACGCCGTTTTTTTTCGCCGTCATCGGTAATCCGCCGTGGCTGACGCTCGATAGTGCCACCGGCACGCTGTCCGGTGTTCCCGGTCCCGGAGATGTTGGCACCCTGCCGGGGATCAGCCTCATCGTGTCGGACGGCTATACGGTCTCGATGCTGGACCCATTCAGCATTACCGTAGTGCCGGCAGATGTGCCCCCTGTGAGCGTCCCGCCTGTCGTCGTCCCCCCAGTCGTGCCGCCGGTCGTCACTCCCCCTCCGCCGCCGGTGGCGAGCTCCGTTGCCCTCGAGTGGGTAGCGCCAACGCTCAACGAAGACATGTCGTTGCTCACCGATCTCGCGGGCTTCCGGATCTACTACGGTCCCAGTCCGAACGTCCTGAACAACGTGGTGGACGTCGCCACGCCCGATGCAATGGAGTTCACCGTACAGAATCTCACCAGCGGGGATTGGTACTTCGGGATTACCGCCTACAACAGCAGCGGGGGCGAGAGCCCCCTGTCGGTGGTCGTCGGGGCCTCCATTCCGTAGACGAAGGCTTTGAGATCAATAAGTTGACGGTAGGCTTGAGTTGCCGGGCAGGGGTCCCCACACTCCTCATCCGCCCCTCATCCCCAAGGGTGATCTATGAGCTTCTTTAGCAAGAAGGCCGCCATGCCGTCCCACGATGACGCCCTCCCTGGCCGCGACACGGCGCTGCGGGTTCCGGAGACGCACTACGTAAACGGCCATCGGATCACCCCACCCTTCCCGACCGGACTCGAGGAAGCGGTCTTCGGACTAGGATGCTTCTGGGGCGCTGAGCGCCTGTTCTGGGAGCTCTCGGGCGTTTACTCGACCGCCGTGGGCTACGCGGGCGGCTTCACGAAGAATCCGACCTACGAGGAGGTGTGCTCGGGGCTCACCGGGCATGCCGAGGTCGTACGGGTCATCTATGACCCCGGCAAGATCGACTACGAAGATCTGCTGAAGGTGTTCTGGGAATCCCACGATCCTACGCAGGGTATGCGGCAGGGGAATGACGTGGGGACGCAGTATCGGTCGGCGGTCTATGTGTTGGATGAGGGGCAGCGGAAGACCGCGGAGGAATCGCGGGATGCCTACCAGGCGCGGCTGACCGCGGCGGGTCGCGGGAAGATCACGACGGAGATTGCGAAGGCCGGCGAGTTTTACTACGCAGAGGATTATCACCAGCAGTATCTGGGGAAGAATCCGGATGGGTATTGCGGGATTGGGGGATGCGGAGTGCCGTATAAATCCGCGGAGTTATATGAGGGAGCGAAGGTTTGAGTGTCGGTTAGCTTCGCTTCCTTTGATGGTGCCGGTGGTGTAGCGGCGCAGTAGGTGCGTCATGGCCGGATTTCTGCGGGAATTCGGCATGGCATTCCGGCCGCAGCGTCTACCGGAAATCTACCGAAAACATGGCCTTAGGATAGTACTCCGCTAAACCATGGCCGGACGTTGAGCGCACCCTTTTGAAGGCGTAACATCGCTGGATGATCGATTGGTCCTCATGTCCTGATGTCGAGCGAACCGCTGACCGCGTTAGCGGCGCATGGGTATTTCGCGGTACTCGTGTGCCTGTCACCGCGATGTTTGAAAATATCGAAGACGGCGCTACCGTGCAGGACTTCCT
>DATEJM010000026.1:0-4371 GCA_035277965.1 Steroidobacteraceae bacterium | reverse complement strand
ACCCCATCACTGCCGGATTCACACCCGCCGTATCGTTGATTGACTGGTTCGCATACATCATCAACTCACCGGCATTGGCCGGCAGAGGTGTTGCGGGGCGAGGCATGACCTTGGGATTCGGACCTGACAGCGCACCCGACTTCATATAGATCATGGCGGACGGATCGGCCCATTTGTCTTCCGCATCCCGCGGGTTCACAAAAGCATCGATCTCCGCCATTACGCCGCCCTTGGCGGAATTGGCCAGATTTTCGAGCGCCAGCGACATGAACTTGTTGGACCACCGCTGCGGGTCGGTCATGGCACGGACGATCCCATACCAGCAACGCTTCTTCTTGTCGCGCTTTGCCGTGATGGCCTGATAGGTGAACGCATCTCCCGTGGGAGTCTTCTTGCGCTCGAGCTCCGCCGGGCCGCTCCAGAACATACGGTAATAGCATCGTCGCTTCTGCTGGGTGGGCCTCACCTTCGCAAGAGGTGGGATCTGGCTGGTCAGGGTAGACCACTGTTCCTGGGTGAACGTGGACATGCCCGTCTCAGACGGCTTGGCATCCGGCATGGTCTGTGCAATCGCCATGGCCACCTGTGGCGGAAGAGACTGAAAGACCTGGGCGGGCACCCGGTAGACCGTCTCTAGTTCCCACCACTGGAAATCATGAATGAGCACCATGTCCTGCTCGGCGGCCGAGCGACCCTCACTCCCGGAGTCGGAGTGATAGAACGCCGCAGCAATCACATCGATCGGCTCGGTGCCCCCTTTTCGGGCCGTGGTTTCAAAATCTCCGTCCGGCCAGCGCTCCAACGCGCGATTGCGCTCCATCTTCTGAGTGCGGCATAACCACTTGGCGTCCGCGTAGTTCTTCTTCACCGATGAGGGGTCCACGTCCATCTCACACGGATCGACCCGTGACATGGTCACCTGGCCGTCGATATCGACCTCATACTCGATTTCGGTATCGATCCATCCTTCCCCGGTCTTGACGCAATCAGCGAAAGCGTCTGATTCTTCGCCCTCGGCGCCACATTCATCCCTCACCCATCGAGCCGCGGCAGAAACCACTTCCGCGATCTGCGTGGCGCCCAACTGGCGCGGCAGGTACGCCACGGACTGCCGGTTGGCGGTCTCGTGACCTACGATCGCATCCACAATCGGCGCGATGCGGTTGAAGACTGTGGTCGGCCGCTGGTTGTCCTCCATGGCCTGCCGTTCTTCGGGTGCCCATTGCTCACCGGCAACATAGTCCTCGCACTTCTTGGCCTCATCGCGCCATTTGTTGCGATGACCGACTTCAGATTTCAGCCACTTTTGTGCGGTTTCTAGATCCATCGCAATATCCCTAGTAGCAATGCTGCGCCGACACCGTGCCCGAGACGCAATAGCCGGAAACCCAGGGGACGCATGTACACAGGTGCGGGACCACTCGGAGAAGATGACGCTCCCCATGCAAATGCCAGATTCATCGTCAATAACAAACTCATCAGCTACCCATTCCCATCATCATGTAGGGATGCACGGTAGGGCCGCTCCCGCCGCTGCCGAGAATCTCCTGCGCGATAATCGTGAACTGCTCACCCGTGGGCGCCGAGGTCCCATAGGTATTGGCCCCTGCCGCTCCGGCATCGAGCGTATCGGCGCCGTAAAAAGTCGCCACGCCCGAGACGAACACGTACAAATTCTCGGTCATCGCCGAGCCGTTGATTATGCGCCAGGTTCGGCTGGAGCCGTTGACTGCGTTCCAGTCGGCGGCGATCACTGAGACGGCGGAGTTTGCGCCGGTTGTAGTCAATGAGACATTCGCGCTGCCGGAGGTGGCGGTATTCTTGTTGCTGGCGCCGACTCCGGAGGAGCCGCGCCAGACCTCGACAGATACCCCCGCGCTAGGCGACCCCGCATTGGTTGCCCGCGTCAGACTTACCGTCAGCGACGTCGTACTAGTGGCTGTGGCTGTCCAAACTGCCGTTGGCGCTCGACTCGAAGCGGTCTCTGACTGCTGCAGTGTCCAAGTCAGGCTGCCGCCTGAAACGCTGTTGAGCGTGTATTGGCTGTCTTCCGAGGCAGCTCGCGCAACCAGAATGTCGCCAGTCTGTACCGAAATTGAGCCAGTAGAGACTGTTGAACTCGATGATGAGGTGAAGGCGCTATTGGTCGTCGAGACGAGCGTTGGCGCAGTCATGTGCGCCCCTTCAGTTGATCGTGGCCGCTAGCGCCTGCAACTGGGTGACATAGCCGGACAGGGTCGGCGCGGAAAAGACGCGCGCCGCCTGCGTTCCATCGGCGTTGAAGCTGACCACCAATAGGTAGGCAGGCGTGCCGCCGCTATTGGGGAAGTTCCCCTGGACCCAGGTGACCACGTTTGAAATCGCTGTCGCCATCGACTGGTAATCGGTGACGATATTCGAGGTGGACCCGCTGGCCGATTGCGCATAGGCCGCTACCCCCGTCACTGCTGCTGCCTGCTGCATGCTCGCGTTGGCACTGGCGAGCAGCGTGAGGTAGTTCAGGATATCGGCGCCCGAGCATGTGCCGGCCTGAGCCAGGGCAATCTGGGAGGCGGTCGCCTGCTTTACCTGCCGGGCATATGCCAGGATAGTAAAATAGGCTTCTTGGGCAGTTGTAGCGGTTGGAAAGGTCATGGATGAATCCTTATTTGTACACCATCGTCACAGTGAGTCCTGTACCGAGAGCCGTCGAGCCGGAATCAGTCGTGGTCGCCGCGATCTGAATGCCGTTCGCGAAACTCACACCATTCGCAAATTCAAGGTTCGCACCCGAGGTCGGCGGCACGGGAATGACCATGTCCGGTCGCGTAGTGCCGAGGGTCACACCTCCTGCGGTCGCAACGTCGAACACCTGAATATAGGCAACCGATGCGTTGGGGTTGTAGACGATGTAGCCACCCATCTCGCCAGCGGCACTTGCCTTGACCGAAACAACCGTGTTCGTGAGCGCCGTGTTGGAGTTGTTTTTCGGTGTGGAAAACTTGCTCCAACCATTGCCAGTCTGTGGGACGAGTGTGACCGGCCATGCGTTCGCCGCGGTATTAGCCGTGCCCTGGTTGGCCGTGGTGGTCGGCGTGCCCGAGATCGATACTGTCCATGAGCCGCTCTGCAATGCCGGAACAGCCCCCTGATCCGAGGCGATGACGACCGGGAGCGAGTTCGCGGATGTCTTCGAGCCTAACGTAATCGCCGATCCACCCACCTGATTGAGGTTGACGGAGGCATTCGCCTGGATGTTGTAGGTGCCGGTGCCGGCATTTGCAGTGACCGTGCCTGATACAGGCTGCGTGACGGCTGAGCCATCCACCTTCAACGCGGTCATGGACGCGATACCCTGCACGGTAATCACGTCTGTGGAGGCCGCGCCTGCTGTCCCGAGCGCAGGCTGTTTGGCCGCCGTCGCCGCACCGCTCGGCAATGGCAAGGACGCTGCGCTGATCGGCTGAGTCGCTTGCCAGAATGTGCCGGAGACAGGCTGAGTTATGGCAGACCCATCTACTCGTAGCGCGCCGGCCGTCGTGAGCGACAGTGGCGAGCTCTGTGCGGTCGTGTAGGTGGGGGCCGCAGTGGTGACCGCTCCGAGGGTGAGTCCGCCCTTCTGTCCGGCCGTCGTCGATCCTTGCGCGACTTGCAAACCAGTGACACTGGCATCCAGCGCCACACCGTTCAGCGTGCCCAGGTTGGCTGTCACGGTCCAGGAACCGCTCTGCGCGACGGGCTGAGCATTGGTCAGGGTCGGCTGATCGGTGGCGAGATAGACGCTCAGAGAGCCGCTCGAGCCATTGCCCGAACCGGTCTTGATCGCATTGCCACCCAGCTGAGCGACATTGGCCGGCAGCGGATTGCTTGCGGAGACCTGCGTCGGCGTCGTGCCGCTGACGGAATAGCCCAGCTTGACGATCTGGTAATCGATGTTGGGCGTACCCGCAACGGTGTCCGTCCCGCAGGTTGCACCGCCGGAGCCCGCATTGAGGGTGACGCTCATTGCGGCGCCTCAATGTTCACGAATTGGTTGGTCAGTACGTGCGTTCCGTTCTGCAGCTGCACCACCCACCCGGAAGAGTCGTGATGGTGTAGCCAACCGATGCTCCCATCTGGCAGGCGCACCCATGACACATGACCGCTGGGCATTATGGTGGGGGCGGCTTGTGCCACAGGAGACGGCGCGCTGCACCGATGCCGCCGAATGAAAGGCCAGTGCCTGGTGAATTCAAGGATCATGGGCTTGCGTTCGCGATGACGGAGAGGATCTCACCGGGCCCGACGCCAAAGAATTCGGTCTGGTTGGCCGCCAGCGGACAGTTGGACGTCGTGGCGGTGGGATTACCACCGATCGCAATCGAGCAGCCCGCACCCGCAAACACCCGGATC
>DATEJM010000025.1:0-2739 GCA_035277965.1 Steroidobacteraceae bacterium | reverse complement strand
GTGAGCACTCCGGGAACCGCGTCTTCCCGCGGGTGATCTGATTCTCGCAAGCTGCTTCCCAGCGGCGATATGCCGCGATTGTGGAGGTGGGCGATGATGACGAGAGAGTCCCCCGTGACCGAGCGGGAGCAGCAGGCGCTGGAACACATGCGCAAAGCACAGGAGCTCGGCACGACGCTGAAGGAGTACGCCGCGAAGGTCGGACTGGACGTGCGGCAGCTCTATGAGGACAGAAGGCGGTTGGTCCGCAAGGGTGTGCTCGGGCCGAGCTGGGGCAAGGCGAAAGAGCCGGACAAGGTGGGCACGTTTCTGCCGGTGCGCATTGTGTCCTCCCCGTCGGGGCCGGGCAGCGCGTCGGTGGTGTGCCGGCTGGTGCATCCGAGCGGCTGGGTGTTCGAGTGCAGTGGGTTTCCGCCGGCGTCCTGGATGGCAGCGGTATTGGCCGGGGGTGCCCATGCTGCGGCCTAATGCACCGGACCTGAAGGTCTACCTGCATCGCGCGCCCATCGACATGCGCCGGGGCCGCAACGGTCTGGCCGCCATGGCTCGGGAGGTGATGCAGAAGGACCCTTTCAGCAACGCATACTTCCTATTCATCAACAGGAGGTTCAATGCGCTGAAGATCCTCACGTGGGACATCAACGGCTTCGGCCTTTATCAGAAGGTCATCGAGAGCCGGGAGAAGTTCCACTGGCCGCGTCTTTTTGAGGAAGAGGTGGTGGAGATGACCAGCGAGCAGCTTCATTGGCTCATGGACGGTTACGATGTCTGGGCGCGCCCCCACAAGCTGGTGACTTTCACTCACGTCAGTTGAGTGTTGGTGTTGAAATAGGCGGCGAGCACGGTATACTCCTGCTCCGTGCTCCGCCGCCTCAATTCCGCGCAAGAGATCCTCAGCGAGAACGCCGAGCTGATCGCTCGATTGAAGCTCGCGGAGAGCCTCGCCGCCCAGCGCTCGGCCGAGCTGCAGGGGCTCAAGAAGGAAAACGAGCAGCTGAAGGCCGAACGGACTCACTACTGTGAGCGAGTAGTCCTGCTGGAGGAGGAGCTGCGCTGGATCAAGTCGCAGTACTTTGGGAGCTCTTCTCAGAAGACAGACGCCGCCGCCATCAATCCTGAGCAGCCGATGCTGTTCAACGAGGCGGAGGTCCTGGCGGCGATTGAAGCGGCCGAGCAGGCCGAGCGTCAGCGCACCACGAAGGTCGAAGCGCACGAGCGCCAGCATACCGGCGGACGTAAAGCGATCCCCAAGCATTTCCCGCGTGTAGAGGTCGCGCACGATTTGCCCGAGGCGCAGAAGATCTGCACGCAGTGCCCTGTGCCACATCCGCTCAAGCGCATCGGTGAGCAGACCCACGAGTGCTATCGCTTCGAGCCTCCGAAGATCAGCGTCGAGGTCCATATCCGCCCGACGTACGTCTGCGATCAGCGTCATGAGGATGTCATCACGGCGCCGAATCCGCCTACTCTGCTGCCCAAGACCATGGCGAGCCCCTCGTTGCTGGCCCACTTGGTCACGGCGAAGTTCGACGATGGGACGCCCCTGTTCCGCGTCAGCCGGCAGCTTGAACGTTCCGGGATGGAGCTGAGCCCCGGCACCGCCGGCACCTGGGTCAATAAGATCGGTGGTGACAAGGTCCTGCCGCTGATCGAGTTGATGAGGGAGGAGATCTTCATCCCCTCATTCATGCATATGGATGAGAGCTATCTGCAGGTGCTCAGGAGCGACAAGGCACCCACTTCCACGCACTACATGGTGGTACGCGCGGCCGGTCCGCCAGGTAAGCGCATCATCCTCTATGACTACGTCCCCTCTCGGACCCGCGAGGCGTTGAAGCAGCTGTTAGTCAGGCCGGAAGGGCCTTACCGAGGGAAGCTCCTCACCGATGGGCTGGAGCATTACGACGAGATCTGCCGGGAGCTGCGGCTGCTACATTTTGGATGTTGGCAACATCTGAGAGCCTACTTTTTCAAGGCGCGCAAGGTCAGCCAGCTCCCCAGCAGCCGCACCCTGGCGAACACTGCGATTGACAGCTATATACGACAGGTCTTCGCGGTGGAGAGCGAGATCGAGAAACTGCGCGCCGAGCACGAGCAACGTGGCGAGACGCTGCCGCTCTCCACCGTGCTTGCGCTTCGGCAGAACAAGTCCAGGCCCGTCATGGAGAAGCTCAAGGAGTGGGTCGACACGCTGCTGCCCGGAACACCGCCCAACAGCGCTCTCGGCAAGGCTCTGGGGTACTGCACGCGACAGTGGCCCAAGATGATCCTGTGTCTGGATCACCCGGACCTGCCCATCCATAATAACTTCGTCGAGCGACAGATCAAGCAATATGCCCTCGGCCGCAAGTCGTGGATGTTCTGCTATGACAAGGTTGGCGCCCAAGCCAGTGCCAACCTGTTTTCCCTTGCCATGACCGCCCGCGCCAACGGCGCGGAGCCCTTCGAGTACTTCAGCTACCTGTTCGAGCAACTGCCGGCCGCGACGACCATCGAGGCGATCGAGGCCCTGCTGCCGTGGAACGTCAGGCCCGTCCTGGACGCCCAGCGCAAGCGGCAGGAGGCCGCACGGCGAGCCGCCACCGCCTGATCCGCCGCCCGCCTCTCATATCCGCAGCCCCGTCGCCAGGACGGGGTTAATCGAGGGCTCGAGCGCATCGACCTCGGTCGGCTCAGTATGCCCCGATGCCGGCCAGAGCCACTGTCGCTTCGAGCAACGGGGTTCCCGGAATGCTCACG
>DATEJM010000024.1:0-20841 GCA_035277965.1 Steroidobacteraceae bacterium | reverse complement strand
GGCAGCTCATCCGACATCTGTACCCCGACCTCCCTCAACCGCGCCACGCGCTCCCGCATATCAGCGCCCGTGAAAACCAACAGCGGCACATCGAACGTTCGCGGCCGATGAAACGCAATGTCCAGGTGATCGCTCGTGAGCGGCAAATGCACATACGGCGTCTCCTCGAGCCCGGTCGCGACGAATCCCAGCGGCTCCCAGAATCGTTGCGCGCCCTCGAAGTCCGTGACCGGCAGGCTGAGCGAATCGAAATACCCGCACGCGGACAGCGCATCGGGCGAGCGCGTGACCGGCGAGTAGGTGCGCGCCTCGATCACCGACACGGACTGGCCGAAGGGGTCGCGAAATCCGATCTCATTGAACACCTCATCGCCCGTGTTGCTCACGAGCAGCTCGATGCCCGCCTCCTGGAAGCGATTGGCAGCACCGGCCACGCCCGGCAGGACGTAAGTCAGGGTCGGTGACTGTATGCGCCTCTGGTGCAGTCCCAGGAAGAGCCGACCGTCCGTGAGCACGCCATACGGATGGGTCCACGTGTCCGTCGTCGTCGCCTGCGAAAAGCCGAGGCCCTCATAGAACTCGACCGAGGAGCGGATGTCCGAGGTCGCGAGGGCGATCTCGTGAAAGCGTCCCAGCATCTAGGTGCCGCGGGCAGCGTCAGACGGCGGACGCGCGCGCCTCAGGCCGAGGCACCCCGAGCCGCTCCGGCGGCTCGCAGCCCGAGCTCGACGTGCGTCCATCCCTGGCAGTGCTGGGCAATGAGACTCGCGAGTAAGCTCGCGTGCTCCCGACGTGCATTCAGGGCCGGTATGTAATCGAATCGTGAGCCGCCCGCGTCGGTGAACCGCTGGCGGTTCTCCATCTCGATCTCCTCGAGGGTCTCCAGGCAGTCCACCGCGAATCCCGGGCAGATCACCGAGACTTCATGGATGCCGCGTCCCGGCATCTCCGTGAGGACGTGGGAGGTATAGGGCTTCAGCCAGCCGCTCGGACCGAATCGCGACTGAAAGCTCACGCTCCATTCGTGGTCCTGCAGCATCAGCTCTTCCGCGAGCAGCCGCGCCGTTTTCTGACATTTGCAGAAGTACGGATCGCCTTGATGGAAGTAGCGCTCGGGAATGCCGTGGAAGGAGACGAGCAGGTGTTGGGTACGGCCGCGAGCTTCCCAGTGCTGAGTGACGGTCGTCTTCAGAGCGTCGATGTACGCGGGATAATCGTGATACTCCGCGACGTACCGCAGCTCTGGCAACCAGCGCCAGCGGCGCAACTCTCGATTCACCTGGTCGTAAGCGGCACCCGTCGTCGAGCCGCAGTACTGCGGAAACATCGGGACGACGAGGATGCGCTGCGCGCCGGACTCACGAAGCCGGGTCAGCGCTTCGGGCACGGTCGGTCCGGTGCCGTACAGCATGCCCAGCTCGAGCGACAGTGGCGCGAGCAGGTGCTGCGCGAGCGTGCCCTTGAGCTCTGTGCGCAGTCGCTCGGACAGGTCGAGCAGCGGTGAGCCGTAGGCCGACCAGATCTTGCGGTACTTGCGCGCGGAGCGCGCCGGCCGGAAGGGCAGGATCAGTCCGTAAAGCACCGGCAGCCACAAGGCCCGCGGCAGCTCCACCACGCGCGGGTCGCTGAGAAGACCCGCCAGGAATTTGCGTACGTCGCGCGGCTCCGGGGAGGCGGGCGTGCCCGAATTGATCAGCAGGATACCGATGCGTTCGGCACCCTCGCGATGGAAATCGGGTGAGCTGATGTAGCGCATGGGCCACCAACGATACCGTAACGACGGCAGGGAAGACAGTTACGCGGTCACAGCCTGGGGCTGGCGGACCGGGCCTGAAGGGGCCGGGGCTGTGGAGCAGGCCGGGGCTGTGGAGCGGACCCGAGCGGGCCGAACCGAGCGCGCCCGCCAAGCGCGCCCGCCGAGCGCGCCCGCCAAGCGCGCCCGCCAAGCGCGCCTACCGCGCTGCGCCTATCCCGTGCGCCCCATCCTGGGCGCCTATTGCGCCGCGCTGCCAATGCCTCCGATGCACAGGTACTTGAGCTCGGTGTAATCGAGGATCCCGTACTTCGAGCCCTCGCGCCCCGTCCCCGACTCCTTGATCCCGCCGAAGGGGGCGACCTCGGTCGAGATCAGGCCGGTGTTGAGTCCCACGATGCCGTACTCGAGCGCCTCGGCGACCCGGAAGGAGCGGGCCAGGTCTCGCGTGTAGAAGTAGGCCGCCAGCCCGAATTCCGTGTCGTTCGCCAGCCGGATCGCTTCCGCCTCCGTCTCGAATCTGAACAAAGGCGCGACGGGGCCGAATGTTTCCTCGCGCGCCATGAGCATCTTCGGCGTCACGTCCGTGACGACTGTGGGCTGGAAGAAGGTGCCGCCCAGGGCGTGGCGCTTGCCGCCATGAATGATGCGGGCGCCTTTCGAGACGGCGTCGGCGATATGCTCCTCGACCTTCGCGAGCGCCTTGTCGTCGATCAGGGGGCCCTGGTCGGTCGGCCCGGCAAGACCGTCTCCCACCCGCAGCTGACCCACGGCATCGACGAGCTTGCGAGCGAAGGCATCGTACACCGAGCCGTGAACCAACAGCCGGTTGGCGCAGACACACGTCTGGCCCGTGTTGCGATATTTGCTCGCGATGGCGCCCAGGACCGCTGCATCGAGATCCGCATCCTCGAACACGATGAAAGGCGCATTGCCACCGAGTTCGAGCGACAGTTTCTTCAACGTCCCCGAGGCCTGTGCCATCAGCTTCTTGCCCACCCCGGTCGAGCCGGTGAATGTGATCTTGCGAACGAGCGGGTTCGAGGTCATTTCCTCGCCGATAGCCGCCGCCCCGCGCCCGGTGACGACGTTCAACACACCCGCGGGCACGCCAGCGCGTGCGCCGAGCTCCGCCATCGCGAGAGCTGAATACGGTGTCTGCTGAGCCGGCTTGCAAACGAAGGTGCAGCCCGCGGCAAGCGCGGGTCCCGCCTTGCGGGTGATCATCGCTGCCGGGAAGTTCCACGGCGTCACGGCTGCCACCACACCGATCGGCTGCCGCAGTACCAGGATGCGCTTGTCGGCCTGGTGACCGGGAATGACATCGCCGTAGACCCGCTTGCCCTCCTCGGCGAACCATTCGATGAACGCCGCCGCGTACGCGATCTCACCCTTCGACTCCGCGAGCGGCTTCCCCTGCTCGGCCGTCATGAGGGTGGCGAGATCGTCCTGGTTCGCCATCATCAGGTCGTACCAGCGACGCAGGATCGCCGCGCGCTCCCTCGCCGTTTTGGCAGCCCACGCCGGCAGAGCAGCCGCGGCAGCCTGGATGGCACGGCGCGTCTCGGCAGCGCCCATGTCAGGAACAGTGCCGATCTTTTCGCGAGTCGCGGGATTGATGACGTCGTGCACCTTGCCCTGGTCGGCGTCTGCCCAGCGACCGTCGATGTAGCCCTGCACGCGCAGCAGCGTGGGATCTTTGAGCTTCATGATTCCGCGCCCTCTCCCGCCAGATACCGGGCGAAGAACTCATCGGTGCGCTTTCGGGCGAGTGCCGCGGACTGCGGCTCGTAGCTGGGGCGCTGATCGCAACTGAAGCCGTGCCCCGCTTCATACAGATGGAAAGTGCCCTCGGGTCGCTCGGCCCGGACACGCTCGACGTCGCTCAAAGGAATCCCCTTATCTTTCGTGCCGAAATGATACATGACCGGGCAGCGCGGCTTGCGCGCCAGGTGGTCGGCCACTTTTCCGTAATAGACGACCGCGCAGGCAATCGGGAGCTCACTGGCACAGAGGTAAGAGAGTGCGCCCCCCCAGCAATAGCCGACGGTCCCGATCCGCCCCGATCGGCGCACAACCGCGCACGCCGCCGCGAGATCCTTCAACGTGTCATCCAACTCGAGCTGCTTCCTGTAGCCCACGCCCAGCTCGAGGCTCTCGTCCGTATAGGACAGCTCGATGCCGCGGCGGATGCGGTCGAACAGAGAGGGAGCAATCACGGTGTAGCCCTGTGCCGCGAAGCTGTCGGCTACGTCGCGAATGTGGCTATTGACCCCGAAGATCTCCTGGATGACCACCACGGCGCCCCGCGGCCGGCCGGGTGGGGCGCACAGATAAGCCTGAAACTCGTGGCCGTCACGTGCCATGATCGTGGTGAGCTCGCCCATGCTGTGCATCCGCAGAGATCCTTCCGGCAGAATACGCTGCCCGTCCACCTGAGCGGAAGCGGCTGCTCGATCGCGCCTGCGGACACGTACGGTCGCTGCTGCAGCTTCGCGGCAACGCTGTTAGCATTCGAGCGCCTCTTCCGATCCTCGCGAGGACTTCGATGCTCGTTGGCTCAGCAGTCAGGCGTGTCGCAATCATCGGCGGCGTGCGAATCCCCTTCGCCCGCGCGCACACCGCCTATGCCACGGCAAGCAACCAGGACATGCTGACAGCAGTGTTCCGGGCTGTCGTCGAGCGCTATCAATTGCAGGGTGTGCGGTTGGGCGATGCGGCCGCCGGCGCCGTCATCAAGCATTCCAAGGACTACAACCTCACCCGCGAGACGGTGCTGTCGAGCGGCCTGCATCCGCAGACACCGGCAATGGACGTGCAGCGCGCGTGCGGCACGAGCCTCGAGGCCGCGATCCTGATCGGCAACAAGATCGCTCTGGGTCAGATAGACAGCGGGCTCGCCGGCGGCACCGATTCGATCAGCGACACGCCGATCGTCTACCCGCGCTCGTATCAGCAGCTTCTGCTGCAGAGCTATCGCGGTCGCAGCGCCTGGCAGCGGCTGCAACCGTGGCTCTCCTTGCGCCCCCGGCATTTCAAGCCGGTACTGCCCGCTGTCATCGAGCCGCGCACCGGGCTGTCGATGGGCCAGAGCACCGAGCTCATGGCGAAACAGTGGGGCATCTCGCGCGGCGAGCAGGACCAGCTCGCCCTGGAGAGTCACTTGAAGGCCGCGGCCGCGTGGCGTGACGGCTTCTACTCGGATCTGGTCGTCGAATTCCTCGGCCTGAAGATGGACAACAATGTCCGTCAGGACACCTCCCTCGAAAAGCTCGGCAAGCTCCCACCCGTGTTCGATCCCAAAGGGGGAACCCTGACCGCGGGCAACAGCACACCCCTGACCGATGGCGCCAGCGCGGTGCTGCTCGCCAGCGAAGAATGGGCCGCCAGGAGAAATCTGCCCATCCTGGCGTATCTGACTTACGGGAAGGCCTGGGCTGTTGATTTTGCGAGCGGCCAGGAGGGACTGCTCATGGCACCGGCCCATTCGGTCCCGGCGATGCTCGCGGATGCGAACCTGAGGCTGCAGGACTTCGACTACTACGAGATACACGAGGCGTTCGCCGCGCAGGTCCTGTGCACCCTGAAGGCCTGGGAATCCCCTGAATACTGTCGTGATGTCCTCGGCCTGCCGGGCCCGCTCGGCAGCATCGACCGCACGAAGCTGAATGTGAGAGGCGGCAGTGTCGCCCTCGGGCATCCTTTCGCCGCCACGGGTACCCGGATCGTCAGCTCCCTCGCCAAGATCCTGGCATCCGACCCGAAAGCGCGGCGCGGTCTGGTCTCCGCCTGCACCGCCGGCGGAATGGGTGTGACGGCGATCGTGGAGCGCTGACTACGCCCCGGGCGCGCGGCGCGCCTATGATAGGTCATGGAGGGAGACATTCCCGAAGAGACCGTCATGCTGCGCTCGAATCTGAGCGTGGTGTTGGCGGGCCTGCCTCTGTTCGAAGGACTCGATCATCGGATCGTCTCGGAGATCGCGGCAATCGCCGAATGGATGTCGCTGCCCGGCGGGGCGACCCTTTTTCGGGCCGGCGAGCTGCCCGACGCCCTCTATGTGGTGCTCAGCGGTTGCCTGGGAGCCTTCTCCGCAGAGAGCCGCGATCGCCGCCGTTTCATGGGCCGAGTGCTCGCAGGCGATATCGTCGGCGAGATGGGGGTGATCTCCGGGAGGCCGCGGACAGCGCACGTTGTTGCGCTGCGTGACACGGAAATGGTCCGCGTGTCGAGTGAGGCGTTCCATCGGGTATTCGGCCGCTATCCCGATGCGATGATGCGCATCGCGCGTCTCACGGTCGATCGACTCGAATCCTCTCAGACGAATGCGCGCGGCTCGCGCCAGGGAGCGCGAACCTTCACGCTCCTGCCTCAGAGTATCGACGTGGATGTCGGGGGCTTCGCGACCGAGTTCGTGAAGGCTCTGAGCGCGTTCGGCCGCACGGAGCTCGTGTGGAGCGTGCGTGCCGGATCGCATAGCAGCCATTGGTTCCATCAGATCGAGAGCGCGAACGATTACGTGGTGTATGTAGGAGACAGCTCGACCGGCCGGTGGAGCAGTCTGTGTGTTCGTCAGGCCGACGGCCTCGTTCTGCTGGCGCGCGCGGAGGCCACGCCGGGTCAGTGGGCGGCGCTTGCGGCGCCGCGCGAGCCCAACCTCGTCGCGCAGCGCGCCGAGCTGGTACTGATGCACGACGGACAGATCGTGCGCGGTGCCGCCAGTCGCTGGCTCGCGGATCATCCGGGCCTGCCGCATCATCACATGACTTCCTCGACCGACATCGCGCGCCTCGCGCGCATGCTGACGGGGCGAGGCGTCGGTCTCGTGCTGTCGGGCGGCGGCGCCCGAGGGTTTGCCCACATTGGCATCGTGAAAGCGCTGCGCGAGGCAGGCATTCCCATCGATCTCGTCGGCGGCACCAGCATGGGCGCGATTCTCGGCGCGGGTGTGGCTCAGTGCTGGAGTGTCGAGGAGCTGACACAGCGCTTTCGCCGCGCGTTCGTCGAGTCCAAGCCGTTGCGCGACTACACTCTGCCCTTTGTGTCGCTCGTTTCGGGACGCAAGGTGAGTCGGTTGTTGCGCAATGATTTCGGCGACCTGACGATCGAGGACCTGCCGCTCGACTTCTTCTGCGTGTCCTCCAACCTCACGACCGGTCACACGGTGGTTCATCGCCGCGGCGAGTTGTGGCGGTGGCTGCGCGCGTCGGTGGCGATTCCGGGGGTGTTGCCTCCGGTGGTGCACAAGGGAGAGGTTCTCGTCGACGGCGGCACGATGAACAACCTGCCGGTCGATGCGATGCGCGAGTTAGGGCGTGGACCGGTCATCGCCTGCGATGTGGGAGCGGATCGGGCGTTCACGACCGACAGCGAAGAGAGCGACATGCCCTTGCCGTGGCAGCTCATGAGCTGGCTGCGCACCCGGCGCCGGCGTCCCAACATTTTTCAGATCCTGTGGCGCGCCGGCATGGTCAACAGCAGCGCGATGACGGCGGCCCACCGGGACAAGACGGATCTGTTGCTGCAACCCCCGCTCGCGAAGATCGACATGCTCAACTGGTCCGCCTTCGAGCAGGCGATTGCCGCCGGGTACGAGTACGCGGCGCGGCGCCTCGACACCTTGCCGTCCGACGCCCAGCTTCGAACCGTCACCGTCGGACTGCAGACGGCCGGCTGACATCGGCCCCAGGCACAGGGATGTGCCCACGGGATCGTGGCAGGATGCCCGATCCCGTGTTTCAAACTACAGGGCGAGGAAGTCCACCATGGCCGCCTGCTCGGCCGTCAACCGCCGCCGATCCGTGACCAGGGCCGAGCGCAGCGAGTGGCGGCACGGACGGGACTCGTCTTCCTCATAGGTCGCCACGACCCGGGCGAGGAGCTGCTGGACCCGCTCGAGGTTGCTGCGGAACAGGTCCATGATTTGCTCCGCCGAGGCATGCGCGCCCGGATCCTCCAGCCAGCAGTCGTAGTCGGTGGCCACGGCGATGGTGCAGTAGCCGAGCTGGGCCTCGCAGGCGAGGAACGCCTCCGGGACATTGGTCATCCCGACCAGGTCCGCTCCGGCCTGGCGCAGGAACGAGCTCTCCGCGCGCGTCCCGAGGCGCGGCCCTTCGACGCACGCGTAGATCTTGTCATGATGCAGGCGCAACTCGAGCGACTCGGCCGTCCGGCGGATCAGGTCCGCGGTCCGGCTGCAGGTCGGATGGGCCGTGGAGACATGAGCCACCACCCCGCGCCCGAAGAAGCTGGGAGCGCGCAGTCCCTTCGTGAAGTCCAGGTACTGCGAAGGCAGCGCGAGGTCGCCGGGACGGATCTGCTCACGCAGGCTGCCGACAGCCGATACTGCGACGATGGTCCGGACACCCAGGCTCTTGAGCGCCCAGATGTTGCCCCGATAGTTGATTTCGCTGGGCAGCAGCCCGTGATGCAGCCCATGCCGGGCGAGGAAGGCCACTTCGCGACCCTCCAAGATACCCAGCACGATGGGCGAGGAGGGGGGGCCGAAAGGGGTCGTGGCCTCGCGGACGTCCGTGACCCTGAGCTCGTCCATCTGGTACAAGCCTGTCCCACCGATGATTCCAATCATGCGCCGGCGTCTCCTGTTGACATGGTACGGGCCCGTCCCCGAGTGCGTATGGGTCATTGCGCGGGCGGCCCGCATCACGGCAAGATGCCTGAAGGGGCAGCCGGATAACAAGCCGCCACGGCACGCTGTCAATCTCTCTGAATATCCAATGGTCCCCCGGTAATCGGGGCGTAACATCCGCGTCGGTAGCTGCACCCATATGAAGCCGGGAATCGATCATTCCTTCGAGCGGCGTCTGTCGGCCCTGATCAACAGTCGGCAGCCCGAGATCCTGCAGGGCGGCAAGAAAGGGGTCGAGAAGGAATCGCTCCGGGTCACGCCGCGAGGCCGCCTCGCGACCAGCGCCCATCCCCGCGACCTCGGCTCGGCCCTCACCAACGAGCACATCACCACCGACTTCTCCGAGTCGCTGATCGAGCTCGTGACGCCGGCCTTCGCGACGAGCTGGGAGCTCCTGCAGTACCTGCTCGATCTGCATCAGTTCGTTTACCGGCATCTCGGCGATGAGTTGCTGTGGGCGACGAGCATGCCGTGCGCCATCGATCGCGATGAGGACATCCCGATCGCGCAATATGGCAAGTCCCACGTCGGGCAGATGAAGACGGTGTATCGGCGCGGGCTCGCCCTGCGCTACGGGCGGATGATGCAGGCCATCTCGGGCGTGCATTTCAACTACTCGTTCCCGCTGCCGTTCTGGGACGCTTACGCCGAGCTGCGTCAATCGCACGATCGCGGCCCCGCCTTCATCTCCTCGGCCTACTTCGACCTGCTGCGCAATTACCGCCGGCACGGCTGGATCGTGTTGTATCTGTTCGGGGTCTCGCCGGTCGTGTGCAAGTCGTTCCTGCGGGGTCGCAGCGTCTCGCTCGAGCAGCTCACCGCCGACACGGCATACGAGCCGTACGCGACGAGCCTGCGCATGAGCGACGTCGGCTACCGCAATCGCAACCAGGCGGGCCTGTCGGTCTCGGTCAACAGTCTCGATGAGTACGTCAGGGATCTCACGCGCGCCATCACGACCCCGCACGCGCCGTACGAGGCGATGGGCGTCAAGGTGGATGGCCGGTACCGGCAACTGAACGCCAATATCCTGCAGATCGAGAACGAATACTACAGTTTCATCCGGCCCAAGCGCGTGGCCCGGTCCGGCGAGCGGCCCACGAAGGCGCTGCAGCGCGCCGGCGTCGAGTACGTCGAAGTGCGGGCGCTCGATGTCAGCGCGTTCGATCCGGTGGGTGTCAATCAGAACAAGCTGCGCTTTCTCGAGGCCTTCCTCGCGATGTGCCTGCTGAAGGAAAGCGCGCCCATCGGCGCGAGCGAGCAGGGATCGCTCGACCAGAATCACATCACCGTGGCGCGGCGCGGCCGCGAGCCCGGGCTCGTTCTTTGGCGCGACGGGCGCTCGACACCGCTGCAGGCGTGGGCGCGCGAATTGCTCGACGGCATGACGGGCATCTGTGAAATACTCGACCGCGGCGATCCCGGCAGGCCCTACTCCCACGCCCTCGCGGTCCAGGCGAGCAAGCTCGACGATGTCGCGCTGACGCCCTCGGCCCGCCTCATGGCGGAGCTGACCTCGACGGGCGAGTCGTTCTTCGATCTCGCGCTGCGGATGTCGGGGGCGCACAAGGAATACATCCTCGACCTGTATCCGCCCAATCAGGCGCGGCTGGCGCAGTTCGGGGAAGCAGCGCAGGATTCACTGCGCGCCCAGGCGTCGATCGAGGCTGCCGACACCGGCACCTTCGAGGAGTATCTGGCGCGCTATTTTGCGAAGTGACGTGTGGCGATGAATGCACTCTCGGTCCGCGGTCTCACCAAGACCTACAAGAACGGCGTCCAGGCGCTGAAGGGCATCGACCTCGACGTCGAGCAGGGCGACTTCTTTGCCTTGCTCGGCCCGAACGGCGCGGGCAAGACGACGCTCATCGGCATCGTGACCTCGCTGGTCAACAAGACCGGCGGGCAGGCGAGCGTCTTCGGACATGACATCGAGCGCGATCTCGCGGCGGCGAAGGCCTGCATCGGCGTCGTGCCGCAGGAGCTGAACTTCAATCTGTTCGAGACGCCGTCCACCATCGTCGTGAATCAGGCCGGGTTTTACGGGATTCCGCGGCCGATCGCGCGGCAGCGCGCCGAGCGGTATCTCAAGCAGCTCAGCCTCTGGGACAAGCGCGACAACATGGCGCGCGGCCTCTCCGGCGGCATGAAGCGCCGCCTGATGATCGCCCGCGCGCTCATGCACGAGCCGCGGCTCCTGATCCTCGATGAGCCGACGGCGGGGGTGGATATCGAGATCCGCCGCTCCATGTGGGACTTCCTGCGCGAGATCAATGCGCGGGGCACCACGATCATCCTGACCACGCACTACCTCGAGGAAGCGGAGACGCTTTGTCGCAACATCGCCATCATCGATGGCGGCCGCATCGCCGAGCGCGACCGGATGAGCAGCCTCCTGCGCCGGCTCAACACCGAGATCTTCGTCGTGAATCTGCGCGACCCGATCTCCACCGTGCCCGATCTTCCAGGCTACGAGCCAACGCTCGTCGACGCTCACACCCTCGAGGTCGAAGTGTCGCAGGAGCAGACGCTGAACGAGCTGTTTGCCCGCCTGTCCGCGGCCGGCATCGAAGTGCTCAGCATGCGCAACAAGGTGAACCGGCTCGAGGAGATCTTCATGCGGCTCGTCGAAGGACGAGGTCGGGCCGGCAGCGCGGGAGCCGGCTGATGGATACCGCGGTGCGCGAGCCCGCCGCGGCGCCAGTCAGTCTGCGCAGCGTTCGCTGGGTCGGCTTCAAGACCATCATCATCCGCGAGTACGGGCGGATCATGCGCATCTGGGGCCAGACGCTCGTGCCTTCCGCGGTCACTGCGACGTTGTACTTCGTGATCTTCGGCAGCCTGATCGGCCGGCGTGTGGGCGCGATGGGCGGATTCGATTACATGCAGTACATCGCTCCGGGCCTCATCATGCAGGCGGTCATCGCCAACTCGTACGGCAACGTAGTGGCCTCCTTCTTCGGCGCCAAATTCGGCAAGCACCTGGAGGAGTTGCTGGTCTCGCCCCTGCCCAACTGGCTGATCGTCAGCGGCTACGTGATGGGCGGACTGCTGCGCGGCCTGCTGGTCGGAGCGGTCGTCACCGTCATCTCGCTGCTTTTCACGCATCTGCACGTGCACCACATTCCCACGATCCTCGCCGCGGTCCTGTTGACCTCGGCGACGTTCTCGCTCGGCGGCTTCCTGAACGCGCTGTTCGCCAAGAACTTCGATCAGGTGAACTGGATCCCGACCTTCGTGCTGACACCGCTCACCTATTTCGGCGGCGTGTTCTATTCCATCTCGCTCCTGCCCGCGTGGGCGCAGAAGCTGTCGTACGTGAATCCGATTCTGTACATGGTGAATGCCTTCCGTTACGGGTTTCTCGGCGTGAGCGATGTCAACATCGGCAGGGCCTTCCTGCTGATGACCGCGGCCGTTGCGATCCTGTTCACGATCGCGGTATTGCTGATGGACCGGGGCACGGGCACGAGAGACTGAAGCGGGCGCTGCGTGCGTTCGATGCGCATTGGTCTGGTTACCGCGAAGGCGGCGGCGGGACTCGATGAAGACGAGTCGCCGCTGCGCACCGCCGTCGAAGCCGCGGGCCACGCTGCTCGAGTGGTTGCCTGGAACGATCCCGCAGCGGACTGGGCTGCACTCGACGTCGCGCTCCTGCGCTCGACGTGGGACTACACGGACCGGCTCGCCGACTTTCTCGGCTGGGCCGCGCGGATCTCCCGGCTCACGACGCTGCTCAATCCTCCGGCGCTCGTTCAATGGAACACGGACAAGCACTACCTCGCCGCGCTCGCCGGCGCGGGCGTACCCATCGTCCCCAGTACCTTCGTCGAGCCTGGCGACGATGTTGGGCTCGCATTGACCCGCTTCGTGTCAGCTCACGCGACCGACGAGCTGGTCGTCAAGCCCGCGGTGGGCGCCGGCGCGCGCGATACCGAGCGACATCGGACCGAGCCCCGGGATACGGCCATGGCCCATTCACGCCGCCTGCTGGCTGCGGGACGCAGCGTCCTGCTCCAGCCGTATTTGAATCGCGTCGATGAGGACGGCGAGACCGCATTGATCTACTACTCGGGCCGCTTCAGTCACGCCATTCGCAAGGGGCCGCTGCTGCCCGCCCAGGGCGCAGCCACGGCTACGCTGTTCGCGCCGGAGGACATCTCGCCACGAACGCCGACTGCCGAAGAGTTGGAGGTCGCCGGCCGCGTGTTGGCAGCAATTCCATTCGGCGCGCCGTTGTATGCGCGCGTGGATCTCATCCGCGACGACACCGGCGCCCCGCGACTACTCGAGTTGGAGTTGACTGAGCCCTCGCTCTTCTTCAAGCACGCGCCAGGCGCAGCGGCGCGACTCGTGGCGGCGCTGGACGATTATGTGCGCGGGGCCTCGCGGTCCAGCTAGGCGACTACCTGCGCAGCCAGTTCCCGGTCGCGTCCCGGTAGTACCAGCCCGGCTGCGCGCCGCGCTCCACCCAGCGCCGCGCGAACGTGCGACGGATATCCTGCTCCCATTCGGGATGTCCGTTCGCCTTCGCGATCTCGGCATACAACGTCGCACGATCGCGATTGTCCTCGGCCACCAGTCGCGTCACGATGGGCCGCTCCGTCAGCGGGATCGCATTCGGATCCCGAACGGTGACTTGCCCGTCGGGCGTCAAGCCGAGAGCGCCGGACTCGAAATATTTGCGCAGATCGCCAAAGCGCTGCTGCATGGACGCGGTCACCGCGCGGATCTGGGGAGAGGAGACATCGAGGTTGGCGTTTGCCTGGGCATAGGCGGCCGGAATGAGCAGATTCACGACCCCTGCGGTCGCGGCCAGTAACACACTGCCGGTCGGCTCCGGTCGGCGCGAGTGAGGCGGCTCCCTCGGCGCTTGCGGCGGCGGCGAGCTCTCGGACGCCGGCGGCTGGCTCGTCACCGTGTCGATGATCTTGTCGGCGGCCTGTTCGGCGGCCGCCGTCGGGAAATAGACATTCACCGTGACGCAGGCCGCCAGCAGGGCGGCGAGCAACAGCTTGAACGAAAGCACGCGGCGCATCTGTCGGCCTCCTCGTCTAACGCACGACCACATTCTGACTGCGCACGCTCGCGGCGATCTGCCCCACGAGCTGCGACCAGGCCACCCGGCCCGCATTGCCGATGATATCGATTCGCGGCAGCCCGGCGCCCTTGACCAGATAATAGCCGTCTGCGACCGGCTGGATGCCGCTCATCAGGCACACGTCGTCCCGCAACTGACAGCGGATGCCGATCTGGTCGTAGCGAAAGTGGTCGAAGAATCGCAGCACGCCCGATTGCAGCGCCGCGACCACGCCCCCACCGCCGCCACCGATGCTCGAGATGCTGCCCACCGCCTTCTGACTGATGCGGTGCCTGGAGCGATCCCCGGGTGTCGTGTACAGCCGGGCATCGAACTCCACCGGCGACCAGTCGAACAGCCGCAATTGCTGAATGTCGGCGTCGAGGCGCCCGGTGATCGAGCCGATCGAGAAGGTATGCGTGACCAGATCGAGGTCCAGGCGCCGTGCGGTCACATCCGCGGACAGGCGAGGCCAGGGTCCGAGGGGATCGCGAAGGCGGAACCGACTGCCCGTAATCGTTCCGTCGAACACATTGGCCGTCAGGTCGCCCTCCGTCGACAGCACGCGGTCACGGTAGCTCAGGGCGGGGATGCGCCCGGCCAGCTGACCCGACAGCTCCGGCCACCCGAAGGCCTTCGAAAGCAGTGGCATGCTGATAGGCTCCAGATGCGCGTCGAAATCGAGCTGCGCGTCCGCCGCGCCCAGATTCCGAGCCGCGAACCTGTGCACCACCAGCGCGCCGTCGAGGATCGGCAACCGGGTGTCACCGATGAGCTCCAAGTCGGCGCCATGGGTGATAAAGGCGATCTGCGCCGGTCCCCCCGCCAGCCCATAGGCACGGCTGCTGCGCCACGACAGGGACGACGGCGGCACGGTGGCATCCGCCTGAGCCCAGTACACTTTCCCGCTCACCTCACTCGCACCGAGACGGGCTTTCGGGTCCTCGAAACTCAAGCCATCCAGCTCCAGCTCGGCTCTCTCGAGAGCATCGTCAGCCAGGTCGAGCTGCGCCGCGGCCAGGCCGCGCGTCTCCAGCGCGCCGAACGGGGTCGTGGCCCACGAGACCTGCAGGAGGCTGCGGTAGGCGGCGGGGAACTCGAGCCTCGTCACATCGAGATGCGCGCTCGCGATGCTCGGCCGCTCGGCGAGCACGAGATCGGCCTGGCCGCGCATCTCGGCCAGGTGCGTTTGCGAGAGCACCAGATCACGAACCTGCAGGTGACGCTGTTGCAGGCGGGCCTTGGCGCGTAGCTCGAGCGGATTGGCGGTCAAGTCGAGCAACACCGGCCCGGCGAGGGTCTGCCCGCTGAAGCCACTCAGCCGCAGGGTCGCGCTGAGAGGGGTGTCCCCAAATCGGGAAGCCCCCGGCGACGCGGTGGTCACGGAGATTGCGGTCACTGCCACCGTCAGCCCCAGCTTCTCGCCGGCGATCGCGCCGGTTGGATCGCTGAAGCTCAGGTTCTGCGTCCGTGCGGTCGCCTCGAGCTGCAATGCCGTGCCCTGACGGGTCACCTTGCCCTCGAGGGCAAGGCCTCCCGCCATCGAGTAGCCCTCGGGAAGCGACCACCAGGGAGCGATCAGCTGCCTCGCCGCGGCGATGTCCAGATGCGCTGCGTCGATCGAGCAGGACCAGTCATCCGCAAGATCTCGGGCACCTTTCCGGACTCGCAGCGCCAGTGCCGCCCGCCCGCCGGCGACTTCGAGCCCGGCGATCCGGAGCGACAGTGCCCCGGAGCCCAGATCGTATTGCCCGGACACGGTGCCCGAGATCCTGCGAAGGGGCCCGCCGCGCGCCTCCAGAGAGGCTCCGTCGCACGACATCACGGCTCCTGTTACCCAGTCAGGGCAGTGAACGGCGACATTCCGATAGGACCCGATCTGCCGGGACAGCTGCAGCTGCGCCGCCCCGATCCTGACATCCGCCGTGCCTGAGCTCAGGTCGAGCGTGGCGCTGGCCTGTGAGGCCTGGCCCTGAGGCAGCGAGATCTGAGCGATTTCCAGGCTCACCCGCTCGATTGCGGGCGCGCGGATGGCGGGTCCCAGCAGCACGGCCGCCAGCATCGGGTAGACGAATCCGACCCTTTCGAGAGGCACCTTCGACCCCCGTCATTGTCGTAACATCGGACATATTGTAGGCACCTGGCCGTCAATTGTGAGGTTGAGTACCTAAAACCGGGTCCAAGCCCCTGTCGCAAAAAAACTTTCATACTTTCGTCACTCGGCTGACGTGAGTGGGGATAAGAGTCACGCTCAGAAAGTCACGTGCCCGCACCGCCGTGACTGCAGAAGGCTCACATGAAGGCCAGTAGTCTGAATGCATTCATGGCCCGCATCGATGCGGTGGAGTACGGCTTGTGCCGGACGCTCAACCGGGGCGCCTCCTTGGCCATTCCGTGCCGCGTGTTTCAGGTCGCCAGCCGCCTCGGAAATGGGGTTGTCTGGTACGTCCTCATGCTCCTCCTTCCCGTGCTCTACGGCGCGGCTGCTGTCCGGCCCGCCATCATCATGGCCCTGACGGGTCTGCTGGGAGTTGTCCTTTACAAGCTGCTGAAGCGGCTGTTCGTCCGGGAGCGTCCGTTCATCACGCACTCGTCGATCGCTCTCGCGGCCGCGCCGCTCGATCGGTACAGCTTCCCCTCCGGCCATACGCTGCACGCCGTGTCCTTCGCGTGGCAGGCGACCGCGCACTTCCCCGAGCTGGGTTGGGTCCTCGTTCCGCTGGCCGGTCTGATCGCCGGATCGCGCGTGGTGTTGGGACTTCACTATCCGACGGACGTGTTGGTGGGGGCCGTGATCGGGGCCTCACTCGCACAGCTGGGGCTCTCGTTCGCCTGAACGGCAGCGTGCGCGTCCTTTTCATCTCGGACGTCTATTTCCCGCGCGTCAACGGCGTCTCCACTTCGATCCGCACGTTTCGGCAAGACCTGGCCGAATGCGGGATCGAGACACTTCTCGTGGCTCCCGGCTACGAGACGCCTGGTTTGGCCGATGACGCGGGAATAATCCGCGTTCCCGCGTCCGGTGTACCGGGTGACCCCGAGGACCGCCGCATGCGTTGGGGTCCTCTGCACCGAGCGCTCGATGGCCTCAAATCAGAGGCCATCGATGTGGTGCACATCCAGACCCCTTTCGTCGCGCACTACGCCGGCTCGCGCTTCGCGAAGCTGAACCGAGTGCCCTGTGTCGCGACCTATCACACTTTCTTCGAGGAGTACCTGCACCACTACGTGCCGGTGCTGCCGCGCGGGATCGGGCGCTTCCTTGCACGCGCATTCACTCGCTCCCAGTGCGATGACGTGCAGGCCCTCATTGCGCCCTCGGACCCGATGCGCGATGTGTTGTTGCAGTACGCAGTGCCGACTCCCATCCACGTGTTGCCGACGGGCTTGCCCGCGGACCGCTTCAAGCCCGGCAATCGCGAGCGTTTTCGCGCTGCCGCCGCGATCCCCGACGGGCGTCCGCTGATGACGTACATCGGCCGCGTGGCCCATGAGAAAAACATCGAGTTCCTCATCACGGTCTTCACCGAGGTACGCCGGACCCTGCCGCAGGCGATGCTGGTCATTGCCGGAGAGGGACCGGCGCGCCCCTCGCTCGAGAAGCTCGTGGCACAGTCAGGGCTCTCCCGGGATGTCCACTTCGCGGGCTACCTCGATCGCGATACCGGGCTGCTGGATTGCTATGCGGCGGCGGATGTGTTCGTTTTCGCTTCGCGGACGGAGACGCAGGGCCTGGTGTTGCTCGAGGCCATGGCTCAGGGCGCGCCCATCGTCTCGACCGCCGAGCTCGGGACGCGCTCGATCCTGAAAGGGGCCTGCGGAGCGCTGGTGGTGAACGAGAGGGTGGCGGATTTCGCAGCAGCGGTGGTGCGGGTGCTGCAGGAGGAATCGCTGCGCCGGGAGCTTTCGCAGCGCGGGCGCACCTACGCGCAATCCTGGTCTTCCGCGGTGATGGCGCGCCGACTCGCCGACCTGTATCGCTCTGTCCTGCCGGCCGCCGCCACCGCGCGCGCCGCAGCCTGATCGCGCGGGAAAACAACTGAATTCGTGACGCAGTCGCACGTCGCGGAGCCGCGACAACGCTGGCGCGTGCGAGGTTCTGCGCTACACTTTCGCTACAGCTTTGGGAGCGAAGTGTTGGAGTAGGGCATGGGGGCCAAGCGCGCGCTGATCGTGGACGACTCCAAGTCCGCCCGCCTGTTCCTTGCGCGAATGCTCGAGAAATACGAGCTCGACGTGGACAGCGCGGAGAACGCGGAGGCCGCGATCGAGTACCTCGCGGTGCACCGGCCGGACGTGATCTTCATGGATCATCAGATGCCGGGCATGGACGGCTTCCAGGCGGTGCAGGCGATCAAGAACAATCCGCGCACCGCGACGATCCCGATCATGATGTACACCTCCCAGGAGGGCGAGCTGTACCTGGGTCAGGCGCGGGCTCTGGGCGCGGTCGGCGTGCTGCCCAAGCAGATCAAGCCCACCGACGTCTCCAAAGTGCTCTATCAGCTGCATCTCGTCGCCGATCGGCGCAGCCCCCATCAGTCGAGCTTCCGGCCGCTCAACGTCACGCCCGAGGGTGTCGTCGACGATCTGGCTGCGAACGATTCCGGCGTCACTCCCAAGCTGCTCACGGACAGCGCGCTGCGCGACCAGTTCGCCGAGCTGCGCCGGGCTCTGGTCGCCGGGATCGATACCCAGGCGGACCGGATTACCTCTGAAGTACGCGCTTTACTCCTCGATGCGTTGCCGCCCGCCACGGCCGATGATCGACTGCTCGGCGCGCCTTCTCCCGGGACCCGATCGCGCGGCTGGCTGGTTGCAAGCGTCGCCCTGGCCATCGCCCTGATCAGCACGGGCCTGTGGTGGCAGCAGAACAGCCGGCTGGATGATCTGAACGCCGAGGTCACGAAGCTGCGCCAGGATTTGCTTGGCGCGGCTGGAGCGAAGGCCTCCGCGGCGGCCACTTCGACCGGCGCTTCCTCGAAAGACGCGGGCCGAAGCCTCCCCGCAAGTGCGGCCGCTGCGTCTGCGGACGCGGCGAAGGTCGCAGGCGGCCTTCCATCGGTGGCGTCCAAAGCTCTGCCGACGGACGCTCGGCCGCTCATCGTGCCGGTTCCCTATGGCGCCGAGGCGCTCGGTGGCCCGCGCCTCGAGTTGATTCGGCAGCTGCTCGATCGAGTGGTGCGCGAAGGGCACGCGGCCACAGTAGACATCAAAACGTTCCCTGGGCGTTTCTGTCTCGTGGGTAATGCGAACGACGGCTACTCGCTCGCGCCCGATGAGGCGTCATTCTCCAAGTGCGATGTCGTGGGCAATCCGTCCGACGATGCCCTGTCCTCGGGCCAGCGAACACCACTCGCTTTTGCCAATCTGGCGGGCGCCATTCGCAATGCATCGCGGGGAACGGTCGACGTGCAGACCTCCGTCGGCGATGCCACGACCACCCTCAGCCCCTATCCCCAGGTCTCATCCGAGCTGACCGCGGGCGATTGGAATCGCGCGGGCGGCGCCAACAACCGGCTCGAGATTCGGGTGCGTTGAGGTTGGAAGACTTCAGACCGCCTGCCTGGCTGCGCAACCGGCACATTCAGTCGATGTTGGCGAGCACGTCCCTGCGGCGCGGCCTCATCATGCGGCGCGCCGCGCCCGTCGTCGCGGCCTCGAGGGAGCTCCTGCTCGATTGCGGCGCCGGCGTGCGCTTGCAGTGCTTCTGGTCGAGCCCGCAGGGCGGCGGCGGCGCGCCAGCCGTGATTCTGCACGGCTGGGAGGGCAGTGCCGACTCTCTCTACACATTGTCAGTGGCCCAGCAGCTGTTCCAGCGCGGTTTCGATGTCGTCCGACTGAATCTGCGCGACCACGGCGAGACGCATCATCTCAACCGCGAGCTGTTTCATTCGTGCCGCCTGCCGGAGCTGATGGGCGCGCTGCGCGCGCTGCAGAGCCGATTCGGCGGGCGGCCGCTCGGGCTCGTGGGATTCTCCCTCGGTGGCAACTTCATGCTGCGCGCCGCGGCGGCCGCCTCGGATCAGGGCCTGGACCTGTATCGGGTCGTCGCCGTTTCTCCCGTGTTGGATCCCGGCGAGACGTTGACGGCTCTCGAGCAGTCCTTCCCCGGCTACCAGCGCTACTTCGTGCGCAAGTGGATGCGCTCGCTGCTGAAGAAGCAGGCTGCGTGGCCGCGCGAGTACGATTTCGCCGAGCTGGGACGGCTGCGTGACCTGCGGCGGATGACCGCGGAGCTCGTCCGCCATTTCACGGAGTATCCGTCACTCGATGCGTATCTGAAGGGTTATGCGATCACGGATGGGCGGCTTGCATCGCTCGCGACGCCCGCGCGCATCATCACTTCGCTGGACGATCCGATCATTCCGGTCCGGGGACTGCAGCGTCTCGGGAAGCAGGCGACCTTGCGCCTCACCGTGACGCGACGCGGCGGCCATTGCGGATTTCTCGAGCGCCTGTCCGGGCCGAGCTGGGTGGAGCGGCAGATCATCAGCGACTTCGCGGCTGCCCGCGCCTGACGCTCACTTCTTCCTCTTCTCCTCGAACTGCACGACCGGCTGTCCGCTCGTCACGGTGACATCCCCATCGACCACGGCGCCCTTGGCGATCGCGACGATACGCGCCACGATGTCTGCGTGAATGACCGCCGTCGCTCCAACTTCGAGCTTCTCCTGGATGACGAGCTTGCCGGTGATGCGTCCCGCGATCACACCCGCCTCGGCGTGAATCTCTCCCGCCCATTGTGCGCTCGCGGAGAGGCTGAGTGTTCCGCCGACGCGGCCGTCACCGCGGACGATTCCGCAGACGACCAACGCACCTTCGGCCTCCACATCGCCCGTAATCCGGCAACCGTCGGCGATGAAAGTAGGCGAGACTCCCAGGTGATCGAGCAACCGGCGCTTGGGTAAATCACTCATCGTCAGCACTCTCCTCGAGGAGGCGCGGCCGCTGCCGCGTCCTGCCGCTAGAATAGCCGCCCTGGGTGGTCCGGGGGCGTGGACGATGATCACAATCCGAACAGGAATATGTCTGGCACTGCTCGTGCTGACGCTCCCCGGCTGCAGTCGCGAGCAGCAGGACTGGCACGCCGCGGAAGTCGCGGACACGATCGGGTCGTACGGACAGTTCGTGCAGCGCCATCCTGACAGCGAGCTGACGACCCAGGCGCGCACCCGGATCGCCCAACTCGAGGAGGATCGCGACTGGCAGCACGCCGGCAGCGCCGACACCGCGGCTGCCTACCGCGAATTCCTGACTCAACATCCCGCGGGGAGGTGGTCGCAGGAAGCGCGCATCCGCATCGAGAACTTTGCGCTCGGCGCCGCCGAGGCGGCCGCCCCGGCGGTTGCGCCTGCC
>DATEJM010000023.1:0-56569 GCA_035277965.1 Steroidobacteraceae bacterium | reverse complement strand
GGTGATTCGGTTCCATTACCACGGCCACGCGCCAGAGAGCGCCCTTACGAAGCTGTTAGGTGGCGCAGATGATTATCTGGGCCACACCGGCGAGAAGGAGCGTAACTCGCTTGCGACCGGACGCACATACCTCCTGGTCGCGTCTCAGATCGCGGGTGGCACATATCGTGAGATGACAGCGTTCCTGCCATCCTCCTACAGAACCGTGCACATGGGGGGAGCACCTCCGCCGTACTACGGAATGACAAGGCCGGGCGTGCTGCTCGCTGCCGACGCAAAGCCACATCGGGGCACTACCCTCACCGAAGCAGCATGGAGTGAGCTGCTCGCGCTGCTCAAGAGTGCGCGCGAAGACGATGTGCTCGCGGCGATCCACCTGCTTGATAGGATGAGCGGCGGACCGGCGTGGAATAGAAACGGTCCCCCGATCTTCGAGCGTGATGAGGCACTTGTTGAGATCGAGCCGCTGATTGAGGCTAAGAGCGCCGACGTTGCAGCCGCTGCCGTAACAGTGTTTGGAGGGGACAGCCCGTACTTCTACGATCAGGACGTGCCGTTCTGGTTGGTCGGAATCGGCAGAGGCCATATCACGGGTCTCTTCCCGCGCAAGAGGCCCGCGAACCCCGTAGTGGCTGACATTGGCGCGAAAGAGCTCCTTCAAGTCGCCACCGATGGTATGACACCGAACCTCCGTGCACTGGCCATCAGGGCCCTCGGCCGGCGCCCGCATGCCTATACGGCTGCGACCGTTGCCGTCTGGGCTCACGAACCGAACATCGAGGTGCGTCGAGCCGCGGTCCTGGCAAGCGCTGAGTTGCCCGATCACGACCCGATTGTGACAGCCTCAACTGACGGCTCGCCGGAGACTCGCTGCACGGCCGCGGTGGCGGTTGGATTCGCGCAGGATCCCCACCTCCTGCCGCTACTCCAGAGGTTACTGCACGATCCGGTAGCAGATGTGCGCAGCACCGCCGCGTTGAGCCTGCTCTCGTATCCGGTCGATCAGTCCGCGCCAGTGATGGAAGCCAACCTTGCCTCTGAGTTCCGGCCGTTGTTCGTCAACGCGCTCGCGTTGGGGGATCCGCAGCCATACGTTGCGATGCTCGCTGAGATCATCGAACAGGCGCAGGGCAAGGAGCGCCCCGACCAGTTGGTACCAACGAACTGGAAGTACGGCGGCAGCGTTCCCGCCGCCGACAGTTGGCAGATCCTGTTCGACTTCGTCAGGTCTCGCCCGGCCGCTGAGTTGACCGCCGGCAAGCTCGATGGCTCGCTCAACACGCTTGAGCGGATGCACTGGTTCAGCTCAGGACCGGCGACAGAGCTGTACGCGCTGTACAAGAGTCGCGGCTTGGTGTCGCGCGCGAAGGAATTCCGCGAGATGACTCGCAGGAACGCCCCCTTCGACATGGAGATTTACTTCGACAGGGTCGACCAGGATCCGACGGCGTACGTGCGGTAGAGAACCGGGCGACGAGATCGAGCGTGTAGCCGTTCGGGCCGAAAACCACATTGCCGATCACATATTGCGTCGAAATTCTGTTGGGACTTCCCATGAGCGGTTGGCTGCATGTCGCGTCGGTGCATGCCCTGAGGAGCACCTGATCGTCGAACGTATCGGTGCCGAGGTCCGCCGGCCGGTTGAGCATGCCCGTGCCGGGCGATTGCGACGAGCCGGCCGGAGAGGTGTCCCCGCCGCCGCCACAAGCCACCAACAAGCTCGCGAAGGCTGCAATGACTACCCACGCCGCGGATCCGCGCATGTACTCATCTCCCTGATCGGCGGCGGCACCTGATGTTTGTTTTCGTGCGGCACCCCTTCTGTTCTTCTATCGACGCTCTAGCACTTTTTTCCTGCTTGGTGCCTCTCGCGCACGGCGACCGGTCAGTGGGCGAAGAATCCTTTGGCCGGAGCCTCGGGCGCGCACGCCTTAAGTCAAAGGATGAGTGGTTTCCCCGGGTGACGGCGTGATAGAAGCACGCCCGCCACGATCCGCCCCACCATTATAATTTCACGCGGGTCCAGGGAGCTACATGAAAGGACTACGGCGGTTGGGATACACCGTGGCGTTGACTGTCTGCGCCTCGGCGTCCGGCGGGGTGGCTGGAAGTCGTGGCGTTGCTTCTGATCGCTTCTCTGCGCACACGGCGTGGGCTGCCGGGCAGGCTCCTCCTGCGCGGCTGAGGCAATTACTACCGCTTCTGTACGCGAGCCAGCGACGTGTTCCGGCTCCTCGATCTATACGTCGGCCTATTCCCAGTCCATTAAACCCACAATCTGCCCCTTCGCACGTGCCGCACGGAGATAACGCTCGTCGGCGGTAATAAGTACGCAGTCAGAAGTTTCCAGCGCGATTCCGTGATAGTAGGTGTCAAAGAGATGTTGCTTGAGTTCCATTGCAAGCTCCACTCCCCGGTGAAACACTTCAATACCATCTGTTGTCGGCAGGTGTAAAGCAGTCAACATTCCGACGTCATCTGTCGCCGTGCCTGGGCTTTCGCGAGCGAGGACGGCGCCTACCTCCGCCAGCCAGTGATTGGGTTGTAGCACTGGTTGTTCCCCGGTTGTCACGAGCTCCATCAATCGCGTGGCTTTGGCTGTTCCCGCTTCGCGCTCCGGGTCCTGCAGCAACCACTTGATGACTACGCTGGCATCGATGACTGCAATCACGATCTGCCCGCAGTGCGGGAAGCTCGAATCTGAGTGTCAGACAAAGATGGTCGTTCCGATCTTCTCTGTGTCAGGGTACGGAAGATATCCACACGGCGCTTGCGCAGCTTTGCGTCCGCAACCGCCTTGCGCATCAAGTCCGCAATGACAGCGCTCTTGTTTTGTCCTCCGAAGGTTTTGTCGAACTCCGCTTTGACGTCATCGGGGACGCTGAAATTGACTGTAGCCATACGCGCGAGTTTATTGTTGAAGATTTCAACAACGTCAATGATATCGGGATTTCAATGACCGTCAAATCCCGCAAATCTG
This sequence comes from Steroidobacteraceae bacterium, assembly GCA_035277965.1. Taxonomy (GTDB): domain Bacteria; phylum Pseudomonadota; class Gammaproteobacteria; order Steroidobacterales; family Steroidobacteraceae; genus 13-2-20CM-66-19. The sequence goes on along the minus strand of DATEJM010000023.1, from coordinate 53,589 downwards.
CCAAAAATACCCAAAATCTCAGGCGTTTATAAGTGCATGATTACATTGATATTAATGCGAGACGACTGCTCATGATGCCGGGGTCGAGAGTTCGAGCGGCGCATCATGTGAAGCACGGCCGCCTACTGCGTTGCGGTCGGCACCAGCGCCGCGTGCTCGGCTTCGATCTGCGCTTTCAGCGAGCGCCGGACCGCCGCCGAGGGTGTATCAGAAGGCAGCAGAGCCGGTCGGAGGCTCCAGAAATCGCTGCCGTTCATCGCTCGATGCTGCGCTTCGATCAGCGGCCGATCCTCATCGTTAAATAACTGTACCGCCAGTTTGAGCGCGCTTGACGTCAGCTCCAGGTCATCGGTGCCGACGTTGCGAACCGATCTGACGTCATAGTTCGTGGAGTTCGAGTCCCGCGGCATGAACAGATGGTATGCGATCACCCAAGCGCCGGCTTCTCTGGGTTTCCCCAGCGGCGTGATGCCGTTCTCGAGGCGGATCACACCGGGGGCGTTCCAACAAACGGTGAACCACGTTTCGGCATTCCGTTCGTCCGGCACGAAACGGTTCAAAAATGGGATCGGCCCGGCGCCTCGCCATATCCATTCCCCCTTGACTGAACCGTTCTCCGTGCTCACCCGGCCGTGCTGGGTGCTGACGAGTCCGTTGCCCAGCTTGCCCAGGTGCACGAAATCGGCGTGGCTCGGGTCCATGAGGTTGTCGGACATGAGCTCGTAGTGGGCGTTGACTAGCATGCTCGGTATGTCGAGCAGGGTGGTCGCAGGGTACGCTGTCAGATCACGGAGGTTTGGGATCAGGGTCCGATCCGGTGCCGCCTGCTGCGACATCCAGATCCAGATGGCGCCGTCCCGCTCTGCGACCGGGTACGCTGGCACGCTGATTTTGGGAACCGCGCCATTGTTGTGAGGGCTGAACGTGCACGCCCCATCCGACCCGAAACGCAGGCCATGATAGGGACACGCAAGGCTGGTGCCGTGCACCCGGCCCGCGTGCAGAGGCGAAAATCGGTGCGGACACCGGTTGGCAATGGCCGACGCCTGACCGCTCTCCGCTCGGTATAGCACAATGCTCCGGGCCGCCAGCAGGACTTCTTTCGTCGCTCCATTCGCCAGTTTGTCCGACCAACCACCGAAGTACCAGCAGCGTTCGAGGAATCGCTCTGTCATAGTGCCTCCATCGAGAAGTCTCTTTGGGATGCAGGTACGCGTACGGGATCGCGGTGTTGGCAATGTACTCCTCGTTGACCCAATGCAGGCGCGAGAAATGATACAGCTCGTCCTCCTACGCGGCGAACACCGAAAGACGAGAACAGCCGGAAGCACGCCTGCCGTGCGGCGACTCGCAACATTGTCGTTAAAACCGATAGGTTGCCCGAATCCCGTAGGTCCGGGGCGCGCCGACGGTCGCCTCATAGAACGTCGGGGTGCCAGGAACCCCGAGCAGCGCGGGGAAGCCATTGATGATGTCGATGATTCCGCCCTGGTATACCGCACGGTTGCCGATGTTGCGCACGAAACCGGAGATTGAGAGGCCCGTTCCACCGATGTTCGAGGTGATGCTCGCATTCCAAAGCGTGTACCCGGCAGTCTTCGACTCGATAGGGTACGCATCCGACGATAAGTAACGAGATGTGGCCCAGGTACCGTCGACATTCACCGTGAGGTCGCTGCTCGCGCCGATGGTGAAGACGTGCTCATAAGCGAGCGAACCGGTCCACTCAGGCGTGCGCGCCAGCGGCGCCCCCGAGCAGTCGACGAGGAACACCGGTAAACCGTTCGAGATCGTCGGGGCGGAGGGGACCTTGCATGGCGCGCCCGAGCGCAGCGTTGCGATCAGCGGTGCCGGGAATTCGATCTTGAAATCGTCATATCTTGCCCGGGTGTAGGCAAGGCTTGCGCTCAGTGTGCCCGCGCGCGTCGGCTTGAAAACGACGGAGGCCTCTGCACCGCGCGGCTTGGATGATCCAGCATTGCGCGTGTTATAGGCGATGTTGCCGGTCGGCGTGAAGCCCGGGCTGGGAATCTGCTGGTTGGTGTACTTGTAGTAGAACGTCTCGAGATTCACCTGCAGGCGATCGTCGAGGAAGCGATTGCGGAGCCCGATTTCGAACGCGAGCAGGCTCTCGGGCTTGAACTTGTTCTCATCGCCGCCGGGCACATAAAAGAACCCGCCGGACTTATAGCCTTTGGAGGCGGTGGCGAACAGCATCGATCGCGGCGCGACGTCGTATTCGATTCCGCCTCTCCAGGTAAACGAGCGGAAATCGTCGTCGCCGGCCTGCGGATACGGTGAGTCGGGGTTTGGCACCGCGCCGTTGTCGATCAAAGAGCCCGACATCTTGACCTTGTCCAGTGTGTAGCGAACTCCGCCAATCACGCGAAACGCGTCCGTGACGCTATACGTCGTTTCGCCGAACGCGGCATAACTGCGATTCGTCGTGTCGATGTCGGCCGTGACGTAGAAAACCGGCAGGAATACGGGATCCGCGAGCGCCTTCGTCGAGAGCGCGAATGATGTCGACGAGTCGTAATAGAAGGCCCCGACGACCCACTTGAGCGCGTCGGTCTGGTGGCCGAGGCGTGCTTCCAACGTGAACTGGTCCGTGTCCTGAGGATCGTAATCGGCTCGCGCGCTGTAGTTGTACGTGCGCTGCCGCATCTTGAGATTGCGATAGGCGGGGATGATCGTCAACGTCGCGACGTTTCCGAGTTCGACGTTGGCTTCCGCAGACAGACTCCATTGGTTGAGATCGACGAAGTTGTCGTTCGCCACCGGAACGTGCAGCCCGAGCGAGCCAGCGGCCAACGCCGCGTTGTTGACTGGATCGGAAAGTCCCGTCCAGGGGCCCGTGCCCCCCTGCCGTGGCAATAGCACCGTGCCGCCACCCTTGCCGCCAGTGTGGGAATACTCGGCATTCAAGCGCAAGTTGGCGCGCTCGTTAGGCTCCCACAACACCTGCACACGTCCGGAGCGGCGGACGTCGTCGTCGGTGCCGTCAGACAGATACCCGTGGCGATCGACGAAGTTGGCTGCTCCGCGTACTGCCCAAGCCGCGGACAACGGAACATTGACCGCTCCCGTGACCTGCCGCGAAGAATAGTTGCCGAACTCGCCAGTGACGTAACCTTCCCGCGCATGGGTGGGGCGGTTGGTGATGATGTTTACAGCGCCGCCGGTTGCATTGCGTCCGTATAGCGTACCTTGGGGACCTTTTAATATCTCGACGCGCGCGAGGTCGAACATGCTTGCACTGATTCCCACGCTCTGGCCTGACACCACGCCGTCAACGGAGTACGACACGGCAGGCTGCGCCAATGCATTCGTGGCGACATCGCCGGCACCGCGCACGTTCGTCTGAGTAAACGCGCCGTTCTGGGCAATCGTCAGGGAGGGCGCGACGGTCGTCAGGTCCCGAGCTTCGGAGACTCCGTTGCGGACGAGGTCAGCGGTGCCCAGGGCCTCGATGGAAATCGACGACTTTTGGATATCTTCCGGACGCCGCTGCGCCGTCACCAGGATTTCTTCGATTTGCCCACTCTCAGCGGCAGGCGGAGGCTCACCGGCCTTCCTGGGGACAGCGTCGGCGGCGAGGACTGCCTCCGATAGGGCGCAAACGACAACTACCGCGCCCGCAAACTGGATCGCTCGCTTTATCATTATGTGCTCCCCGAGAAGCGAAGCCTGATCGTAGGCAGCTACATCGCATCGAGGCAACACTCGGTGGCTCATAGCAATCATGAGCCGCGTTCATTTGCGCCGACCAGCGGGCCGTCCCCGGACGCCCGACGTTTCGCACTGGAAGAGATGGGTGTAGTCTTCGAGGAACTGATTGAATGTTCGTGGCGCGTGACCGGTTCATCCCTGGATCACGCTACTCAGCAGGTTGATGTGGTCCCGGTGTACATGTACCCATTTGAATCCGACGCCTTTGCGATGCGCAACCAGTGGTACGTGGCGTCCTATTCGCGCGACGTATCCCGTAAGCCATTGCAGCGATGGATTCTGGACGAGCCGGTCGTTCTGTTTCGCAAGCAGAACGGCGCTGTTGTCGCGCTGGAAGGGCGATGCGCTCATCGGCATTTCCCGCTTGCCGAAGGAACGCTGCTTGGCGATACGCTTCAGTGTCGGTATCACGGGCTCGTCTATGATTCCGACGGCAGCGCCGTCCGAATCCCATCTCAGCCGGCTGCGACTTCACGCTGCCGGATAAAGTCCTATCCCACGATCGAGCTGTGGGATTGGATCTGGATCTGGATGGGCGACCGTGATCGAGCGGATCCGACACTGATACCCGACCACTACGACATGGGGCTCACCGACCCGGAGTTCTTGACCACGATCGTGTGCCATCACCTTCTCGAAGCGCGATATCAACTCGTCCACGACAACCTGCTCGATCTGAGCCACGTCGCTTTCCTGCACGCGAACACCATCGGTGGCGGGAGCGAGGGTACTGCGACGAGCAACTACCCTCGCAGCAGTGGACCGAACTGGGCGCGGAGCGACCGGTTGCTGCGCAAAACGATCCTGCCGCCCCATTATGGCCGCCACATGGGCGCGAGCGGTGAATGCGACCGATACATGCCGATCTTCTTCTACATGCCGTCGTTGCATATCGGGATGGACGATTTCCGGCGTCCCAGCAACTCGCCCGATGCACTCGGTGAGTCGCTCGGCAAGCTTCTCGTTTACCACGCAGTGACTCCGGCAAGGCGTAACACCACGCATTACTTCGCGGCGGCTGGGCGGAACTTCGGGCGCGACGCCGACGAGGAGCAGATGGTAGCGGCATTCAATGCAGTGATCGACGAGGATGTGTTCGGGTTGCAAGCGATCGAGCAGATGGTCCGTGAAATGGGCGATCGCCTGCCGCCGGAGTTCAGCGCACGTGCAGACACCCAGCAAGTGCTCATACGAAGGAAACTGGAGTCGCTCATCCTGTCGGATGGGGATGGCGCGGTGGCCGAGCCGCCTTTGCGATTTCAGCTGAAGTCGCTCGGCGACACGTTGTTCGCCGAGCGACGGCGCGAATCGGTCGGCGGCGGATAGGCTGCCGACTGCGAAGGGCAACGGCCGGGCGGTGGACTCCTTCCTCGGGCGTCCTCGGGCAGATTCAGGGGGAGGTGTCAGCGGGAGCTGGGATCACGGCGCCAGTGTCATGCCGGTGGGGTCGAACCGCCGTCTTGGCGAAGAATCGAATTCAGCACGTTCGTGGTGGTGGCACGGATATGAGCTTCGATCAGGTTCTGCGCTAAACCAACGTCCCGCGCCAGCGCTGCCTCGAGGAGGCTGCGGTGCTCGTCGCGTTTGGCTCGCGGCAATTTCCGGGTCAGGGCCGACAGGCGTCGATATCGACGACTGCGTTCGAACAGTGAACTGCGAATTTCGAGAAGTACCGGCGATTCAGCCGCCGACACGAGGTTTTCATGGAACCGGAAATGACTCGTGTCCCATTCAGGCGATATCACATGTTGGTCCATCTGCTGAGCTTCGATTCGGTCCAGCCGATGATATGCCGCGAGCATCGCTGATTCCCACGATGCCCCCCCATGCCCAATGGAGCGCGCAATGCATTCGCGCTCGATCACAACACGCGCATCGGTCAGAGCCAGCAGGTCCTCGCGCGAGATGGGAGCGACAACAAAACCACGCTGGCCTTGAGACACTACCAGGCGTTCGGACGCGAGACTGGATAGTGCTTCGCGGAGGGTCGAAAAACTCGCTTCATAGATTTCGCGCAAGTTTTCGAAACGCAGCCGTTCGCCTGGCCGCAGGACGCAGCTTATGATGTCGTCGCGTAGCCTATGAAGGACATCCGTGGCGAGCGTTCCACCCACGAGTGTCCGTGATCTCTGTGCGACAGCTCGAAGTTGCTTCACGCTGAGCCCTTTTGCGCTCCAGAACTTACGTGGACTTTCGACACGCTCCGTTCAACTTCATAGCACTCCGGGCGCAATGCCGGGCTGAGCTGAGGCGGATCAGCCCTCACACTGGCGCCGTCCGAGAGCGCCCGATCCGGCACCCCGGCTCCTGACCGAACAGTGAGCGAGCGTTACGATATTTCACTGCCTCGAGTTCCGATGGCGAGAATACCATTGAGGTATCGAGGCCGTGTACAGTTTCCACGCTAGTGCGATACCAATAGTCGCTACCGAAGACGATCTGAGAGGGAAGCACCACGTCCTTCAAGGCACGTAGGGCGATGGGGTTGGAGCATTGCGCGGTGTCGTAATAGAAGCGCCGCAGCTCTGCGAGCACCCCCCGGGGAAGCGGGGGGGGCACGAACGGAGGGCTTTTGCCTTTCGTCACGATGCCGGGGAGAATTTGCTCCGCCGTTCCTGCGAGGAACCGCTCGATGAGAAAAGGCATGGTGCCGCCGCCATGCGAGAAAATGAAACGGATATCGGGGAACCGCGTGGTAGTACCGCTCCAAATCAGGCTGCCGATGGTGCGCGTTGTATCGGTCGCGTACTCGATAATATATTCAGGTATCTCCGGCACCAACGCACAGCAGCAAGCCGGAGTGTAAGGATGCACGTAAACGATCGCTTTGCGGCGATTGAGCTCTTCATAGAGTGGCCAAAAGAACTGATTCCCGAGCCACTTGTTGTCCACGCTCGTTACTATGGCGATCCCGTCAGCTCCTAGCACGTCAAAGCCGTAAGCGATCTCTTCCAAAGTGTCGTCGACAGAGGGCAAGGGAAGAGACGTGAAAAGACCAAATCGTCCAGGATGGTCAGCCGCGTGGCGAGCCGCAGCCTCGTTGAGATCACGGGCCATCGCGCGCCTCTGCGCGGCTGAACCTATGTGATACGGCGGAAACTGCGACAGTACGGCTGTGCGGACGCCGCTTGCGTCCATGTCCGCAAGGGCGTGTTCAACCTGCCAGGTGTTTGGCGGGAAGGCTCGATCCGAGGGGCGCGACATGAACTCGGCAAATGCGGGTGTGCCGTGATGATGATGGACATCGATCGCGCCGCTCTTGGGCTGCGGCGCAGATGCCTCGTTCGCGCGACGAGGACTACTATTCTTGTCTGGCTGACTCACAGGTGCACCTCCAGCTTTCACTGCCGACTCGACGGGCCGGGGGCGTCGTCGGCACTCTCCGCCCGGATCATATCGGCGAGCTTACGTCGGACGCGGACTGCGCCTTCATCGATTCGCAGCAATATCGGGTTCAAGTCCCAGAAGTCTTCGTCGCCGACACGGCTTTGTTGCGCTTCTATCATCGGCTTGTCTTCGGTTGCAAAAATCCTGGCGCGTGTTTCGGCGTACGCGGTGTTCAACTGAGTATCCTCGAGCGAGAAATCGCGGGTCGCCGCGAAAAAGTAGTGGGTCCGTTGCGAGCTTTCCGGCGTCATGATGTGAAGATTCAAGAAGCTGCCTCCGGCACTCCTGTCAGTGCCGGTAGGCACAGCGCCGCTGCGCAGCGTCATGATCGAAGGTGGGTACCAATGAACTTCGGTCCAAGAATCGACCCGCGCGTCCTCGTTCTTCAGAGCCTTCGCGACCAGCGGAAATGGCACTTCATTCTCGCAGTCCCAGCGAATGGACACTGAGGACTTGTCGTCCTTTACGGCGGCACGCGTTCGAGTGAACGAACCACCTCCAAGCGTATCGGGATGCAGGAAGTCCGCATGCGTGAGATCAAGAATGTTGTCGACAAAAAGCTGATAGTTTCCGTTCCCACAAACATACCCACTACTGAAAGCCGTATCGGGCGCCTGATCCAAGAACGTGAGATCCGGCAACATGGCTCTATCTGCGAGCCGCGGGTCGCCCATCCATATCCAGATGGCCTTGTACGCCTCGGTCGTAGGGTACGTTTTTACAGCCATGCTGTTCAGCGCAGGACCGTGCGGGTTGACTGCGCATTTGCCTGCGCCGTTGAACGCGAGCCCATGATATGCACAAGTCAGCAGCCCATCGCGTACCGCCCCTTTACTGAGCGGCGCAAAGCGGTGAGGGCATCGATCGAGCAGCGCTTTAGCTGCGCCTTCACGATCGCGGAACAGCACGATGGGCTCATCGAGAATACGACGGGACAATGCCCCGGCAACCGGCACCTCGTTCTGCCATGCAGCCATGTACCACGTCTTTCTAAGATAGCGCACAGGAATCTCCTCGCTTCCGAGCACAGTTGCGGCGGCTCGTGGATGGGATGAGCGAGATATCAACGCCGCGTCACGGACGCCGGGCTGAGATCACTCAAGCTGGCGCAACCCAGAGCTTCGAGTGTTCGACTCAAGTCCAGTCGCAGGATTTCAAGCACCTGCCTTACCCCTGCTTCCCCGAACGACAGCCCAAACATCGCTGGACGGCCGACCAGAACAGCCTTGGCACCCAGCGCGATCGCCTTGATAACGTCACTTGCCCGACGGATACCACCATCGAGCAATATGGTGGCATGAGGGGCCACTGCACTAACCACCTCAGGAAGCACTGTCATGGTGGCCGGCGAGTGATCGAGCCCTCGGCCGCCGTGATTCGACACGATCACGCCGTCCGCGCCGCGGTCGACGGCCTCACGGGCATCCTCTCTCGACAGTATGCTCTTCACTACTAACGTTCCTTTCCAGCGCGCGCGAATCCGGCTCACATCTTTCCAGCTGAAGCGCGAAGCCGGCTCGCTGTTAGACATGGCCATCTCCCGCGGCGTCATCGGCCGACCGTTCACCATGATATTGGGAGAGAGCTGGAGGTTCTTCGTGCGCAGATAACGATAGAGCCAGCGTGGCCGTGCCAAGAGCTGCGGGATATGAGGAAGCATCGCTAGCGGGCGACCACTCAACAATGCCGGCAGGCCATTGCGCACGTCGCGCTCTCTCACGGGGCCGTGATTGTCGACAGTGAGAACGAGCGTCGTGAAGCCGGCTGCGGCCGCTCTATCGAGAGCCGCTTCGGAAACGGCCTGTCCACCCAACTTGTAAAGCTGATACCACGCAGGAGCATTTGGCGCTGCGGCTCTCACGTCCTCCAACGCATGGCCGCTGACGTGTGGCACGACGTAAGCGGTGCCCACCGCAGCCGCCGCGCGGGCCATTGCCAACTCACCGCCAGGGTGCACGAAGCACGCCGCCCCGCAGGGAGCGAGCAATATAGGCATCGAAAGGGAGTCACCAAACAGCCGGGTATGGAGGGTGGGCTTCGACGGCATTGCCTGGCGGGGTCTCAACTCGAATTGACAAAATTGCGAGTCGTTGGCACGAAGCGTTGCTTCGCCTTCGGATCCGCCATCTATCATATCGAACAAGACGCGAGGCAGGCGCCGCCGCGCGGCCTGTCGCACATCCGCGAGGTTGACGGCTCTGATCGGACCCCTAGGCGGGACGGCAAACATTTCGAAACTGAGTCCTTCGTGTCAGGGTCAAATGCCCCGCGTGTTCGCGTAAAGCTAGACTCTAAGGCTTGTTTCTATCGTAACCACCTCGCCAAAAGCGAGCAACCGTGATTTTCGAAAGTCGTTGACTCTGACGATCAGATCATCTTAGGATTTTGCCTGCCGATTGGAACTGGGTCTGCGCATGCAACGTGCGCTCCACGAACGACGAGCGGCGGCGCGAGAAGAAGGGGGGGTCGATGAACTTCTACACGGCAATGCTATTGAGCTGCGCGTCCCTGGCTGTCGCGCTCGGGGCAAACGAGTCAATAGCGCAGGCGGCGCAAGCTACGGCCGCTGTCCCGGCGAGGGCGGCTTCGTCGCAAAGTACCGAAGAGATCGGCGAAATCGTAGTCACCGCGCAGCGTCGCGAGCAGCGGCTGCAAGATGTGCCGATTACCATCAACGTCGTTTCAGGCGAGCAAGCCCTGGCCGCAGGCGTGACAGGTACCTCATCCCTGCAGGTTGCGGTGCCGGGCCTCATCATCAATCGCCAGGCGAACAACGCGGCTCCCTACATCAGGGGCATCGGCACCTCGAACAGCAATCCCAGCAGCGAGAACTCCGTTGCGATCTATCTGGATGGCGTCTACCAGCCGGCGCCCTTCGGGAATTTTTTCGAGTTCAACAACATCGAGCGCGTGGAAGTTCTGAAGGGGCCGCAGGGGACGCTATTTGGTCGCAACGCCACTGGCGGCGTCATCCAGGTCATCACCCGTGATCCGACCCAGGAGGTCGAGGCAGATCTCACCGCAGGCATTGCAAGCTACGAGAAGGTCAGCGCTTCAGCGTATGTCAGCGGTGGCATCAGCGAGAAACTGGCGGCCAATGTCGCAATCATGTTCGACCGGCAGTACGATGGATGGGGCACCGATCTCACCACCGGCAAGGATACGTTCACGAGCCACGATTTCGGCGCGCGAGGCAAGCTACTCTTCACGCCAGGCGACAGCACGACGATAAAACTCGCAGTAGACTACGGCGATTTCAGGAATTGCGGTATCTGTTCACAGAACCTCCCGGGGTCGGTCGCAGCCGTGGCTCTTACGGGCTACCCGGGAAGATACAACACTCGTTCCGAGGTCGACCAGTTCGGAGGCGCGCAGAGTACAGGCGTTTCCTTATCGGTCGATCAAGATTTTCATGTTCTGAAGCTCCGCAGCATTTCGGCCTATCGTACCCTGCGAGGACATATCCTTTTCGACACCGACGGATCGGCGGCGCCGGTTGCCAATATCGAGTACACGCCTCAGAGGGCGGAAACATATAGTCAGGAGTTTCACCTTGTGTCGCCCGAGCACTCGCCGCTCGAGTGGCTGGCCGGCGTTTATCTTTATAGTCACGAGGCGGCGGCCGACCCGATCATTGCTTCTGGCCTGGCGTTCAGCGGTTTCACCAATCCGCATGCGGGCACAATCACTTTTGCCAAGACGCGCACGCAATCGGAGGCCGTCTTTGCGCAGGCTACGTATCCGATCTTCGCGCAGACGAACCTGACGTTAGGTGCGCGGTACACGTGGGACCGCGTGAAATATCGAGGTTCACGCTATCTACTGGTCCCGCTGGCACTCATCCAGCCCGAGGGTGTTCTGCATACGGACGCCGAGAAGCCGACTTGGCGCGCTTCGCTCGATCACAAGTTCACCCCTGCCGTGCTGGGATTCGTCAGCTACAACCGGGGCTTCAAGACCGGGAACTTCTCGACCACGTTGGGGCCCGTCGGTAACGTGCCTACCCAACCGGAAGTGCTCGATGCGTACGAGACCGGCTTGAAGACGGAATGGTTCGAGCGACGTCTCAGGCTCAACGGATCGGTGTACTACTATGACTACACGAACATCCAGCTCACCCGTTTCTCAAACGGTCAATCGTTCCCATTCAACGGCGGGCAGGCTAAGCTTTATGGCTTGGACATCGAATCGGAAGCCCGGGTGACTTCCAACCTGTCGATCAACGGGAATCTGGAGTACATGCACACACGGATGGGTGATTTCCCGAATGCGCCAAACACGGTCAGGTTACCTGATGGCGAAGTCGTGCGCGGGCCGGATACTTTCAACGCAAAGGGGAATGAGCTGCCGAATGCCCCGAAGTTCAGTGGCAACATCGGTTTCACCTATACCGTGCCAGCCTCGATCGGGGAAATTGCCTTCACGGGCAATGCCTACTACAGCGCCAAGCGCTACGCCGAAGTCGACAACCGGCTGCGTTACGGTGCGTACGCCTTGGTTGATGCGTCCGTTGGTTGGAAGTCACCCGGCGGCACGTATGGGGTACGCGTCTGGGGCAAGAACCTCACGGACAGCTACCACTATGCGCAGATATTCAGCCAGGCATTCACCGCCGATATAGGAGGAGCCGCGGGTCCTCCGCGCAGCTATGGCGTAACGGCGGAAATGCATTTCTCGGGCCGCCCTGGCGCGGGGAGGTAACGATGAAGCATGGCCGCGCAGGCCCCATGCATTTGGGCCTGTTCCTCAAAGCAACGGGACACCACATCGCGGCCTGGCATCATCCCGGAGTGGCGCTCGATGCCGTCACCAATGCTCGCCACTTCATCGAGCTGGCGCAGGCGGCGGAGCGTGCGGCGCTGGACTTCGTTTTTTTTGCCGATTCGCTGGGTGTTCGCGAAGGTCAGGCAGACTACATCTGTAAATTCTCGCAGTTCATCGCTTACCTCGAGCCGCTGACCCTATTGTCGGCTATGGCCACACATACTGATCGCATCGGCCTGGTCTCGACAGCCTCCACGAGTTATCAGCAGCCCTATCACGTGGCCCGGCTGTTTGCTTCGCTGGATCACATCAGTGGCGGGCGCGCCGGCTGGAACGTCGTTACCTCGGTCAACGATGCGGAGGGGCTCAACTTCGGACGCACGGGACATTTCGGGCACGACGAGCGCTACGCTCGCGCCGAGGAGTTTGTCGATATCGTCAAGGGTCTGTTGGATAGTTGGGACGATGATGCCTTCATTCACGATCGAGCCAGTGGGCGTTTCTTCAATCCGGCCGCGCTGCATACACTGGACCATCACGGTAAGTACTACGATGTGAGGGGACCTCTGAACATGGCGCGGCCGCCGCAGGGGTATCCGGTGATCTTCCAAGCCGGCACCTCGGGTCCGGGGAGAGATCTGGCGGCGCGCACCGCAGAAGGCATTTTCACGGGCGCCCTGACACTGGAAAACGCGCGGGCGTACTATGCCGACGTCAAAGGGCGGGCCGCGGAGCACGGCCGATCACCCGAGGAGCTGGTGATACTTCCGGGCGTGACGGTCGTTGTCGGCCGCACCGAAGCCGAGGCGACGGAGAAGGACCGTTACCTTCAATCGCTCATCCGCGAGGATGTCGGCATGAGGTATCTGGAAGAGCTGCTCGGCATGGATCTTGCCGGCTGCTCACCGGACGAACCGCTCCCGGATCGCTCTAGCTCGCGCGCTGAGTTGGGCATGTTCAAGACCGTCACTGCGCTTGCTCGTGATGAGCGGCTGACCATGCGGCAACTCTATCGCCGGCTCGCGGGATCGTACGGTAAGCTGACGCTGGTCGGCTCCGTTGAACGCGTCGTCGAGACCATGTCGCAATGGTATCGGGAGAAGGGCTGCGATGGGTTCATTCTGCAACCGTCAGTGCTGCCTCATGACATGGACGACATCCAGAACTTGCTCGTTCCGGCGCTGCGCGCCGCCGGATTGATTCGCAACAAGTACGAGGGCGCCACTCTGCGCCAGCATCTCGGTCTCGCCCGGCCACACGATCGAAGCGGGTCATGACACCCGATTTCAGGAAGAGTTGACATGAAGGCCAATCGCCGGCTCAACCAGATATCCCGCAGCGAACTGGAGCGTCGTTGGTCGCTGGTGCGCAATAGGCTCGCGGCAATCGACTGCGACATGCTGATTGCAGTGGGCGGACACAACACCTGGAGCGGCGGCATGAACCGCTGGCTCACCGACTACATGGTCACGTATCGGCGGGTCGTGCTGTTTCATCGCAACGATGAGATGACCGTGATCGAGCATGGCGGGATGAATACCCATCGTCAGCCCCCTGACGGCCACCCGAACTATCCTGGTGTGGGTGATGTTTACAGCGTCTCCGAATTTCCGGCCGTGAGTTTCACGCAGGATTATGAGGCGCGCATCGTCATCGACGTGTTGCGGAAGCGCCGCTACCGCCGAGTCGCCCTGCACAATCCGGGCTCCATGCCATTCGGCTTTCTGAATGCCATCCGGACCTCGCTCGAGGATGCAATCGAATTCATCGACGACTCCGACTTTCTCGACGGAGCCAAGGCGGTCAAGAGCGAAGAAGAAATCGCCATGATTCGCACCGCGGCACGGATCCAGGACGAGGTATTTGCGGAAGTCGTTGCACAAGCACGCCCCGGCATGCGCGATTTTGAGGTCACCGCGATGGCCGAGCACGCAGTGCGGCTGCGTCGCGGGCGCTTTGGTGTGTATCTCGGCAGCTCGGCGCCGCAGGGTCAGCCGGCTTATCTTCTCATGAGCGAGGAGCAGGGGCGCCGCATTGAGCCAGGCGACTCGCTTACATTTCTGATCGAGAACGGCTCGCCGGACGGCATGTTCGTCGAGCTCATGCGCACGATTGTATTCGGCGAGCCGACCAAGGAGCTGATCCGCGCGTGCGAACAGGCGGCTGCCGTGCAAAAGCACACTTTTTCGCTGATGCGCCCTGGCGTCGCATGCGCCGATATCTATGCAAGCTACCGTCAATACATGGCCGAACACGGGCTCGCCCCGGATACTCGCCTCTATTCTCACGGACAGGGACATGACCTGGTCGAACGGCCGCTGATTCGCGACGACGAGAACATGGTCCTCCGTGCCGGGATGAACATGACCGCCCATCCCTCCGTCTCAACGGACACGGTGTACTCCATCATCTGCGACAATGTGATTGTCCGCGACCAGGGAGTCGAGCCGCTACATACCACCGAGAAGCGGATCTTCCAGGCACGAGGATGATCGCCAGTACGATGGCGGTCGAGGGCGAAGAGACGCGCGCCCCTCGCGCAGACTATCTCCTCTTCACGCTGACAGCGGCTTGTCTACTGTCCTTTGTCGACCGGTTCACGCTGAACGTGCTGCTGGGGGCCATCAAGAGCTCCATGCAGCTGTCGGACACGCAGATCAGCCTACTCGTCGGGTTCGCTTTCTCCGCGTTCTACAGCGTCATGGCAATGCCCTTTGGCTGGGCGGTGGATAAGTGGAACCGGCGCAATCTCATACTCGCCGGGCTGTTGTTATGGAGCATGGCCACTGCCGCGTCGGGTCTGGCGACGACCTTCGGACAACTGCTGACAGCGCGAACCTTCGTGGGTATCGGGGAGGCAACGCTGATGCCCGCAGCCTACTCGATGCTTGCTGACGCGTTTCCGGCTCGTGAGCGCGGCCGCGCATTCGGCATCTTCTCGACAGCAGTTTATGCCGGGGGCGGGGTTGCATTGGTGCTTGGCGGTGCTCTGCTCGCGTTTGCGGCGGATCTCGTGAAAACAATTCCGGCGCTGGCGAAGTTTGAGCCCTGGCATCTTGTTCTCCTGATGATCGGCTCAGGCGGTATACCCATGGCGGCGCTGATGCTGGTGACAGCAGAGCCCGTGCGGCGAGCTGTGGCCGGAGCGGGCGTGCAAGGCACGTCCCTCATGCGTCACGTATGGAGGCATCGCGCCCCTTTCTTCTGGGTGCTCGTTGTGTACACGCTGTACACGTATGTAACCTATGCGGTGTTGCCTTGGGCGCCGACAGTAGTGGCACGCAAGTTCGGGCTGGGACCGGCCGCGGCAGGGCTGACGATCGGGTTCGTCACGTTGATCGGCGGAATCATCGGAGCTTCGGTTGGAGGAGTTCTGAGTGACCATTGGATCCGGCGGAACGCGCGGGGGGGCCGCCTGCGCGCGACGTTGATTTGGTGGTTCGGCGCCCTTGTAGCAATACCGTACTTCGCCATCGCCCCCACGGTATCCGGCGCCGCAGTGGGTTACCTAGGGTTCATCTTCTTCGATAGTGTCGGCTATGTCAGCATGTCGGCAGTGTTCCAGGACATGGTGCCGCCTGCTTTGCGCGGGCGGATCACTTCCTTCTGGTATGTGGTTACCTATATTGGTGCCGGAGTTGGCCCCCTCGCTACAGGTCTTCTCACGGATCACTGGTTCGCTTCTCCCGCCGCGCTACCACAGGCGATCATCTGGGCGAGTGTGCCGATTGTGGTGATCGGCTTCTTTTGCTCCCTGCGCGCGCTTCCCTTGTATGACGCTATGCGCGCCAGGCCCCCAGGCGAACTGTGACGGCCACATCGATTCTGCTCGCTCATCCCCGGCAAGAGCCCATGACGGGCGAGGTGGCTGCCGCGATTGAAGGACTGGGTGCGAATGTCACCCTGAGCGTTGTGGACACACCCAACGATGCGATCGCTGCAGCACCCGACGCGGAGGTTTTGCTGGCGTTTTCGGCAACTGAGCCGCTGCTGGCCGCGGCGCCTCGGTTGCGGTGGATCCAGGCGCTTGGATCGGGGGTGGACGGCTTCGTACGCTGTGCGTCGCTCCGGTCTGATGTTATCTTGACCAACGCTGCCGGTCTCCACGCGGGGCCGGTGTCGGAAGCGATCCTTGCGATGCTCCTCGCGCTGGCGCGTCGCCTGCCCGAGGCGTTCCGCGACCAACAAGCACGTCACTGGGGGGTGTGGATGCCGCGGCTGCTGAGCGCGAGCGAAGTCTTGGTTGTTGGAGTCGGAGCTATTGGAGCAGCAGTGGGGGCCAAATGCTCTACGCTGGGTTCTCGAGTGATCGGCATCAGCCGGCGGACTGACCTTCCCGCGGGTTTCCAAGCGCTTTACCCCCGCGGTGCACTACACGAGCGGCTGCCTCGTGCAGACTTCATCGTCCTGACGGCGCCACTCTCGCGTGATACCGCCGGCTTGATCGACGCCGATGCACTCGCCAGGATGAAGCCGTCAGCCTATCTCATCAACGCCGCACGGGGCGGCCTTGTAGACGAGGGTGCTTTGATCGAAGCGCTGGTCTCGAAACGGATTGCAGGTGCCGCGCTCGATGTCTTTGCTACAGAGCCCCTGCCCCGGGAAAGCCCGTTATGGGATCTGCCCACTGTGATCGTCACGCCCCACCGTGCCGGTTACCACTCTGAATATGGCGGGCGCGTTGCAGAGATCGTGGTCAGGAATCTCCGCTTGTATCTGGCGGGTCGGTTCGATGAGCTGATCAACCGAGTATGCTGAAGGTCCAAGGGCGAGTTACTCCGATAACCCCGTCTTTTCGAGGGTGATCTGATCTCGCGCGCTCGCAGGCTCTCCAGGAGGCCTCGACGCTTGCAACCCCGGCTATCGTCCCACAGTCCGCTTTTGATCGGCGTACGTTGCCGAGTGACGTACCCGGTATTAAGATGTGACTACCTGAAGGCTGAATGCGGTACGCCGTGGCTGCCACGAGTTTGAAGCTCCCTGATGCCTTGAAGCGACGCTTGGAGCGTTTGGCTGCCCGGGCTCGCAAGACCCCGCATGCGTTCATGCTCGAAGTCCTGTCACGCGAAGCTGAGCGAGCCGAGCTCCGCGAGCGCTTCGCGGCGGAGGCGGCCGAATCGGAGCAGGAAGTGCTCTCGGGCGGCAAGACGTATTCTCTTGCCAGTGCCTTTGAGTATCTTGAGGGCCGGATAACCGGCGCCAAAGTGCGTCGTCCGCGGGCGCGCGCATGGCGCGCGTCGAAATAAGCGAGCGGGCGCTCTCAGATCTGGAGCGCCTTTTCGACTTCATCGTCGGAGAAGACCCGGTTCGAGCCCGGAGGCAGGTGCTGAGCGTCCGGCGCGCGCTTGAGCTTTTGGCCGACCATCCTCTACTGGGTCGTGAGGCCGAGGACGGCAGGCGAGAGCTCATTCTCTCGCGAGGCCGTTACGGCTACATCGCCAAGTATCGCTGGCTCCCCGCCGACGATGCCGTCCTGGTCCTGGCTGTCAAGCATCAACGTGAAGCGGGCTACGCCGAGGACTAGCACCCGTCAGTCTCGCGATCGCTCACGGCAGCCACGCGTCGAAGCGACCGTCATGTCCCACGCAGCCTGCGTCGCTACATCACATGTCAGGCGCATCGGATGCGGCTCCTGCGGCGATGAGCTGTTCAGATTGTTGCGCGCCAATGCGGGGACGCGGAGTTCGACGGCGAGGCGCGCATACCACCTGCGCTTCAACGGCGCCCTCTTCTGGGAGGACTGGAACAACTTCCAGTTCTCCTTCCTGGGCGCCAACTCGTTCACGATCGTCCGCAACGCGGGCAGCGCGCGCATCAAGGGTGTCGAGTCCGAGCTGGGACGCGGTCCCGTCCGGCACGCGCTTGCCGGTCGTTCCGCGGTTCAAGGGCACCCTCACGGCCCGTTACACTCTCCCGATCGCGGCGGACCTGGACGCGCACATCCAAGGATCCTTCTCGTACCAATCCCGGAGCAACCCCGCGCTCGCGCCCGTCGCGACCCCCTCCCGGTATGCGCAGTGCACTCAGTTCGGTGAGCTCACCAGTCTTTCCCCGGGGGTGCCGATCTGCGCCTTGAAGCCGCTCACGAACATCAACACGCCGCGGTCGCTTGGCGTGCGGCTGTCGCAGCGCTTCTAGATCAGTTGGTGGGGGTGCTGAGACTCCGTGCCGGTAAGAGAACTCTTCCCGCGATCAAGCCGATCGACGCCGCCAGCACAGAGGCCAGCAGGACCGCGAACTTCGCGGTCGCGAGCATTGCGGGATCCTCGAACGCGAGATTGCCGACGAAGATTGCCATCGTGAAGCCAATGCCGCCGAGACATCCCATCACGAAGATCGCACCCCGACCCACCCCGTCAGGCAGGCGGCACAATCCGATCGCCACGGAGCCCGCCGTCGCGAGCACAATGCCGAGCGGCTTGCCCACCACCAGGCCGGCAATCACGCCGATGGACAAGCGAGCGAGTCCTGCGTTGCCGAGCTCCAGGCCAGACAGGGTGACGCCGGCATTGGCAAAAGCGAATACGGGCATGACGCCATAGGCAACCCAGGGATGAAGCGCCGCCTGCACCCGTAGCACCGGCGGCAGAAAGTCGATCTGCGCGTCACGAAGCGCGCGCAATGGCGCATCGACGGTGCGTGCGTCGTGACTGCTTTCGTCCCGATGCAGACTGAGCTCCTCCAGCGCCGTGCGCGCGCGCGACAAAGGGTCTGCCGCGGCTTTGGGAAAGGAGACGGGTGTAATAAGACCCATGATGACACCGGCAATCGCAGGATGAATGCCTGCCACCAGCAGGCCAAGCCATACGACGACACCCGGAATGACATACAGCCAGGCAGTGCGGATGCCGAATCGCTGCAACAGCAGCGCGAGGACCACCCCGGTTGCGCCGAGGCCGAGGCCTGCGATCGACACGCCGCTCGAATAGAAAAGCGCGATGATAACAATCGCGGCGATGTCGTCGATGATCGCGAGCGCGAGGAGCAATACACGAAGTTTCGGTGGTACACGCTTGCCGAGGAGGGCAAGAACGCCGACCGCAAAAGCGATGTCCGTCGTCGTGGGTACCGCCCAGCCGCTGCGCAGCTGAGGATCGTGAGCATTGAGGGTGAAGTAGATGCTGGCTGGCAGCAGAACACCGCCGAGCGCCGCTACGCAGGGCAGAGCGGCCTGACGCACGCTGGACAGCGCACCTTCGTGCAGCTCGTGTCGAATCTCGAGCCCGACCAACAGGAAAAAAATCGCCATCAGTCCGTCATTGATCCAGAAATGCAGCGACTCGGTGTCCACGAACTCGCCGATGCCAAGCGTTACCGGCGTGTGCCACAACGCTTCGTAGGCGTGCCGCGAGGGTGAATTGGCCCAGATCAGGGCTGCCGCGGCCGCAATGAGCAGAATGATTCCGCTCGCGGCCTCGATGTGGAGAAAACCCTCGACCCGATCAAACAGCCGCTGGGCAGGCGGGCGGGTACGCTCGGCAGCAATCTCTTCGATCATTCGGCAAGCCCGATGAAGTTGGCGGCCCGACCAACTCGATTGCCTGTCGCAGCCACGCGAGCCGACGACACCCGGAGCGATTCATATCAGTCCAGGCGCAGACTTTCAATCCCGGCGTACATTGCGTCCTGACCGGCTCGCACGGGCCCGTAAACCGGAACAGGATTTGGGGCTGCATGAGGCACCGCGCTCGCCTCGCGAAGGCCACGTCTGGGAAGTGAGCACGGCGTCGCGG
The DNA here is from genome assembly GCA_035277965.1 of Steroidobacteraceae bacterium. Taxonomy (GTDB): domain Bacteria; phylum Pseudomonadota; class Gammaproteobacteria; order Steroidobacterales; family Steroidobacteraceae; genus 13-2-20CM-66-19. The sequence continues at coordinate 33,973 of DATEJM010000023.1, read as the reverse complement.
CCCGCGTATCTTCAGGGGACTACGCTAGCCGGGAGCCGCAGGAAGGAGTTATGACAACTGCATGTGGAGTCTCGGCACCGGGAGCGCAATGGCCCGCCCTGAGGGCATCGGGTAGCGACACCGTCTCGGCGATCAACGGCCAGATTCGTCAGGACCAGGCCCAGCTGAATGATTGGACGACATGCGTTTCGGCCAGGACAACCAAGGGTCAGGCCGAGATACAGAAGCTATCGGGCCAGATCAGCGCGGACAAAGAGAAGATTATAAAGGCTCTGGAAACGCAGGCGGCTGCGTCGTCCGCGGCTTCTATCGGTCCCGTGGCCGGCCCGCAGACGAGCACTCAGCATGCGCTCCTCACGAGTCAGCCGAGCCGCCCGGGTGCGCTGGATGTCTGGGCTTAGCTCGAAACGCATCGCAAGAACTCGCTCGAGCCGGCCGCCGGAGGCGTGCGTGGCGGGTGGCTCGCCGTGCGGGGAGAGGGTGGCGCTCCGCGTGGCACTGGCGCGGCCGAGGACACTGTGAATACTGCTCCGCTAGTTGATCGGCGCTCTCACGAGTGGAGCGCTTCCACCTGCCGCCTTCACGAAGGAACGAAGATCTTGAGTAAACGGAAATTTCTGCATGACATATCCGTCAAATAAGGTGACCTCGGAGCCCAAGTTCAGTGCGATGAGGGCCACGGCCAGCACCCCGAGCTCACGGAATCGAGAGGCATCGATTGCCCTCCAGCCCATCCGCCGCGTGACTGAAAGGACCAGAAGAAACGATGTCACCTGGGTCAGTGAGATGAACCGCACTTCGTCCCAGGCGAAAATGTTCAAAGCAAGCGGGGAGACGCCGACGGCCACGAGGATGAGCCTGGGCAAGAAGGCTACGCCTGCTTCGGTCAGAATGGAGCTGACTATCCAGAGATAGAAGATCACGAGCGGTGCCGCCACCACGACCGTGGAAACGAATATCCGCAGATATTTGGGCGACTGGTAGAAATCCGCCATGACCTGCAGGTTGTCGGACAGGCTGAGATGCAGAGGGTCGATTGCGTCCTCTCTGATCGTACTGTCGCTGAGTTTCGCATTGTAGTAGGCGATCTGTACGCTCTGCGCCACCTCCGCCTTGTAGCGGCCCATGTGAACCGCTAACAGGATGCAGGGAACGGCGACAATCAACACCCGCAGCATCGATTCGCGCGCGCCCAAAGGGCGCGCGACCAGCCACAGGTCGGCGAGAACGGCGGGCAGAAACAACAGCATGAATGCTTCGTGCACGAGTATCCCAAGCGCACACAGCGCCAGTCGGACGCAGACGCCGGCATAGCCCGGTCCGAGCAGCACGCAGATCAGCGCAAGGAGGAGGCCGATGTGATCGAGGTAGCCCACCTCATGTACCAGAAAGACAAAGCCCACCGAAGTGAAGAATCCGGCAAAAAGCAACAGGGCCCTGATGCTGACTGCACGCCCCTTTCGGAAGTAATAGACCAACAAACCCAGCGACACCAGGAATATGCCGTAAGCGATCGCCGCCAGGAATGGGTATGTGTAGGGCGGCGTCTTCAGGAACGCCAGCAGCTCGCCGAACAAACCGCGCTTGGTAAAGCCGAAATGATAATCGAATATGAGATTCGTGGTCGCCCAGCGGCTCGGCAGACGGAATCCGGACAAGATGCCGTAGAGGATCGATGCCGGCACGATCGCATACGCGATGGCTTGCCGCCAACGGCCGTCGAGCTCGCCCGCAGAGGATGTCATCGTAGAATCCCTTCGTTATCCGCGGATCGGATGGGCATGGCACATGTTACCGAGTCGCCCCTTCGATGAATCTCAGCCCGTTGCGCCATTGACATCGGTAGCGGCGATGCAGCTACAGAGGGGCTCGTGGGGCGGTCGAATCGTCCGCTTTCACGGCAGGTCGGGGGGAAGGGTTGTACACGAATCGATCGATACAGTAGTTACCCTGCTGCGGAAAGGCCAGCACATGCAAGCGCTGCACATTGCCGAGTGGGGGCTCGGCGCGGCAGATATCTATGAAATAATCGGGTCGCGAAGCCTTTATGTACCCCAGAGACGATGAGTCAGCCATGATGGCTTCCCCGGCCCGGTTGTTCGCCAGCCCATCCACGTTTACAACGTGGTCGAACAGGTAAAATGATAGAGCCCCCGAGCTGTACGCGATGATCCGGTAGCTCGGATTCGTGGGAGCAACGTGGTCGCGAAACCAGACTGCGGCCTCTATTTCGGTGCGCTGCCAGCCATGTGCGAAGCTCGCGTCATCCTCGGCTGTATAGGGCCGCAGACGAAGATACCAGGCAATGTCGTTCGCGAAGTATGCCATAGCGCCCAACGCCAGCGCCGCCGTGACGGGCTTGGCAACGCGGGATTCCGCAACCTGCGCCTGTATGAACGCCAATGCAAAACCCACATTGACGGCAATCAGTACCGGCAGATCGTAGACGTACCAGACGGTGTAGTACATGTCATCCGATCGACCGGCCTGGGCTACGCCGAACAGGATGCTGCAAGAGGTGCCCGCGAGGTCGAAAAGCAGAAGCGCGACAATCGGCCGGGACAGGGAGCGTGACGCCAGGTGCTTCAGTAGTCCGACAAACGCCAGGCCCACCGCGGCGGCCATCAGGGCTGTCTGGAGCAGCGATCGGGATGCATCCCTGACCTTCAGCTGCGGCACGGTGAACTTGCTGCTGTGGGAGAACGAGAATCGTGTGCTCTCCCACAGATAGTGGAAGCCGCTCTTCAGTGAATGCAGGACCGAGAGGTGATTGGGCGCGGCAATCTTGACCAGCATGGACATCGGCAGCGCATGCCCGAAGTACCGTCGCGCCAGTACACCCCAGATGACAACCGGCAGGCCACAGGCAACCAGGGCAATTATCCTGCCGCGCGAGCCTTGCACCAGCAGGATCGCAATGGCCACATAAGCGAGCGAGGAAGGTGCAATCCGCGTCAAAAGCAACAGACCGCAGAGGCTGCCGACGACGAGAGATCGCCAGCCGCCCTGCCGGCTGGAGAATACGCTCGCGATGAGGCCTGCAAGCAGCAGCGCCGCCAGCGCATTCTCTTTGCCGGTGATGCTGCTGAAAAACACCGTGTGGAGACACATGAAGCTCAGCGCGGCCGCATTAATACTCACGGCAACAGATGCCGCCCTCAGGTTCGGCAGCGTAGATCTGATCATCCGCGCCAGCGCCAGGCCAATGACCAGGGCGGTGATCCCGAATAGCCATCCGTTCAGGGTGAGGGCTGCCCGGAGCAGTGCTTCCAGGGAGTTGCAGAAATAGCTGACTGCAGTCAGTAACAGCTCGTACAGCGGCTGGAATCCCGAGGTTATTTCGCCTCCCATCGCATAGCCGGCGCCCCGGGATGCGTTCCAGGCAGGGATGAAATAGTAGAAGCTGTCGTCCTGGATCGAGCACGCCAGATTTATCAGCGTGCTGCCCCAGGAGTAGGAAACGACTGCCATAGTCAGCAAAACCACGCTGACGAGCGTCGGAGATAGAAGAACCATCGACCTTGCGAAGCGTCGGAGACCGTTGGACAGGCTGTTCATTTTTTTAATCCAACATCAGCGTGCGCGCGGCGCCAGCCATCGTATTTACCATCCCTGACCGACCTGCGGTAAATCTACGCAATCATTCTGGCAGTTTCGTGGCCGACATCGGCGGCGCGCGCGGCAATCGAGTCTGCGTCGCCTTCATTCGATCGCAACACTATGCCTGCGTTGCCGAGAACGGACGGAGCGCAGAATTGCGAGTGAATCTCATGGTTGGAATCGAATGCTCGTCGGTACGCGACATGATCCGTCGATGCGAAGCCCAGCACGCTAACTAGGTTTAGGCGCAGTGTCAATCCAGGTGGCGACGTAAAGAAAAGCTGTCGTAACCTGTCGCAACCGTGCAAAGCGGAGTACGGCGTTCCCGCGCCGGGCGGCCGATCCGATCCACGGCAGCTCTGTGGGAGACCAACGTGAGGGTTGCGGTGTTGGGGCGACGCGGATGTGTTGTGGCGATACGAATTGGACGCGGCACTCTCATGAAGACGGCGATAACACTGACGGCTCTTGCCGGCCTCGCCGGTGTGGCGGGCTCCACGGACTTCCTCACCGCACGGATTTCCTCACCGCAAGCATGGACCGCGACCGGCCGCTTCGGTCGGCCGTAATCTTCGTTAAACATAACGGGCCGCGGGGATCGTTTTCGGCATCTGTGAACTACGTCACATTTCGGGCAGGGGGCTTGGGAAATACTGTAGAGCCCGAGCCAGCGCCAGAAGGATGAAAAGGGACCCCGGGGTGAAGGCGTTCGCGTTTGTCAGGATCGGTGACTTCTCCAGCGCGAACGACCGCATCCTCGCGCAGTTGCGCCGGCAGTTTCCAGACCTGGAGGCTGATCTTCTCGATGTGTCCGAGCTGAAGATCGTGAACCGGTCCGATGCGGTTCCTCTATTTTTCAGCGTCGCGCGTGAATACGGATTATCTGCCTGTCTGACCCGGCGCCGGCTCGGTGCCCGGGCAATGCGGACGGAGTACTGCTTTCGGAAGATTCGCGCGCGGCTCCTGCAACACTTGTCGCGCAAGCCCTACCTGTTTACTTTCCAGACGCAATCGCTGATCGATGCGAGCGTCCCTGGAACACCTCACTTCGTCTACACGGACCACACCCATCTTGCGAATCTGACCTACCCGGTTCCGTCTCAGACTCCGCTCGCCTCCAAGGGATGGCGTGAGTTGGAAAGATCGATCTACCAGAACGCCCGGCTGGTTTTCACGATGAGCTCGCATATATCGCGATCCCTTACCGAGCAATACGGTTGCCTATCGTCGCGCGTTCAGTGTGTCTACGCAGGCAGCAACGTCGCGACGCCCGATCTGGGGGATCTAGGTCCCGAGCGATTCGCTCAAAAGAGGATTTTGTTTGTCGGCGTGGACTGGGAGCGCAAGGGAGGGCCGGTTCTGCTGGAGGCATTTCGCGAAGTCAGGCGCTCTCACCCGACGGCCGAGCTGATCATCGTGGGTTGCGCACCGAATGTCGCCGAGCCAGGCTGCCGGGTCGTCGGGCGGGTTCCCCTGGCAGAGGTCGCGAGCTTCTATCGGACGGCGTCGGTATTTTGTCTGCCGACGACGGTGGAGCCGTTCGGCTTCGTGTTTCTCGAGGCATTTGCCTATGGGCTGCCGGTCGTCGCGACCAACCTGGGGGCGATTCCTGATTTCGTCGAGGACGGTGTGTCCGGATTCAGGGTCGACTGCAACGATGCTGAGCAACTGGCCAGGCGGCTGAGCGAGCTTCTGGACGATCCCGCGCGGTGCGCTGCGTTCGGCGCTCGCGGTCGGGCCTTGGTCGGCGAGCGCTACACCTGGCAGTCCACGGCGGAAAGAATCGCGGCTCACGTCAGACCTCACCTCGGTCTCGCATGTCGCGGCTGATAGAGTCCGAGTCGGCCGCCGCCCGGCAACTGGACGCGTGTCACACGTCCCCAACCCTGCTGTGAAGGCTCCTCGCACGCGACACCCGCTCTCTTCAAGGCAGCGATTTCCAGATCCAGATCGTTCGTCGTCAGATAGAGCTCGTGCATGTCATTCTCATCGGAGGGATGAACCGCCAGTTCCGACGGCGGCAGTTTGAAGATGAGCCATCCCTCGTGGACATCAACGTACTTGAACTTCAGGACGTCTCTCATGAACGCCTTATCCGCATCGGCATCCTTCGAGTAGATCACGATGTGTGCGCCGTCGATCATCTCATGCCTCAGTCGCTGCCGACTTGGTTATAGCAGTAGCGATTGCGCTTGCCAATATGTCGGAGGATCGGTGGCGGTTGCTTGCCTCTGGCCGGGCAAGCTCGCGGCTGAGGAGGCCCTGCGGCGGCGGTGACGTGCCCGCCGGGCCTCAGCTTGACACGCTGTGCGTCGTCCGAATCTGCTCAGAGCAACGGGCTGCCCGTTGTGCTGATCAGAATGTCCACAGGATTGCGTGGACGGTTCCGCAGCATCCCCAACGGGTTGTCGTAAATCACGGCTTCCAGAACGGTCGTGTTAAAGAATTCCCAATACTCCACCAATTTCCCGCCTCGATGGCCGATGATCTGGATGTAGTGCTGGTCATATGCGACGCCGTTTGTACCCTGGGCGTCGGTTTCCATCATCCCGACGGTGTAGTAATCGTCGGCTACGACCATGCGTGAGCGCAGGGCAAAAGTACCGCCGGGCCGCAGCTTCGTCGCCCGCACATCGGCTCCGTTGGCGAAGAATTCGTCGCGATCGGTCCAGCTTCCGGATAGTGGCGTATGACCGAATACATTGAAGAGGCCTACTTTGGGGAAAGCCCCGATGAAGCCCGCCCAATCGCCCGCGCGCAAATATGCGTAGAGCTGCCGATGTCTGGCAACATTGTCTTCTCTACTCATGACTCGAGGTCTCTCCTAGATCCGGCGCGCGGCCGATAAACGAAGATCGTTCTCACTCTACTCGCCGGGAATCGCTCCCGCCAAACGGCAACCGAGTTGCACATAGCGGCTGCCGGGTGAAGGGTCTACGCTCCGTGATGCAGCAAGCGCTGGCGACGAAGGCGACTTCGCGGGAAAGCAGGGCACTAACACATCGAATATTTCAAGCGTGAGCGCACCCATGACCGAGCCGGAACGACTGGGGATCATCGAGGCAATTAAGCAATTAAAGGCGCGATACTTGCGCCTCGCGGATACGAAGGACTGGGAAGGTCTCGCTCGATGTTTTTGTGCTGACGTAGTTTGCGATTGGCGAGGAGCTACAACCGATCCCGGTACCGGCAGGAACCTGCTTCCGGGCTCCGATGCGGTGATCTCGGGGCGCGAGGCGGTGATGCAGACCATTGTCGCCAGTTTGGGAGAAGTCCGGTCTGTGCATCAGTGCTTCATGCCTGAGATCGAGGTAACCGGCGAAGACACGGCCTGCGGCATTTGGGCGATGGCTGATCGTCTTTACATACCGGCAGGTACCGGGATAACGATTTTGCAGGGGTATGGTCACTACCACAATACCTTCAGGCGAGTCAAAGGCGATTGGATGATACAGACGCTGCGCCTGATAAGATTGCGGGTGGAAATTGAGCAGTAGCGCCGCGCTCGCGGCACTTTCTGCGCGCGCCATGCGAGTTGGATCTGTGCTCCCGCGATCGTGGTGCGGGCGACAACTTGGTTGCAGATTGCGATGGCGGGTACGAAGTGTTTAGGCTTGGGTACTCGAGTCGCATGAAATAGGGGAACACGCATGCTCAGCTTGAAAGGCCGCGTCGCCATCGTGACTGGCGCGGGCCGCGGACTGGGGCGGGCCCACGCAGTCATGCTCGCGTCGCGCGGTTGCCGGGTCCTCGTAAACGACCTGGGGGTAAAGACCACCGGGGCGATTTCCACGGAGAGCCCGGCCACGCAGGTCGTCAGCGAGATCGAAGCGGCTGGAGGCACGGCGTGTGCGGATCGGCACAACGTGGTCGGTGAGGCTGCGTCAATTGTCGATGCCGCAGTGAACCGATTCGGCCGCCTCGATATCGTGGTTAACAACGCCGGCGTGCTTGACGATGTACCGTTCGCGGAATCCACCACCGACAGGTGGCACGCTGGCGTCGACGTCCATCTCAAGGGCACGGTCGAAGTCACGAGGAGGGCGTGGCCACATTTGTTGAAGTCGGATGCGGCGAGGATAGTGAACACCACATCCAGCGCGATGTTTGGTAGCCCCGACGCAACCAGCTACGGAACCGCGAAAGGAGGAATATATGCCTTTACGCGGAACCTGGCCCTGGACGGCCGCCGTGTTGGAATAAACGTAAATGCAATCATGCCCTCCGCATGGACTCGAATGACAGCGTGCATGAACGACGAGACCGTTCTGGACACGCTGCGGACGCATTTTCAGCCGGAGAGAGTTGCGGCGTTCGTCGCGTGGCTGGTCCATCCCGGCACCGATGTATGGGGGGAAGTGTTCCGGGTCAGCGGCCACGGCGCTTCCCGAGTAATAACGACCACTACCGAGTCCACCATGGTCGATGAATGCACGCCCGAAGCATGGGCGGCGGTCCGGGACGCCTTGTTCGAGAAAAAGGCATTGTTCCCCCTCTCGTCGACGCTCGACTCTTTTGCGCGGGAATTGCGTGAAGCGAATCCAAATATCGATCTGAGCAAGACGCTCGCGGCGGGCGGCAATACGATAACTCTCGGGAAGGGCGACTCTCAGTGAGTTGATATACCCGCGGGCTAGTGGCCGCGGGCTGGTAAAAGGGGAATCGAGATGAGCGCACTTTCCGGCACGCCGGTGTCTGCAGAGACCATTTTCCAGATAGTCGACGAAGTCCGGTCACGACAGCAGATCCAAGACCAGCTTCATACCTGGACTCGTGGAGCCGATCGAATCGACCTGGAATTGATGCAGTCGGCCTTCCATCCCGGCGCGAACATCAACTACGGATACTCGAATGGCCCGGTGGAGGAGTTTCTTCCGTGGGTCGTCAAATTCCATAGCGAAGACCTCGTTGCCACCTCGCATGTGATAGGAAACGTTCTCGTCAAGCTCGACGGGGAGCAAGCAACGAGCGAAGCGGGAGTTTATTGCTGCCTGCGCTACAAAGGGCGAGAGGGCCTGGGCGATCTAATCGTGGCTGGCCGATACGTCGACAAGTGGGCCCGACGGTCGGGCGTCTGGCGAATTTTTGATCGTACGTCGATACTCGATTGGTACAGGACCCAGGAGGTAATTCGGAGCTCGGAGGTAGATCCGTGGGTAAAGCAGGTGACGGAGGGGCTTCGCTCCCGAGCAGATATTTCGTATCGGTACGTATAAATTCGCGCCGCCGCACCGCGAGGGACGCCCTTTGCCCGGCGATCGAAGGCGGCGCTCACGCTTGCTGCGTCGCAAAACCTGCCGCGGATTCGGCAGCCTCGATCTTTTCCTCGACAGCGCGGTTCACCGAGCCGTACAGGAGCGGCAGCAGGCACCATTTCAACTCCGATTGCGGTTCGTTTTCAAACAGTGCCGCCGCCGACAGGGGGCCGATTAAGGTTTTGATGTTGTTGAAGGCGTCGAAGTACCGCAGACGCTGCTCGCTGATGGCGTCGCCGCCGGCTTCAGCATACCAGCGTAGCGCTTGCTCGCGAGGAATCCGGCCCTGGAATCGGCTGAGTAGATCGGAGAGGTCCTCCGCCGGATCCCCAATGCGGGCGGATTCCCAATCGAGCACGCCCGAAACCTGGCCTGCGTCGATGAGGAGATTGTGGGGACCGTAATCGACATGCAGCAACCTGGCAGGGCCGTTCTCCGCCGGCACGTTGTCCAATAGCCAGTTCACCAAGCGAGTCGTCGCCACCGATGCATTGACCTGTTGCATCCACGGCTGAGCCCGCCATGACTCGACGGCCGCTATAGTGTTATCCCGCAGGCAGCCATGATCCAGCCAATGGCCGATCGGAGATGCTTTGAAGTCTCGATCCAGGCCCGTCCCGTGAATACGCGCGAGCGTTTGTACGATAGCCCGCGCCTCCTGCTCGCTGATCCTGCGAGGCGCAAGAGGATTGCCGGGGTTCATTCCCGGCAGGCGCCGCGACACCATGAATGCACGACCCATCGCCTCGGGATTCTCTTCCAACCACAGGGGTTCCGCCACGGGGATGCCCCGCTCAAAGAGGAGCCGGACAATTCGATATTCCTCGGCTACCTTACCGGCATCGAACCGAAGAAAAACTTCCGACTTGTCGGCCCGGATCACGACGCTTTGAGCGTTCCCCTCTCCGTCCAACAGGTCCGACAGAATCGTCGTTTTTTGGTACCCCTCGAGAAGCTCGCGAAACCCGGCAACCCGGAAACGGCGCTCGGGAAACATCCTGGCGAGGTAAGACTCAAATCGCTCGGCGGTGAAGAGCTCCCGGGCCGGTACGCGGGACGCCGGAGCTTCGGCTTGCCTGAAAAGTGGATCTTCCGCCTCGATTGCCCGAGCCATGAAGCGTCTGACCTCGGGTCTGCGGTCTTGGCGCAGAGATGCGATCTGGCGCTGGACGATATGCAAGACTGCTTCAACCGCGAGTCCGGCTTCGTCGTAGGCCATGGTGTCGGGCAGTCTGGAGGGAAGGTCCGACAGCTCCAAAGCCCCTGAGTCCTCCGCACCTTCCAGATAGGTAATTCCCTCGAGCGCGATGTCGCGCAGCTGCGAGAACGCGTCCGCAACGCGCTGGCCGTTTTGCCGGAGCGCCAATTCCCCGAGAATCGCATCGGCCACACGCAATGTGAGCCGTGTCGATTCCTTCAAATCCGGGTTTTGCGCGCCGATCGCGCCCAACGACGCACGTAGAGCCTGCAGCAGGCGCAGGCTGGACGGCATGAGTTTCCGTCCGGTTGCCAGCGCGATTCGGGATCGAGGCGACCATTCCGGTGTGTACGTCCGACCCGCATCGTTGTTGCGATGAAATGCCATAACCTTGGTTCAGCGATCAATAGCGAGGAAGGCGGCCGATTGTTCCACGAGCGGCCGGTCGATGCGAACTGCAACTCAGTTGCAGGTCCGAATAGTGACCCTCGCCGAAGGTATCGTATAATTGTCAAATGCAGAAGCCATCCATGCCTCCAGAGTCGGGGACCAATCCGGACCACGCGATCTGGCTGGAGGTAGAGAGGTTGTGCAGTCTCGCTATTGACTTGGCCGAGAGTGTGCAACTTTCCATCCGAGAATATCCCGGACTCAACCTGGCCGGAGGCTACCTGTCCTGGTTGATCCTGCATGAGCTGACTACCCGAGGCGAGGTTTCCCTCGGCGAACTCGTGGAGTTGCGGCCAACCAGTCGCGAGTGGGTGCGTCGCCTGGTAGGCGAGCTCGTGGTTTCAGGGTTTGCCGAATTCTTACCCAATCCCAATCGTCGTAAATCCAAGCTGGTCAAGATCACGCCACGCGGCCGGTCTCGATACCATTTGATCAGCGGAGAGCTGGATGGGTTCGCCCACGAACTGCAGCTTGGCGTCGGCCAAATCGCTGCCGCGGCGGAGGTGATTGGACGGATCAATGTCGCACTGTTGGCAGTCATGGAGAAGCGTCGTTCGCGTCCTCCCGTCTAGCCCCGATGTTCCGGGCTCGAGCTGACGGCTTCAGTGAGAAAGCCGGCGGGCCCGTTGCCGCCGGGCGCTGTCCCGTACATTGCAACTGAGTTGCAGATTGCGCGCCCTTATCCCACGCCGTAGGCTTGAGCAAGTTGGCCTGTGTGGCTCAACGTTTCGTGCGCTGTTGTTGACGGAACCCAAAGGGCGCTAGACGCTCCGATATCCGGCATCCCATCCGCCGGCGGGATTCACAGGTTGGTGTTCGGTCTCGCGTTCGTGCGCAGCCGAACGGCGCAAAAACTGCGCACCCGGTGACAACAAACGCCGCGCCGACCGTTACCAACTCTGTTGCAGATTGCATTCAATTGCGATTGTGCAAGACTGTGGCGGCATATGTTGTTGTCGTCGTCGTGAAGAATTCCGCGACCGGCGACTTTACACGGCGTTTCGGCAAGGCGGCCGGCACCAATCGAACCGCTGACCGACGCATTGAGTTGTATCCAAAAATGGCCTGAAGGGTGCCATCCGTAACTGCGAGGGGGGTAGCGATGATCAGATCCAAGTCGCGCAAGCTCGGCGCGCTGATATTTGCGCTAACAAGCGGAATCTCGATGTCATGGGCCGAGCCTGCGGAAGAAGCCGGTGCCACCGCGGACACGGCGATCGGCGAGATCGTCGTAACGGCGCAAAGGCGCAGCGAGCGACTCAAGGACGTGCCAATTTCAATAGTTGCGCAGACCGGAGACCAACTCGAGTCTGCAGGCGTGACCGGCGTGCGGAATCTGAATCTCATAGCGCCGGGCGTAAATGTCATGTCGCCGCAAGGGTACGCATACCCGGTAATCCGCGGAATCTCGCAGGCCTTTGGCGGTCCCGGGCAAGAGCAGCCTATTGCGATCTACGTGGACGGATTTTATCAACCCAATAAAGTCGCAAACCTGTTCGATCTGCCGGATATCGATCGCGTCGAGGTGTTAAAAGGACCGCAAGGCACCCTGTTCGGCAGAAATACCACCGGCGGCGCAATCTCCATTCACACGCTGGATCCGGCCTTCACCACCCGCGGGAAGGCCACATTGGAGGCCGGTGTCTATGCGGGCGAGAATGTAAAGACATCCCCCGCTACCGCCGCAAAGGGATATCTGAACGTCCCCCTGGTTGACGGCAAGGCCGCGCTAAGTGTGGCGGGATATTTCGAGCACACGAACGGGTACCTCACGGACGATCGAACCGGCGACCGGGCGGGTGATGTCAACAAGTACATAACTCGCGTGAAGTTGCTGTTGCAGCCGATCGATTCGTTGCGAATTCTATTGGGAGGTGTGTACGGCAGGAATCATGACGAGGCAGGCGGCGAGCAGCAGGTTAATAACGGGCAATCCATCGGCGCGTTCTATCCGGGAGCGATCGTGCCCGCGCAGCCATGGCACGTCGCGTCGGAAAACCCAGGCGGTTCCAACGGCCGCCTCGACGGACGGACCCTCGGCGAGACTCTCGATGCGACCTACGATCTGGACAAGTGGGGCTCTATCAAGTCACTAAGCGGCTACTTCGACACCAAGGTGCGCGCATTTTACGACCTGGACGCGGTGTATTCCCCTGCGTGCTACGCGGTAGTCGCCTGCACGTCGCTCGATCTTACGCACCAGGATGCCCAGGCGTTTCAGCAGGAATTGACCTTTACATCCAAGAAGCTCGGAATCTTTAGTTTTGTGACCGGTTTGTTCTATTACCACGAGCAGGCAGACGGGGACTTGGGCAATTTGAACTATGCCCTCAATGCCGACAATTACGCGACCGGCGCCCCCCTCGTGCAACTCTCCTCGGGTCGTCAGAATACCAATGCCAGAGCGATCTTCGGCGAGTTGAACGTAGATATCTCGTCGCGACTGAAAGCCATCCTTGGGCTTCGCTATCTCAAGGAGCAAAAGTTTGGATTCTTCAAGCCGGATCCCTCCGCGGCCGAACGGACTTGGCCTTCAACCGGCCCAGTTAGGTCAAACGGGACGACACCGCGAGTGTCGTTCCTGTATGCATTGTCGGAGGACACGAACACCTACTTCACCTATAGCAAGGGGTTCAAGAGTCCCGTGCTCGACTTCTTCGGCTTCTCCGATGCCGTTGCCAAGCCGGAGAATTTGAAGTCGTACGAAGTGGGTCTCAAGTCGAGCACCCGGGATTTCTCTTACAATGCATCCTTCTTCTATTACGATTTTAAGAACCTCCAGGTATCCATTTACGATGTCCAGCACCTGAGCAACATACTGACCAATGCCGGCAATGCGAAGTTATATGGACTCGATGCTGACGCTTCCATGCGCGTGTCGGAGAACTGGACATTGCGCGTCGCGGGATCGTGGCTGCCGCATGCAAACTACGAAGATTATCCCAACGCAGGCGCGTTCACGCCGCCGGCCGGGGCGGGTGGGGGCGTTCAATATGCGCTGGATGCCAGCGGCCTGCGGATGCTCAAGGCACCGAAGTTCTCAACTTCGATCAGCAACAACTACCAGCGGGAGACCGGCTTGGGAGAGCTGGAGGCGACCGCGATCGTTTACTACACGGACGGATGGAACTGGGATATTCCCGGTACCTTCAAGGCGCCATCTTACGTCACGGTGAACGCCAACATCGGATTGCGGCCGGCCGGATCGAATTTTAAAGTCGGATTGTACGGTCGAAACCTCACCAATAAGGCGTATGAGGCGGGCGGCAGCGCGTCTGCTTCGGCATTCCAAGCCACGCTGGGGCCGCCGCGGCAAGTGGGAGTCAGTGTCGAGTACGACTTCAAGTAGCTCATCGGGGGTGCGCGCCGGGGGCCTGGCAAGCCCTCGTCGAGGCCAAGTTCTGGAGCGTGGGGGAGGGTCCACGTCCCCGGCACATGGCCTGGATCACGGTCAACATCGCAGATCTGGTCTGCCCGTAGCCGGAAGGGAGACGGGGAAGTTTCCTCTGCGGCTAGCCATCCCTGGCGTGACTGACGGAGGCCGCAACCGAAGAACGCGGGTGCAAAGTAGCGACGGTGCACTGCAGTCGCTAATCGCCGTGCCCTTTGTCGTGGTCTTTGTGGTGCCCGTTTCCATGTCCGCGCCCGTGATTGCCGCTGTCATCATCGCCATGTCTGTATCGTGGGACGTATTCATTGTTGTACCAATCATCGCGCACGAAGTAGACCGGCCGGCCGCAGGCGTGGTACTCGGCGCAATGCCTGCTCCAGTGCTTCTCATGTCCAGGCGGAACGTGCAGATAGACCGGTTGCGCTGAAACATACTCCGGTGATCGCGCGATCACGACGGGTTGAGCAAAGACGACCGGCGGTCGCGGGATGTTGCCAATATCAATCTGACCATAGAAACCCGGCTGGCCGACGCTGATGGATACTCCTACATCAGCGGCCAGCGTCGGGGCGGTACATGCACACAGTAGCGTGGCAATAAGAGCTCTCTTCATGGTATCTCTCACTGTATGTTGGCCGTTGAGGTCATGTTGGCAGTCACGGAGATTCCGGTCACGATCGGTGTGAAGCTCACTCCGCTGTCGGCCTTGTCAGGATCGTCCGTAGCAGCCTGACAAGTGAAAGCCACTGTGTAGCTGCCTGGCGGGAGGAACGTGAACTGGTAATAGTACGGGGGCTGGGAATCGGCCACGGGCGCTTTCGAGCTGATCGGAAGATTGGTGTCGCTCGATGGGCCGGAGCTGTTCATGTCTTCCGGAGCCGCCACCGTTCCATTGTAAAGATAAACGCCGGGGGTGCATCCGTCAGGTATCAGGGCGTTGCTCACAACGCCTCGAATGTTGCCGACCGCGGTGTTATCGATCAGGCGGTCCGCCGGCTTGAGCGTGCACGCGGGTGCCTGGCCGGTCGGACACGTGAGGTCCTTGCGCAGGTCGAAATCGATGGTGTAATCCACGACGCCGCTCGTTGGGACGGTGAAACCGGAGACGAGCTTGTAGCCGCTCTCGGATCCGCTCGGTACCTGCAAGCCATGCATGGTGCCGTCCGAGAGCGTGATGTAGGAGTTGCTCGGGTCGCCGTCCGCGACCACCATCAGGCGGATCTGACCGTATTTGCCTGCTGGAATTGCCTGATCGAAGAGCACGGCGGTGGCCTTGCCGCTGTCATTCAGCAGGTCGATGATCTTGGGCTGATCGAAGTTGATAGTGACCGGACTGCCGCTGTTGCCCGTCAACTCCACGCCGGTGAACTTGACAACGACCGCCTGAGCGCCGTCTACGGGCGCATCGGCCACTGATAATTTCATCTGCGCCGATCCGACGCCATCGCCGCCGCCACACGCTGTAATGCCGACCAGCGTGGCAGCCGCAATGAGGCCCTGAAGTGCGGGCGCAGGTGCGCATTTGGCCATACGGCTCCCTGGTGACTGAGGTTCGGGCGAAAAATATCCCAGCCCAGCTGGACGAGACCTGAACGCAGTCGGCAATTCGTCGCAATAGTGTGACTCGTGTCGCATGTGGCAGACAGGTAGTGTGTGGCACTGATCGCGAGCGCACTGACGGCCTGATCGGCGTCAGTTCCCGGCCGCAGCAATCAGGGCCGCGAGAAGGCCCAGCGCAACCAGCAGCCCGGCAGCCGAAGAGTCCTGTTTTTCGTCGGTGATCTCGACTCCCTGCTGGCGCAGGCGCACGGCATACCGTTCCGTATCTTGAAGAAGCGTCGCAGACGGCACCTTCAGGCGGGCAGCGACGGCATTGAGCTGCACGACGGTGATCGACGATTGCCCCTTTTCCAGTTTGGAGTACGCAGATTGTGTCACTCTCAGGGTGCTGGCCATCTGCTCCTGATGAACTCTGCGTAGCGTACGGTGATGTTCGATCACACGGCCCAGGAGCGCCCCATACGCAATCTTTGGCTTTACAGTGGTTGCGGACTTACTCATATAGTCGTATAAAGAATATAGTCCTATAGTACATAGGGCCCATATCGTGCGCATCCGGGATACTCCGGCGGGGGGGCCGTATCCGCCTGCCGGGACGGTGGTGTCCGTTCCGATAGGCTTGGGCTACCGCCACAAGGGCGTCGTTTCCGATCGCTGGTACTGCGGAAAGCCGGCTGTCTTTTCCGGATCGGCCCGAAGGGGGGCGGTGCGCGAGGAGCCGTGGGAATGCTTTTCGAGGGGGAAGCCTGTCCGGGACGACGGGTACCCGAGCGCGCTCGCTGCGAATGAGGTGTTGCGCCGCGCACGTGAGCTCGTCGGGCGGCGCTATCACATTTTCGATCTCAACTGCGATCATGTAGTCGCGATCGTGCACGGACAAAAGCCCGAGAGTCCCCAGGTGCATGCGACGGTCGCGATCGCTCTCATCGCACTCAGCCTCGGGCTGCTGGTCGCCGCCCGATAAAATCCAGTACGGAGCAACGGCCGCATCAGGTGCGGCGAGGCGCCGACCAGGTGCGTGACGCGGTACTCGATTGCTATTTGCTCGCCCGAGGACTACGGCCCATGCGCAGTATCGTCCAGTCATCCATCCGGAGCGTTCCCATGACCCCTACCATTACCGCGTTTGAGAGGTCACCCGATCGTGGCAGGGGACTGGCGCGCGACATGCGCGTTCGCTGGGCCCTCGAAGAAGTCGGCCAGTCCTACAAAGTTCGTCTTCTTTCGTTCAATGCGATGAAGGAGCCCGCGCATCGGGCGCTTCATCCCTTCGGGCAGATCCCGACCTATGAAGAAGGCGATCTCGCCCTGTTCGAGTCGGGTGCCATCGTACTGCATATCGCGGAACGCCATGCGGGCCTGTTCCCAGACGATGCGAATGGTCGGGCGCGAGCGATCACGTGGATGTTTGCTTCTCTGAACACGGTGGAGCCCCCGATCGTGGATCTCGGGACTACGATGCTCCTGGAGCGTGACAAACCGTGGTACGAACAGCGTCGGCTCGTTGCCGAGGATCGCGTCCGCGGCCGGCTGGACGAGCTCTCCAGTCGGCTTGCCGATACGGACTGGCTCGAGGGTGAGTTCAGCGCTGGCGACCTGCTGATGGTGTCGGTGCTGCTCAGGTTGAAAAACTCGGGAATACTGGACGAGTATCCAAATCTCTCCGACTACGTAGCCCGCGGCGAGGCACGGCCTGCTTACGAGCGCGCCTTCGAAGCACAGTTGGCGGTTTTCAACGCGACATGAGTGGCGCGAAGGCAGGCTTGGCATAGAGCTCGGCGTAATGCCGGCGTGTCTGCTCAGGAGGTCCACGGACTCTGACGTGTGATCGCTCCGGCCGAGCGATGGTAGAGTATCTCCCGGTCGTGGGTCTGATAGCGCTAGGCCCGCAACGCCACGAGTGATTGCGCCGCCGGGTAAGTTAAAAGAATTCACCCGATCGCATTGAATTGCAGCGCATCCTGAGCTCACCGGCGCGCCGTGCGCGATTCCGGTCGGAGCTCAGCTCGATGTCACAGATTGCGATCGACGATACCGTCCGGCGCGTGACCGAGCGTATCCGCGAGCGCAGTCGGTGCGAGCGCGAGTCCTACCTGACGCGCAGTGCTCGCAAGGTTGGCCGTCCGATGCGAGCCGCGCTGGCTTGCGCGAACCTTGCGCACGGCTTCGCTGCCGCCCCCGTCGGGGACAAGGAGGCCCTGAGGCAACTGCGCTGGCCGAATCTGGCCATCGTCACGGCCTACAATGACCTCCTGTCGGCTCATCAGCCGTTCGAGCGCTTTCCGGGGCTCATTCGGCTCGCTGCCAGGGAGGCTGGCGCAACCGCGCAGGTGGCCGGAGGGGTTCCGGCCATGTGCGATGGCATCACCCAGGGCCAACCGGGAATGGAGCTGTCGCTCTTCAGTCGCGATGTGATCGCGATGTCGACGGGCATTGCGCTGGCACACGGCATGTTCGATGCCGCTTTGTATCTGGGTGTCTGCGACAAGATCGTTCCCGGTCTGTTGATCGGTGCGCTCGCCTTCGGGCAGCTTCCTGCCGTGTTCGTTCCTGCGGGCCCCATGCCGAGCGGCACGCCGAACAAGGAGAAAGCGCGCATTCGTCAGCTGTACGCCGAGGGCAAGGTAGGACGCGGGGCTCTCCTCGAGTCGGAGGCCGGCAGCTATCACTCCTCGGGCACTTGCACATTTTACGGAACGGCAAACAGCAACCAGATGCTGATGGAGGTCATGGGTCTGCACCTGCCCGGCAGTGCGTTCGTCCCGCCGAACACGCCGCTGAGAGAGGCGCTGACCGGGGCGGCGGCGCGCCGCGCCGCCCGCATCACAGCGCTTGGCAACGAGTACATTCCCGTGGCGGATATCATCGATGAGCGAGCTATCGTCAACGGCGTTGTCGGGCTGCTCGCGACCGGCGGCTCCACGAATCATACTCTGCATCTCGTCGCCATCGCGCGTGCGGCGGGCGTCGTCATCGACTGGGACGATTTCAACGATCTGTCGGTCGCAGTGCCGCTGTTGGCGCGCATCTATCCGAATGGCAGCGCCGACATCAATCACTTCCACGCTGCGGGTGGAATGGGCTTCCTGGTACGCGAGCTTCTCAATGCCGGCCTCTTGCACCGGAATGTGCGCACGGTCGCTGGCATCGGCCTGGATGCCTACACGCGGGAGCCCTGGTTGTCCAACGAGGGGCTCGCATGGCGCGATGCCCCCTTGCAGAGTGGGGACACGGCCGTATTGCGTCCGGTGAGCGATCCATTCAGTGCCGACGGCGGCCTGAAAGTGATGCGCGGCAACCTCGGTCGCGCCGTCATCAAGGTGTCGGCGGTCAAGCCGGAGCATCGGATCATCGAGGCGCCGGCCCGTGTTTTTGACACGCAGGAAGAGGTGATCGAGGCTTTCGAGGCGCGCGAGCTCGAGCGTGATGTGATCGTCGTCGTGCGCTATCAAGGACCCCGTGCGAATGGCATGCCCGAGCTGCACCGACTGACACCGGCACTGGCCTCGGTCCAGAGTCGAGGATTCAAGGTCGCGCTGGTCACGGATGGCCGTATGTCGGGGGCTTCGGGGACTGTTGCCGCCGCGATCCACGTGACGCCCGAGTGTCTGTGCGGTGGGCCTCTCGCCAGGGTGGAAGACGGCGACATCATCCGGTTGGATAGCTTCACGGGTGCGTTGACCGTGCATGTGCCGGATAATGTTCTTCACCAACGCTCGGTGTCGCAACCGGACATGGCTGCAAACGACTACGGCATGGCCCGGGAGCTGTTTCGATTGTTTCGCTCTCACGCGGCACCCGCGGAGTGCGGGGGTGGCGTGTGCTCATGAGGATCGAGGCTTATCTGGCTTTGTCTCCGGTGATGCCGGTCGTCACCATCCGTGATGTTTCCGTGGCGGTGGACCTGGCGCGAGCTCTGGTGCGCGGGGGCATTCCCGTTATCGAGATCGCCTTGCGGACGCCCGGCGCGCTGCAGGCGATCGAGAGCATCGTACGGCAGGTTCCGGAGATCGCCGTCGGCGCGGGGACGATCCTTTATCCCGCCGACCTCCAAGCAGCCGCGGCGGCAGGTGCGGCTTTCGCGATTTCGCCCGGTTCCACACACGCGCTCCTGGACGCCGCAGCCAAAGCGGCGATCCCGTATCTCCCCGGCGTTGCAACCGCCTCCGAGCTCATGGTTGGAATCGCCGCAGGCTACCGCTATTTCAAGTTTTTTCCCGCCGCCTCAGCAGGGGGAAGAGACATGCTGAAGGCGCTGTCAGGTCCGTTCCCGGACGTACGGTTCTGCCCAACGGGCGGCATCACATCCGAATCTGCTGCGTCCTATCTGGGGCTGCCGAACGTGATGTGCGTGGGAGGGTCCTGGCTCACGCCTGATGAGCTGATGGCTGAGAAAGACTGGCGGCGGGTCGAGACTCTCGCCGCGCGGGCCGCCAGCCTGCGTGCGGGCCCGGATGCCTCCCGCGTTCAGCAGGCTGCCAAGCTGAAGTGAGCTGAGCAACTCGCGGCGACTCACGCCTCGCGAACAGCGGACTCGACGCTGTCTGCACGCACTGGTACCTTCAGGTGAATCGGTCGTCCGTCGATGACGCGGACGATGGGAAGGCTGCGTGAGCCAAGAACAATGTCCACCCGCCCGAGAGCCACGGACGATCTACAGATAGTGATGCATCCCCGCGCAGGCTGGCGACAGCCGACTGCCGTTTTGCTCGGTCTCCTGGTCGCCTGTGGCCACCAGAACCAGGCGCCCCCGCCCCCTGGGCCGCCCGTCGTCAAGGTGACCACACTCACTCCGCAGGCCGTCACACTGACTACCGATCTGCCCGGGCGCACCGTTGCATTCAAGGTCGCCGAGATCCGTCCGCAGGTGAGTGGCGTGATTCAGAAGCGGATGTTCGTGGAGGGCAGCGATGTCAAGGAGGGACAGCAGCTCTACCAGATCGACCCGGCCCTGTATCGCGCTGCGTACGAGAGCGCTGCCGCAGCCGCTGCATCGTCCAAGGTGCTGGTGGAGCGCTACAAGCCGCTCGCTGAGGCCAATGCGGTCAGCAAGCAGGACTATGACAACGCAATCGCGGCCGCCGCGCAAAACAAGGCATCGGCCGACACGGCGCGTATCAACCTCGTGTACACGCGCCTCCTGGCGCCGATCGGCGGCCGCATCGGCCGCTCGAGCGTCACCGAGGGCGCGCTGGTCACGGCTGCGCAGGCTACAGCGCTCGCCACGCTCCAGCAGCTCGATCCGATCTATGTTGACGTCTCGCAGCCGAGCGCGGTGCTGCTGCGGCTCAAGCGCGAGATGGCGGCCGGTGAGCTCGAGCAGACGAACGACAATCAGGCGCAGGTGCACCTGATGCTCGAGGACGGCAGTGCCTATCAACCGAGCGGCAAGCTCCAGTTCGCGGAAGTCTCGGTGGATGAGACGACCGGCTCGGTAACGCTGCGTGCCTTGTTTCCCAACCCTGACAAGGTGCTCCTGCCAGGGATGTTCGTACGTGAGCAGATAGTGGAGGGCCGGCGGGCGGATGCCTTGCTGGTGCCGCAGCTTGCTGTGACCCACGACCCCAGGGGCGGCGCAACGACGCTCGTGGTCGATGCGGACGGCAAAGTCGAGCTGCGTCAGCTCGTCACCGAGCGGGCGATAGGAGACAAGTGGCTCGTGACAGCGGGCGTCAAGGCCGGTGAGCGCGTGATCGTGGAAGGGGTTCAGTACGCAAAGCCCGGCGCCCCCGTGAGGGCCGAGGAGTGGCAGCCGCCCGCCGACAAGCAGCCGACGGCCCCGGGGCCCTGACAGAGGCGTCCGTGAGCAATTTCTTCATCGACCGGCCCATCTTTGCGTGGGTGATCGCGATCGTGATCATGCTGGCAGGGGGACTGGCGCTCACGACGCTGCCGGTCGCGCAGTATCCGAGCATCGCGCCACCCGCGATAGCCATCTCCGTCATCTACCCGGGCGCCTCGGCGGAGACGGTGCAGAACACCGTGACGCAGGTGATCGAGCAGCAGATGAGCGGCATCGATCATCTGTTGTATTTCTCATCGGAGAGCGACAAGGACGGCAGCATGACGATCACGCTGTCGTTCGAGCAGGGGACCAACGCCGATGTCGCGCAGGTTCAGGTGCAGAACAAGTTGCAACTCGCGCTGCCGCTGCTGCCGACTGAGGTCCAACAGCAGGGCATCCGCGTCGCAAAGGCAACCAAGAACTTCCTGCTCGTGGTCGGCTTCGTGTCCACTGACGGCAGCATGTCGTCCGCCGACATCGGCGACTACGTCGCCTCGCACGTGCAGGACCCCCTGAGCCGGACCAAGGGCGTGGGCGACTACCAGCTCTTCGGGGCGCAGTACGCCATGCGTATCTGGCTCGACCCGGCCAAGCTGACCAACTTCGGTCTCACCCCCGGGGACGTCGGCAATGCGCTGCTCGCGCAGAATGTGCAGATCGCCTCCGGAGAGCTTGGCGGGCTGCCGTCCGTGAACGGGCAGAGCCTCAACGCCACCATCATCGGACCTCAGCGCCTGCAATCGGTCGCGGGATTCAATCGCATCCTGCTCAAGGTCAATCCCAACGGCTCGCGGGTCCTGCTGGCCGATGTGGCTCGGGTCTCCCTGGGAGCCGAGAACTACGCCATCACCACGCAATACAACGGCTTGCCGGCGGCGGGCCTGGCCATCAAGCTGGCGCCCGGCGCCAATGCCCTGGATACCGCCAAGGCGGTGCGCGCCACTCTCGCCGATCTGCAGCCGTTCTTCCCGCCCCGTCTCGAAGTCACCTATCCGTACGACACGACGCCGTTCGTTCGCGTCTCGATCGAGGAGGTCGTGAAGACGCTCTTCGAGGCGATCGTGCTCGTGTTCATCGTGATGTACGTGTTCCTGCAGAACTTCCGTGCCACGCTGATCCCGACCATCGCCGTGCCGGTCGTGCTCCTCGGGACCTTCGGCATCCTTTCCGTTGCCGGCTTCTCGATCAACACGCTGACGATGTTCGGCATGGTGCTCGCCATCGGCCTCCTGGTGGATGACGCGATCGTCGTCGTCGAGAACGTGGAGAGGGTCATCGCCGAGGATAAGCTGCCTCCCAGGGAGGCCACTCGTAAGTCGATGGGCCAGATCACGGGTGCCCTGGTCGGAATCGCATTGGTCCTTTCGGCCGTGTTCCTGCCCATGGCGTTCTTCGCCGGCTCGACCGGAGTGATCTATCGCCAGTTCTCGATCACCATCGTCTCGGCGATGGTGCTGTCGGTGCTGGTGGCGTTGATCCTGACGCCGGCACTGTGTGCCACGATTCTGCGCCCTCCCGCCGACGGCGAGCTGCAGCACCACGGCGGCGTATTCGGCTGGTTCAACGATCATTTCGATCGCATGAACCGCGTATACACGCGCGCGGTCGGTCACGTGACCCGCCGAACGGGGCGTTATCTGCTGGTTTACGTCGCCATCGTCATGCTCATGGCGGGGCTCTTTGGGATGCTGCGCAGCTCCTTTCTGCCTGACGAGGATCAGGGTGTGCTGTTCGCGCAAGTGGTCGCGCCGCCCGGGACCCCTGCCCAGGTCACGGAAGGAGTGCTCGCGCAACTGCGCGACTACTTTCTGAAGGACGAGGCGGGCCCCGTGAAATCCGTGTTCACGGTGAGTGGCTTCAGTTTTGGCGGCCGCGGGCAGAGCTCCGGGCTCGCTTTCGTCAGCCTCAAGGGATGGGGCGGTGAGCGGGGCAGCGGCGCGACCGGGGTACAGGCGATCGCAACGCGTGCCAACAAGCGCTTCTCCGCGATACGCGCGGCGCAGGTTGCCGTGTTCGCGCCGCCCGCCGTCCTCGAGCTGGGGAACGCGACCGGCTTCGATTTCGAGCTGATCGATCGCTCCAACCTCGGCCACGACACGTTGATGGCGGCACGCGGCAAGCTGCTGCAGGCAGCCGGCAAGAAGCCCGGGATCGGGATGCTGCGACCCAACGGCCTCGATGACGAGCCGCAGTATCAGCTCGATATCGACTGGGAGCGCGCGAGCGCGCTGGGACTCTCGATCGCGGACGTCAGCGATACGCTCGCGGCCGGATGGGGATCCTCTTACGTCAACCAGTTCATCGACCGCGGCAGAGTCAAGAAGGTCTTCATGCAGGGCGATCTCAACACTCGCATGCTGCCTCAGGATCTCGACCGCTGGTACATCAGAAATGCGGCGGCACAGATGATCCCGTTCTCCGCATTCTCGACGGCTCACTGGACGTACGGATCGCCCAAACTGGAGCGCTACAACGGTGCCTCGTCGTTGGAGTTTCTGGGAGCGCCGGCTCCGGGAAGCAGCACCGGAGATGCGATGAAGGCCATGGAGCAACTGGTTGCCACGCTACCGAAAGGCATCGGGCACGAGTGGACCGGCCTCTCCTATGAGGAGCGTCTGTCAGGGTCGCAGGCGCCACGCTTGTATGCGGTCTCTCTGACGGTCGTGTTCCTGTGCCTGGCTGCTTTGTATGAGAGCTGGTCCATTCCCGTGGCCGTGATGCTGGTGGTACCGCTGGGAATCATCGGCACGGTGCTCGCGACTCTGCTGCGCGGCTTGAGCAATGACGTGTTCTTTCAGGTCGGCCTCCTGACGACCGTCGGTCTGGCCTCGAAGAATGCCATCCTGATCGTCGAGTTCGCGAAGGAAAATCACGAACAGGGGATGGAGCTGCTCGAGGCTACAGCCACCGCGGCGAGACAGCGCCTGCGTCCGATTCTGATGACTTCTCTCGCGTTCGTGCTGGGTGTGTTGCCGTTGGCTGTTGCAACGGGGGCCGGCGCAGGTGGCCGCACTGCCATTGGGACGGGCGTCATCGGTGGGATGTTGACGGCAACCATTTTTGCAGTGTTCCTGGTTCCCGTGTTCTTCGTTGCCGTGCGGACGCTGTTCAAGAGGGAGGCGCCTGCATGAAGGCCGCACGCGTCATCTGGCTCGCGTGTGTCCTGGGGATGGGTGGATGCACCCTGGAGCCTCACTACAACCGGCCGACGGCGCCGGTGCCGCCTGGTTGGACGGACGCTGCGCAGCCTGAGTCGAAAGAGCCTGCCGCGGAACGCTCTGTGGCGGATATCGGCTGGCGGGAGTTCTTTCCCGATCCGACGATGCAGCGTCTGATCGAGCTCGCTCTGCGGAACAACCGCGATCTGCGCGCCGCGGCCCTGAACGTTCAGGCTGCGCAGGCGCAGTATCGGATCCAACGAGCGGAGTTGTTCCCCACCGTGGCCGCCAATGGTCTCGAGCAGGTTCAGAAGTATCCGCCCGGAGTGCTCTCGACCGGCGCCGCGGGCGGATCGGCCGGAGCCGCGGCGGCTCCCTCGTCGTCCGGTGGCCAGACTATTCGGTTCTTCGAGGTCGGCGTCGGCTTTACTTCCTACGAGCTCGATCTCTTCGGGCGCATCCGCAGTCTCAAGCACGCAGCGCTCGAGCGCTACTTCGCCCTGGACGAGACCCGGCGCAGCACTCAGCTCAGTCTGATCGCAGAGGTGATCGGCGCATATCTGGCAGTCCTGGCGGACGAGGCCGTATTGAAGTTCACGCATCAGACGCTCGAGGCGCAAACGAGCTCGTATGACCTGATCAAGCGGAGCCTGGATGCCGGCACCACCACGGCAGTGGCCCTGCGCCAGGCGGCCACGACCGTGGACACGGCAAAGGCCAACTTGGCCCAGTACACGCGCCAGGCAGCGCAGGATCGCAATACGCTGATGCTCCTCATCGGGGTCCCGGTGCCGGGTGATGTGAAGTTCGACGTCGATTTGAGCTCGGAGAGTTTCGCCGCCCAGTTACCTCCCGGTATCCCATCGCAGGTGCTGATACGGCGACCCGATGTGCTGGCGGCGGAGCATCAATTGATCGCGGCAAATGCGAATATCGGTGCAGCGAGAGCCGCATTCTTTCCAAGCATCGCCCTGACGGGAGACTACGGTACAGCGAGCTCACAGCTATCCGGGCTGTTCAAGGCGGGGTCCACCGCCTGGAGCTTCTCGCCGCAGATCAGCGTGCCGATCTTCACGGGGGGCGCGAATCGGGCCAACCTCGACCTCGCCCGGCTCCAGAAGAATATCTACATTGCGCAGTATGAAAAAGCGGTGCAAAGCGCTTTCAAAGAAGTCGACGATGCACTCGCCGCGCGCCAGACGTTGGATGATCAGCTCGAGGCACAACGAGCGCTTCTCGATGACTCGTCGGCTTCGTACAATCTGGCGGACATGCGGTTCCGCAGCGGTGTGGACAGTTTCCTGCCGGTCCTCGATGCTCAGCGTGTGCTGTACGCCGCGCAGCAAAGTGTGGTCAGTCTCCAGCTGTTGCGCCTACAGAACCTGGTGACGCTGTACAAGGCGCTGGGCGGCGGAATCCGGGAGAGCTCCGTTGCCCGGTAGGCCGCCTCGAGTCGGAAAAGACGCCGCCCACTGGCGAAGGTCAGAATGGTTACATTAGCGGTCGGCAAAGAGGGCACTGCACCGAATATCGGGCCCCGGCTCGCTCCCGGTATCGAGCTGACGCTCCGTGTGCTCGCGGCTGCGTTGCAGATCGCTACGACGCTCGCGGTCGTGCGTGCCTTGCCGCCCCCTATCGCAGGCTTGTACTTCCGTGGGGCCGTGATTGCGTACGGACTGGCGGCGGTGCTGCGCGGTAAATACGATCTGTTTATCGCGCACTGCTTCGTTAGCACGATACCGTTGAATTGCGGAGTGCCACATCGGCCTCTGGTGCGAGCACTCGGGATCCGCGTGCTCCTGCGCAGTGCCATCGCCTGCGCGGTTCTCCTGGTCGTGACCAGCGATCTCGATGTCGTCGAGCCGCGCCTGCGACCCTTCCTCGAGACCTACCTCCCCTTTGTTCTCGCGGTGCCGTGTGCGACGTTGGCACTGTTCCTGTCAGCGGCGTTGCGGGCCGTGAACCGCACGCTGGGCAGCGTCATCGTCGCCGGCTACTGCATGAACGCCGTGATTCTCACCGTGGCCGTCACGGCATCTGGCCTGCCCGCAGACAGTGCTCTCTTCATTCTGTCTTGGGGCTTCTTCGTCGGGGCAGCCGTGGCTGCGCTCGTGGGCGTGCTCGTGACCCGGCGCGTCTTCGAGGTACCCGCTGAGCAGATCGAGGTTGTACCAACAGCCTGGAAGCAGATCTATGCCACCGCCGGGACGCATGGTCAGAGCGGTCTTGCGCTTGCTGCGCTACAGTGGGGACCCTTATGCCTGCTTGCGCTGCTCGGTTCAGCAGTGCAAATCGCAGAGTATGCGGTAGTCACGCGTACCGCGCAGATCATCGACTTCCTCGTTCCAGCGGTCATCATCGTGCCGCAGAGCACTCAACTGCGCTCGCGATTCGCGCGTGCGAGGGACAGCGAGCTTGGAAAGCTCTCCATCGATCTCGCGGTCTCGCTGGCCACGACCTCTGCGTGCGTACTGACTGTGGGCGTGCTGACGCCCTGGTTCGCGGATCTGTACGGCGCGCCCTATTCGGGGCTCGCGCTGCTGTTCGTGTTGTTGTTCGCGGTCCAGTGGATCAACGGCGTGTCGCGCCCTGCGTTGCGCTACCTGACTGCGCACTGGGACCTGGGCCGAAACCGCCGGATACTGCTCTCGGGCGCGGCGGCTGCGATCATGGTGCCGCTGCTGGGGGTGCCTCGGTTCGGGCCGGTGGCCGCAGCAGCGGGAGGACTGGTTGCGGTGCTGTTACAGAGCGCCCTGTCGCTGAGAGCGGCTTTCAAGGGGTGCCGAGGGGGCTGTTGAGGGCTCCTGTGTCCGATCACGGCGCAACTGAGACCGGCAGAGCTCAAGATCAAGCAAAGCCTCGGTCGAAAATAGTCGCCAACTTCACCGGCGCTCGCCCGGCGGCTCCTGCACGAGACAGGTTGGACGTGGAGGCACGCCGATTGCTACCTGCTGACATCGCCAATCGGCGGAGAATCTAGGAGGAGTTGACGCGTACGCCGCGCGTCCAGAAAAAGCGCTACGGCCGGGGAAGCCTGCAGTGCTGTTCAATTCCGCACAATTCGTCTATCTGTTTCTCCCGCTGACCTTCGCGGGCTTTTTCATCCTCGCGCGACTCAGTCCGCAGCTCGCCGCCGGGTGGCTCGCGGCCGCGTCGATTCTGTTCTACGCGTGGTGGAATCCGATCTATGTCCCGCTGCTCCTCGGATCGGTGCTAGGGAACTACCTGGCGGCGCGCGCGCTCCTCGTCGCTCCCGCGAGGGTCAGGGGGTGGATAGGGGCGGCGGCGATCGCCGCCAATCTGCTGCTGCTCGGCTACTTCAAATACGCAAACTTCTTCCTACAGAACATCGCGCAACTCACCGGCCAGCCTCTCGAGATCGGCCGCATCGTGCTGCCGCTCGGTATCTCATTCTTTACGTTCACGCAGATCGCCTTTCTCGTGGACACGTACCGCGGGCTGGTGCGCGAGCCGCGGTTGCTCCACTACACGCTGTTCGTCACCTATTTTCCGCATCTCATCGCCGGACCGATCCTGCACCACAGTGAGATGATGCCGCAGTTCGCCCGCCCCGGGACCTACAAGCTGAGCTCCCGGAACGTCGCGGTCGGCATGACCCTATTCTGCATCGGCCTGTTCAAGAAGGTCATCCTCGCAGACAACAGCGCCGACTTCGCCAATCCTGGATTCAATGCTGCCGCGGCGGGCCATGCGCTGTCCGTGCTCGATGCCTGGGGAGCGGTCCTGGCGTACACTCTGCAGTTGTATTTCGACTTCTCCGGCTACTCGGACATGGCGATCGGCATCTCGCGCCTGTTCGGGATCAACCTGCCGCTGAATTTCAATTCACCCTACCAGTCGGCGAGCATCATCGAGTTCTGGCGGCGGTGGCATATGACCCTGTCCCGCTTCCTGCGCGAATACTGCTATGTTGCGCTGGGCGGCAACCGCCGGGGTCCGGTGCGCCGCTACGTCAATCTCCTCCTGACCATGGTCCTGGGCGGCCTGTGGCACGGAGCAGGATGGACCTACGTCCTGTGGGGCACGCTGCATGGATGCTTCCTGATGGTCAATCACGGGTGGCGCTCGCTACGCGGCTTCCTCGGCTGGAAAGTGCGCAGCACCCGGCTGACTCACGCAGCTTCCGTCGCATTCACACTGATCCTGGTCTCGGTCGCGTGGGTCTTCTTCCGCGCCGCGAACGTGGACGCGGCCGTGAACGTGTTGCAGGGTATGGCCGGCAGCCACGGAGTTGTGCTGCCAGCCGGCTGGGGCACTCACCTGCCAGGGTGGCTCGAGCACCTGAGCCGGCTCGCGGGGGTGACCTACGGAAATACGATCTTCGAGGGCGTATTGCAGAGCGCGTGGATCTTCGTCCTTCTCGCCATTGCCCTGTTCTGCCCGAACACTCAGGAACTGATGCGCCTCTACCAGCCGGCGCTCGATGCCGTCGCGACGACCTCGCCGACGGCTCGCCCACTCCTGACGTGGCGTTTGTCGACCGGATGGGCCCTGACGATCGCGCTGCTCGCGATTGCGTCGCTGGCCAGTCTCGACCGGGTGACTCAGTTCATTTATTTCCAGTTCTGACCCATGCGGCCTGCTCGTTATCTACTCGTGCTGGCGGCCGTGATCCTGGTGGGAATGGGGGCGATCGGCACTTTCAACGCGCTGGTGGATCCTCTGGAGCTGCTCGATCTGTCGGGGGCCGTCGGCCTCGATACCCGCAAGCCGCTCGTCAATGTTTACGCCCGCGTCTCCAAGGCGGCCGTGGATTGCCGGATGCGACCGTCCTTCGTGATCCTCGGCACGTCCCGCAGCCAGCACGCTCTCGACCCGCAGTGGCCGGGGCTGGAGAACCTGGGTTATCGCGGCTTCAATCTCGCGTTCCCGGGAGCGAACATCTACGAGATCCGCCGGGCGTTCGAGAATGCGACGGCCTGTGGATCGGTACAGGGTGCGCTGATCGAGTTGGACTTCCTGTCGTTCAACATCCATAGCCGGAGCGGCGCGCCCGACTTCGAGGAAGGACTGTTCCGGCACAGCCGCCGCGATTGGCTGCGGCCGGCTCTCGAGATCCTGCGCCTGCTCACGTCGCTGGATATGGCGAAGGAGAGCATTCTCACGCTCCAAGCGCCTCCCGGCGAGGTCGAGTTCGAGCCGAACGGCCGAGAAAACGATGTCATTTTCGAGCGCCGGGTGGTGACGTGGGGCGGTGTTCGCGGGGCATTCCGGCGTTCAGAGCGAGCGCAATACGCCGGGCCCATCCTGGCGACACCCTTCGGGGAGCGACCCCATTTCCGCTTCCCGGACGGCACCGCCAACCTCGCGGATCTCGAGAAAATCCTGGCGACGGCCCGCCGCAATGACGTGCATCTCTGGTTCTACTTCGCTCCGGTGCACGCCCGGCAGCTCGAGCTGTACCGTGAGCTCGATTTGTGGCCGCAGCTCGAAGACTGGAAAGCCACTCTCGTGCGTTCGGTCTATTCATGGGAAGACGCGCGAGCTACCTCGGCTACGGTACAGATATGGGATTTCAGCGGCTACAACTCCGTCACGACCGAGACCGTACCGGCCATCGGCGATTCGAGGTCCCGCATGGTGGGGTACTGGGAGTCCTCGCACATCCGCAAGCGGCTCGGGGACATGATGCTGGCTCGGATGTTCGGCACTGGATCGCAACAGGCAGCCCTTCAGCTGCCAGCCGACTTTGGTGTGAGGGTGACACCTGCCAACATCGACGCGGATACACGCCAGATACGAGCGGACGCGCGTCGGTACCAGGCGTCGCATCCGCTGGAGGAGGCGGAAGTGAAAGCAGAGGTGGATAATGCCTCGAACTGGCAGCTAGCGGCTTCCAGGGACGAGTGACGCGGGATCGCGTGCGCTTTTTATAGGGTGAGCTGACATGACACCCGGCTACGGTGTGCTCTTTTGGTGGCTGGCGCTCTGCGCGGCCGCCGTGCTTAACATAATAGCCTGGTCTATTTCCGCGGCTTATCTCAAGCGCCGCCGCGCGCAGATGCCTGTCAACGCCTATGCCGCCTGCCGTATGCAGCTCGGTTTATCCGCAGCGTACGTGTTCGGGTGCGCGTTCCGCTCGGCGCTGCCGATTTTCGACATCCCGCGGCTGTGCCTGTTCAACTGTTGGATTTCGAGTGTGATCGTGGGCCGGTCCGTGGCCACCGTCGCGGAGCTGTGTTTCGTCGCTCAATGGGGCCTGATGTTACGCGCGACGGGTAAGGCAACCGGCAGCGTCGTCACTCAGGCCGCCTCGCGCCTGTTGGTGCCCCTGATCGCGATGGCGGAGGTGTGCTCCTGGTATTCCGTGCTGACCACCTCGAATCTGGGGCATATCGTCGAAGAATCCCTGTGGGCGCTGTCCGCCAGCCTGTTCGTGGCGAGCCTCATCGCCGTGTGGCCGCGTTGCCCGCGGCCGCAAAGGACTCTGTTCACCGTCTGGTGTGCGGCCGGTACCCTTTACGTAGCATACATGCTGTGCGTGGACGTTCCGATGTACTGGGCACGCTGGATCGCTGACGAGGCTCACGGACGGCAGTATCTGAGCCTCGTCCAGGGCGTGATGGATGCATCGGATCGCCGCGTCGTGTCCTATCGATGGACGGACTGGAAATCGGAGATCGGCTGGATGTCTCTGTATTTCACGGTCGCGGTGTGGATCAGTCTGTCGCTGGTCCACGCGGCCGTCGTGGGGGCGCGACGCAGTCGCGCTCAGCTGGCCTCTCTCTCCTCGATGATGCGCAGCTGAGTCTCATCGTCACGCGGCTCCAGACGCGGCTGGATGGAGCGCGAGATCCAACAGCCTCACGTGCCGCAGAACGTCCTCAGGACCTTCTCCGATTCCGCCGGCGGCCGCATATAGTCGGCGTGCTTCGGCTGGTCCTCGTAAGGGTGCTGCAGGACTTCGAGAAGCTGCCGCAACGGGCCCGGATCATCTGTGTCCGAGGCCGCCTTCAATGCGGCTTCCACCCGGTGATTGCGCGGAATGAAGGCCGGGTTGACGCCGCGCATGTCGCGCGCCCGCTCCGCGGGGCCCGATTTCTCCAGCTCGAGACGCTGTCGCCAGTCTCGCAGCCAGCCGTCGATTTGCGCGGGTTCGGGAAACAGGGCGCGCAAAGTGGCCTCTGCCACTTTCGATTCGGCGGCTGCGGCCAGATAGCGGAAGGTCAGAGTGAAATCGGCCGCGGCCTCCTGCATCGCCGCCAGCAATCGCTTGATGAGGCCGGAATCCGTGTCGACCGCCGTCGCGAGGCCGATCTTGCGGCGCATGCCGCGCAGAAACTGTTCGTCGAACTCTGTCATGAATCCTTCGAGAGTCTGCGTGGCCAGAGCGATGGCTCTTTGTGCGTCCGCGTCGATGAACGGCAACAGGGTCTCGGCGAAGCGCGCGAGATTCCATTGCGCGATGGCAGCCTGGTTCGCGTAAGCGTAGCGGCCGCCTTGGTCGATGGAGCTGAATACGGTGTTGGGGTGATAGTCGTCCATGAACGCACAGGGGCCGTAGTCGATGGTCTCGCCCGAAAGCGCCATGTTGTCTGTGTTCATGACCCCATGGATGAAACCAAGCTGCATCCACCGGGCGATGAGAGCTGCCTGGCGCGCGCTGACCGCCTCCAGCACCGCGAGAGCCGGCGCGGGCGCCTGCCGCGCCTCGGGATAGTGTCTGGCGATGACATAGTCGAGCAGCTCGCGAACCGCATCATCCTCGCCGCGCGCGGCGAAGTACTGAAAGGTCCCCACGCGCACGTGACTCGCCGCGACGCGTGTCAGGACCGCGCCAGGAAGAGCTGATTCGCGGTATACCTGCTCGCCCGTCGCGACCACCGCCAGGGATCGCGTGGTCGGAACACCGAGGGCGGACATCCCTTCGCTGACGATGTATTCCCGGAGCATCGGCCCCAAGGCTGCTCGGCCATCGCCGTTTCGGGAGAAGGGGGTCAGGCCCGAGCCCTTGAGCTGAAGGTCATACAGCATGCCGTCCCGTGCTCTGATCTCGCCGAGCAGGATGGCACGGCCGTCCCCCAGGCGCGGCACGAAGCCCCCGAACTGATGACCGGCATAGGCCATCGCGATCGGGCGCGCATCCCCGGGCAGATCCTGACCGGAAAACAGCGCCGCGGCGGCAAGCTCGAGGGTGTCCGGGTTCAGGCCAAGCTGTGCGGCCAGCCGCCTGTTGAAAACGACGAGGCGCGGGCTTGCGACCCGCGCCGGCTCCACCGGTCGGTAGAAGCGGGACGAGAGCCCGGCGTAGGTGTGTTCGAGTCCGAGTTGCATCCAAAGAGCATGATCGAGGCTCAGAATTGATATTGCAAGAAAACGCCGGTTTCCTCGAAAGTCCCGGAACGGGTCGAATTGGCCCCGCCGATCGTGTAGGAGCCGTTGGCATCCGCGCCGCTCACGGTATTGGTGCCGTTCGCGATTCTCTCGTGCTTGTACGCGATGGCGATGTCGAGTGGCTTGATCGGCTTGTAGCTGACGCCGGCGTTGAAGTATTGGTCCTCGAGTCTCGAGAGAACTCTCTTGCTGAGCTTGGCGTCGTCGTAGCGCCCGAACACCGACCAGCGATCGTTGAAGCTGTAGGAGACCCAGCTCGAGAAGCCCTCCGCGCGATCGCTGACGGGCACGGCGGCACCGCTCGCCACGATCGCGGATGTGCCAAAAACACCGTTCGCGAAGCTGTTGACCGTCTTGTAATTCCTCGCGCTGAAGTACTCGGCGCCCACCCGCCAGCCGCTGATGTTGACGCAGGCGACGAAATCGAAGCGCTGCGCCGTATTCCTCGGCAGGCTGTCATTTGCCGCGGTGATCTGGCCGAGGTGGCCGTTGTAGTAGCCTGCACCCACAGTGAGCCAGGTCAGCGGCTTCATGGCGGCCCGGGCCTCGAAATCGACCTTCTTCGTGCGGGTCGGATTCTTGTAGCCGCCTCCATTCACGACGGACGCGGAGTAGGAGAACCGGTTGTGGTCGCCTGCTACTCCCGTTGCGTTGACACCCCAGTCGGCCGTGTTGGCAAAACCGAGGCGGTCGGTCGTCGTCTTGTCGATGAAGCGATACCCATACAATCCTTCCACCAAGCCCGTCCAGGGCGAGGTATAGGCACCCACGTGCAGCACGAAGGCGTTGGAGAACTTGCCTTCCAGATACAGCTTCTTGATGAACACTTCCGTCACGCCGCCGCTGCCGTTGCCGTTCGTGACAGCTGTCGTCGTCCCCGTTGGGGTGCTGACCGTGGCGGTGCTCGCCGTGCTGTACTGGGCGTCGAGCGGTTGAGTAGGCCATGCGCGCCGCGCGATCTCACGATCGTTGGTTTCGCATGGCCTCTCGCCGAACCGGACATGCACCTTTCGTTATGCATCCGGCTCTCCGGGAACCCAGGTCGGATGAAGCACGCGGTGATGCTGAGGAGCCATTGGATGGGTCACCTGAGTCCACAGGTGTTTCCTCCGTCGTTGCGAGCTCTTCCGGTTCCCTGCCTGCCTTCGCCAGGTACACGGCTTTCCCGTGCTCGAACTACTATGCAGGCTCCGCCTCCTGATCTCATCGTAACCGGTCGTG
>DATEJM010000022.1:0-23770 GCA_035277965.1 Steroidobacteraceae bacterium | reverse complement strand
GCGTCCTCGAGCTCAGGCACTGAATTTGCTGGCATCAACATCTTTCGGCTCACGTAAAGCGAGAACCATGATTCACCGTCGACAGGTGATCGCCGCGCTCGGTACCACGGTGTTGGTGTCGGCAATCGGGTTGCCGGCGCGCGCCGGCGGAGGGACGAAGGGCTTGACATTCGGTGCGCCGCGTTCCTTCTCCTTCGATCAGCTCGTGAAGGAGGCCCAGTCGCTGGCCAGTCGTCCCTATGTGCGCGATCAGTCGCTACCGGCACAGATCCTGGATCGCATCGACTACGATGCCCACGGCCGGATCAAATTCGATACCGACTACGCCTTGTTTCGCGACGGCCCAGGCCCGTATCCCCTCACTTTTTTCCACCTCGGATATTTCTTTCGGGTGCCGGTGCACATGTACCTCCTTTCGGGCGGCGGCACGCAGTCCTCGGCCCGGGAAATTCTTTACGACCCGGCTTACTTCCAGATACCCCCCGACAGTCCGGCGCGGGGCCTGCCCGGCAACGCGGGCTTCGCCGGCTTCCGTTTCCAGGAAAGTCGCGACGGTGGCCCGCAGAAGCCCGACTGGCGCAAGAACGATTGGGTGGCATTCCTCGGAGCCTCCTACTTCCGCGCCATCGGCGAGTTATATCAGTACGGTCTGTCGGCGCGGGGGGTGGCTATCGACGTCGCCATGATCAACAGGACGGAGGAGTTCCCGGACTTCACGCGCTTCTATTTCGCGCCGCCGGCGGCGGACGGCAGTGAGGTCACCGTGTACGCGTTGCTGGAGGGGCCGAGTGTCACAGGAGCATTTCAATTCGTGATGCACCGGAAGCAGGCGGTGATCATGGAGATCGATGCACGCGTGTTCCTGCGTCGGGATGTGGGGCGCCTGGGCCTCGCTCCGATGACTTCGATGTTCTGGTACTCGGAGTTGTCGAAGGCCACCGCTACGGACTGGCGGCCTGAGATCCACGATTCCGATGGCCTCGCGCTCTGGACCGGAAGCGGCGAGCGCGCATGGAGGCCCCTCAACGACCCCCAATACGTCGCCGCCTCCGCGTTCACCGACCGCTCGCCACGCGGCTTCGGCCTGCTGCAGCGAGACCGGGTGTTCGATCACTATCTCGACGGCGTTCATTACGAGCGTCGCCCCAGCTTGTGGCTGGAGCCGCTGAACGACTGGGGCGAGGGCGCGGTACAACTCCTCGAGATCCCCACGGACGATGAGTTTCACGACAACATCGTCGCGATGTGGGTCCCGAAGGAGCCTGCCAAGGCGGGCAACCAGTACTCGTTGCGGTATCGCCTGTATTGGAGTGCCGATGAGCCGTTCCCAACGCCGCTTGCGCGCTGCGTGGCTACCCGACTCGGCCGCGGCGGCCAGCCGGGCACTCCGCGACCGAGAGGCGTGCGCAAATTCATGGTCGAGTTTCTGGGTGGCCCGCTCGAAGGTCTGCCCTTCGGCGTGAAACCGGAGCCGGTGCTGTCGGCTCCGAGCGGCGCGTTCTCGGACACTTTGACGGAAGCCGTACCCGATGGCGTGCCCGGACATTGGCGCGTGCAGTTCGATTTCACCGCCGCCGGGCCGCAGCCCGTGGACATTCGCCTGTTCCTGAGGCGCGGCGATCAGCCGCTCTCGGAGACCTGGCTCTACCAATATAACCCGGGCGATTTTCCGGCGTCATAGCGGCGCGGCGCGCCACTGCCGCATTTTTCTCGCTGGCTTACGATAGTCGCCGCCGTCGCGGCAACCGGCGCTCAGGCCGATTGCCGCGACACGTGCGCGGTCAGTCGCGATCGTCAGCATCCGAATCGAAGAGGAACGGCAGCGCCGACACACCCTCCTTGCGGATTGCCTGCAGCTCACGCGGGTCGATGTCCAGCGAACGCAGAATCGTCGCGGCGACCTGCGATGTCAGCACCGGGGTCTGCACCAGTTGCGGCGCGAGACCGGGATTGGCGACCAGGAGTCCGACATTGGTATCGCCGAAGCTGAATCCGCCGTGCTCCGCCACCTTGTTGCTCGTCGGCTTCGTGTAGATCGTCCCGTATGTCGGCTGAACGATGATGTCCGGCGTGCGGCTGTCGTGCAGCGGATCGTTGAACTTCAGCTTCAGCTCTTCGCCAGACATGACCTCGTCGATGAAGAGTGCCTGAGCGTTCTGGTTCAGGTAACTCGCCACCAGCGCCGTCTTGCTCTGATCAGGCAGCCAGATGAGCCCGATATCATCGTCCTGCACCCAGCCGCACGGCCCCTCGGGGCAGTTGTTGCCCGCGTCCGTGATGATCTTCGCCGCCGCATTCGTCGTGCAATCGGAGACTTTGCACACCAGATCGGCGAAATGTCCCGGCTTCGCGAGCTTCGGCGGATCGATCGGCGATTGACCGTGCTTCGAGGTCACGATGATGAGCGTCGAGTCGTAGATCCCTGCGGCCTTCAGGGCATTGATGAACTGCCCCAGGGCATCGTCGGTCTTCTTCAGGCCGTAGCTCAGCACAGCCGAGGGGGTTCCGCTGCCATCCAGATAGCCGCCTCGCTGGCCGTTGATGGTGGGGTCCGTATCCGTCTTGCAGGCACCGTCGGGATTGTCGACCAGGAGCTTCTGGCCAACGCTGACAGCCTGGAAGTTCATGCCGAACACCGTCGGCACACCGACGCGCTGCGTGCCATCGTGAGTCAGTCCATGAATCTCATGGAGGACCGCCTGCACTTTGAGGGCATCGTTCTGTGCCGTGCACACGACGCTCGTCGTATTGTCGAAGCCGCCGACATTCGTGATCTCGGGAGTGTATAGGTCGTCCACTCCCTTGCCGGAGGGGCCGTTGACGAGGTCGTAGGCCGGGTGCTTGTCTGCCCAGGCCGTGCGTCCCGCATGCTTCTCCCTGATGACCTCGAACAACGTGTTGACTCGAAGCGCACTGTGCGGGTACAGCGGGGAGCAATGTCCCTGCGCATCGATGTAGCGGGGTAACGCATCCGGGTCGATGACGTTCTGCGACACGCCCCCGACGTACTTGTCGATGGTCTCATCGAAGATCATCTGGGTTCCGGGAGCTCCCGCGCAGGTCTTGTTGTCTGGCGCCCAGAGGGTGCGATCGTAGCTGTAGTCATAGAAGAGCCCGTGAGCTCGCGGTGAGCCTCCGGTGACCAGAGCCAGAAGACCTGGAAACGAGTCGGAGTTGGCGGGCGTTCTGGCGTTGGAGAACGTCACCGCATGCTCGCTCAGCTCCGCGAGCGCGGATCCATTGTGTGCCTTCACGTAGTTGGCAACGTCCAGCGCATGCATGCCATCGACGCTGATCAGCAGTACGTGCTTGATCCGGCCCTCGTGCAGGCCTGGGTCGGCTTGAGTGGTCGTCGTTGCCAGCATTGCGATCGAGCAAGCCGCGGCCAGAAATCGCGTTTTCATATTGTCTATCCTCGCCCTTTGGGATCTGCAGCTGCACACCCTAGTGCGGGGAGATGACGGGGACATGATTTGGAAAGCTAACAAAGCTTTCTGTAAGCTTTCGGGCACGGGGCCGCGGTGGCCGTCACGCAGACCCTGGGTCTGGGATGAGTTGAGAGCTTGAAAGCGCTTCAAAAGCCGAAGCGCACGATGGAAAAATCGTCGTCGAGGCTGCCGCCGCGCAGCTGCACGAGGTGCTGCAGCCAATCGTCCAGATCCGAGTCGGCCCGTGGGGGGCAGCGGACGAATTCAACCAGCTCGTCGAACGCCAGCATGGCGCCGTCCGGCTTCTGTACCTCGAACGTTCCGTCGCTCAAAATGTACAGACGGCTCTGGGCGGGAACCGATACGGTTGCACTGGCATATTTGACGCCGTCCACGAGCCCGATCGGGACGCCCGCGAGCTTCAGATGCTCCACCGCGCTGCCATCGGCGCTCACGAGTAATGCAGGGGGGTGGCCGGCGCAACCATATTTCAAAGTGCGCTCGCGAGGTTGATACACACCGTACCAGAGCGTGAAGTACAGATCGCTCGCGCTCTGCATCTGGTAGGCATCGTTGAGCGAGCTCAGCACCTGCGCCGGATTCCGGAAGTCTATTCCGCGTAGCGACCGCGTTCGCAGCATGTGCAGGACCGCCACCGACATCAGCGAAGGCCCCACTCCATGGCCGCAGACATCGAGCAGATAGAGCGCGAAGTGCTCGGAATCGATCCAGTGATAGCCCAGGGCGTCGCCGCCCAGGGCCGCGGAGGGAACAAAACGCCAGTCGGCGCGAAATGGCTCGGACAGAGGAGCCGGGAGGAGGGAGCGCACGTAGTGCGCGGCTTCCGCCAGATCTGCCTGTAGTCGCGAGTGGGCGCTTTCCAGCTCCAGGCGCGAGCGCTCGAGCTCGCCCTGAGCCGCACGGAGCGCGGCATTGGCACTCTCGAGGCGTCGATTCAACAGCGCCTCTTTCTCCCTGAGCAAGGTCATGTCGTAGGCACGCTGCTGCATGCGGCGGGACTCATCACGCTCCGCGGTCACATCGAGCAGGACGACCCAGATATGATCCCCGTCCAGATAGAACTGCAGATCCGCCGCCCGGTCCGCCACGATCTCGAGAGAGCGCACGAATGACGGCGATTGCGTGGGCGGAAGCAGGCCTTCCAGGAAGAAGACCTGCTCGCAGGCAGACGCGCCGATCTCCAGGCCCTCGAGGCCGTAGTATTCGAGGTGGCCGCCCGCACCCACCAGCCTGAGCTCGGTGTCGATCTGCAGGTAGGCCAACTCACGCTGCCGGTGGATCGAGGCATGCAGGGAGTCAGCCACGCTGACCGGCAGCGCGGTCATGGCTTCACCGGGTGGTGCGGTTGGCGAGATCCGTGAATGCGTCCTCGACGCCTTCTCCGGTTCTTGCGCTGCTGGTTCGTACCGACCAGCCTTCGTCTGTCAGAGAGCGCAGCTCTGCGTCCGAGATGGCCCACTGCTCGAGCAGATCGTGCTTGTTCACGAGCAACGTGAACGGAATGTGACCATGCTCGGCCTCCACCCGTTCCCGCAGCGAAAGCGCCACATCCAGGGTCGCCGGACGCGTGCCATCGGCCACGACCACGTAGCCCGCCATGCCGCGCAGGTAGCTCATTCGGATCGTTGCAACATCGTCCTCGCCGGCGACATCCCAGAGAATCAGGTTGACGGTGCGATCCGGCAGGTTCACGACCTTCTTGTCGATCTTCACACCGACGGTCGTCAGATACGTCTCGGAGAACACGCTCTCGACATACCGCTTGACCAAGGTGGTCTTGCCGACAGAGAACCCGCCCAACATACAGATCTTCTTCTGAAGCACGCGACGCTCACGCCTCCCGACTAATCAAAGGCCACGGTGAGCGACACGCGGCGATTGGCCGAACGTGCCGCGTCGGTAGCTTCGTCCTCGAGCGGCTCCAGAGGTCCGGCGCCGCGGATGGACAGCAGGTCGGGGTCCACCCCGCGCTTCTTGAGCAGCGCGCGCACGGCTTCTGCTCTGGCCAGACTCAGAGAGAGGTTGGAAGTGCCCTTGCCGGTTGCATCGGAGTGCCCTGTGACCGTGACGCGCGTGACTACGTGAAGCGATGCGGAGAGAGCGTCCAAGTCGCGTAGCTGCGAGGCGAGTTGATCGAGCTTGGCCTCCTCGCTCGGAGCAGGGAGCGACTCGTTGTGGGCGAAGCGGATCTCCATCGATTGAATGGACGCGCGCAGCTGTCCCAAAGCCCCCTGATTGAGGTCTCGAACATGAGACAAGTCGATGATCGGGGCTCCGTCCGGTAACGCTCGTATGTACGTGGCGGCCCGCTGCAGCCACGCATATGAGGCCGATCCACGAGCGACGATACGATCGCCCGCCACCGAGAAGCTGAGGCCCGTTGGCGGTTGCAGGGATCCCACCAATCGTTTGAGCACGAGATCCGGGTTGAAGCCCTGGTACGGCTGCCAGTGCTCCACGACGCGTGCCGGATCGAGCGCGGTGCTTCGTAGCATCTGCCGAGGATCGGCGGCAAGGGGATCGCGCAGGCCGCCGATCTCCCACTTGCCGTGGTGTTTGCCTACGTCCGTGATCACGATGCCGGGCTCGGCGCGCAGCTGCCCGACATAGTCATCCCACCGGCGCTCGTCCCGCCACCAGTGAAACAGCCACCCGGCAAACAGGACGAGCACGATGACGGCAAGCGACAGGACCATCGAGGGATAGCGCGAGCGCTGTACGGGCCGCGCCTCCTGGCGCAGCAAAACCGATTCGCGCAGCTGTGCCTCGACATCGGGAAAAGCGGCACTGTCCCCGGAGAACGTCTGCAAGGCCTGGCCGCGC
Source organism: Steroidobacteraceae bacterium (assembly GCA_035277965.1). GTDB lineage: Bacteria > Pseudomonadota > Gammaproteobacteria > Steroidobacterales > Steroidobacteraceae > 13-2-20CM-66-19. The sequence goes on along the minus strand of DATEJM010000022.1, from coordinate 17,498 downwards.
TCGGTGTGAATGCGCGTCAGAGTCTCGCGCAGCGTGTCGTGTAACGATTCCGGTGGATTGCCACGGATGACCGCCACGAGCGTCGCGAACGCACCGGCTTCCGACCATAGGGTCAACTCGCCGAGACGCAACGCATCGAGCCCTTGCTGGTCGCCTGCCGTGAAGGAGTCGCGCACGAAGTCCTGAATGGCGACCAACATCGAAGAGATGATCTGGGGATCCTGACTCACGGCATCGTCCGCGGCGACGTGCGCAATCAGGAGGCCGGTGTGCCGATGGATCAGGAATGCATGCTCGACCTGGAACACGAGCGTGTGCCGCAGGACCACCGTGGCGAAGGAGACGCCGCTGCGCCATGCTTCCCAGCGCCATCGCAGGCCCCGCCAGGAGAGGCTGTGCTTCAACGATTCGTTCAGCGACTGGAAGGTGGCATCGATCCCTTCGCCGATCGACTTGCGGATCGCGGGCAGGATCAGGGGATACAGGATGTTGACCAGCGTCTGCGGGTCGCTGCGGATCGAGGTGCGCGTGGCGCGCTCGACGGCGGGCGCGAGAACTTCTCCCAGCGTGCCGTCACGCGTGGATGCCTGTGCAATCGCGGCGGGCAGCACACGGCTCACCGCGCCTGCCAACTCCTCCGGGTCGTCGATCTGGTGGCTCAGGCGCGCGAGAGATTCGATCTCGCGCCCGAGCAGCAGCGTGCGCAGCTGCTCGAGGCGGGGATCGAAGCGCGGGACCTCGCTCGCCTGGCCGGCGAGGGTGGTATCGACGCTCCGAGCGAGCTCGGCCAGCAGGCGCCCGAGTGCCTTGCGGTCGAGGCTCGAAGCGCTCGAGGAGCCCTGCAGCAGCTGCTCGAGCGCGTTGGCGGATATGGCCACGCGGGCCACCTCCAGTGACTATCAGTTGGCGGGCCAGCCCCGCAGTGCCTCGCTGGCGCCGTTCTTCGCGCCCGTGTCCTGGCTCAGGCACTTGGCGACTTCCATGAAGAGGCCGGCCAGCAGGTTGCGGTCGGTCTTGACGTTGTTGACTTCGGCAAACATTTTCTCGACGGCCTGGCGCGTATCCTCGTGGCGGCGCTTGATCTCATCGCGCACGAGCTGCAACTCCTGGGTGATGCGGTCGGCCATGTCGCGCTCGAGCTGGCCGAGCTGATCCGACATCGAGCGCAGGCGCTTCTCCAGGCTCTGGTTCTGCTCGCGCACGGTGCGCTCGATCTCCTTGTCGGCATCGGCGCGCTGGTCCTTCTCCTCGCGGAACTGGCCGGCGAGCGAATCGACCTGCTTCTTGGCGTTCGACTCGAAGGCGGTCAGAGTGCGCGCCGTCTCGGACTCGATGTCCTTGAAGCGCTGTAGGAAGCGCTCCTCGAGCTTGGCGAAGCGGCGGTCGTAGTCCTGCATCTGGTTACCGAACAGCAGGTCGCGGATCTTGTCCACGCCGACGGCTTCGGTGGCGGACAGGACACTGTTGCCGCTCAGACTCGGCACGGGCTCGGAATGAGTCTCGGACTCGCCTTTTTGCGCTTTCATAAGATACCTCTAGCTGGCCGGCCGCGATGCAGCGGTCAGTCGTTATTCGGTTGGAATCGGTGGATAGTTTGTTGTGCTGGATATCATCGGACTATTGCACGGCACCCGGGCAGCCCGCAAACACTGACGGGCCGAGTCAGTGTCTGGGCAGCGCGAAAGTGAGCCTGAGGCGATTGAGCGAGCCGTCGCGCCGGTAGCGCATCTCGCCCGCGAATTTGCGCACCAAGCGCAGGCCGTGACCTCCCACCTGGGAATCCTCGAGGGTGCTCGCAGGTTGCGCGGGGATATACGCCAGCGGATCGAACGGCACGCCGTGATCCTCGATCTCGACCGCGACTTCAGGCCGTCGCAGGGCGAACCGGACGGCCACTGCGCTCATGGAGCGCGTCGTCTCGGGATAGGCGTAGCTGATAATGTTTGTAACCACCTCGGTGAGGCAGATGTCGAGCTGCAAGGCCACCCGCTCCGGCAGCTCGTGATACTCGCAGAGCCGTTCGACCCAGCGATTGAGCCGCTCGAGCTCGCTGACCTCGGCTCGCAGGGCGATGTGTTCGGAAGGCTCGAGACTCATCGAGTTGCACGCTCGGGCGGCAGCGCATCGCGGCGCCGATGGCAGCATCCTGATCAGGGGGGCGACAGCGCTCGCTGCGCGCCTTCCATGTCGTACGCGATCGGTATGATCGAGTCGATACCGGTAGACTTCAGCACTTCATCGACAGCAGCGCTCGGCTGATACAGGACCATGACGCCGCCGCGACGCTTCTGCGCCTTCGCGTTGGTTACGAGGGTGCGAATCCCGATGGACGCGAGGAAGGTCACCTGCGACAAATCGACGAGGACCGGCGCTTTGCGAGTGGCGCTGAGCGCGGTGAAGCGAACGTCGATGTCCTGGGTACCCATGCTGTCCATGCGGCCGACGAGGCTGATGCTGAGGACGCCCGACTCGAGCTCGCGCGAGTGAAGCTCCATTATTGTTATCCTCGAAAAGGTCCCCCCGAAGAAGGGGACAACCGTAGCCCTGTCATTCTACCTCGGAGGGCCCCGATCCTTGTGTGAAGCTTTTGTGACACCCAGGCGTGAGGCAGCCCCCGCCGTCGAGCTGCGCGATCGCGAAACCCAAGCCTGCCGCGGCGCTCACCCAGCGGCTACGCCGCGACGAATCGGCCTGCCGCGGCGCTCACCCAGCGCCTACGCCGCGACGAATCGCCACCTACATGAAGAACCGCTCCGAGACGACCTTGTCATCCTTGACCTGGTATACGCAGATCTCCTGCATGCTGGTGCGGCCGCGTCCCTTCATCGTCACATCCAGCGTCAGGACGAACGCGATCGCGTTCCCGCTGATCAGCGGATCCGAGGCCGAGCAGCCGTGCACCTGCTCGAGCATGCCCTGAAACTGGTGGCCCTTCTCGATGATCGCCTCCAGTCCCTGGGTCTCTTTAGGGAAGGCCGGCGTGGCCTCGGGCTCGACACTGATCGCATTCCGGGCGAACAGCTCCTTCTGAGCATCCTCGAATTGACCTTTGCGGCACAGCTCGACCAGACGGTTGGCGACGGTTTGCGTGGACATGGCAGCGACTCCTCGAGGCAGTGGATCAGTCACTGTCTGAAGATACTCGTCCACCATGACACCAATGGGTCCGTCGCTTCAAGCCGTGACCTCGCCCGCGACGACGGATTCGCAAACTGGCGTGGCGTATCCTGGGCCTGGCAGCAGCTTTGGGAAGACCGCCGGCTATGCCGGCAGACAACATGAATACAGGCTTAGTCCACCAGTACCCCGCCAGGGCTGCCGCTCGGGACCCGCACCGGCTCGCGCTGGTGTGCGCCGACAGGCGGGTGACGTACCGCGAGCTCGAGTTGCGCATGGAGCGTGTCGCGGCGAGTCTGCGAGCGGCGAAGCTGATGGCCGGGTCGCGAATCGCGTGGCTAGGTCACAACAGCGTCGAATATGTAGAGCTGATGCTGGGCGCGGCTGCGGCCGGCATGGTGCTCGTGCCCATCAATTGGCGGCTCGCCGCACCCGAGATCCGGTCGCTCGTCGAGGACGCAGATCCGGCGCTCCTGTTCCATGCATCGGAATTCAGCAATCTGCTGAAGAAAGCCTGCGGACCCGGCAACTCTCTGCCGATGATCAGTGTCGATGGTGGAGACGAGTACGAGAGGTGGCTGGCCTCGACAGCCGTAAACGCGGCTGCGGATGGGCAGCAGCACGGCGACTGTCTGCCCGCGCGCCGCGATCCCGAAGATTGCTTCCTGCAACTGTACACGAGTGGAACGACGGGGCGCCCGAAGGGTGTGCGATTGAATCACCGTGCATTCTTTGCACGTCGACAGCAGGAGGCGGCACTGGGCTCCTACTATGAATGGAGCGATTGCGAGACGATTCTCGTCGCCGCGCCCGTATTTCACATTGCCGGCTCAGGCTGGCTGCTGCAGGGCCTGCACAACGGCGCGACGTGCGTGATTCATCCTGCCCTCGACCCACTGGCAATGTTGGATGCGGTGCGGACGCATCGCATTCGCCGCGTGTTTGCGCCCCCGATCGTGCTTCGCTGGATGATCGATCGCCAACGCCAGCACCCGGTGGACCTGTCCTGTCTGCGCTTGTTCCTGTACGGATCGGCCCCGATAGCGCCGGCGACCTTGCGTGAGGCACTCGAGGTGATTCCGCACTGCGGCTTCATGCATCACTACGGCATGACCGAGATGACGGGCAGCCAGGTTTGCATGGCGCCCCACGAGCATGATCCCCGCAATCCGGCCCGACTGTCATCCTGCGGACGACCCATGCCGGGCGTGGAGCTGCGTATCGTGGACCCGGACGGGACCGGCCTCGCGACCGGCCTCGTGGGCGAGATCGAGTTGCGCTCGGCCGCTCGGATGCTGGGCTACTGGAAGCAGCCGGAACAGACCGCGCAGGTTGTTCAGGACGGGTGGTACAAGACCGGCGATGCGGGTCGCGTGGATGCGGACGGCTTTCTCTACATCGTCGATCGCATCAAGGACATGATCGTGACCGGGGGCGAGAACGTCTACCCGGTCGAGGTGGAGAATGCGCTTCACGAGCATCCTGCGATTGCGCTGGCGGCGGTCATCGGGCGGCCGCACCCAGTCTGGGGAGAGGCGGTTCATGCAGTCGTCACGTTGCGCGCCGGGGCGGGTGTCAGTCCCGAGGAGTTGATAGCTTTCCTGCGCCCGCGGATCGCGGGCTTCAAGATCCCGCGCAGCTACGATTTCGTCGCCAGCCTGCCGCTCACGTCCTCGGGCAAGATCTCCAAGGTCGAGCTGCGCAGGCCCTACTGGTCGGCCGAAGTGCGCGGGGTCAACTGAGTCGGCGGCGATCAGCGACGTGTCGGCAGAACACGCAGCAACACCTCGCGGGCGCGCTCGTGCCTCGTTACCGAGGCGCGCACGCGCAGGAGATCCCGGCGTGCAACGAGTCCGACGACTGCGCCGGTCTTGCGGTCCAGGATCGGAACTCGTCCCGTGTCAGTGCTCATCATGCGGTCGACCAATGCACCCACGAGCTCGTCTGTGTAACCAACGACGACGCTTTGTCCGCTCAGGCGCTCCGCCAGCAACTCCTCCAGCTCCTCGCCCTCCGCTCTCATCCACCTGAGGATGTCGGCTCGGGAGACCATGCCGACCAGACGCGCCCGAGCGTCGATGACGGGGTAACTCTTGTGGTGGCGGGTCCCATCGGGCTCGCCGAAGAACGCGAGGGTCTCGCTCACGGTCTGTTCCGCAGCCAGTGTCTGCACGGGACGGGCCATGATGTCCTGCACGCGCATCGTCTCGAAGGGATCGACGGTGTACTCCCGGTTGAGATGGTGTCCGCGACGCGCGATCTTTTCCGTCAGGATCGATCGCTTCAGCAGCAGCACGGTCGTCGCATGAGCCGCGAGGCAGCCGATTGCGAGCGGCAACATCGCGTTGATGTCGTGAGTGAGCTCGAGGCCGAACATCATGCCCGTCAGCGGGGAGCGCATCGTGCCGCCCATCATCGCTGTCATGCCCACGAGCGCCCAAACACCCGTATCCGCCGGTGAAACGAAACCGCCGAAGAGCGATCCGATCACGCCACCCATGATGAGGAGCGGGGCCAACACCCCGCCGGAGGTACCGGAGCCGAGAGCGATGCACCAGATGAGCGCCTTCACGACGAGCAGGCGGAGCGCGGGTCCGTGAGACAGCCCGCCGTGCAGCAGGGCTGCGATGTTGTCGTACCCGACGCCAAGCGCGTGCGGCTCGATGCTTCCGCCCACACCGATCGCCAACCCTCCAAGCGTGGGCCACCACATCCAGTGGATGGGCAAACGTTGAAACAGATCCTCGCTGCCGTAAACCATGGCGGTGAGCAGCCCCGACGCGAGGCCTGCCGCCACCCCGAGAGCCGCGCATAGCAACAGCTGAACATCGGGCAGGGCGGTGGCGCTGGCGAGCGGAAACAACGGATCGCTGCCCATCGCGACGGCCCGCCACGCAGCCGCGACGATGGACGCGACTGCCACGGGCACGAAGCTCCGAGGCTTCCACTCGAAGAGCAGCAATTCGACGGCGAGCAGAATTGCCGCCACCGGTGTTCCGAACGTCGCGCTCATGCCCGCCGCCGCGCCCGCTACCAGAAGCGTCTTGCGCTCGGCATCGGACAGATGGAACAGCTGAGCGAACAGCGACCCCATCGCGCCGCCAGTCATGATGATCGGTCCTTCGGCCCCAAAGGGGCCCCCCGTGCCGATCGAGATCGCGGACGACAGTGGCTTCAGGATCGCCACGCGGGCCTGGATGCGGCTGCGCCCGATCAGGATGGCCTCGATCGCTTCGGGAATGCCATGGCCGCGGATCTTCTCCGAGCCGAATCGCGCCATGATCCCTATGATGAGGCAGCCCACAGCGGGCACGAGGATCGCCCAGGCACCCAGGGGGCTCGCCGGGATGTCAGCGGGTCCGGTGCTGGCGAGCCCGAAATATGCCAGGTTCGTGACGAGATTGATGAGCCGCGACAAGGCCCAGGCGGCCGCCGCGCCGCCCGTGCCCACCACCAGTGCCATCGCAGCAAGCACCAGGAGACGGGTATCCGCGGTGAAGTCCCGGAGCTCGTGCGCCGCGGCGTGCGATGAATGGTGGAACGGCCCGGACCTGGGGAGGTCGTGCGCGCGGTTGCGCGCGGCGCTGGAATCGGGGTCACTCATGCGAAGGTCTGGCCGGGATCCGGGTTGCGGCCGCGCATTATATCGTACTGCGATATATACGGAGGAAGAGGCATGAAACGGGGCTCCGGAGCAGCCAGAAAGCTCGCTGCCGGCGATGAGCGCCCTGGCCGGCCGCTCGCGAAGGCGGACTACGAGACGCTCGCGCAGTTCAGGTATCTCCTGCGGAGCTTCGCCGCCTTCAGCGAGGAAGCGGCGCGCGCAGCGGGCCTGACCGCCCAGCATCACCAGGCGCTGCTTGCGGTGAGGGGTTTCCCCGGCCGCGATCAGGTCACCATCGGCGAGCTCGCCGAGCGGCTGAATCTGCGCCATCACAGCGCGGTCGGCCTGGTTGACCGGCTGGTCGTCCGCGGCCTGCTACAGCGCACGCGGGATGAGTCCGATCGCCGTCGCGTCCTCATCGGGATCACCGTCGCGGGGCGGGCACTGCTCGCCCGGCTGTCGCGCGCTCATCGCGACGAGCTACAACGCCTCGCGCCGTTGCTGCGTACGCTGCTCGAGAGAATTTCCGCCTGACAGATCAGCTGCCGCTGCTTCGCTTCGTGCGCGGCGTGGCGGTCGCTACCGCCCGTCCAAACGCGGGTGCTAGGCCTGCGCTACGACCGGATACCCCGCTTCGCGCCAGGCCTTCATCCCGCCATCCAGGGCGATAGCCCGCTGAAAGCCGATGTGGCGCAGTGTTGCCGCGGCGAGGGTCGAGATGCGGCCGAACTCGCAGACCGTGAGAATCCGCACCAACGGGTTCGGCAGCTCCTCGTTGACCCGGAGCTCCAGCTGGCCGCGCGGCAGGTGGCGCGCACCGGGAACATGTCCCGCTACATAGGCATCCTTCTCCCGCACATCGAGCACCACGAGGTCCGGGTCCTGGGCATCGACCCGGCTCTTGAGCTCGAGTAACGACATGAAGGGAACGATGGCAGTCGCTTCGGCGAGCAGCTGCGTGATGGTCTTGCCACCGGACAGATTCGTGCGCAGCGCCTCGGTCAGATGGGTGGGCATGGAGAGATTGAGGTGGGTCATCATCTGCACGAACTCGTCGCGGCCGCGCTTCTGCAGGCGGGGGTTCTGCTCGAGCTCCTGCGCCAGGGTCGTGTGACTGCGGTTCTTGTACTCGTGGGCGGGGAAGACCTCGAGCGTCGGATCCAGCCGCAGCACGTGGTTGAAGAGACTGTCGTGCAACGCCGCCGGATCGCCGGTCGGCAGATCCGTACGTCCGGTTGCGCCGATCAGCAGGGTATCTCCGGTGAACAGGCGATTCTCCACGCGCAGGCACATGGAGTCCCGTGTGTGTCCCGGTGTATGCATCACGTTGATGCGCAGCTGCCCGAGAACCACGGACTCACCGTCGCCCAAGCGCATGTCCACGAAGGGAGCCGGGCTCGCCTGATGCATGGCGACAGGCACTTCCAAGCGGCGCGCGAGCTCGCGAGTCGCGGAGAAGTGGTCGGCATGGGTGTGAGTGTCCATGACGTGATGAATGCGCACCCCGTGATGGCTCGCGAGCGCCAGATAACGATCGATCTGACTCAGCTCGGGATCGATGAGCGCGGCCGCGCAGCTCTGTTCGCAGCCAATCAGATAGGAGCGACAGCCACCGGTTGCAATCTGCTCGAACAACATGACAGACCTCCCCCGCGGACGTGCGAATTCTACCGCGTCCCGGGCCGAGCCGCCTTGGGGCGGGTCGTGGGCTCGGCCACAGCACCGCCCGCCGCGCCGGTCAGCCGCCGTCGCTCGACTGCGCGCGCAAGGCGCTCGAGCACCTTCTCCGACGTATCCCAATCGATGCAACCGTCGGTGATGCTCTGTCCATACAGGAGAGGCCGCCCGGCCACGAGGTCCTGCCGGCCTGCGACGAGATGGCTCTCGATCATGACGCCGCCGATCCGGCGGTCGCCCGACTCGATCTGCCCGGCCACGGCATCCACGACCTCCGGCTGATTCTCCGGGCGCTTGCGACTGTTGCCATGACTCGCGTCGATCATGATGCGCGTGGCGCGTCCCGCCTGCGCAAGTACCTTCCACGCTGCATCCACGCTCGCGGCGTCGTAGTTGGGAATGTTGCCTCCGCGCAGGATGACATGACAATCCGAATTGCCGGCGGTCGTCGCGATAGCCGAGCGTCCTTGTTTGGTGACCGCCAGGAAATGATGTGCGTGAGACGCCGCTTCGACGGCGTCTACGGCGATCTTGACGTTGCCGTCCGTGCCATTCTTGAACCCGACCGGACAGGACAGTCCCGAGGCGAGCTCGCGGTGTACCTGGCTCTCCGTGGTGCGCGCGCCAATGGCGCCCCAGGCGACGAGATCCGCGATGTACTGGGGCGTGATCATGTCGAGGAATTCGCAGCCGCCCGGGACCCCGATCTCGTTCAGATCGAGAAGCAGGCGTCGCGCGAGCCTCAGGCCCCGATTGATCTGAAAGGTGCCGTCGAGCTCAGGGTCGTTGATCAGCCCTTTCCATCCGACCGTGGTGCGCGGCTTCTCGAAATAGACGCGCATGATGATCTCCAGGGAGTCCGCGAAGCGCTCGCGTTGTCGCACGAGTCTCCTTCCGTACTCCATCGCGGAATTGACATCGTGTATCGAGCACGGTCCGATGACCACCGCGAGACGATCATCCTCACCGTGGAGAATGCGGTGTACCGCGGTGCGGCCCTGAGCAACGGTCGCGGACACTCGGTCCGTTCGTGAAAATTCGCGCTCCACCTCTTCGGGTGTGCTGAGCTCTCTGATGTCACTTATGCGTAGGTCGTCGGTGCGGATTTTCACGGGGGACTCCGGTTTGCGCCAGCAGACGAGCGAAAAAAAACCGCCAGGGTCGCTGGCGGTTTTTTTCGAGATGCTTCTTGCCGGTCTAGGATTCAGTGAGGCGCAGCTCGTCAACCGCCTGGGTGTCGGGCCAGTAAAAAAAGCAGCGATACACGGAAACGGCAGGGCGGCTGAAAGCTGACATGGCGCAGTAATACCACAGGGAACCGCTCGATTACAACGTGCGCAGACTCAGGCCGCGGGCGGCCCGGGAATCCAGGCGCGCGAGCCTGCCGATGCCTTCGCCCTGCTGGCCGACGCCCGCGCCCTGGAGGAGGCCGGTGTCTTTGCGGTCGTGCTGGAGCTCGTGCCGGCGTGCGTTGCTCGAGAGATTTCCCGCCGTCTGTCGATTCCCACGATTGGAATTGGCTCCGGTCCGCACTGCGATGGTGAGATCCAGGTGTTTCACGACCTCTTCGGGCTCTATACTGACTTCGCCCCGCGCCACACGCGCCGGTATCTGCAGGTAGCCGAGCAGATCTCGAGCGCTGCGTACAGATACGCGGAGGACGTGGCGGCCCGGGTCTTTCCCGGACCGGAGCAGACATCCGATCTCACCCCGGAAGCGCAGGAGAAGTTTGGCTCCATGCTGGAATCGGCCGCCGGCGCCCGATACGCCCGAAGCAGTGATCCGGTCGTACCAGCCGCGTGATCATGTGGCCGTGCGCCGGATCTGCGCGGCGACCGGCTTCCTGGGTGCACCGATCGATCCCGTCTTCGAGGATCGTGAGCTGTTTGCCGACTACCTGACCGACTACTACCTCAGGATGGAGCCGGGCGCGATCTGGGTCTGCGAGCTCGACGGCGAGGTTCGCGGCTACCTCCTCGGCTGCTCCCGCCCACTGCTGCATCAGGTATTTCAGGCCACCAACAATCTGACGGTGGCGATACGCGGAGCCTATCGGTGCTACACCCGGCCATATAAAAAGAGCTCGCGGGACTTCCTGCGCTGGGTCGTCGTCAACGCCTGGCGCGAGGTGCCCGCCGCGCCGGCGCTCACCCCCCATTTTCATATCAACCTGCTGCCTGAGGCCCGCCGTCGGATATACGCGCAGGCTCTGATAGAGGCCTTTCTCGAACTCCTGCATCGACGCGGGCGCCGCCGCGTGTACGGGCAGATGATCACGTACGAGGGTCGCCGTACCGAAGCGCTTTTCGCCCGCTACGGCTTCCGGTTGCTGGCGCGTTCCGAGATCACAAAGTACCGTCGCTTCTATCCCGGACGGGTCTTTCTCTCGACGGTCGTCAGGGACTTGAGCGGCGGACCGGCCTTGGTAGGCCGATCGCGTCGCGCAGGCGAGTCAGCTCAGCGCAAGGCGTAACGCGCGGTTCGCGAGCCGATCTGCCGGCGCCCTAAGGGACCGCGGCATGATTCGCCGCCGCATATCTGTTGACAAAGGCATCGTCGCTCAGGCTGCGCAGAAACGCGATCAGATCCGAGCGCTCATCGGGCGACAGATCAAACCCGCGCAACCTCGAATCGAGCCGCCGCGTTCCCCGAGTCGTCCTTCCTGTGTGTGGACTGCTCCGATCCGTGCCACTCCTCAACCTCGATGCCATTTCGGAATAGTGCTCCAGCACCGCATCGAGAGTTGCGAAGCGTCCATCGTGCATATAGGGGGCGGTGAGCGCGATGTTGCGTAGTGTCGGTACCCGCGTTGGGGTCTGGCTCGTGCCATTCACCGCAAACCCGGGACGTCCCGTCTCGCCTTGCGCGTCGCGCCAGTTGCCGTCGAAGTTGAATCCCGAGTGGCAGGAGCCGCAACCGCTGCGCACCGAATAAAACAATGCCATCCCACGCTTCGCCTCGGCCGACAGGGCGGCATGATCCCCACCGAACACGTAGCGATCGAATGGCGAATCGCCGGATATCAGGGTCCGCTCGAAACTCGCGATCGCCTTGACGATGTGCTCGAGCGTAATCGAGCCGCCCTCCTGCGGAAAGGCCGCGATGAATGCAGCGCGATAGGTCTGATCGGCGCTCAGGTCCCTGCACGTGGCGTCCTCGCGACCCGCCAGACCGAGCTCGACGGGATGCTCGTTCAACAGCGGTCCGAGCATTTGCGCCTCCAGCGAACGCAGCGCAGGCTGGGTCCAGCCGAAGCTGATGTTATAGGCGACATTCGCCAGGGGCATCGCGCCGTGAGTCAGCATCTGGCCCGTCGCGCCGATCGCAACCCGCCTGCCGTCGGAAAACGCGCGGATCGGCTCATGGCAGCTTGCGCAGCTCGCCTGTCCGGTCACGGAGAGCCGGGTCTCGAAAAAAAGCCGCCGTCCGAGAGCGACTTTTGCCTCCGACATGGGGTTGTCGGCCGGCACGGCGGGGATCGGAAAACCGCGTGGCAGATGCCACGCAAAACTCTCGCTCGCATGCGCGGCGACGCACAGCCAGGTCAGTGCGCAACCGAAGGCCCACAACCGCATCGGAGCCCCCTGCGGCACTCAGTTCCAGGCGGCTGCCGTCCCCGAGCGGGTGAGCGCGGCGGTCTGCCCGGCGATCTGGGTCCGCTCCTGGATCCACTTGTCGAGCTCGCCGATCGTGTTGGCATCGGCGCTGCCGGAGCCGCGCTGAGCGTCCAGCCAGCCCTTCATGGCGCCCAGCAGCTTGTCGGCCAGCTTGCGATCGCTTGCAAACAGATCGAGGTACGCCTGCTGGGCGTCGCTGACCCGGCTCAATCCGAGATACGCCTCGCCGCGATACTCGAGCGCTTCCGGGTAGCCGGGATGCAGAGCCAGGGCACGCTCATATGCCGTGAGAGCCACATCGTAGTGACCCAGCTTCCTATTTGTGTAACCGACATAGTTCCAGGCCTCGTACAGGTCGGAATCGTTTTGGACGGCCTGCTGGAACTTATCGAGTGCATCGGCGTAAGCGTCCTGGGCATCGCGCGTGGCGCGATCCTTTTTGCCGGCGTCGGTCTGCGCCGCAGCTTTCTCCTGGTACTTGTCGGCTTTGTGGATTGCGCGAACGCCGCGGTTGTACAGCTCCTTGGCCTTCTCCTGCGGTGTCTGCTCACGTTCGCTGACGGAGGGCATGCTCATGGACCCGCCCCCGGCCGCCCACGCGGCGGACGTCGTCACGATGCTCATGGCGCACGCATACAAAACCAGCACTGGAATACGCATGACCCTCTCCGAGATGTTGGTGGCGAAGCGATACTACGCTCATCTCATAGTCCGTTCGAGACGGGGTTGCAATCCGTGCGTTCCCGCGCGCCCTCCACATGAACGCAGCGTCAGCTCGCGGGGTCAGGTATGCCGGGCCATGGCCGCAACGCATGTCAGGCTCAGCAGCAGCACCAGCCCGAAGTTGCGCGTACGGTGCGCTATCATGCTCATCACTGGGCGCTGTGTGCGGGAGAATGTCGTGCCGGAAAAAAGTGCAGCCACTCGAGCCGAGCTGCGGCTCTATTATCATCCGCTGTCGTCGTTCTGCTGGAAAGCGCTCGTCGCCCTGTACGAGAACGACACGCCGTTCGAGCCCTACCTCGTGGATCTGGGCAACGAGACGGCGCGCCGGGAGTTCAGGGATCTGTGGCCGATCGGCAAATTCCCCGTGCTGCACGATCGCAGAGCCGGCCGCACGATTCCGGAGACGAGCATTCTCGTCGAGTATCTGGCGCAGCATTGGCCGGGAAAGACGCCGCTCTTACCGAAAGATCCCCAGGCGGCGCTCGAAGTACGGCTACGCGATCGGCTGTATGATCTGTATGTCCATATGCCGATGCAGAAGATTGTGGGTGATCGCCTGCGGGCCGCCGACCAGACCGACTCGGTCGGGGTCGAGGAGGCTCGCGGTCAGCTGCGCACCGCATACGATCTGTTCGATCGCCAGCTCGCATCGAGCACCTGGGCCGCGGGCGATGCGTTCACCATGGCCGACTGTGCCGCCGCGCCCGCGCTCTACTACGGTAATCGTGTTGCCCCCTTCGAAGCGACTCACCGCAATCTCGCTGCATACCTGAAACGGCTGACGCAGCGACCGTCGTTCGCGCGCGTGCTCCAGGAGGCGGAGCCCTATTTCAAATACTTCCCTCAGGAACGCGCGGCTTCGTAGTGACGCTCCCGAACGTGGCGCGCGATTGTACCGCGGCGGGCGCGGCGAGCATGGTATGGTTTGCCCATGAAGGTCCATTGTCCGAGCTGCGCCATCGATTTCTCTCTCGAGTCGCTGACTTCCGGGTCTCAGGTCATCTGTCCGAACTGCATGCAGGTCGTGCAGCCCGTGCAATTCGATCTGTATTCCAAGGCGGCCGAATCCTCCCGCGCCGAAGCGGATTTGGTGTCGCGCATGTCGCATCGGATCTCCGAGGCCGCCGGCGTGCAGAGGTTGGAGGGGTTCTCCGTCCGGGAGACCTTTTCGGAGGTCTTCACGCGGCACCCCGATGAAGAGGTGGAACGCTACTTCCTGGCGGGCGGCCCCGATACCACGCCGGCACTCGAGAATATCGACACGGGCTGGCCGAAGCCTTGGATGTTCTTCAGGATGTTCCTGCTCGCGCTCGCGGCCTACCTGGTGTTCGTCGAGGCATGGGAGCAGTTCGACAACCTCAATCTGCTGCCGGGGCTGATCATCGTCGGATCGTTCGCGGTACCGTTCGCGACACTCGTGCTGTTCTTCGAGTTCAATGCGCGGCGCAACGTCTCCCTTTTCCAGGTAGGGCGGATGGTCATGCTCGGCGGTGTTGCATCGATCGTCTTCTCCCTGTTGATGTACCAGATCGCCGATGTGTTCCACATGCAGTGGCTCGGTGCCTCGGTCGCGGGTCTCGCGGAGGAGCCGGGCAAGCTCCTGGTCCTCGGTTACGTCGTCAACAAGAAGAAGTACGGCTACATCCTGAATGGCCTCCTGTTCGGAGCCGCTGTCGGAGCGGGTTTCGCGGCGTTCGAGTCCGCCGGCTACGCACTGCGCGTCGCCCTGAACGAAGGCACGGACGTCATGCGGGATGTCATCTTTGCACGTGGTTTGATGTCACCATTCGCGCACATCGTCTGGACCGGCATGTCGGCCGCGGCACTCTGGAGAGTGAAGGGAGCCAGTCCCCTGCGGTTCGAAATGCTGAAGGACAAGCGTTTTACCCGAGTCTTCGGCGCGGCCATCCTGTTGCACATGTTGTGGGACTCACCGCTGCAGCTTCCCCTGAAGGGTACGTTCATCATCCTGGGGGTGATCGCCTGGGTCATCGTACTCGGGCTCGTTCAGGAAGGACTGGAGGAGTTGCGCACGAGAAAGGCTGCGTCACTCGCCAATCCCGCCGCCGATGCGATCTCGATGGCCGGCTGAATGCATATCGGCGCCGATCCGTCTGCGCGATCTGCCGGCAGCCAGGCGTCTCCCGGGGCCGCCACCAATCTGCGTCTGTTTGTCTTCGCGCTCTTCTTCATCTTCGGGGGCATCACCAGTCTCAATGATGTCGTTATCCCGAAGCTGAAGGAGCTGTTCACGCTGTCGTACGGCGAAGTGATGCTCGTGCAGTCGGCATTCTTCGCCGCCTACTTCATCGTCTCGGTACCGGCGGCGGCGATCGTCCGCTGGGTCGGTTACATGCGAACGGCGGTCGTCGGTCTGCTGATGATGACGGCAGGCTGCCTGCTGTTCGTCCCCGCTTCCGCGGCCGGGATCTTCGCTGCCTTCCTACTCGCACTGTTTGTTCTCGCGGCCGGCATCACCATCGTGCAAGTGGTTGCGAATCCGCTGATCTCTCTGCTCGGGCCGCCCGCCACGGCGCATAGCCGGCTCACTTTCGCACAGGCCTTCAACTCCCTCGGCACGACGATCTTTCCTTACGTCGGCTCGATCCTGATCCTGGGGTCGCTCACCCAGGTGGACCCGACCAAACTGCCGCCCGCCCAACTGGCCGTGTTTCGCACGAGCGAGACGCACGTGGTGGTGACGACCTATCTGGGGCTCGCGAGCTCGCTGGTGATCGTCGCATTCTTGGTCTGGCGCCGCCGCAACCAGCTCAAACAGGCCGCGATGGAAGCGCCCACGCTGCGCCATGCGCTGCAGCTGCTGCGGCAGCCGCGTTTTGGCTTGGGAACCCTGAGCATCTTCCTGTACGTGGGCGCCGAGGTGGCCATCGGCTCCCTGATGGTCAACTACCTGATGCAGCATGCAACGCTCGGGCTGAGCGCCGAGGATGCCGGTAAGCATGTTCCTTTCTACTGGGGCGGTGCCATGGTCGGGCGTTTCATCGGGGCCTATCTGCTCCGGGTGTTCTCCCCAGGCAAGGTGCTGGCTACGGCCGCCGGCGGCGTGATTGCGCTACTGTTCATCTCGGCGAATACGGCAGGTGCCATCTCGGGTTGGTCGCTCCTCGCTGTCGGGCTCTTCAACTCCATCATGTTCCCAACCATCTTTTCCCTGGCCTGCGAGGGTCTGGGGGAGCGCGCGGCCGAGGGCTCCGGGATTCTCTGCGTCGCCATCGTCGGCGGAGCGATCGTGCCGCTCATCACGGGCCATACCGCGGATGCCGTGGGACTGAAAACGGCGCTGTTCGTCCCGGCGCTGTGTTACGCGGGAATACTGTCCTTCGGCGTCTATGCGCGGCGGCCTAAAGTCTGAGCGCCGTCGCAGGCTGCTCGCAGCGGTAACCGCTGCCGCGCTAGGAGTTGCGCTGGAGGCAAGCGCGCATTCGCAACCGGCATCCGGGCCACCGCAACCGGCATCCGAGCCACCGCAACCGGCATCCGGGCCACCGCAACCGGCATCCGGGCCACCGCAACCGGCATCCGGGCCACCGCGACCGGCATCCGAGCCGCCGCAGGTGTTGTTCGGTGACCTGTTCACCGCGGTTCAGAGCGCTGCGCTCTTCGATGACGAGAAAGCGTTCGCGGATGCAACGCCGCGGCAAGCGCCGGCTGACATACTCGCCCGCTATCATGCCGAACGCCCGGATTCGAAAGCGGCGCTCGAGCGCTTTGTCCGCGACTATTTCGAGCTTCCGGCTCCCGCCGGCACGCCCGTCTCCCTGCCACAGCAGGACTCGATGGTCATGCACATCGATCGGCTGTGGCCGGTCCTGATCCGCAGCACGCCCACGGTTCCGCCGCATTCCTCGCTCTTGCCCCTTCCCAAGCCCTACGTGGTGCCGGGCGGCAGGTTCCGGGAGATCTACTACTGGGACTCGTACTTCACGATGCTCGGTCTACAGGCGAGCGGCCGGCCCGATCTCGTCACGGACATGGTCGAGGACTTCGCGCATCTCATCGATACCTATCATCACATCCCCAATGGCACTCGCACCTACTACCTGAGCCGCTCCCAGCCGCCATTCTTCTTCGCCATGGCAGCTCTCCTGTCCCAGTCGGACCCGGCGAGCGCGTTTGCGCGCTACCTGCCCGAGCTGCGGCGCGAGTACGCGTTCTGGATGGAGGGAAGTGCAGCTTTGCGCCCGGGGGAGGTTCACAGGCGAGCGGTCGCGATGCCCGACGGCTCTATCCTCAACCGTTACTGGGACGATCGCGACACCCCCCGGGACGAGTCCTACACCCGGGACGTCGCGGTCGCGCGCGCAAGCGGCCGGCCTGCGTCCGAAGTGTTCCGCGATATCCGTGCGGCCGCAGAAAGCGGCTGGGATTTCAGCTCACGCTGGCTGGGCAGCTCCCGCGAGCTCACATCGATCGCCACGACCCAGGTCGTGCCGGTGGACCTCAACAGTCTGCTCTTCGGGCTCGAGAGCGCGATCCGCGCCGGCTGCGAGCGCGGCGCGGATCAAGCCTGCGCACGCGAGTTTGCGAAGCGTGCCGGCGACCGCCGCGCGGCGATCGATCGGTATCTATGGGAGCCGGCCCTTGGCGCCTACGTTGACTATCGCTGGACAGAGCGTGTGCAGATCAAACAGGTGTCAGCCGCGACGGTGTATCCCCTGTTTGTCTCTCTTGCTTCACGACCGCAGGCGGTCGCGGTTGCGGCCACCGTGGATCGGGATCTTCTCAAATCGGGAGGG
>DATEJM010000021.1:0-72398 GCA_035277965.1 Steroidobacteraceae bacterium | reverse complement strand
GCGGCAACGAAGCCGGTGACCGCGATGCCGGACCCGTCCAGGATCTCGGACAACTTCGGTACGTCGGCCATCGCGGCGCCTGAGGCCGCGGCTAGGACGGTGGCGACCGCTGTGGCCACTTGAGTTCGGTTTCGGCGCATTGAATCAATCTCCTCGTGTTCTAGTGGGCAAGGGAGGCCGCGCGTCGCTTACTGCTCGCGTGCCGGTGTCGCTCTCTCGACGGTGAAAACAAACTATGCGATTGCATGCTCGCCGCTGTAGTTAATTCGCAACATCGGCGGCACACCGGATCCCCTCTTGGGCCCGACGACGGCCGGGCCCGTTTGCACAAGCATCAAGCATGCCAACTTGGATTTTCGTTAATAATCTGGTGCATACGTATGCGTGGCAGGCTTGAGCCCCGCCTTTTGGCACCAGAATGGTGCAGGTGCACACTCTTGCACCCTATCGTGGTGCACAGACTACAAATGGGCGCCGACAGGGAGGAAGTCCGTGCGCGGTGCGAATGTTGGAATGTGGGCACCGCGGGCAGCTCAGGCACCTCAGGCACCTCAGGCACCTCAGGCACCTCGGGCACCTCAGGCACCGCGGGCAACTCAGGCCCTCGGCAGCTTCCCCGGGCGCGCGCCTTGCTCTTGCGAAAATCCGAGTGCCGTCAGCCAATGTCTGACATGCTTTAGACGACTCCGCTGGTGCGACCTGGCACCTGTCGCTCGATGGCGACAGGTGACGGCGTCCTTTTATCCGTCAAACGGCGCGGGCGGCATGTCGGTCACATGCCTGGAGGGTGGGTGTTCTTGAATCTTCGGCAGAAACTGCTGGTGGTGGCAGCGCTGTTCGTCCTGTCTGCAACGGCGCCGGCCGGGTGGTCACAGGATGCGACCGACACGCCTTCGCAACCTCAGCAGCCTGCTGCGCCACCGGCGCCCAAGCCTCAGCCGGCCGCGGCACCCTCGGAGGCCAAGTCCCCTCCACCTCAGCGTCCGGCGCAGGAGCGCCCCGTCCAAGCGGCTCCGGCGCAGCGCCCGGCGCAGCGACATGTTCAACAGCCTGCGCGCCAGGCGCAGCCTCTACGGGCTCAACAGCAGCAGCGCGAGCCGTTCTCCTTCGCAACCGTGCAGCGCCTTGCCCAGGAGCGTGCGAATCACGCCTATCGGGATCGCTCGCCCCCGCTGCCGGAGGCGCTTTCGAATCTCGGGTACGAACAGTACCGCGATATTCGTTTCCGCAGGCCGAGCGCGCTCTGGTATCAGCGCGCCCTGTTCGAGGTGCAGTTCTTCCATCGCGGCTTTACCTACGATCGCCGCGTCAACATCTATGAGGTCACCTCGCTCGGCCCGCGGGTCGTGCAGTACCTGCCGGCGATGTTCGAATTCGGCAAGTCCATTCCGACGACGAAGCTGCCCGCGGATCTGGGCTTTGCCGGTTTCCGTGTCCATTACCCGCTGAACACACCGAACTACAAGGACGAAGTGCTCGTGTTCCTCGGCGCCTCCTACTTTCGGCTGCTGGGGCGCGGCCAGCTCTACGGCTTGTCGGCTCGCGGGCTCGCCGTGAACACGGCAACCACGGGCGGCGAGGAGTTTCCCTACTTCACCGATTTCTGGCTGCTGCGTCCCGAGCCGCAGGCGCGCTCGCTGACGCTCTATGCGATTCTCGACAGCCCGAGCGTGACCGGGGCGTATCGATTCCAGCTTCGACCCGGCTCCGTCACTCAGATCGAGGTGAGCGGGGAGCTCTATCCGCGCCGCTCGATCGAGAAGGTCGGCATTGGCGCGCTGACCTCGATGTTCCTGTACGCGGAGAATTCCGGTAACCGGCGCTTCGATGACTTCCGGCCGGAAGTGCACGACAGCGATGGCCTCATGGCTCAGACCGGCGTCGGCGAATGGACCTGGCGGCCGCTGGTCAATCCGCGCTCGCTGCGCGTCAATCGCTTCATGGACCAGAGCCCGCACGGCTTCGGGCTCATTCAAAGGGACCGCGATTTCTCCCATTACCAGGACCCGGAGGCTCACTTCGACCAGCGACCGAGCTACTGGGTGGAGCCGCTCGGGGACTGGGGCAAGGGCGGAGTCGAGCTGGTCGAGATCCCGACCGATGAGGCGATTCACGACAACATCGTCGCCTACTGGGTGCCTGCTGCTGCGGTGCAGCCTCACAAGCCACTGAGCTTCGCTTATCTGCTGCATGCCTTCTCGAGGTCTGCGCAGTGGCCGCCTGGGGGCCGGGCGGTGGCGACCCGTCTCGGAAGTGCGACAATTGCAGGCACGCCGCAAGCTACCGGTAGCCAGCGGCGAATGATGATCGACTTCGCCGGGGGAGATCTCGACGATCTGAACGGCTCCCAGCCCGTCCAGGCCCAAGTGACGGCAAACGGTGGTCAAGTGGATATGGTGTCCGTGGAGCGAGTGCCTCAATCCGGCGTGTGGCGCGCGAGTTTTCGCTTGAAGCCTTCGGGGGACAAGCCCATTGATCTGCGCTGCTACCTGACGCTGTACGGTGAAGCGTTGAGCGAAACGTGGACTTATCTTTGGAATCCGGGGGGGCCTTGATGGAGGCCCCGGCACTGCGGCGAGTGGCCCGTCGGCGGCGTGTTCTGTTCTTCACGCTGACATTCCTCACTTCGTTGTTCGCGACGGGATTGATGTACGACATCCTGCGGGCGAACGGCTTCACGGGCCTCGAGAAGGCAGGCCTCGCACTGTTCTTCATCCTGTTCACCTGGATCACGGGCGCCTTCTGGACGGCTTTCATCGGCTTCGTCATCCAACTGCGTGGCCGGGATCGCGCGGCCATCAGCGCCGCGGAGGTCGTGGGCCGTCCGCTCGCGGGCCGCACGGCCGTTGTCATGCCGATCTACAACGAGGACACCGAGCGGGTTGCCGCCGGGCTGGACGTGATCTGGTCCTCGTTGAGCGCCGAGCCCCTGGAGTCGCACTTCGATCTGTTCATTCTGTCGGACACGCGCAAGCCGGAGATCGGCGTCGCGGAAGAGGCCGCCTGGCGCGCGCTCGTCGCGCGCCACAATGCTCAAGGCCGGATTTTCTACCGCCGGCGCGCCGAGAACGTAGGCCGCAAGGCGGGCAACATCGCTGACTTCGTGCGCACCTGGGGAGGTGGCTACGATTACGCCATCGTCCTCGATGCCGACAGCATCATGTCCGGCAATGCGCTGGTCACGCTCTCCCGGCTGATGGATGCCCATCCGGAGGCAGGCATCATTCAGGCACTGCCCATCCCGACCGGCCGCGAGACGCTGTTCGCGCGGCTGATCCAGTTTGCCGCGCGACTCAATAGCCCGATGCTCTCCAGCGGGCTCGCCTACTGGCAGCTCGGCGAGGGCAACTACTGGGGACACAACGCCATTCTGCGCTTGCGACCCTTCGCGGATTTCTGCGACCTGCCGCGACTGCCGGGATCGCCCCCCTTCGGCGGCGAGATCCTGAGCCACGACTTCGTGGAAGCGGCATTCATGCGGCGCGCCGGATTCCAGGTGTGGCTGGTCGGCGATGTCGGTGGAAGCTGGGAAGAAGTGCCGTCGAACGCCATCGATTACGCGGGCCGCGACAAGCGCTGGGCGCAGGGCAACCTGCAGCATCTGGGGCTGCTCACGATGCGTGGCCTGCACTGGTTGAGCCGCCTGCATCTCACGACGGGCGTGCTGTCGTACGTCACCTCGCCGATCTGGCTGACGGTGCTCGTGTTGAGCACGATCGTCGTCTGTACCGATGAGCTGAACGGTTTCCAGTACTTCGAGCCGGGCTCGTACACGCTATTCCCGATCTGGCCGCAGTACCGCGACAACGAGATCGTCGCGCTGCTGAGCATCACCATCGGCGTACTGCTGATGCCCAAGGTGCTCGGCATGCTGCTCGCTCTGGTGAAACCCACTCTGCGCCGTGGCTTCGGCGGCACCGGCAAGCTGCTGATCAGCGTGCTGGTGGAGCAGCTCTTCAGCATGTTGCTCGCCCCGGCGATGATGTTGTTCCACTCGGCCTTCGTCCTCAGCACGCTGGCCGGCAAACCCGTTACGTGGAGTGCCCAGGAGCGAGGCGACCGCGGAATCGGCTTCCCGGAGGCGCTGACGCGCCATGTCTGGCACGTGCTGCTCGGCCTGGCGTGGGGCGCGTTGATTCTCTGGATCGCGCCCCGTTACATCTGGTGGCTCCTGCCGATCCTCGCGGGAATGATTCTCTCCGTGCCGCTCACGATGCTCACGAGTCTCGCGAGTGCTGGCAGGTGGATGCGCCGCCGGCGGTTGCTCATGACACCGGAAGAGACCGACCCGCCGAGCGAGCTCGCCGAGCTCACCAAGCGTATGACTCCCTCGGAGCGCGGCGGTGGGGTGACCGGCGATCCGCACGCGGGGAATGCGCAGCTGGAGCCGAGCTCGTCGTCGCCAGCGGAAGTGGCGGAGGGGAAGCATGCGGCCCGAGTTGCAGTGGAACCGGATACCGCGCCCGGCCTCACGGCAGCGATCGGGGGCGACATCCGTGGGGTTCAGCTGCCAGTACCGGTTCCACTGAAGATGGAAGCGGTCGCGCCGGTATATTTTCGTGCGCGAGACGCGCTAACGGGTTTGCAACGCCGGGGCAGTGCCACACGGCCGGTTTCCTGAAGAAAACGTCCCCCCTCCGAGAGCTGCGGCGTGCGCCTGTCGATCATCGATCAATCGCCCGTGTCCGCGGGTGCCACGGCCGCCGATGCGCTCCGCAATTCGATCGAGCTGGCGCGGCTCGGGGATCGTCTGGGCTATGAGCGGTATTGGGTCGCCGAGCACCACGCGATGGAAGCTCTTGCGAGCCCGGCACCCGAGGTCCTGCTGGCTCGCGTCGGCGCCGAGACCCGCCGCATTCGCATCGGCTCGGGCGGTGTCATGTTGCCTCACTACAGTTCGCTGAAGGTGACTGAGACCTTCAGGATGCTGCATGCGCTATATCCGGGCCGCATCGATCTCGGCGTCGGCCGTGCCCCGGGCGGGACGCCGCTCGAGACGTTGGCTTTGAGGAGGGAGCGGCTCGATTCGCCGCCGCCGGATGACTTCGTGGAGCAGCTGCTCGAGCTACGCGCTTTCCTCAATCATGACTTTTCGGCTCGCCACCCCTTCAGCCGCATCAAGGTCTCGCCCGACATGCCCGGGACCCCGGACGTGTGGCTCCTCGGCTCGAGTCCATGGAGCGCGGCGGCAGCCGCGGAGCTTGGACTGCCGTACGCATTCGCACACTTCATCGCCCCTGAGCCGACTCGCGCTGCGATCGAGCGCTACCGACACGCGTTCAAGGCCTCGGCCTATCTTGACCAACCGCACGCCATCGTCGCGCTTGGGGCCATCTGTGCCCCGACCGACGCGGAGGCCGAGCGGTTGAGCTCGAGCGCGCGGGTGCTCCGCCGCCGAGTGATGTTCGAGCGCAATCTGCGGCCCATCCCGAGCGTGGAGGAAGCACTGGCGGAGCTCGCGGCCCACGGAGCACCGGAGGAGCCAACCGAATGGCCTCGGTACTTGCTGGGCTCTCCGCGCACGCTGCGCTCGAAACTGACTTCCTTCGCGCAGGCACTGCAGCTGGAGGAGATCATGATCGTGACCATCGTCCATGACCACCAGGCGCGACTGCGTTCCTACGAGCTGCTCGCGGAGGCTTTCCAGCTGAAGCCATGAAGGGAGGTTGCATCCGTCGCCTTCCGCGAGCCACTATCCGGGGCCCCGGGAGCAAGCAATGCAGGAGCGATCATGGTACGAGGAGACTGTCTGTGCGGCCGTGTCGCCTACGAGGCCGACGGTCCCTTCAGGAACATGATGAGCTGCCACTGTTCCATGTGCAGGAAGCATCATGGGACGGCTTTTGCGACCTTCGTCGGGGCGCCGCTCACGAGCTTTCGGTGGCTGTCGGGCGAGCGCAGCATTCAGAGCTATCAGTCCTCACCGAACGGCAAACGCTCCTTCTGCGCGACTTGCGGCTCGGTCACACCGATGTTGTTCGAGCAGAACAATCTCGCTCTGTTTCCCGCGGGGAATCTCAGCGGCGACCTCGGCGTCAAGCCTGAGGCGCATCTGTTCGTCGGATCCAAGGCGCCCTGGTACACCATCACCGACTCTCTGCCTCAACACGCCGAATATCCGCCGGAATTCGCAGTAGCGAGCGTCCCACGTCCGACAGTGACCGCGAAGCCGGGCGTGACGCCAGGCAGTTGTCTGTGTGGGGACGTTGCATTCGAGACCGAGGGAACACCGCAACGCTTTGCTCTGTGTCATTGCTCGCGTTGCCGTCGGGGTCGCAGTGCCGCGCATGGCGCCAATACTTTCGTGAAGAGCGAGCAATTCCGCTGGATCCGCGGTGAGTCGCAGGTCGTGAGCTACCAGGTTCCCGAGGCCGAGCGCTTCATGGTGGCGTTCTGCCGCCGTTGTGGAGGAGCCGCTCCCCGGGTCGCGGGACCGATGGCAGTCGTGCCCGCCGGGACCTATGACGCCGATCCGGGCATGCGGCCGCAGTTCCACATCTTCACGGCATCGAAGGCGAGTTGGTTCGAGATCACCGATGAGATTCCTCAGTATCCCGAGGCGCCGCCGGCTTGAGGAGGGTGCGCGCCGGCGCCGGCCCCGAGCGGGCGCAAGCTCTCAGCCCGCGGGCGCGGGCGCCGATGTAGCAGTCGGCAGCGCAGCCGCAGCAGGCGTCGCCGCAGCAGGCTCGGTCGGGGTGGCCGTGGCGTCGGGTGCGTCCGCTCGGTCCACGGTTGCCGTATCGCTCTTCAGCGCGGCCTCTTCGGCGGCCTTCGTCATGACGATGATGCTGATGCGGCGATTGATGGGATTGTGCGGTTGGGTCTTGTCGAATAGAACGGACGAGGCGAGGCCTACAACGCGAGCGATCTTGTCGTCCACGAGCCCACCTGACATGAGAGCGCGGCGTGCGGCATTCGCGCGGTCCGCGGAGAGCTCCCAGTTCGTGTAGTTCGCCTGGGCGCCGTAAGCCAGTGTGTCCGTATGACCCGTCAGGCTGATGCGGTTTGGCACCGTGCCCAGATATTTTGCCAGCTCACGGAGTATCGATACCGTGTAGTCGCGGAGCCGCGCGCTGCCGACATCGAACATGGGGCGGTTCTGCGCGTCGACGATCTGAATGCGGACCCCTTCCGGCGTGATGTCGAGCAGCAGCTGATCCTTGAACGGCTCGAGCGCCTGGCTCTTGCTGACGGCCTCGCGCAGCTCCGCCATCAGCGACTCGAGCGCACGATGGTCGGCGGCGGCCTGCTCCTCGCGAGCACGCTTTTCTGCCGCGGCCTTCTGCTCCGGCGCCTGGGGGGCCTTCTTGTCGTGGCCGGCCGCGCCATCTCCGATCTCGTTGCCGCGCACCGGTGCCGGAGCGGCGGTGGCGCCCAGGTCCTTGACAGTGCTGACTCGGGTCCGCATGGCGTCGAGGCCACCGCCCATGTTGATCACGCTCGTGCTGGCCCCGCCCGGACCCATCTGGCCGGGGGCAGGCTTGGAGCTCTTGCCGGGCTCCATGCTCGGGTTCTTGAAGTAGTCGAAGATCGCGGCCCGCTGCTCCTTGTTGACCGCTGTGCACAGCCACATCACGAGGAAGAAGGCCATCATCGCGGTCACGAAATCGGCGTACGCAACTTTCCACGCGCCGCCGTGATGACCGTGTCCGCCGTGGCCCTTCTTCTTGACGATGATGATGGGCCTTGCGCCCTTCGAGTTGGCACCGGCCATACGTCACCCGCCGTCAGGCAGCCTTCGGTTTGTTCTTCAGCTCCGCCTCGAGATCGCCGAAGGTCGGCCGCAGGTCGGTCGAGAGCAGCTTGCGGGAGAACTCGATGGAGACCGCCGGAACGTAGCCGCGAACCGCGGCCACCAGCGCCATCTTCACGACCTCGAAGGCTTTGCTCTCCTCGTTGGCCTTGTGCTCCATGGCCGCGGAGATCGGGCCTATGAAGCCGTAAGAGATCAGAATGCCGAGGAACGTGCCGACCAGCGCCGCGCCGACCTTGTGGCCGATCGTGGCGGTGTCGGCGCCATCCAGAGCCGACATGGTGTTCACGATGCCGAGCACGGCCGCGACGATGCCGAATCCAGGTAGTGCGTCGGCGACCTTCTGTACCGCCTGCGCGGGCTCGTGTGCCTGGCGATGATGCGTCTCGAGCTCCTGCTCGAGCAGACTCTCGAGCTCATGCGGGTCGAGGTTGCCACCGACCATCAGCCGCAGACAGTCACGTATGAAGTCCATCAGATGATGGTTGGCCACGATTTGCGGGTAGTCCCGGAACAGGGCACCGCCGTCCTCCGCCTCGAGGTCTCCCTCGATGGCCATGAGCCCGTCCTTACGGATCTTGACCAGGACGTTGTAGAGAACCTTCATGAGCGTGACGTAGTCGTCACGCTTGTAGCGGCTCCCCTTGGCGACGCCCAGCGCGCCCGCGAAGGCGGCTTTGACGACCTTGGGTGGGTTACTCGTGAAGAACGCACCGAGAGCGGAGCCCACGATGATGAGCACTTCGGTCGGGTGCCAAAGCGCGAGAACATGCCCGCCCTCGAGCACGAAGCCCAGGATCACGCATCCCACCACGACGACAGAGCCAATTATCTGCAGCACGAAATTCTTCGAAAGCGGCCGTACAAAAAAACGCAGCCGGCTGGCCCAACTCGAGCGATCCAGCGCGCCGGTGTCAGCGATATCGGCCCCCGGGGCGCCTTCTGAAGTCGATATCGATTGAACTGCATAATGAGTCGCGAGGCGGTCCCACGTCGTGACGCAGCTCTCAGGGTTGCGCCGAGCGTGTTTGCACCCATTCCGCGCACGTTGCGGGGCGGTGCACCAGGGGCGCCCCTTGCTGCGCTGCCACACGCCGCGAATCAACGATCTGGGCGCGAAAAATCTGGCATGGGTGTTGCTAGACGTCCACAGCCAGGAGAATTTCATGACCGCGTGCACACCGAATCCTGATTCGAGCGATGGATCGTCTTCCAGACCGACCGTTCTGGAGTGGGTGTCGCGCACGGAAGTGCTGGATGCGGCCGCCAGGGTGATCACACGGCGTGGCGATCACCGCATGCGCTGGGCTGCCATCGCGTACGAGGTCGGAAATCCGCAGACCGTCCTCGCGTCGCAATGGTTCGAGGATCTCACGGCGTTGATCGACGAGTGCTACTGCCGCTCGGCCCAGGGCCTGAGCGACGCGTTGCTGCGTGCGGAGACAGCGCCCGGAACGGTGCTGGATAAAGTCGCCGCATTCGTGGTGGCCGCTTTGGAGACTCGGCGCGAGCGCGGTGCTTTTCTGTCGTTCCGCCGGGGTGGCGATTTGCCGCTGGCCTTGCAGCGCCGGCTGCACGAGCATGACACCACGGTACGGATGCGACTCAAGCGGGTGTTAGCCCGAGGCCGGCGCGATGGCTCGCTCGCATTGCGAAATCTCGATAGCGCAGTCGAGCTCCTGCTCGCCAGCCTGCAAGTGCCGACCGTCGTCGTCGATGGGCCTGAGCAGCGCATGTGGGATAGTGAGCTGGTTGAGTTGCTGCTTGCGGCGCTGTCGGAGCCGCATCCTCCCGAGGCGGTTCCCTCGAAGAGCGTGGCTGTCATTCACGGCGCGTGTCTGTGCGGTGCGGTCCGGTACGATATCCACGGCTCCTTCGAGGTCATGTCGCACTGCCAGTGCTCCATGTGCAGGAAGCATCACGGTGCAGCGTTCGCGACGTTCGTGTCGGTTCCGCACGGCGCCTTCCAGTGGGTCTCGGGACAGGAGGCCGTCTCCACCTTTCAGTCATCCGCCTACGGCAAACGCTCGTTCTGCAGCGCCTGCGGAACCGTTACCCCGACGGTGGACGAAGAGATCGGCGTCGTTTTCTGCCCCGCGGCCAATTTGGACGGCGACTTCGGCATCAAGCAGCCCGCGACGCACCGCCACCCGGACAGCCACCCCACCGGCGTCCCTCCGGGCAGCTTGCGACTGCAACGCGAGCAAGTCTGACCGGCTAGAATCTGTCTCCCGCCGCGCCTCGCCGCGCGGGCTCGCGGAGACTTTTAATGTTCGAGCGTCTCGAGCGCCTGCCGACCGACCCCATTCTGGGGCTGATGACCGCTTTCCGTGCGGATACCGATCCACGCAAGGTCGATGTGGGAGTGGGGGTGTACCGCGACGACCGTGGCGAGACTCCGGTGCTCCAGGCGGTCAGACGCGCCGAGCAGGCCGTGCTCGCGCGCCAGACGACGAAGGCATACGTCGGCGCCTCCGGAAATCTCGGCTTCAACGAGGCCATGGAGAGGCTGATATTGGGGCCTCAGCACCCGGTACTCGCGGCGGGACGCGTGCGCTCGATCCAAGCTCCGGGCGGTTGCGGTGCCCTTCGGCTGGGAGCTGAGCTGATTCGTGTCGCTTCGCCGGACGCCATCGTCCATGTCAGCAACCCCACCTGGGCCAACCACGTGCCGCTCCTGACGGGCAGCGGGCTCAAGCTCGAGCGTTATCCTTACTATGACCCCGCGCAGGGAAAGCTGCAGTTCGAGTCCATGGCCGCGGCGCTCGACCAGTTGCCGGCGCGCTCGGTCGTGCTGCTGCATGCGTCCTGCCACAACCCGACGGGGGCGGATCTGAGCGAGGCGCAGTGGCGCCAGGTGCTCGAGATCGTCCGGCGGCGCTCGCTGATTCCGTTCATCGACCTCGCGTACCAGGGACTCGGGACGGGCGTCGATGCCGACGCGTACGGCATCCGCCTGTTTGCCGCGGAGCTGCCCGAGGTCCTCGTTGCCGTGTCGTGCTCGAAAAACTTCGGGTTGTATCGGGAGCGGACCGGCGTGCTGCACGTCGTGAACGATTCCACTGCGGCTGCGGATGCAACGTTGAGTCAGCTCGTGCGAATCGCACGCAGCCTCTACTCGATGCCTCCAGACCACGGCGCCGCGATCGTGCATGAGATCCTGACGCAGCCGGCTCTGAAGGATCAGTGGATCGCGGAAGTGGGCTCGATGAGGCAGCGCATGAGCGGACTGCGGAGCGAGCTCGTGGCGCGACTCGCGACGGCGTGTCCGCAGCACGGCTTTGCATTCATCTCGGCCCAGCAGGGCATGTTCAGTCTCCTGGGCCTGCCGAAAGAGCAGGTTCGCGAGCTGCGCGAGGAGCATCACGTCTTCATGACGGACGACAGCCGCATCAATGTCGCCGGCCTGCGCGCCGACAATCTCGAGTATTTCGCCCGGGCGATTGCCGCCGTCGTACGCGGCTGAAGCCCTTCAAGGACCGACTCATGCCCCGCTACGGACTGCTGGCGATCGTCGCGGCGTTCGCCGCGCACGCCGGGACCGGCGGCCCGCCCGACAGCCTCACTGACAATCCGGCAGCGCCGGATTCCCTCTACAGCGGCGCCGCGAGCCTGCCCTCGCCGCAGGACGTGCCCTATGCTCCAGGCGCCATCGATCTCCAGGTCGATGCGACCGATGTCGAGCGCCGAATTGTCGTCGTGCACGAGAGCATCCCCGTCAAGCCGGGTCCGCTCACGTTGCTCTATCCGGAGTGGCTGCCGGGCACCCATGCGCCCCGGGGGCCGATCGATGCGCTGGCGGGGCTCACCCTCACGGCGGGCGGGCGCACGCTCGACTGGTTGCGCGATCCCTTGAATGTCTACGCGTTCCATGTCGACGTGCCTGCCGCGGCGACCCGCCTCGAAGTGGACTTCCAGTTTGCATCGGCGCTGCTGAGAGAGCAGGGCCGCACGAGCATCACACCGGAGATCGTCGGCCTGCAGTGGAACACGGTGCTGTTGTACCCGGCCGGATATTTCGCCACTCGCATCGGCATGGTGGCCACCCTCACGATCCCGGACGGCTGGGATCTGGGGACGGCTCTGGAAATCGACACCCGGCGCGGGCCGGTCATCCGGTTCAAGCCCGTTTCGCTCGACACGCTGGTGGATTCCCCGGTGCTCGCCGGGCGCTACTTCAAGAGCATCGATCTCGACCCCGGAGCGAAGCAGCCGGTCCACCTGGACCTCGTTGCCGACACGCCCGAGAGCCTCGAGGCGCGACCTGAGCGGGTGGCGCCGCACCGTAAACTGATCCAGGAGGCCTACGCGCTCCTCGGGCCGCCGCACTACGAGCGCTACGAGTTTCTGCTGGCGCTGAGCGACCACTTCGGGGAGATCGGCCTGGAGCATCATCGCTCGAGCGAGGACAGGCGCGCACCCGGCTACTTCAGCGAATGGGACAAACAGATTGCCGGCCGCAATCTGTTGCCGCACGAATTGGCCCATTCGTGGAACGGCAAGTTCCGCCGGCCGGTCGGGCTTGCGACGCCGGATTTCAACGTGCCCATGCAGAATACGCTGCTGTGGGTTTACGAAGGGCTCACCAACTATTTCGATCAGGTCCTGAGCGCGCGCGCGGGGCTGTGGAGCGAGGAGTTTGCCCGGCAGTCCTGGGCCAATGCCGCCGCCAACATGGACCGCAACCGCCCCGGGCGCGCCTGGCGCGATCTCGAAGATACGACCGATCAGCCCATCATCACGCCGCGGCGACCCCTATCGTGGCTCTCATGGCAACGCGCGGAGGACTACTACACGGAAGGCCAGCTCATCTGGCTCGACGTGGACACCCAGGTGCGTGAGCTCACGAACGATCGGCGAACGCTGGATGATTTCGCTCGGGCGTTCTTCGGCATCGACCCGGGCAGTCTGGGTCCGAAGACTTATACGTTCGCGGATATCGTGCGCTCCCTGAAGTCCGTGGTCGCATTCGACTGGGAGACCTTCCTCGTTCAGCGTCTGCGCGGACGCGGCGTCGGGGCGCCCCTGGACGGTCTGACTCGCGGAGGCTGGAAGCTCGTCTTCACGGAGGCTTCCACCGAATACGGCCGCAGTCTCGAGGAGCAGCGCAAGGCCATCGACTTCATCTACTCGCTGGGATTCAACGTTGCCGTCCAGACCTCGCAGCTGACGGAGGTGCGCTGGGGCAGTCCTGCCTATGACGCCTCCCTGACTCTGGGCACGACGCTCATTGCGGTGAACGGCCGTGAATACCGCCCGGAGCGGTTGAAGGAGGCGATCGCAGCGGCGAAGGCCGACAAGAAGCCCATCGAGCTGCTGGTGAAGAACCTCGATCGTTACCGGACCGTGCGCATGGCTTACTACGACGGGTTGAAATATCCCCGCCTGGAAAGGATCCGCAGCACGCCCGATCGGCTCACGAGTATCCTGAAGCCACGTACCTGACCCCGCGGGGTCATCGAGGACGAGATGCCCATTGCCGACATCGCTGCGCCGGCCACGGAGGAAGCATCGGTCGCGCAGCTCATCGAATACCTGCGGCCTGTGGATCGCAAGCTGCAGGGCGCCGCCCAGCGCGCGATGACGTGGGTCCGGCGGACACGTGCCGCGAAGCGCTCCCGACCTCTCGCCGATGCGCTGCTCGAGCAGTTTCCGCTCGACAGCGCACAGGGGCGCGCGTTGATGAGCCTGGCGGAGGCGTTGCTACGGACACCGGACGCCGCACGCGCGGACCAACTGATCGCAGAACGGCTGACTGCTCTGAGAAGTGCAGGCTCGGGCGAGGGCGATGACGTCCTGCTCCGCACCGGCTTCGCCCTGTTGGGCTCCGTCAGCAAGCTCTTGCCGGAGGTTACTTCGCAGCTCGCCGGCAAGTTCTCCGCAACATCGATCACCGGGCCGCTGCTTGCGCCCCTGCTGCGTGTGGCGCTGCGTCGCGCGATGCAGAGCCTCGGGGATGCTTTCATCGTCGGCGAGAACATCAAGGATGCCCTGGCGCGGGGGCGATCCGACCCGGCGCTGGCACTGTGCTCGTACGATGTTCTGGGGGAGGGCGCTCGCACGGAGGCGGATGCGGAGCGGTACTTCGCCTCCTATTCTGAAGCGATTGCGGCGCTGTCTCGTCAGCCCGAGGGCACGGTGCATCAACGCTCTGCAATCTCCGTGAAGCTGTCCGCGCTCGAGCCGCGGTACGCGCTCCTGCAGAGCGAGCGAGTGGCGGAGAATCTGATCCCGCGCATGTTGGATCTGGCGCGTAACGCGGCGAGCGCGGGTATCGGCCTCACGCTCGATGCCGAGGAGGCGGATCGTCTCGATCTGTCGCTGATCGTCCTCGACGCCCTGGCGCGCGATGAGAACACGCGCGGCTGGAGCGGGCTGGGTCTTGCAGTCCAGGCATATGGGCGCCGGGCCCCGTCGGTGATCGACTGGGTCGCGCAGCTCGCGCGCTCCGTCTCCCGCCACATGACCGTGCGGCTCGTCAAAGGAGCGTACTGGGACAGTGAGATCAAGCGCGCCCAGGAGCGGGGGCTCAGCGAGTTTCCCGTGTTCACTTCCAAGGCCGCCACCGATGCGTGCTATCTGGTGTGTGCGCGGAAGCTGCTGGCGGCAGCGCCTGTCCTGTATCCACAGCTGGCGACCCACAATGCATTCTCGATCGCCGCCGTCCTGGAGCTCGCGCCGCCGGGGGCCCGATACGAGTTCCAGCGCCTGCATGGCATGGGCGAGTGGCTCTATGAGGCCGTGAAAGCCGACCTGCCCGAGCTCCCGCGGGTGCGTGTTTATGCGCCTGTCGGGTCCCACGAGGAGCTGCTGCCGTATCTCGTGAGGCGCCTCCTCGAGAACGGCGCGAATACTTCCTTCGTGCATCGATTCCTCAACGGCCAGCTACCGGTCGAGGAAGTCATCGTCAACCCTCTCGATGAGCTCACCGCCGCCCCGCCGCCGCCGCGGGGAGCGATCCGTCCACCGCGAGCGCTTTACGAACCGGAGCGCCTGAATTCGCAAGGGGTGGACTGGGGCGATCCTCGAGCGCTCGAAGCTCTGCGCGCCCAGATGCATTGCGGGATTGCCTTGGAGCCGGGCGGCCCGGTGCTGTCCGGCCGGCGAGTGAAGGGTGCGGAAGTCCCTGTCGTCTCGCCCGCGAACGTGTTGGATGTCGTGGGCATGACGCGTGATGCGACGGACGCCGAAGTTTTGAAGGCCATGGATGTCGCCGGAAAGTCTCATTCCTCGTGGAATGCCGTACCGGCCGCGGATCGCGCCGATTGCCTCGATCGGGCCGCCGCGCTGCTCGAGGAGCGCCGGGGACAGTTTCTGCGGTTGCTGGTCCGAGAGGCCGGCAAGACCCTGCCGGATGCGGTGGCCGAGATACGCGAGGCCGCCGATTTCTGTCGTTACTACGCTGCCCGGGGACGCGAGCTCTGCGGCGCGCCGCACAAGCTACCGGGGCCGACCGGAGAGCTGAATCTCCTCTCCTTTCATGGTCGTGGGGTTTTCGCATGCATCAGCCCTTGGAACTTCCCGCTCTCGATCTTCACTGGGCAGATCACCGCAGCGTTGATGGCCGGCAATGCCGTGGTCGCAAAACCGGCGCCGGCCACCCCGTTGGTCGCCCATGCGATGACGCGTTTGCTGCATGAGGCAGGCGTGCCCCCGGAGGTCCTGCAGCTCACGCCCGCCGACGGCCCGGCATTCGGTCAGCTCGCCTTCACGCATGAGGCGCTGGCGGGAGTTGCTTTCACGGGCTCCACGGCAACTGCCGCGACCATCCAGCGCGCACTCGCAGGCCGGGACGGCCCCATCGTCCCGCTCATCGCGGAGACCGGTGGAGTGAATGCGATGATCGTGGATGCGACCGCACTTGCGGAGCAGGTCGTGGACGACGCGGTTGCTTCAGCCTTCACCAGCGCAGGCCAGCGGTGCTCGGCGCTGAGAGTTCTCTACCTGCAGGAGGAGATCGCCTCTCGGGTGACCGAGATGCTGATCGGGGCCATGCAGGTTCTGACGATTGGCGATCCGGCGGACCCGGCCACCGACGTCGGTCCGGTCATTTCCGCCGCGGCCGCGAAGCGCCTGAGCAAACACGCTGCCCGCATGCGCAAGGAGGCTGAATTACTCTATGCGTGCACGCTCGAGGAGCGGCACGCGGCGGGCTATTTTTTTCCGCCGCACCTGTTCCAACTCCATGCGCTCGATCAGCTGCAGAGCGAGGAGTTCGGGCCCATTCTGCATGTTGCCCGCTATGGCGCCGGCGAGCTCGACGATGTGATCGCCGCAATACGCAGTACCGGGTACGGATTGACGCTCGGCGTACACAGTCGCGTGGAGAGCATCGCGGACCACGTGTTCAAGAGCGTCCCGGTCGGGAACACCTACGTGAATCGCAACATGATCGGTGCGGTCGTCGGGGTGCAGCCATTCGGGGGGCAGGGCCTGTCGGGCACGGGCCCGAAGGCGGGAGGCCCGAACTATCTGCCCCGCTTCGCGCACGAGCGGACGTTGACGATCAACACCGCGGCCATAGGCGGCAACGTGGAGCTGCTCGCGCGGGATGACTAGGCCGAAGTTTGCCACTCGCGCCGGGAGCCGGGACTCACGCCCATCCGCAGACGGTTGACCAGGCCGCCGAGCGAGTCGAGGGGCTCGGAGCAAACGCTGCCCTGACAGACATACGCCACTGAGCGATCGCGTGGCGTCTTCTCGGCGAGCGCCGCGGGCAGAGCGGGCGTGTCGGCGGGGACGGCCAGAATGAGACGACGCGGCGCGTACAGCCTGCCGAGCTCCTGGCTCCAGGCCGTGATTTCGGTGGCCTCGCCGCGCAGGAGGACGATCTCGGGCGGGTTCAGGAGCTCTTCGAGGGCATTCAACAGACTCACGTGCCCATGCGGATATTTCTCGACCGCCGGCCACGCTCCGTGCAGCGTGCGCTCTGCCGCGTGCAGATAAGCCGCATTACCTAGAAGATGTCCCATTCTTTGCAGCACGAATGCGGCGCTGCCGTTGCCTGCCGGCGTCGCGTCGTCGCTGAAGGACTTCGATCGGTGGATCAGCGTCTCGTGATCGTCGGACGTGAAGAAGAACCCTCCGGCCTCGGGGTCGGCGAAGTGTTCGAGGACGACATCCAGGAGCTCGCGCGCAAAGGTCAGCTCCGCGCTGCAAAATCGTGTCTGCTGCAACTCGAGGATGGCCTCCGCCAGAAACACGTAGTCGTCCAGATAGGCATTCAGGTGTGCGCGTCCGTCCTTGTAGGTTGCGAGCAGGCGACCGTTGCGCCAAAGGGTGGTGCGGATGAAATCAAGAGCGCGAGTCGCAGATTCGGCCAGGTCGGGGCGGCCGAGCGCACGGGACGCGATGGCCATTCCGCGGATCATCAGCGCGTTCCAGGACGTCAGTATTTTCTCATCCCGTCCCGGTCGAACCCGTGCCGCCCGCCGCGCGAGGAGCTTTTGCCGGGCCGATTCGAGGAGGTGCGGGATCTGCGCAGCATCGACTTTGAGCTGGGCGCTGATCTCGCCCTCCGACTGAAAGACATGCAGATGCCACTTACCCTCGAAATTGGGCTCGCGGTCGAGGCCGAAGCGGGCGGCAAACACGGCGTATTCCGTCTCAGCGAGCGCATCGCGGACCTCCTCACGGTCCCAGACGTAGAACTTTCCCTCATGACCCTCCGAGTCGGCGTCGAGGCTCGAGTAGTAGCCGCCCTCCGGAGCCTGCATCTCCCGCAGCGTCCAGTCGGCTGTCCGGGCCGCAACCTGCGCGTAGAAGACATCGCCTGTAGCAATCGCCGCCTGGGCGTACACGGCGAGCAGGGCGCCGTTGTCGTACAACATCTTCTCGAAATGCGGGATCATCCAGTGCTCGTCCACCGAGTAGCGGCAAAAACCTCCGCCGAGCTGATCGTTGATGCCGCCGTCCCCCATCCGACGCAGCGTCAGTGTGGACATATACAGAGCATGCAGATCCGGCTCGGTGTCCGAAGCCGTCGCCTGCCAATCGCGCAGCAGTCGCTCGAGCGTCTGGGGATGAGGGAACTTGGGCGCGCCGCCGAATCCTCCGAAGCGGCTGTCGAAGGTGCCGGCGAATGTTTCGCGAGCGGCGGCGAGGGGCGCGGCGCTGAACGCGACCGCGTTCGCCGCCGGAGTCGGGTTCAGAGAATCGAAGGCCGAAATGAGCGCCGCGTTCTGCCGCCGCAGCTCGGTCTCGTGCTCGCGGTAGTAGGTTGCCACGCGGGCCAACAGATCCTTGAAGGCGGGAAGGCCGTGGCGCGCGTCCTTCGGGAAATACGTGCCACCGAAGAATGGCCGCTGATCATCGTGAGTCAGGAACATCGTCAACGGCCAGCCGCCGGAGCGCTGCGTGAGCAGCTGCTGCGCGATCTGGTAAATGCGATCGATGTCCGGACGCTCCTCGCGATCGACCTTGATGTTGATGAAGAGATCATTCATGACCTGCGCGGTTTCCGGATCCTCGAACGACTCGTCCGCCATGACGTGGCACCAGTGGCACGCGCTGTAGCCGATCGATAACAGAATCGGCTTCCGCTCCCGCAGGGCGCGCTGTAGCGCACGCTCGCTCCAGGGATGCCAATCGACCGGATTGTGAGCGTGTTGCTGCAGGTAGGGACTGGTCTCGCCGATCAGCGCGTTCGTGAACTTCGGCGAGCCGTCTGCGTCGAGGTGTGTGACTTTCATGTCCCGAGAGGATAGCGCGGTTGGCGTGTATACTCAGTGCCTGCGCCCACCGTCTCATCCCGCCGTGAATTCCCGTGATCCCGAGCACCGCTGAAAAGGTCTCCGAGTCCCGCTCGCTGCCGGTGCTGCGGCTTAAGCGCGGCGAGGAGCGGCGCATTGCCGCGGGGCATTTGTGGGTCTTCAGCAATGAGATCGATACCGCGGGCACCGCTCTCACGAGCTTTGAGACCGGAGCGTTGGCGCAGGTGCACTCGCATCGCGGGCAATTTCTCGGCTATGCATATGTAAATCCGCATGCGCTGATCTGCGCCCGTATTCTCGGGCGCGACATCGAGCGACCACCCGATGCGACTTTGCTCGTGGACCGCCTCGAGTCGGCGCTTGCGTTGCGCCAGCGGCTGAGCAACGAGGCTTACTACCGCCTCGCCTTCGGCGAATCGGACGGCGTGCCCGGCCTGGTGCTCGACCGTTATGGCGATGTCGTGGTGGGCCAGATCGCCACCGCCGGCATGGAGGCGCTGAAAGCGCAAATCGAGGCCGCGGTTCGCGAGGTTCTCAATCCGGCGGCTCTGTTCTGGAAGAACGATTCCGGCGCTCGCGAGCTCGAGCACCTGCCACGGTCCTGCGAAGCGGCTTTCGGGGAGGTGCCCGAGAACATCCAGGTGGTCGAGTCGGGTGTGCGCTTTACCGCGCCGCTTGCCCACGGACAGAAGACGGGTTGGTTCTACGATCAGACGGCGAACCGTCAGCGTCTCGTCCGCTATATGTGGCCGGGCGCGCGGGTTCTCGATGTCTGCAGCTACGTGGGCGCCTGGGCGGTGACCGCGCTGAAGCACGGTGCGTCCAGCGCCCGCTGTGTTGATTCGTCGCAGGCGGCCCTGGACTATGTGAGCCGCAATGCGAGCGCGAACGGTGTCGGTGTCGAGACGATGCGATCCGATGCCTTTGACGCGCTGAAAGCGCTGCGTGAGGCAGGCGAGCGGTTCGACATCGTCATTCTGGACCCGCCGGCCTTCATCAAGCGCAAGAAGGACATTCCTCAGGGGCAGGCGGCCTATCGCAAGCTCAATCAGGCGGCGATGGAGCTCATCGCCGGCGACGGGCTGCTCGTGTCGTGCTCCTGCTCCTACCACCTGAGCCCCGATGAGCTGTCGAACGCGCTGCAGACGGCCGCCCGCCATACGGGACGATTCGTGCAGATCCTCGAATCGGGAGGCCAGTCTGCCGATCATCCGGTCCATCCGGCCATCCCCGAGACCCGCTATCTAAAGGCCTTCTTCTGCCGCGTCAGCCGCGAGTAGCGGCGCGGGCTTTGCGAGCAAAATAGGCCCGGCCCGTCTAAAATTCGCCCTCCATGGTGCAGTACCCCGGCTTCAACCCCATTGCCTTTGAGATCGGCCCGATCAAGGTGCACTGGTACGGCATCATGTATCTGCTCGGCTTCGCCGGCGGGTGGATGCTGGCGCGCGCGCGCGCGGCCCGCCCAGGCTCCACCTGGAAGCCGAACGATGTGGACGATCTGATCTACTACGCGATGCTGGGCGTAATTCTCGGCGGGCGCATCGGCTACGTGCTCTTCTACGGCCTGAGCTTCTGGGCCAACGATCCCTGGTATCCCCTCAAGATCTGGGAAGGCGGAATGTCCTTCCACGGCGGGATGCTGGGGGTGCTCATCGCTGTCGCTCTGCTGGCGCGGCGCCGCGGGCGGAACATCGCGGACGTGTTCGACTTCACCGCGCCTCTGCCGGGTATCGGTCTCTTCTTCGGTCGCATCGGCAATTTCATCAACGGCGAGTTGTGGGGCAAGGTGACCACGGTGCCCTGGGGCTTCAACGTGAATGGTCAGGTGCGCCATCCCTCTCAACTGTACGAGGCCTTCTTCGAAGGTCTCGTGTTGTTCCTCGTGCTCCTGTGGTTCACCTCCCGGCCGCGCCCGCGGCTCGCGCCTTCAGGCCTGTTCCTCGTGATGTATGGCGTGGCGCGCTTCGGCGTGGAGTTTGTGCGCGTCCCCGATGAGCACATTGGATATCTCGCCGGAGGATGGCTGACGGAAGGTCAGGTGTTGTCCCTGCCGATGATCGTGGCGGGCATCATCCTCCTGGCTTACGCCCACCGGTCGCGCGTGCCGTCGGGCAACTTCGTGGCCGCGCAATGACCCCTTATCTGCAACTCCTGCGGCAGATACGCGCCTGCGGTGCGCGCAAGGACGACCGAACGGGAACCGGCACGCTGTCTGTCTTCGGCCAGCAGATGCGATTCGATCTGTCGCGAGGCTTTCCGCTGGTCACCACCAAGAAGATTCACCTGCGCTCGCTCGTCTACGAGCTGCTGTGGTTCTTGCGCGGCGACACGAATGTCGCGTGGCTGCGTGAGCACGGCGTCACCATCTGGGACGAGTGGGCGGATGAGCGCGGCGAGCTGGGCCCCGTATACGGGAAGCAATGGCGCGCATGGCTCGCGCCCGACGGGCGCACCGTCGACCAGATATCGCAAGCAGTGGAGCTGCTGCGTACCGATCCCGACTCGCGGCGAATCATCGTCAGCGCATGGAATGTCGGAGAGCTGCAACAGATGGCGCTCATGCCCTGTCACGCGTTCTTCCAGTTCTACGTCGCTCAGGGCCGTTTGTCGTGTCAGCTTTACCAGCGCAGCGCGGACATGTTCCTCGGCGTGCCATTCAACATCGCGAGCTATGCGCTGTTGATGCACATGATGGCGCAACAGTGCGATCTCGAGCCGGGCGAGCTCGTCTGGACCGGCGGCGACTGCCATCTCTACCTGAATCATCTCGAGCAGGCCGATCTGCAACTCGAGCGCGAGCCGTATCCGCTGCCGCGCCTGAGGATCGCGCGGCGTCCGCCCGGCATCTTCGATTACGACTACGAGGACTTCGAATTCGTGAACTATCAACATCACGCGCCGATCAAGGCGCCCGTGGCGGTCTGAGCATGGCACGCGCGCGCCGCGAGAGAACCGATCTGGTCGAAGTGCGCCGTTCCCGAGTGCACGGCAGGGGAGCGTTCGCCACGGGGGCGATTCGCAAAGGAACCCGCCTCATCGAGTACCTGGGCGAGCGGGTGTCGCATGCCGAGGCGGATCGGCGCTACGAGACCAAGGATGAGAACGACAGCCACACGTTTCTCTTCATCGTGGACGGGAAGACCGTGATCGATGCCGGCGTTGACGGCAATGAGGCCCGTTTCTTCAACCACTCCTGCGAGCCCAATTGCGAATCCGTCATCGAGAACCGGCGGGTCTACATCGAGGCGATCCGCGCCGTGCAACCGGGGGAGGAGCTGACCTACGACTATCAGATCGGCCGCGAGCCGGACGATCCGCCGAACGTCGATGAGATCTTCGCCTGCCGCTGCGGCTTCGAGAGCTGCCGCGGCACGATGCTCTGGCCGGCGAAACGTCCCGCATCGCAAAGCAAGAGGAAGCGAAAAATAGCCCAGAAGAAGAAAGAGACGCCCAGCCGCAACTCCGGGACGCACAAGGAAGCCCGGCGCCGCTGAGGCGCCGCACATCATGAGCGCAACGCGTCGCTGGAGCGCGCCGGCGGTCATCGGGGCCATCGGTATCGTCTATGGCGACATCGGCACGAGCCCGTTGTATGCCATGGATGAGGCTCTCAGGGTCAGCGGCGACTTCAGCGAGGAGACCGTGCTGGGGGTGCTGTCGCTGATTTTCTGGAGCCTCGCGATCTCGGTCACCATCAAGTACGTGACCGTCATGATGCGCGCCGACAACGAGGGAGAGGGCGGCATCCTCGCGCTGTTCGCGCTGGCGCGGCGCCGCCTGATTGCAGCGAGCGGCTGGGCCCGGATCGTGGTGGGGCTGGCGCTCGCCGGGACGGCGTTCTTCTTCTGCGATGCGCTCATCACGCCGGCGATCTCGGTGCTGAGCGCGGTGGAGGGCCTGGAGCTGCTGGACCCAGAGTTTGCCGAGGCGGTCGTGCCGGTCACATTGGGTGTGCTGGGGGCCCTGTTCTTGATCCAGCGGCGCGGCACGGCCCGTGTCGGGCGGCTTTTCGGGCCGGTCATGATCCTGTGGTTTGCGGTGATTGCGGTGACGGGCGCCATTGCGATCTCACGCAATCCCCAGGTGTTTGCGGCAATCGATCCGCGTCACGGGGTGCGGCTGCTGATCTCGCACTCCGCAACCGCGCTGGCGATTCTCGGAGCGGTTTTCCTGGCTGTGACCGGTGGCGAAGCGCTCTACGCGGACATGGGTCATTTCGGCAAGGAGCCGGTGCGGATTGCCTGGCTTTCGCTCGTCTGGCCGGCGCTCGTGTTGAATTACTTCGGGCAGGGCGCCCTGCTGCTCGAGGCCCACGGAAAGATCGAGCATCCGCTCTACGCGCTGGTTCCGGCGGACGCGCTGCCCTACATGCTGTTTCTCGCGACGCTCGCGACGGTCATTGCTTCCCAGGCGGTGATCTCCGGCGCCTTCTCCGTCGCTCGGCAGGCGGTGCAGCTCGATCTGCTGCCGCGCATCCGGGTCCTGCAGACCTCCGCCACCGAGGAAGGGCAGATCTATGTGCCCATCGTCAACTTGGTGTTGTTCCTCGCGGTGATCTCTTTCGTGCTCGGTTTCAGGTCCTCCGCGGCTCTCTCCAACGCGTATGGCGCCGCGGTCGTCGGCACCATGTTCGTTACCAGCATTCTCGGCGCGTTCGTGGCGGCGACGCAGTGGCATTGGGCGAAGTGGGCGGTAGCAGCAGTGTTCGCGCCGCTGCTGGCCATGGATAGCATCTTTCTCGTGGGGAATCTCACGAAGGTCGCCACCGGAGGTTGGATTCCGTTGACGCTCGGGGCGATCTTGTTTGCCGTGTTCTGGACGTGGCGCAGCGGTCGTATCGAGCTGCGCGCCGCGCTCGCGAAGATGGCCATCCCACGCACCGAGCTAGCGAAGCTGATGGACGGCGCCGCCACCAAAGTGCCCGGCACGGCCGTGTTTCTCGCCAGCGACCGCGATCTGGTTCCTTCGGCGCTCATCCGCAACATCGAGCACAACCGCGTGGTCCACGAGCGGGTGATCATCCTCAATATCGAGATTGCGCACACTCCGCGCCAGGACCCGGTTCGACGCGTGGAGATCGAGGAGCTGCTGCCTGGGGTGTACGCCATCACGGCGCGGTTTGGTTTCATGGAGACGCCCGACGTGAGTCACGCGCTCAGGTCGTGTCGCACGCGCGGTTTGCGCGTGTTCTCGGAGGACAGCTCCTTCTTCATCGGGCGGCACGTCGTGCGCGCACGGCCTCTGCCGGGCTGGAGAGGGCTGCAGCGGCAGTTGTTCGCTCGCATGCAGAGGCACAGCACGCTGGCCGCCGAGTTCTTCCGGATGCCCTTCAAGGGCGTGGTGGTGCTGAACACGGCGGTGGAGATCTGATCCGAAGGATCATGGCGACAAAACCCGCTGTCGTGTCGATGATCGTGGCCATGGCCCAGAACGGGGTGATCGGGCGGGACAAGGGCTTGCCCTGGCGATTACCGGCCGATCTCAAGCGCTTCAAGGCTCTGACGATGGGCAAGCCCATCCTGATGGGGCGGAAGACATTCGAGTCTCTCGGCAAGCCGCTGCCGGGACGCACGAATATCGTGCTGACCCGGGATCACGGGTGGACGGCCCCGGACGGCGTTGTGGTCGTGCATTGTCTCGCCGAGACCTTCGAGCGCGTGCAGGACGCCCCGGAACTCGTGGCGATTGGGGGGGCGGAGGTCTACAACCTGACGATGCCGTTCACGGATCGGATCTATCTGACGCATGTCCACGCGGACGTGCAGGGCGACACCGTATTCCCGCAGATCGAGCTATCGCAATGGGCGGATGTGGAGCGCATCGCTCATCCTGCCGATGAGCGGCACGCATATGCGATGACGTTCATGACGCTACAGCGGAAGGTTCAGCCGCCGAACGTGTCAAAGGATGCCTGACGCCCTGTCCCCGTCTCGCAAACCTTTGCGCCGCTGAACGACAGTGAATACAGTATGCTTCATAGCGCTCAGCAGGATCGCTTTCGGGGC
This sequence comes from Steroidobacteraceae bacterium, assembly GCA_035277965.1. Lineage (GTDB taxonomy): Bacteria > Pseudomonadota > Gammaproteobacteria > Steroidobacterales > Steroidobacteraceae > 13-2-20CM-66-19. The sequence continues at coordinate 47,928 of DATEJM010000021.1, read as the reverse complement.
GGCAGCTAACAGGGGTTCACGGTGGTTGAGTCCAAGCGAGCCGGTGTTGTGCCGGTCGAGCACATCACGCAGTCGATTCGGGTCTTCCGTGGCCAGAAGGTCCTGCTCGATTCCGAGCTCGCGACCCTTTACGGAGTTACAACCGGACGGCTCAACGAGGCGGTCAAGCGCAACCTCGAGCGCTTTCCGGGAGATTTCATGTTCCAGCTCACCGCCGCCGAGCACGCCGCTCTGATATCGCAAATTGCGACATCAAAGACCGGTCGCGGAGGCCGCCGCAAATTGCCTTGGGTCTTCACCGAGCACGGCGCCATCCAGGCCGCCAATGTCCTGAACTCCCCGCGCGCGGTGGAGATGGGCATCTATGTCGTGCGCGCCTTCGTGAAGCTGCGCGAGCTGTTGGCCTCGAACCGAGAGTTGGCCCGACGATTCGACGAACTCGAAGCGCGCCTGGACAAGAAGCTCACCGCACACGACGAGGCTATCGCCGCCATCCTGTCGGCCATCCGTCAGCTCATGAACCCACCGGCCCCGAAGCGAGGGGGGATCGGATTCACCGCGGACCTCGGCCAGCAGTCCGAGCTGTCTCGGACAGAGCATCCAGAAATAAGTTAGCCGTGTGTCGTGTGTATCGTGCGAGCCAAAAAAGGTGCGGCAACCTGCAATGTTGTCTTCTTATCAATCGGGAGTGCCAGTACGGTGTACAAACGAGTACGATTGACTGGCAGTCCCCAGGATGCTGTGCATTCGAGCCTTTGAGTGGGCGGGCTCGACTCACTGGTGAGGCTGACAAGGGAGGATGACCCCATGGTGCGAATCGGTGGGATCTCGGTGCGCGGGCCCGTATGCCCTGGCCAGGGCCTCGATTGAGTGCAGTGGAAGATCTGGTCGGCCATACCCTTGGGCCGTACTCGATCGTCGAGCGGATCGGTCGTGGAGGGATGGCGGACGTCTACAGGGCGCTGCATACGGCCCTCAATGTTCCTCGCGCTCTGAAGGTCATCCGCGCGGAGCTCGGTGATTCCGAGGACTTCCGCGTTCGTTTTCGCAAGGAAGCTCAGTCGGTCGCGGCCCTGCGCCACCAGAACATCGTGCAGGTGCATGATTTCGGCACGGAGGGAGCCCTCAATTTCATGGTCATGGAGTTCATCGACGGCCATGACCTCAAGCACTTTCTGCACACAGAGGGCCGCATCCGGCCTGTCGGTCGCGCCGTCGAGCTGATACAGCAGATCGCGGGCGCGCTGGAGTACGCTCACGCGCGCGGGCTCATTCATCGCGATATCAAGCCGGCGAATATCATGATCACGACCGGCGGCCTCCCGATCCTGACGGACTTCGGGATCGCGAAGCTGTTGACCGCCGATACGCACCTGACGCAGACGGGCGCGGCGATAGGCACTCCCGCGTACATGGCTCCGGAGCAGATTCTGGGCGGGACGGACGTGGGTCCTGCCACGGACGTGTATTCCCTCAGCGTCGTTCTGTATGAATTGTTGACGGGTCGCGTGCCATTCGCGGCCGATACCCCCATGGGCGTTCTGGCAAAAGTATTGAGCGAGCCTCTGCCCAAGCCGCAGACTCTGTGCAGCGACATCGGTGAAGAGCTCCAGAACGTCCTGCTCAAGGGCACTGCCAAGAGCAGCGCGGAGCGCTTCGACACCGTGACCAGCTTTCGCAAGGCGTTGGCCGAAGCGATGGCGATAAGTGGGATGGACTCCTCGCCGGGTTTGAGCACCGGTGTGGCGCATCGAGCGCGGTTGGACGGCCATCGCGAGCAACCGACGACTCAGCGTGGAATGGACACGCTTCTGCGGGAGGCGCAGCCCCCGAGGTATTCTTCAAAGAGTGTGTTGTTGGGCGGTATTGGCGCAATCGCGTTGCTCGGCGCCGGTGTCTACTACTGGCATGAGAGCCGGCCGGTCGCGCCAGTGCCGCCCGTCACCGTTGCCAGTGGCGCATCCCCGGCTGCAACACCTGCTGTCACGACTTCACCCACGGCCGCACCCGAGGCTGCGAGGCCGTCTGCCGAGACGCCCCCTGCTGCCGCGAAACCCATGCCCGTTGTGAGCGGAACGCCGGCGAGGAACCCTGCAGCGGCGCATGCGGGGCGGCCCCCGCCGCGCGGGCGCCCAATCCGCGATCTCTTTGCCGGAACGATCTCGGCGCTTTTCCAGGGAACCACTGGCGGCTTAGTGCCAGCCGTTTCACAGGGGGTCACGGGCCCCATCACGAGCTGGTTCGATCGCAGACGCCGAGATGCGGCGTTGGCGTACGCGGATCCTTCCGTGACCGTCCAAGTTTACGACACAGTCACAGGGCAGCCCGCAGCCGCAGACGCCAATCCGTATGCGTTCGCCTCTACAGGTCATAACCACACGCTCTACGCCGGTATGGCATTTGAAGTGCATGCATTGAGCGGAGGCGGAACGGCTGCGTCCGTAAATGTGGCCACTTACGTGTTTCATACGGGCGATCGCTTTACCGTCTACGTCCGCCCGTCGATGCCCGGCCGACTGGAGGTCTACAACGTCAACTCACTCGGCAAACAGACAGACATTGATTCGGTCACCACCGCCGCGGGTCAGCTCACCACGCTTGGACCATACGAGTTCACGGCGACAACGGGCGATGAGTCGCTCCACCTCGTGCTGTCGCCCTGTTCCAGCGCGACTCTTCTCGCTATCACGCGGGATATCGTCAACATATCGGACACTTTGTCAGCTGAAGGCGCCGTGCCGCTTCGCAGCTGCGGAGCGCCATTGACCCGCGGCATCACAGGCCTGAAAACCCGCGACATTCAAAAGATCGCAGTCGATGCCACCACCAGTTTCGCACTCGATCCCCTCGCGCAGACCGAGCTGTCATCGGGACAGGTCGTCCCGCGCGAAGTGACGATTGCTTTTCACCACATGTAAGTCGAGCTTCGATTGTCCGGGTGGCGGGTTTCCGTCCGCTGTCACTCGCTGATGGCTACTATCAACGACGCGGCGGCCCAGTCGCTTGGGCCTTGCAATGACTCCTGCCCGCTCACCGAAGCCGGATCCTGCGTCACGACAATGCCGCGCGTCGCAAGCCCCACGAGATCGTCGCGCAACCCACGCAGTCCTTCTGAGGCCATGGTCGTATCACCGAGTCCGCGCGCGCCGGAAGGGCCAGGCTGCAGCGCGCGAACGCGATCGCGAATCAGGCGCGCCGTGCCGGCGTCGGTTGTAGCAAAAATGCGTATGGTATCGATCCCGGCTGGAGGACCGTAATCCCAGAAGAAGCCCGCTCGAGCTCCCGCGGCGAGGGAGTCGGGAATCAGCAGCGGCCGATTGCCTGGTACATGCCCGTCGGGCCAGAAGTCCGGGCGCTGATAGTTATTGGGAAAAAGCAGGTTCGCGTGCCCCTCCGAGTCGACGTCCACGATCGTGATGTAGGCGTCTGTGCTGACAGCGAGCGAGATCTGCAGACTGTTCAGCGCGGCGCGCGCCTCGTTCGGCCGCCGGATGTGAAGCTGCGCGGGTTGGGTATCGGCGACCAGTACGATATCGCGCGCCACGGCGTTCGAAGCACCCATGACTTGCGCCTGCAGTCTGATTCGAGACGCCGGATTATCGAGCGAAAGCAGCTCGGATGCGCCCGCCGAGCGGCAGATGAGCCGAGCGACCGCCGGGCCCCACTCATCTGTTCGCCCGTCGAACGTGCCGATGACCTGACGGCCATCGGGGGTGAGCAAGCGCAGAGTCTCGCTCGCGGCATCGAGCAGAAAACGAGGGCGATGATCCGCTCCGACGATCTCGACGTTCTGGATCGTGCGCCTCAGGATCGCCTCCACTTGTCGACTGCGTGCCGGGGGCGCGTCGAGTATTCGGACGGAAACCCGGCCACTCCCTGGTGCGGGCATCTGCAGTGCCGCGCGCGAGCCAGGCTCGACCCTGATCGAGCTCGGTCGCAGCGTGGCACGAGCATCCAGTCCCACGCCCTCAGTCACGACAGCCACCGCGACGGCGCGACTAGGCGCAAAAGCCGTCTCGCCAGGGGGGTAGATCGCCCATGTGGAACCGGGTGCAGCTCCGAGCAGCGCGCCCTGCGTCAACGTTACCTCTCCCGCCGCCCCGGGATGCACGTCGAGCCACGCGAGTCGCGGGCCACCACTCGATTCAGGACCGGTTGAGGCGGCCAGCAGCCCGCGATCGAGCAACGCAGGCGGCCCCTCGATTTGCGGATCCGGCATGGCGGTATGCCCGAGCTGTGTCTGCAGCCGTTGCAATTCCTGCTCGACCCGAGCAAACACGTCGCGAGGCGTGGCTCCGGGCGCAGAAACGGCGAGACTTCGCGACAACGCATAGGTAAATATGCCGTGAAACTCTCCCTCGATTGGACCATCGAGGGCCTCTTGATCGGCGGCAACGGCACTCATCACGAGCAGCCGCGACTCCATTCTCGCAATCACCGCCCGAGTAACGCCCGTCGCGGTCGGCCGGACCGTCGGATCCTGATACTCGTCCAGTCGCGTATCGCGCGCGATACCGCGTGCCCGGAACTCGACGCCGCGCGTACCGGTTCCCGAGTGGCAGGCGTCTAGAACGATCAGCGCGCTGCTGGTGCGCAGCTTCGCGAAGATCGCATCGAGCTCGTCGTCGACGATATCGGGCACCCCCGGTGTGCGGCCGTCGTAAGGCACGAGCGTTTCATCGAGCCCATCCTGTTCGTCGCCATTCAAGTCCTGCACCTGGGATCCGTGGCCGGAATAATGGAAGACCACGGTATCGTTCGGACCGGACTCGTTCACGAGTTGCCTGAGCGCATGCAGAATCCCCGCGCGCGTCGCCGTCTCCTCGGTCAGGGTGACGATGTTGTCCGGCGAGAAGCCCCATCGCGTGATCAGAACCTGCCTCATCGCGGCGACGTCGTTGAGCGATCCCATGAGGTGCGGCACGGCTTTGTAGTTGTTGATACCGACCAGGAGTGCGCGTTTCACGCCCTGGGCCGTGCGAGCTGGCGCACCCGCCGCATCGCCTGATAGGGTATCGGGAGCTGCGACGCACAGCGCAGTGTGCGATGAGAGCAACAGGCCGAGCGCCGCGCCGGCTCGAAGGGACCTTACTATCGATCGCAGTGCCGTCATGAGGCTCCCCGGGGTTTGCCGGCAATCAACAATAGGGTAACAATACTCCCGATCGGCCGCTGATTACCGTGGCTGGGGCTTGGAGAGGGTGGCGGGATGAGCCGAGCTGTTGGCGGCCGTGCAAGCGGATGTGGACTGCTCCTCGCGCTCCTGCTCACAGGCTGCGGGACGACTTACCACATGGGTGACACCATCCAGGCGCAGTCGCCCCGGTCAACGGCGGCGTCATCCTCTCCAGAAAAGCCCGCAAACCCCAATTCGGCTGTCAACGGACCGCCTCCGACGGATCGCCAGGACGATCAATGGGATGTCCTCTGGCGGACGATCCAGTCCCCGTCCGATACGGTGGGCTGGATCGATCATTTTCACGTATGCGGATTGAAATACCGTTTCCGGCGTTACGACGAGTTATTTCGTTGCCTCGATCTGCTCGATTCCAAGATAGCAGCCGGCGGTACGCGGGTTCCGAAGGCGGACCTGGTCCAACACGGGGCTCCCGTCGTGACCGGCTGGCTGCGCGCCACGGCGTACGCTGAGCTGGGTGAGCCGGAAATAGCGCTGAACTGGGCGGAGACGGCATGGCGCGCCTTACCGGAGGCCTACCGGCAGGCGGACTCGAGCCTCCTGAAGGGCAGTTTCGGCAGCCGCCCAAAGGATCTCCAGGCGGTGGAGTCTGTAGGGGCGAGTCTCGGCAGCACGGGTGTGGTTCTCGAAGTGGGTGGAGAAGCTGAGGAGGCGTCCAAGGCGGCGCGCGACAACCCTGCCGCGCTCGATGTTTCGCCGGCAACGATCTCGATGTCGCTCGCCGTGCAGCGCTCACTCCTCTATGAAAAGTTAGGGCGACGGGCAGATTCGGACGCGGCCTTGGAAGATCTCCGCCGCTGGGAGTTGACGCACTACCCCGGTGGGTTCAACTCGATGTCATCCAGCGTCAGGCCATACCGAGGCCGCGCACAGATGCTGGAGCTCGGTCCGCTCTACGCGCGCGGGGAGTACCGGCGTATCGTCGTCATATACGAGATCATTGCAGCCAAGTACGGCGCGTTGCGGCGCAGTCAAAGTGTCAGAGCCGCATCGGACTGGTTGCTCGCGCCGATCAACGTATTGAGAGTCGGTCTCAATGCGGCGGTTGCCAGGATGATCTCCAGTAGCGATGTGCGCCTGTTCGCTGTCGCCGTCGATGACGTCTCCAACGCGCTAATCTACTCGCAGAGCCTCATACAGCTCGGGCAGACGGACAAAGCGCGGGAAATGCTCGACACCTTGCTGGCGGTACCGGAGATGCCGGCGATGGGCAACCTCTATTGGGTTGCGCTGTATGAGCGCGGTCGGATCGCTCTGCGGTCGGGAGATCGCAAGCAGGGGATTCACCTGCTCACCCAATCCGTCGATGCCATCGAAGCCGTCCGCGGCTCGATTTCCTTCGAGGCCGCGAAGATCGGATTCGCAGGAGACAAGCAGGCTGTCTATGCGGCCCTCATCGGCGCCTATGCCTCTGCTGGTGATTGGCCCCACGCGTTCGACTATGTTGAGCGCGCCAAGGCCCGTGCCCTGGTCGACCTCCTCGCGGAGCGGCGCAATCTGACTGCGCCGGCTAACGCGGACGACAAGGTTCGAGCACTGTTCGCGCAGGCCGCGACTCGGGAAACAACCCTGGGAGTGGCGTCGAATGAGGACCGGCGCAGAGGCATTGCGCTGGTTGCCGAAGCACGCGCGACGTTGTCCAACATCGCTCCGCAGGCAGCCTCGCTCATTTCCGTGCAGCAAGTCCCGGTGACCCAGATCACCGGCAGGCTCGCCGCCGGCGACACGCTGATCGAATACTTTTCCTATGGCGATGACGTCTACGCCATCGTGCTCGATGGTCAGACACTTCGCGGCGTCACGCTACCGGCTGGCGGTCTCGATGAGCAGGTGCGGGCTTTTCGTGAGGCGATCAACCGGCGCGATGGGCGCGCTCAGGAGCTCGGCCGCACCTTGTATGACCGTCTATTGCGTCCGGTACTCGATCATGTCCAGGGATCGCAACTCACGATCGCGCCGCACGGCATACTGCACTACCTGCCCTTCGCGGCGCTGTCCGATGGAGAGGGCAATCTCGTCGATCACTTCAGCATCCGGTTAACTCCGAGCGCTGCCTCCCTCGTGTATCTCCCCGAGGACAGTCCCCACAAGGCGGGCGTGCTACTCGCGCTGGGGAATCCCGATCTCGGCAATCGCGCTCTCGACCTGCCAAACGCGCAAACGGAAGCCCTGCAGGTGTCGGCGTTGTTTCCCAATTCCCGGGCGCTCGTAGGTGCGGAGGCCAGCAAGAGCGCCGTCAAGGAGTTTGGCAACTCGTTCTCGATACTGCACTTCGCGACCCACGGGCGCTTCGACGCCGACGCTCCGCTCAGTTCCGGGCTCTACCTTGCGAAGGGAAGCGAGAGCGATGGTGTATTTTCGGTCGGCGATCTCTACTCGCTGCGGCTCGACGTCGATCTCGTTACGCTCTCGGCCTGTGAGACCGGACTCGGCAAGATCGCCAACGGCGATGACGTGATCGGTCTCACCCGTGGGTTCCTGTATGCCGGGGCCCGGACGATCATCGCGAGTCTGTGGGAGGTCGACGACGCCGCGACAGCACAGTTGATGGAGGCTTTCTACCGCAATCTCGCGCAACACGATAAGCGTGACGCCCTGCGCCTTGCGCAGATCGAGACACGCCGTACTCACCCCGAGCCGTGGTATTGGGCGGCGTTCACGGTCGTCGGGCGCGCCAACTGATGTATCCATGGCGACGTATGTAGTATGATTGCCGAAACAATGCGGCCGTCAGCGCGGCTCTTCGGCAACAGCGAAAATAACCTCGGGGGTAATATGTCCAGGGAACGAGATTCGCGACTAGCTATCCGCCTCATCGGATCGTTGTCAGCCTTACTGTTGGTAGGCACGCTGTGCGTCGGCTGCGACGTGCTGATTCCGGCTGTCAAGGTCGCTCCGCCGCCGTCCGCGAGCGATGCCGAGCTCAAGAAGGCCGACACGCCGTGCACGAAAACGCAATCCGGCGATGCCAAGACCCAGTCCAGCGCCGACTGCGCGCAGAAAGCCAAGAACTGACATTGCGCGGCGACCGCGCGGGGGGCGGCGCGAGTGGTCCCGAGTGCGGTCACACGATCGGGGGTAGGCGCTCCGTCAGTAACCTCTCGGCCGCCACGAAGCTCACTGCCTGTCCTGGCGGCGCTTCGCCCGCCGCGAAGGCGGGGTCGCGGGTCAGTTCCCGGAGAATCTCTTCCTGGATGACGCCCCGTCGCTGCGCTTCCGCGTACGGGATCTCGGGATGGAACATCACCATCGAATAGCGCGGAATGAACCGATCCGGGAAGCGCTTTTCTAACTCGACTGCCAACGCCTTGCGTCGCACATAGCCTGGGTCCAACACGGTGTCACGCATTTCAGTGTAGTTCTCGAGAGCCATGGCGGCAATCGCGGCCGTGTTCGGTTGGCGTGAGCGGGTGAAGTCAGCAAACAACTCGCTCCACTGCGCCGACTGAAGCACCGGCCCGGCGCTGATGCCGATGGCTGATCGGGGTGAATCGCGCCCGCCCCGCCGCTCGACGCATTCATCCAGCACCCGGCAATCCTCGAACGCTGCGTTCATGCCCTGCCCGTGAAACGGCACGATGGCGTGCGCGGCGTCACCGAGGAGAAGAGTCTGCCCCGAATGCCATGGATTTGCGTGCACCGTGGCAAGCCGACCCGTCGGATTGGCGGCGAACTGTGCGGCGAGGTCCGGAATCAGGGCGGCGATGTCGGGAAACTGCTGCTCGAAGAACTCGCTTACCGCCGCGGGAGCGCCGAGGGCGGCGAAGCTGTTGATGCCCTCGCGGGCCAGGAAGAGGGTCGCGGTAAAGCTGCCGTCCGTGTTGGGTAGGGCGATGAGCATGAAGCCGCCGCGAGGCCAGATGTGCAGGGCATTCGTTTCCAGGGCGTGGCGACCGTCGCGATCGGGAATCGACAGCTCTTTGTAGTCGTGATCGAGCCAGGCTTCCCGAGCAACGATCGTGCCGCTGGAGGCGAGGCTGGCTCGAACCGCCGAGCCGGCACCATCCGTGGCGAATGCGGGAGAAGCGGCAACGATCCGCTCGCTGCCATGTGAGTCGCGGAATCGGACTCCCCCGCCGTTGGAGTCAACGCCGATGCACGTATGCTCGAAATGCAGCGCGACCCCCGAATGACGCGCGGCCGCCTCGATCAACACCCGGTTCAGAGCGCCGCGGTCGACGGAATAGATGACTTCGTTCTCTCGATGCCCGTAGAGCTGCAGGCCGGTGGCGCCGTTCTGCTCATGGATCATCCGTCCTCGCATCGGGATCATGAGCGGGCGGATCCGGTCCATGATGCCGGCACGCTCGAGGGCGCGGATGCCGCGCGCGGCCAGGGCGAGATTGATGGAGCGGCCGCGCTCGGCACGACTGTGCCGCGGGTCGGGCCGGCGGTCGTAGAGATTCACGGCGAACCCGCGTCGTGCCAGCAACAGACCCAGCAAGGCACCGGCGAGGCCGGCGCCGACGATCTCAACCTTTTGCTGCGGGTTTGCCACGAGCGTCTCGCCCGCCTGCACAGGGGATCTCCTGCAGAGCGTGAGCAATATGCCGGCTGAACAGGAGCACGTCCTCGAAGGTGTTGTATAGCGGCACGGGGGCGACACGGATGATATCCGGCTCACGCCAGTCGCACACGACACCCAGCTGCGCCAGACGCTCGTGGACTCGTTTGCCGCGAGAGGCGCCGCCGCGGACGCGAAGCGACAGCTGGCACCCCCGCCAGGGCGGGTGGGGCCCGGTGATGTTCACGACATCCGGCTCGAGGGGGCGCAGCAGCTCGGCAAGCAGGCCGGTGAGGGCTACCGACTTGTCGCGCAGGCGCTCGAATCCGGCCTCCTGGAAACAAGCGAGCGACGCAATCAGCGGCGCGGCGGACAGAATGGGCGGATTGCTGATCTGCCACCCCGGGGCGCCGGCGGCAGGCGCGAATTGCGGCTCCATGCGGAAGCGAGTGATTTCCTCGTTCCCCCACCAACCGGCGAGGCGGGTCGGCGGAACGGCACGGATATGGCGGTCGTGCACGAAGCACCCGCCGATCGCACCCGGTCCGGCGTTCAGGTACTTGTAGCTGCACCACACGGCGAAATCAGCGTCCCAATCGTGGAGTGCCAGCGGAGTGTTGCCGATCGAGTGAGCCAGATCGAATCCCGCCACGCACCCGGCACGGTGCGCGAGGCGTGCAATGCGCTGCAGGTCAAAAGCCTGTCCCGTGCGGAATTGCACTCCCGGCCAGAGCACGAGCGCGATCCGATCACCCTGCTTCTCGAGACAGGCCTCGATCGCCTCTTGCGCGATCAGATCGGCGCCCGGCTCGGGTCCGAGCTCGATCAGGGCTTCCTGCGGCTGCAATCCATGCCAGGCGATCTGCGAAGCGACGGCATGGCGGTCCGACGAGAATGCGCCCGCTTCCATCAGGATCTGAGTACGCGCGCCGCTGGGACGATAAAACGTTGCCAGCATCAGATGCAGATTCACGGTCAGGGAATTCATCGCGACGATCTCATCGCGATGTGCTCCTGTCAGATACGCGAGCCCCGCAGTGAGATTCTCGTGGTACGGGATCCAGGGGCGGCGCGCGCGCTCGTGGCCGAGCACTCCGAGCCGCGCCCAATCATCCAACTCCTGCTCGACGAACGTCCGCGCCTGCAGCGGCATCAGTCCGAGGGAGTGCCCGCACAGATAGACCAGCGGGCGCCCCTGGGGATCGCGAGGAAGCGCGAAGCGCTCCCGGAAGCTCGCCAGGGGATCCGTGCGATCGCGCTGTTGGATGTCCGTGAGATTCACGAGGGCAGCAGGAGATTCACGAGGCCAACAGGGGATACAACAGCGGCCGGCTCGGCACGGCATCGCCGGCGATGGCGGGTGCCTGGATCTCGGCGAGATACGGTCCATCGGGCAGCGCGTCGGGTATGAACGCCAGCTCGGTGATCGTCGCGCGCGGCCTCGTGGCCTCGCTCGACGAGGTGGACCCGGCAGGCAGCCCGAAGAAAATCCGGTGCGCGCTCAGTCGGCCTTCATCGTGCGAGCGATCGACCGACGGCAGGTCCACGATCAGGTGCTCGATGCCTCTCTCCACCAGCATCCGCGCGGCCTCATTCGTGAGGTAGGGCGCATTCGCATCGGTGTAGTCGCGCGTTCGCTTCCCGTCGTCGTTGGGCAACGTCCGGATTACCAACATCCGCGGTGCGAAGGGCAGGGCCGCGCGCCACGCGGGCTCGAGTTGCTCACGCGTCACCAGTCGGTCCCCCGGCTGAGGAGAGGGGGTCGCGCCCTCCCGGGTGGCCGCGGCTTCGACGATCTGCACGGATCGGACAACGGCTGGCAGCAGACCGGCTGGGACGACCCGGTGCGCCTCGACGCGGTCGGTCGTGAGATGCCCCACCCCTTCGGTATGAGTGCCGTTGCAGTGAGGCACGAGTGTCAGGCTGCCGCAGTTGCAACTCGCTCCGGCCGCGACCGAGCCCGAGAATCCCGGGGCCGACCACGGTCTCAGGGTGGCTCGCGGGGCGCCGAAGTGGCGGGGCTGCGGCGCCGCCGGATCGAGCTCGATGGCGAGACTCACCGCTCGCGCCAGGTCCACGGTCAGGGAAGTCTGCTCGAGCTGCAGGCGCGCTTTCAACGAGCGCGTTCCATCACGGTGCCGCACCGGGAGCACGTGCGCCGGTCGAGACTCGAATAGAACCGCTCGAACAGGGGCGGGAACTGCTTTTCGATGTCGGTCAGCTCGAAGACCTCGCGATAGAGAAGGTTGCCGCAGCGCGCGCAATACCATTCGAAGCCGTCTTCCTCGCCCGGCTGGCGGCGCCGCTCGACGACCAGGCCCAGGGTGTCAGGACCTCGCTGGGGAGAATGCGGCACCCGGGGCGGCAGCAGGAAGATCTCTCCTTCCTGGATGGTGATGTCCACCGGCCGCCCTGCCTGCATCGTCTTCAGGACGATGTCGCCCTCGAGCTGGTAGAACAGCTCTTCGCCCGGATCGACGTGGTAGTCCTTGCGTGAGTTGGGGCCGCCGACCACCATGATCACGAAGTCACCGTCGCGAAACACTCGCTTGTTGCCGACAGGCGGCTTCAGCACCGGCCGGTTTTCGTCGATCCAGCGCCGTAAATTCACAGGTTGCGGGACTCGCATACTGGGTGTCCTGGCATCTTTCGCGTATGGTACGCGCTGCAATCGAGGAGTGCCCGCTCATGCCCAGAGCCGATCGCGCGACGGCGCGTGCCCACTGCCTGGCCCTGCTGAGTCTCGTGCTGGCGTGCGCCGGATGCAGCCACATGCCGCATCCGCACTGGCCCTGGCACCCCAAGGCCGCGCCTGAGTCGCAGGAAGTACACGAGCTCATCATCGAGACCGGGAGCACGCCCTCCACGTTCCATCAATACTGGAAGCGCAACACGTTGCTGGTGGATCTGAGCGGCGCGAGCAGCACCGGCAGCCTCATCCTCGAGCGCCGGGAAGGTGCGGATTGGCCGGTCCGGATCGCATTTCGAATGGTGCCGGGGCAAGTCGGAATCCTGGAGGTGCGGGCTGCCCAACGCGTGGTGCTGCCCGTGACGGCTCAGGGCAGCCAGCCCGTCGATCTCGAGCTTGCCCCCGGGGTCTACACGCGGAAAACAACTGCGATCACGGTGAGCTGGGGACCGCCGGAGGCGCCTCCAACCTGACGCGAGCGGGCGCGCGGTGTGCGGACCGCGGTTACTCGTCCGGGATCTGGTAGCCGTTGCAGGCGACGCTGACCGGTGCGCGATCGCTGTCGAGATCCAGGGCGGTGAGAGCGCCGCCCCACACGCAACCTGAGTCCAGGCCCACGATGTTATGTCGCTGCACGAACCCGAGCGCAGACCAATGGCCAAAGACCATACGGGTTCCCGCGGTCCGGCGACCCTCGTGATCGAACCATGCGCGATACGGTGAGCCGCTGCTCGCCGCCTGCGGCTTCCCCTTCACTTTCAGGTCAACCTTGCCGTCCGCCGTGCACACACGCAGGCGCGTGAGTGTGTTGATGGTAAAGCGCAGGCGATCCGCTCCTGTGAGATCGTCGCGCCAGCGGCTCGGCTCGTCGCCGTACATCTGCTCGAAAAGACGCGCAGGGTCGCGACGCAGGGCGGTCTCGACCTCCTGCGCGAGCTCCAACGTGCGCTCGGTCGTCCACTGAGGCACTACCCCTGCGTGGACCATGAGCTCACCTCTTTCGGGATCGCGATGGGCGAGCGGCCGCGTGGCGAGCCACTCCAGAAGTTTGTCGCGGTCAGACGCATTGAGGATGTCATCCAGTGTGTCAGAGCGCCGCTTGCGGCGGCTGCCGTGGATGACCGCGAGCAGGTGCAGGTCGTGATTCCCGAGCACCACGATGGCACTGTCGCCGAGCGAGCGGACGTAGCGCAGCACCTCGAGCGACTGCGGCCCCCGGTTGACCAGATCGCCGACGAGCCACAGGCGGTCCCGGTCGGGCGAGAACCTCACTCTGGCGAGAAGTGCCCGCAACTCCTCGTAGCAGCCTTGAATGTCGCCGATCGCATAACGGCTCACTGCACGATTCCGGGCATCGCCAGACGGAAAGCCGGGATCGGAGCATCGAAGCGCAGGCCGTCGTCGGCGATCATCTGGTAGCTGCCCTGCATCGCTCCGACGGGAGTCTCCAGAACCGCGCCACTCGAGTATCGGAACCCCTGCCCCGGCTTCAAGTAGGGCTGTTCGCCCACGACACCGTCGCCGCGCACTTCCTGCACTTTGCCGTTTGCGTCGGTGATGACCCAGTGGCGGGTCAAGAGGCGCGCAGCCACCTGACCTTCGTTACGGATCGTGATCGTGTACGAGAAGACGTAACGCCGCTCCTTCGGGTCCGACTGCTCGTCGAGGTAGGAGGTCTCGACGTCAACTCGAATCTTGTGCTCTACGGTGTCCATCATCAGTGGCGGCCGATTCGCACCGCGAGCACATCACAGGGTGCCGCATGAAGGACGGTGTCCTCGGTGAAGTTCACGAGTATCGACACCCCGTGTCGCTCCCTGCTTCCCAGGATGATCAGATCGACGTGATGCTCACGAGCGAGCCGCACGACCTCCGCCTTTACATTCCCCGCTTCCACCTGACACGCACTCTCGGGTATTCCGAGCGAGGCAGCGAGAGTCGCGAGACGCTTGCGAGCACGGTCGACCATATCCTCTTCGATCTGTACGTTAGGCATCAGCGTCTCAGCCATCGGCTCGACGGGCACGAAGTCGACCACGTGCAGCATCTCGATTTCGGCCCCGAGGGCCGTTGCCAGTGCCCGGGCTCTCTGACCGATCACCAGGCTGTCGTCCGTGAGATCGACGACCAGCAGGATGCGACGATAATCGGGCATACGCTTCCCCCTTGGCTTTGCGGCATCAGTCCTGCACATAACTTAGCACGCTGCCGCAGTCGCAATCTGCTCCGCTAGCGCATTGAACGCCTCGGGCGGCAGCGTTTCAGGCCGTGCCAGAGGATCGACACCCGCGCCGTGAATCTGCTCCAGCGTCAGGATCTCACGCAGGGCGTTGCGCACGGTTTTGCGCCGATGAGTAAAGGCTGCCGCCACGACCGTCCCGAAATGAGGGCTGACAGGGAAGGCGGGGGTTGCCAGGATGCGCAAGCGGACGACGGCTGACCAGACACGGGGCGGTGGCTGAAACGCACCGGGGCCTACATCGAAGAGCCGCTCCACCTGCGTCCAGGGTGCGAGCATGACACTCAGCCGCCCGTAGTCCGGGTCGCCGGCCCCGGCGGCCAGCCGCATCACGACCTCCTTCTGCAGCATGACATGCAGGTCCTCGATGACCTCGCCACTGTCGAGCAGATGAAAGAGCAGGGGCGTCGAGATGTTGTAGGGCAGGTTGCCGATGATCCGCAGGCGCCGCCCGCGCGCACGCGCCAGCTCCCGGAAATCGAACTCGAGGGCGTCGGCTTCGTGCAGGTGGAACCGCGGCTCGTGGCCCAGCTCAGTGCGCAGCAGCGCGGACAGATCGCGGTCAATCTCGATGGCGTCGAGCGGTCCCCCGCTGCTCAACAGGAGGCGCGTCAGTGCGCCGCGGCCGGGCCCGATCTCGACGAGGCAATCGTCTCGTGCCGCGCCGATCGCGGTCGCGATGCGCTCGATGACCGCGGGATCGTGAAGGAAGTGTTGGCCAAAGCGCTTGCGGCGAGGGGGAAGGGCGGCACGCACGGATTCAGTTCTGCCGCGGATCAATGCCGCCGCGCGGCGATCTCGTTCGCCAACTTGATCGCCTCCGCGAAACTGCCCGGGTCGGCGCGGCCGGTGCCCGCCAGATCCAATGCCGTCCCATGATCGACAGAGGTACGCACGATCGGCAGTCCGAGCGTGATGTTGACGGTGCGATCGAAGGCAGCGTGCTTGATCACCGGCAAACCCTGGTCGTGATACATCGTGAGGACAACGTCGTAGTCCGCGAGAACGCGGGGCACGAAGGCCGTGTCGGCCGGCAACGGGCCGGAAGCGTCAATTCCCTGCTCACGCAACCGGGCGATGGCCGGCCCGATGACCCGGATCTCCTCATCCCCCAGATAACCCCCCTCGCCAGCGTGGGGATTCAGGCCGCAGACGGCAATTCGCGGCGTGGCGATGCCCCACCCTTTGCGCAGTTCGGCCGCGAGGATCGTGCCGATGGCACACAGCGAATCCACCGTCAGGGCAGCGCTGATGTCACGCAGCGGCAGGTGAGTCGTCGCGAGGGCGACCCGCAGTCCGCCGGCCGCCAACATCATGACAGCCCGATCGGCCTGGGTCCGTTCCGCGAGATATTCCGTGTGACCCGAAAATGCGACGCCCGCATCGTTGATCACGCCCTTGTGGACGGGTGCTGTCGCGATCGCGGCGAATTCGCCCGCGAGCGCGCCGTCGATGGCCCGGTCGAGGATCGACAGGACATAGCGCCCATTGCGCGGGTCGAGGCGCCCGGCGGTGCTCGGGGCGCTCAAGGGCAGGTGAAGGACCGGCAGACGATGCGGCCGGTGGGTCTGGCTCGCCGTCGGGTCGTAATCAACCAGCTCGATCTGCCAGCCGAGTTGCCGAGCGCGCTGCGCCAGCAAGGAGCGGTCGCCCAGGCAGACGAGCTCACAGTCGAACGGCATCCGCGCAATCGCCAGGCAGAGCTCGGGACCGATGCCGGCAGGCTCTCCCGACGTCAACGCAATGCGGGCGGTCATGCGATCAAAGTTTGTACTCGACGTACGCTTCGTCGCGGATACGGCGCAGCCACAACTCCGTCTCCTCGTCGGCCTTGCCGGCACGGATCGCCTCGGCGGCCTGCCGCCGCCGCTGCTCGTCGGTATCGTCGAACTGCCGCCGGCCGAGTACCTGCGCGATGTGCCAGCCGTATTGGGTGTGGAAAGGCTCGCTGATCTCGTTGAGCTTCAGCCCGGAGATCGCTTGATCGAACTCGGGCACGAAAGTCCCGGGGCTGGTCCACCCGAGATCGCCGCCCTGAGAGGCCGACCCCGGATCCTCCGAGGTGATCGAGGCGATGCCGGCGAAGTCCTCGCCCTTCTGGATGCGCTCGCGGATGGCCTCGAGCTTCTGGCGCACGGTGGCATCGTCGGCCAGCTCCGTGGTCTTCATCAGGATGTGGCGCACATGAACCTGGTCGATGATCGCGCGAGCGTCGGCGCCCCGGACCTCGTTGACTTTGATGATGTGGAAGCCGGTCGGCGTACGCAGGGGGTCGCTGACCTGTCCCGGCTTCAAGCTCACGACGACATCGGTGAGAAACGTGGGCAGCTCACTGCCCTTGCGCCAGCCGAGCGCACCCCCGTCGAGGGCGGTCTGACTGTTGGAATAGGCCACTGCCAACTTCGCGAAGTCCTCGCCCGCCTTGGCCCGCTTCGCGACGTCCGCCGCCTTCTTGCCCGCCTCTTCCACCTGCTCGGGCGTCGCGGCTTGCGGTACGGCGATCAGGATGTGGGAGACGTTGAACTCGTTGTGCTCCGAGGGAGCCTTCGCCTGCTTCTCGATGAACTGGTCGATCTCGCGAGGGGTGACGGTGATTCGCTGCAGAACGTCGCGCTGGCGCAGCAGGCCCAGAGTGAGCTCCTTGCGGATCTCCTCGCGATACAGGGCATAGTCGATACCCTGGGACGCCAGCGCTTCCGGGAGCTGGGCGAGGGCAATGTTGTTGCGCTGTGCGACTTCCTGCAGGGCGCTGTTGAGCGCCTCGTCGGGCACCTTCAGTCCGGCTCGGGCGGCACGCTGGGATTGCAGCTCCTGCAGGACCAGGCGCTCGAGGACCTGCTGCCTCAGGACGTTCTGGGGCGGCAGCTCGAGCTTCTGTGAGCGCAGCCGGTCGGCCACGACGGCGATCTGATCGTCGAGCTCGCTGTTCAGGACGACGCCGTCGTTCACGATCGCCGCGACGCGATCGAGCAGCACGCCCTTGGTAGCCAGCTCGCGGGTCTGGGCGTGTGTAATCCCTTGTAATAGAAAGGAAAAAAGACACAGTAGAACGACAACGATGCGCCGCATCGGCTTCATGCTTCCTCACTTCGTCTCAGCGGGGGAATAACCCCGAATGGCCTCGGTCAGGAACGTATCCGTGGCCGATCCGACACCCGCCAGGCCATTCAGTTCCAGTTGCAGCCACAGGGCGGTGTCCTCCGGACCCGTCGCCTCCGTATCTGCGGTCAGCGGGCGCCGGCTCACGAAGCGGCGGGCTCCGAGGCGCAGCCGCCAGCAGCACGCACGGTACTCGAAGCCGGCGAAGCGCTCCAGCGCCTGATGGGCCTCGATGGAATAGACCCCGCGGGCGAACACATTCCAGTTCCGCGCCACCGGCCACGCCCCCGAGACCTCCGCCTGCTCGATGAGGCCGCGCTCGTAGCTGTAACCGACGTTGATGACCCGCTCCGGCCCCGGCTTGTACTGTATGTTGAAGTGCGAGCGCTCGCTGCGCGAGGTCTGCGGATCCCACTGGAGGGCAACGTCCGCGCTCCAGTCCTGGAATGCACTCAGCGACACCTGCGCGACGATATCCGACCGCCGGTCGGTGCGCACCTCCTCATCCGGCAGGACCACATGAGGATCGGCGAAGTAGTACGTCTCACCGAGCGTCGCTGCCAGGAATTGCCGACCGTCATGAGCATCCAGCAAGCGGCTCGTGACGGCCACACTGACCTGGTTGGCGTCGCCGACCCGATCCGCGCCCACATAACGGTTGGACCTGAAGAGCTGCACGGGATCGAGGTCGGGAAGGGCCGTATCGAACAGCGGCAGGCCGTCCTGTTGGCGATAAGGCACGTACAGATACATCACGCGCGGCTCCAACGTGAGCCTGCGTTGATCGTGCGAGCCGGCGTCTCGCTCGAAGAACAGTCCCGTGTCGAAGCTCGCGATCGGGAGAGTGCGCGCGGGCGAGCGATCCTGCCCGGGTGCCCCGTCGCTCAACTCGTACTGCGTCGCGCGCCACGCGAGAGACGGCCGGACGAAATAGCCGGCACCGTCCAGGCGATAGGAGATCTCCGGCAGGAGGTCCATGCGCCATCCGGTGACGCCGACCGAGCGTTGGAAGTTGACCACCTCCGAGCTGAAGCCGTAGTGGAGGCGCCCGCCGGGCCCCAGTCCGAAGTCCGAGTCGACAGCCAGTCGCGGCACGCGCGTGTACGGTCGGTCCGCGAGATCGAGCGTGTTGTCGATAGTCTGGAAGTTCTGCGCCTCGCCGTCGATGCGCCAGTGCTCATCGCGGTACGTGAGCAGGGCGCGCCGCTCGACGAACGCGGTGCTCGTACCTTCGGGCGCCTGGGCGAAGTCCTCGAAGTAACTCGTGTCGCTCACGTTCTGGGCGTCGATCGTGAAGCGGAAGTCGTCGGGAAGCTCCGTGACGTGTGTGAGCTTGACGCGGCTGCGGCTCTTTCGGTAGACGTCATCGTCGGGCAGGTAATTCCACGATAGCTCGCCGTGCTGATTCTCAGTCAGATAGCGGAAGTCACCGCCCAGATCGGTGCCCCGGCGCGTGTACTCCATGGGCTCGAAGGTGAAGTCGAGATTCGGGGCGATGTTCCAGTAGTAGGGAACCTGCAGTATGAACCCGCTGCGCGAGGACACTCCGAGACTCGGGAAGAGGAAGCCGCTCTTGCGCTCGTTTCCCAGCGGGAACGACACCCACGGCAGATACACGAGCGGCACCCCTTCGAACTCCACTCGTGCCGAGCGACCCGTGCCCAACTTGTCGCGTGTATCGAGCGTGATTCGCGAGGCTTTCATGCGCCACGCAGGCGCCGCCGCGGGACATGTCGTGTAGGTCACGCCCTCCAGATCGAGCACGCCTTGCGGTGTGAGTCGCAACTTGTCCGCCGAGCCGCGCGCCGCGCGCTGCAGAAGCTCGAACTGGGCGGCTCGGAAATCAGCGCCCGCGGCGGGCGAGTAACTGCCGCCTTCACCGGTCACGCGCATGAGCGGATCTTCGTACTCGACGCCGCCACTGTCCGTCTTGACGTCGTTCGTCTTCGAGTTGAAGTGTGCCTCGTTGGCCGTGATGTGACGGTCGCCCTGGCGGATGCTGACGTTGCCTTGCAGAGTTGCGTTGCCGTCGAGGCCGATCGTGGCGTGGTCGCTGGTGATATCGATCTTGCCGCTGTCCACCGAGAGCTTCTTCGGCGTCGATGTGTTGGCGGCGGTCTTCTTCTGGGCGGCAGCAGCAGGTGGAGCCGCTGGTGTCGTTGCGGAAGGCGCCTGATAGCTGCTCGAGGGGCACAGCGGTGGTGCGGTTTGCGCCCTCGCGCCGGATGCGATGCTGCCCAGTGCCAGCGTGTAGATGACGGAAGTGTGGAATAGGCGCCGACGCTGCATGAGGCGCGGGATTATAATGTCTTTCATGCCTGGGACGGACGCGCGCCTCGCGCTGATAAAAGACTGGCTCTCGCGGGAGCTCGGGATGGCTCCCGAGCGCATCGAGCCCGCCTCCGCCGATGCGAGCTTTCGCCGCTATTTCCGGGCTTTTCGTCAGGGGCAGACCTTCATCGTCATGGACGCTCCGCCCGGCAAGGAAGATGTCCGGCCCTATCTGAAAGTGACGCGGCTGCTGGCCGATCTGGATGCGCACGTGCCCGCGGTTCACGAGGCCGACGTCGAGCGGGGACTGCTGCTCCTCGAGGATCTGGGCAGCACGCCTTACCTCGGACAGCTCCAGGCCGGCGTGGACGCGGATCGATTGTATGGCGATGCCCTGCGCTCGCTCGCTCGGATCCAGGTGCGCGGCAAGCAGGCCGCGAAGGAGCTGCCGCCGTACGATCGCGAAGCGCTCGCGCGCGAGATGGCACTCATGCCGGATTGGTTCTGCGAGCGTCATCTCGCGCTCAAACTCTCGGCATCGGAGAGCGAGGTGATCCAGCGCGCCTTTGAATTCCTGATCGTCGAGGGGCTGGCGCAGCCGCTCGTACTGGTTCACCGCGACTACCATTCGCGCAATCTCATGGTGGTGCCGCGGCGTAGCCCGGGGATCATCGATTTCCAGGATGCGCTGTGCGGGCCGATCGGCTACGACCTCGTCTCGATTCTGAAGGACTGCTACATCAGCTGGCCGCGCGCGCGCGTGGAGGGCTGGGTGCGCGGGTATCGCGAGCTGCTGCGCTCGGGCGGCGCGGAGGCGGGGCGGGACGACCGCGAGTTCCTGCGTTGGTTCGATCTGATCGGCGTCCAGAGACACCTGAAGGTGCTCGGTATCTTCGCGCGGCTCTGGTATCGCGACGGCAAGTCAGGGTATTTGAATGATCTTCCGCTGACGTTGGATTACGTGCGCGATACGTGCGGTCGCTATCCGGAGCTGGCGGATCTCGGCCGGTTTCTCGAGCAGCGAGTCGTTTCGGAGTTGCCACGCGCCAATGCACGCATTCTGGAGCAGGTCGCGTGAAGGCCATGGTGCTCGCCGCGGGCCGGGGCGAGCGATTGCGTCCAATCACGGACACGGTTCCGAAGCCGCTCGTGCCGGTGGCCGGCAAGCCCCTGATCGTCTTTCATCTCGAGGCGCTGGTGCGCGTCGGTGTCCGGGATGTCGTCATCAACCTGTCCTGGCTGGGCGATCGTTTGCGCGCAGCGCTGGGCGACGGAAGCCGGTTCGGAGTGCGCATCACCTACAGCGATGAGGGGCCGGTTGCTCTCGAGACGGGAGGCGGCATCTTCGCCGCGTTGCCGTTCCTCGGTCCGGATCCCTTTCTCGTGGTCAACGGGGATGTCTGGACGGACATCGATCTGGGGCGGCTGAGGCTCGATGCCGAGGCTCTCGCCCGCATCATGATGGTTCCGAATCCTGTCCAACATGCGCGGGGCGATTTCGGGCTCGAGGGCGAGAATGTCGTCGAGCGCGACTCGAACCGCTTCACTTATTCCGGCATCGGTCTCTATCGCCCCGAATTCTTTGCCGGTTGCGAGCCTGGACGATTTCCGCTCGTGCCGCTTTTGAAGCGCGCTATCTCGCAAGGCCGCTTGCGCGGCGAGCTTCACGAGGGCGAGTGGTGCGACGTCGGCACCCCGGAGCGTCTCCGCGACCTGGACGCCCGCGTGCGCGCTGCGAGAACGCTCTAGCAGAATGTACAATATCCCGCATGGCCGATCTCAAAGGTATCCCGTTGGTCGACGAGCCGCCACGCCTGCGAAGCGGTGAGAAATACGTTACACGTCAAGGGTTTACCGCAATCCGCGACGGTGTGAAGGCGACGGCGGCGGCACGCGTTGAACGCGCGGAGCCGGCGGCCGCGGAGCCGATCGCCGCGGAGCCAATGACCGCGGTGCCAATGGCCGCGGAGCCAATGGCCGCGGAGCCAATGGCCGCGGAGCCGATGGCCGCGGTGCCGATGGCCCGCACGCCCAAGCCCTCGTGGCTGCGGGCGAAGGCCCCCATGGGCACAGGCTTCCAGGCCGTCAAAGGGATCGTGAAGGAGCACCGCCTGGCGACCGTCTGCGAGGAGGCCAAGTGCCCCAACATCGGCGAGTGCTGGAATGCCGGTACCGCGACGATCATGTTGATGGGGGCCGTCTGCACCCGAGCCTGCCGCTTCTGCTCGGTCGACACGGGTAATCCTCGCGGCTGGCTGGATCAGGACGAGCCGGCCAATGCCGCACGCACTGTCGAGCTGATGAAGCTGCGGTACGTCGTATTGACTTCGGTCAATCGCGATGACCTCGAGGATGGCGGCGCGGCACATTATGCGGCGTGTGTTCGCGCCATCCGCGAGCGCAATCCTGACACGGCGGTCGAGGCGCTGACGCCGGACTTCCAAGGTGTGCTGGCCGATGTCGAGACCGTCGTGGACAGCGGCATCGCCGTATTCGCTCAGAATGTCGAAACCGTGCGTCGGCTGACGCATCCGGTGCGTGACCCGCGTGCGGGGTACGAGCAGACGCTGCGCGTGTTGGCGCACGCCAAGCAGCACAACGCCGCGGTCCTGACAAAGAGCAGTTTGATGCTGGGGCTCGGAGAGAGCGAGCCGGAGATCGCCGCGACCCTGGATGATCTGCGGGCTGCCCGGGTCGATATCGTGACACTGGGACAATACCTGCGGCCGACGATCCATCATCTGCCCGTACAGCGCTTCGTGTCGCCTTCCGAGTTCGATGTATATCGTGGGTGGGCGCTCGAACGGGGGTTCCTCGAGTGCGTCTCCGGCCCGCTCGTGCGCTCGAGCTATCGTGCCGAGCAGGCCTTGAACCGGAACAACGCCGGATTGGACAACCGTGCTCTCGCCCTCGCTGCCGCAACCCGACACGGACCGTAAGTCTGCGCAGACCGATACTCGCGTCGCGCCGCTCATCCGGCGCCTGGGCCGCGTCGAGTACGAGCCCACGTGGCGGGCCATGCAACGGCTGACCGACGAGCGTGACCCGAGCACTGCGGATGAGATCTGGTTCCTCGAGCATCCACCCGTCTTCACTCTCGGGCTCAATGCGAGCCGGACCCATCTGCTCGCGCCTGGCGAGATCCCCGTCGTGCAGATCGACCGCGGCGGCCAGGTCACCTACCATGGTCCCGGTCAGTTGGTGATCTATACATTGATCGATCTGAGACGCGCGGCTTTGGGTGTCCGCGATCTGGTCACGGCGCTCGAGCGCAGCGTCATCGATCTCGCCGCGCAGATCGGCGTCACCGCCGAGTGCCGCCGCAACGCGCCCGGCGTGTACGTCGATGGGAAGAAGCTCGCGAGCGTCGGCATACGCGTCAGGCGCGGAGCCAGCTACCACGGACTGGCCCTGAATGTGAACCTCGATCTGGAGCCGTTCAAGCGCATCCATCCCTGCGGTTACGAAGGCCTGGAAATGACCCAGCTGCGAGAGCTTGGCGGGCCGGATACCGTCGCTGCGGCGGCGGTCGCCCTCGAGCCTCACCTGCTGCGAAGCCTGGGCTTGCCGCCGGCGTGCGACGTCATCGGTGGATGAGCCCTGCGCTCCAGCCCCAGGCCGAGCGCGTTATAACCACTCTGTAACCGGCACCCGACTGACTTCATAACCGGCCGCGTCTAGCATCGATCGGGCGCACTGCTCGCGTGCCGCGGAGGGTCCGCGCTCGCGCTTCTATCACTCGCGCTTCTATCACAAGAAATCCGGAGAATCCTCATGCAATCGACACTCCGGCTGCCGCGCTTTTTCGCCGCAGCCGCCCTCGCCCTGGGTCTGACCACTCTCGCCGGTGCGCCGGTCGCGCAGGCCGCGAGCGAGGTGACGCTCCTGAATGTCTCCTACGACCCGACACGCGAGCTGTATGTTGACTACAACGCGGTGTTCTCCAAGTACTGGAAGGCGAAGACCGGTCAGGACGTGAAGATCAACCAGTCGCACGGCGGATCGGGCAAGCAGGCGCGGTCAGTGATCGACGGCCTGTCCGCCGACGTGGTCACGCTGGCTCTGGCGGCCGACATCGATGCGATCGCAACCCAGGGAAAGCTGCTCCCCATCAACTGGGCGAGCCGTTTGCCTGACAACAGCACACCGTATTTCTCCACGATCGTGTTCCTGGTGCGCAAGGGCAATCCCAGGCACATCCAGGACTGGGGAGACCTGATCAAGCCGGGCGTCTCCGTCATCACCCCCAATCCGAAGACTTCGGGCGGCGCGCGCTGGAATTATCTGGCTGCCTGGGGCTGGGCATTGAAACAACCGGGTGGGAGCGATGCGACCGCCAAGACATTCGTGCGGCAGTTGTACAAGAACGTGCCGGTGCTGGATACGGGTGCTCGCGGCTCAACGACTACGTTCGCGCAGCGCGGTATCGGTGACGTGTTGATCGCTTGGGAGAATGAGGCGATTCTGGCCGTCAAGGAGCTGGGAGCGGACAAGGTCGAGATAGTCGCCCCGACCGTCAGTGTTCTCGCCGAGCCGCCGGTGGCCGTGGTCGACAAAGTCGTCCTGCGCAGAGGAACGCGCGAGGTCGCGCAGGCGTACCTGCAATATCTCTACAGCAAGGAAGGTCAGGAGGTCGTCGCTCGCAACGGCTATCGGCCGCGCGATCAGGCGGTGGCGGCGAGATACTCGAGGCAGTATCCGAAGATCAACCTGGTCACCATTGCCGACTTTGGCGGTTGGGCGAAGGCGCAGCCGACGCACTTCGGTGATGGCGGGATCTTCGATCAGATTTACTCGCCGACACCGTGATCTATTCGACCACGAGCTTGTAGCCGGCCCCCGAGGCGGTTTGCAGCAGCTGCGGCACGGCGGGGTCGGTCTCGATCTTCTGACGCAGCCGATGCACGAGCTGCTTGAGGAGCTGGCGGTCGCCGGAGTTGCGATGTCCCCAGACCTGAATCAACAGGCGATCCGAGCTCACCGTGTGGCCGGCGTTGGCAAGCAGCATCTGCAGCAGGCGCAGCTCGAGCTTCGTCAATCGGACGGGGGCGCCCTCTCCGATCTCCACCGTATGCTCCTCGATGTCCAGACGCACTTTGCCGGCCGCCAGCGGCGCGGCATTCTCCATGCCGGCTCGGCGCAATAACGCTTTGATTCTGGCCAGCAACGTGCGTGGGCTGAAGGGCTTCGTCAGGTAATCGTCGGCGCCGAGCTCGAGGGCGCGCACCAGATCCTCTTCCTCGCCGCGCACGGTCAACATGATGACCGGCACGCGCGAGCGCTTGCGGATCGCTTCGCAGACCTGAAAACCGCTGGCTCCCGGCATGTTGATATCCAGGACGACCAGATCGGGCGACTCCGACTCGAACATCCGGACGGCGTTCAGGCCGTCCGGAGCCTTGAGGACGAAGTAGCCGGCCTGCGTGAGCGTGAAACCGATCAGCTCGCGCAGGTCGCGATCGTCGTCCGCAACCAGCATCTTCATTCAGGGACCTCGGCGGGTAGGGAAATCGTGAATCTCGTGCGGCCG
This sequence comes from Steroidobacteraceae bacterium, assembly GCA_035277965.1. GTDB lineage: Bacteria > Pseudomonadota > Gammaproteobacteria > Steroidobacterales > Steroidobacteraceae > 13-2-20CM-66-19. The sequence goes on along the minus strand of DATEJM010000021.1, from coordinate 22,399 downwards.
TCCTCGGTGCGCGACAGCGCTATGGTGCCCGAATGCCGGTCGATGATCGACTTCACGATCCACAGGCCGAGCCCCAGGCCGCCCGGCTCCGGCTCCTCGGCGGCACCACGTTGAAACCGCGCGAAGATCGCATCGCTCTCACCGGCCGCGGGTCCCGGGCCTTCGTCCTCCACCCAGACGATGACGCGATCGCCCTCACTCTGCGCTCCCACGCGCACCACGCTGTCTTCGGGTGCGAACTTGTTGGCGTTGGCCAGAAGATTGACGAACACCTGCGTGAGGCGGGGCTTGTCGCCCTCGACGAGCGGCAGATCCTCCGGCAGGTGCATGTCGAGGGCCTGGCGACGTTGAGCGAGCAGCGAGCCGATCAGCGCATGCGCGTCCTCGATGACCTCTGCCACGACTACGCTCTGCCGGCGGATGTTGAGCTGCCCGGACTCGATGCGGACACTTTCCAGGAGATTGTCGATGAGCCGCGTGAGCCGCAGAGTGCCGCGCTCCAATGACATCACCAGCTCGCGCTGCTGGTCCGATGACAGGTTGCTCAGCCCTTCGAGCAGGAGCTCGATCGAGGCGAGCTGAGCGGCGAGCGGTGTGCGGAACTCGTGCGAGATGTTTGCAAGGACTGAATCGCGGGCTCGACGGACTGCTTCCAGCTCGGTCTCGTCGCGTATGACCTGGACCTGCAGGCCGTCCACCATCTCCGCGCTCGTGATGACGGTCGTGCGCGGGTCACCCTCGGAAATCTGGAGTTGCTCGACCGCCTTCGCGCTGCCGTCGGTGCGCGCCTGCAGGATCGGGCAGCGAAAATCGCAGGGTCGCCGGCCTTCGATATCGCGAGGCTTCAATACGTCGCCGCAAAATCTGCCCACCGCCTCGTCGGGTGCGACGTTGAACAGGCGTGCCGCTTGAGGATTCAAGTAGCGAATGGTCCTGTTCTTGTCCACGGCGTAGACGCCTTCGACGATGCCAGTCAGCAGTGCCTGCGCTTCCGCTTCCCGACGCCTCAGTGTGCTGGTGAGATCGACGAGGTTGCGGCGCATGTCCTCCATCGTTCGCGCAAGGGATCCCACTTCCGCCGCGCCGCCCGGCGGAATGGAAGCCGAAAAGTCGCCCTGGCCGAGGCGTACCGCCGCGGCTGTCAAGGCCCTCAACGGACCCGACACCATGTCGCTCAGCACGACACCGCCCATGACCGCAAGCGCGGCCAACACGACGGCTGTGACGAGCAGGCGGCGCGTGAGGCGGGTCACCGAGCCGTCGACGATCGACGTGGGCAGGTGCGCTTCGATGAGGGCTATCGCCTCGCCCGTGGACGCGAATACGGGTACGCACGAGGCGTACATTCCCTGCGAGTCGATCCTCAGGACCGCGGAGCGGCCGTCGGCGAGGGCAGCCGAGTACAAGGGCGTGAAAGCATTCACCGGGTCGTTGGTGAACGAGCGATAGTCCACGAGCTCGATGTCGAGACCGACATGTTGACTCAGGGTCCGGGCCATTCGATCGTTGAGGAGCCGCACGACGAAGATGCGGGTACCCTCCAGGTCTCCGGAGCTGGCATACGCGCCGAGGAGCGGCGTGCGCAGGTTCGACGGTAGAGTCAGGAACGTGGCGCCCTGCTCGGTGCTCGCGGTGACGATCCCGTCCCAATCGAGCGCCGGCCCGCTTTGGGCGATCAACTGCGTGCCTGTATAGAGCGCGCACGCATCGATCCCGCCGGCGTCGCACGAGCGTCGCAGAATCGGTCCTATGGCATCCGAACGACCTTCGGCGATCATTCTCTGCAGGGTTGGGCGCTCAGCGAGGGCGCGCACTGCCGTGAGAGCATCTTCGCCCATGCGCCGCAGGTCTTCTCTGCCCATCGCCCCGGCCAGTTGTACGCGCGCCTTGCCTTGCTCGTCGGCCAGGTCGTGGAGCATGCGGATCGCCGTGTAGGAGATGCCGCCGCCGATCACGAGAACGATGGCCACGTGAATGGCCACCATCCACCAGCCCAGACTCGTGTTGGCCGGGTCCGGTCTCAGCTTGCGCCACAGACGTTTGACGCGCTCCATCCTTCAGCGCCGCCGGTAGCCGGTTCGCTCCACCAGGGTCTTCACGAAGAGCGTCAGCACTGCGAGCAGGGTGAGCAGCGATGCCACCGCGAAGGCGCCGACGAAGTTGTATTCGTTGTAGAGGATCTCGATATGGAGGGGCATCGTGTTCGTCAGGCCGCGGATATGCCCGGAGACCACCGAGACCGCGCCGAACTCTCCCATGGCGCGGGCATTGCACAGCACCACGCCGTACACGAGGCCCCAGCGGACCTTGGGCAGGGTGACGCGAAAGAACGTGATCCAGCCGCCGGCGCCGAGCGTGAAGGCCGCTTCCTCTTCGTCATTGCCGAGCTGCTGCATCAAGGGGATGAGCTCGCGGGCCACATAGGGGAAAGTGACGAACATCGTCGCGAGCACGATGCCGGGCACCGCGAAGATGATACTGATGTCGTGGTCCTGCAGCCATGAGCCGAACCACCCGCGCAGGCCGAAGAGCAACACGTAAACCATCCCCGAGATGACCGGCGAGACCGCCAGCGGCAGATCGATCAGGGTGATCAGGAAGCTCTTGCCGTGGAACTCGAACTTCGCGATGGCCCACGAGGCCGCCAGCCCGAATATCGTGTTGAGCGGCACGACGATGGCCGCGGTGGTCAGCGTCAGGCGAATCGCGGCCGCCGTGTCGGGGTCCACGAAGCTGCGCACATATGCCCGCCAACCGTGCTCGAGCGCCATCACGAACACGATGGCGAGCGGTGCGAACAGCAGCGCGGCGAGGAAGCCCAACGAGACGAGGATGAAGGTCCATTTCGCGAGCGAGCTCGCCAGGCTGTCGCGGCCCGGCCGGTTATCCAGCGGTTCGACTGCGGCGACACCGGCCATCAGTGCGCCCCTCGGACGATCCGTCGGCGCTGCCAGGCCTGAAGCAGGTTGATGGTCAGCAGCACGACGAAGGAGATGACGAGCATCACGAAGCCGAGCGCCGCCGCTCCCTTGTAGTCGAACTCCTCCAGCCGGATGACGATGAGCAGGGGAGTGATCTCGGTCTTCATGGGCAGGTTGCCCGAGATGAAGATGACCGAGCCGTATTCGCCGACCGCCCGGGCGAACGCGAGGGTGAAGCCGGTCAGCAACGCGGGCAACACCGTCGGCAGGATGATCCGTCTGAAGACGTAGAAGCGCCCGGCGCCCAAGGTCTCCGCGGCATCCTCGAGCTCTCTCTGGACCTCCAACAGCGCAGGCTGCACCGCCCGGACCGCGAAGGGCATCCCGATCAGCGTGAGTGCGACCGTCACGCCGATCCACGTGTAGGCGACCTTGATGCCGTAGAGATGCAGATATTGACCGATCCAGCCGTTCTCCGCGAATACGGTCGTCAGGGCGATGCCGGAGACCGCTGTCGGCAGCGCGAAGGGCATGTCTATCAGGGCATCGATCAGCTTTCTGCCGGGGAACTCGTAGCGCACCAGAGTCCAGGCAATGATGAATCCGAACACGAGGTTGATCGTTGCCGCCAGGAACGATGCCCCGAACGACAGGCGATACGAGCCGAGGGCTCGCGGGCTCAGCACGAGGCGCGTGAACTCATCCCAGTGCATCGAGGCGGTCGTGAGGACGAGCGTCGCGAGCGGGATCAGCACGACCGTGCTCAGGAAGAACACGGTGAAGCCGAGCGTCAGTCCGAAACCCGGCAATACACTGGGCTGCCTGAATGCCATGGAGCGCTCAGGCCTGCTCGCGGTGGACGATCAACACGGGCCAGTGGCTCGAGTCGAAGAGGGCTCCGAAGCGCTGCACGAGGTTACCCTCCGCACGGAACCCGAGGACCAGCATCTGGCCGGCAGACTCGTTGAGCTGGCGCGTAAGCTCTTCCGCGACATTTCCGAAGCGCAGCTCGGTCCTCATTTCCAGGCCGTGATCCGCCTGTGCCTCGGAGCGGGCATCGAGCAGTGCTCGCATGCCGTGAGGCCGCTGCGCCATGGGCGTCTGACCGGAAAGAATACCCACGTAAACACCTTCGGCGGATACGTGACGCAGAATGCTCGCGGATACGGCGAGTGTTGCCCGCCGGACGGACTCGTCGGCCCAGTGAATCAACACGCGCTTCGGTGAGGCGCTATTGTGCGGCAGGACGAGAATCTCCTCCGCGCCGTGCCGTAACAGCCATTCCGCCTGGTGTCCCGCGTCGGGATGGGCGGCGATGACGGTGGTTCCCGTGAAGCGAGCCTCGGATGCACAGCCTGCTCCGGGCATACCCAACTTCGGCTCGACGCGTATCGAGACGCGAGTCTTCATCCGGGAGGCGAGCTCGGCGAGCAGGGACTCCCGAGTCAGCGCAGCCGCCAGCTCCTCCGAAGGGGCGCACACCGTGAAGCTCGAGAGCGGCGTGGACAACACGTGCAGGCGGCGAACGCCAATCGCAACGTTCTGACCGGGTGTTACCTCGAAGGCGCGCTGCTCGTACTGCGTGCGGGTGACCTCGAGGAAGCCCGTGCCAGCACCGTTGCCATTCACGAGCGCCGTAGTGTCCGGGTCGCTATCGATGCGCACACGCATGCGCTCCAGGGCTCCCGTGAAGACAACTTCCTCCACGGCACCGGAAGCGAGATAACCTGTGGTGAGCTTCCCACGTGCCGGTGCAATCTCGATCTCTTCGGGCCGCACGACGGCGACCACCTCATGCTCACGAGCCCCATGCAGCGGGCCGGCGTTGGTCGCGCTGACGGGTGTCGATCCAAGACGGATGCCGCCGTCACGGGTTTGTTGAGCGAGGATCAGGTTGGCCGCGCCCAGGAAAGTCGCCACGAAGCGGGTGGCCGGGCGAGTGTAGAGCTCGTGCGGGTCGCCGACCTCGAGCAGCCGGCCGAGATTCATGACGCCGATCCGGTCTGCCAGGGCGAACGCTTCTTCCTGATCGTGGGTGACCAGGACGGTCGTGATGCCGAGCTCCCTCTGAACCTGGCGGATGGTCCTGCGCAACTCCTCTCGGATCTTCGCGTCCAGCGCGCCGAAGGGCTCGTCGAGGAGCAGCACCTCGGGTTCGTGCGCGAGCGCACGAGCGACGGCGACGCGCTGCTGCTGGCCGCCGGAGAGCTGGGCGGGCATGCGCTCGTCCATACCCTCGAGGGCGACGAGGCGCAGCAGCTCCTGTCGGCGCTGCCGTCTGGCCGCGGCCTTGACCCGCCGCACCCGCAGAGCGAATTCGATGTTCTCCGCCACGGTCATGTGACGGAAGAGCGCGTAGTTCTGGAATACGAGACCGACGCCGCGGTCGCGGGCGGCCACGTGCGTCACGTCCCGGCCGTGCAGGGAGATCCGGCCGTGATCGACCCCGGAGAGGCCGGCGATGGCTCGCAGCAGGGTGCTCTTGCCGCTGCCGCTCGGACCGAGCAGCACGAAGAACTCGCCATCGCCGATGTCTATCGAGACGTCGTTGACGACCGGCACGCCCTGGTAGCGTTTCGTCACCTGATCGAGGGTGATGGACATGTATCTTGTAGTTCTAGCGAGCCAAAGGGATGCAATGCTACCGGCGACGCCGTCCGCGCGTCAGTTTTGAGCCGGTAACAGGCAGGTCACAAAAGGGTTACAAAGCTAGAGCGTCATCAGGACGCCTTCGCAGGCGCGCAGGTCGTTGGCCAGGGCGGTCATCTGCTCGCGGCTCCGGGCGTGGATTCGATAGGAGATGGACAAGAAATTTCCGTTCTCGCTCAGGCGTTCACTGACGCGCTGAGGGTCCAGGTCGGGGACGTGCCTCAGGATGAGGGCATGGACCCGGGCCCGGAACTCATCGGACGGCCGACCGAGCACTTTGATCGGATATTCGGTCGGAAACTGCAGCGGCGACTCGTCTACCACGGCTGCCCCGCCAGCTCCCGCTTGTACCGCTGCAGCTCATCGTAGATGCGGCGCCAGACCGGACCCGGCTTTCCGGACCCGACCGGACGGCCGTCGAGGCGCGTGACCGGCTGCACCTCGCGCGTGGCCGCTGAGAGCCAGATCTCGTCGGCGGCACGCAGCTGTCTCTCGCTGACCTCTACGGCGCGATACGCAACACCCGCTCGAGAGGCCATCTCTTCCACGGCTCCGCGAGTGGTGCCGGGCAGGATCTTCCACGAGTGGGGCGGAGTGCGGATCTCGCCGTCCATGACGACATGGACCGCCGAGGCGGACGCCTCCATGAGCTCGTCGTCGCGCAACAAAATGGTTTCAGCGGCGTGCTCATCGACGGCGAGCTGACGCAGCAGAACGTTTGCCAGCAAGGCAACGGACTTGATATCGCAGCGTGCCCATCGGGTGTCCTGCGCGGTGACGCAAGTGAGGCCCTGGACGAGCATTTCCGGCGTGGCCAGGGGAAGCGGCGCGCAGAACGCGAAGATCGTCCGCGGGACATCCGGAAGCGGCGCATGATTCCGGCCGCGCTCTGCGCCGCGGGTGACCTGCCAGTAGAGGTACTGATCGCCACCGCCATTGCGATCGATCAGTGCGGCGAGCAGATTGCGCCAGGCCGCCCGATCGAGCGGGTCGGCCATGCGAATCTCGTGGAGGCTGCGGGTCAGCCGCTCGGCGTGGGCCTCGAAGCGGAACGGGCGCCCCGCATACACCGGCATGACCTCATACGCGCCATCCCCGTAAAGGAACCCACGGTCGAGAGGCGAGATGCGCGCCTCCTGCAGGGGCAGGAACGCTCCGTTCAAATAGCAAATCGGGAATGGGTCGGGCACCCACTAATTGAACCACAATCGGACGCCGTCAGCGGCCCGCGTCCACAGGCCACCGGTGTCAACCGTCGTGCGTGGCGCGAGCGCAATCCTGGACACAACCGCACCGGAAGGATCGGTGATCGTGACGTCGCCAACCGGCTGTCCGGCGGGCAGAGGTGCGATCAACGGCTCCTTGAACAGGCGCGCCGTGCTCTTGAGGCTGGCGCTCTGCCCGCGGCCCACGGTGACATACACATCCCGCGGAATGGTGAGCGGTACGAACTCCGCCGCGGATTTGTAGACACGCGGCTTCAGCACGACTTCACCGGCCGACTTGATCTTGGTGGTCTCGAAGAACGTGAAGCCGTAATTGATGAGAGCGGCGCTGGCGTCCTCGCGTGCCTTCACGCTCGGAGATCCCATGACGACCGATACCAACCGCATGCCATTGCGCACCGCGGAGGTCACCAGGCAATACCCGGCGCTGTCGGTATGTCCGGTCTTCATGCCGTCTACCGTCGGGTCGCGCAACAGGAGGCCGTTGCGATTGTGCTGAGTGATGTGGTTCCAGGTGAACTCATGCAGCCCGTACCACGAGTAATATTCGGGGAACTCGCTCACGAGCGCATTGGAGAGAGTCGCGAGATCCCGTGCAGTCGTGTAGTGGCCGGGTGAGGGCAGACCGTCGCTGTTCTCGAAGTGGGTCGACTTCATGCCGAGACGCTTCGCGTACTCGTTCATCATCTGCGCGAAGCCCTGCTCCGTGCCGCCGACGTGCTCGGCCAGCGCAATCGTTGCGTCGTTGCCCGACTGCACGATCATCCCTTTGATCAAAACTTCCGCCGGTATCTGCGTCCCGACCTGAACGAATGTGCGCGAGCCCTCCGAGCGCCACGCGTGCTCGCTGATGGTGATCGGATCCGTCAGCTGCAGCCGCTTCTCCCGCAGCGCTTTGAATATGACGTAGGAGGTCATGAGCTTCGTCAGGCTCGCGGGCTCCACCCGATCGTCGGCATGGTCCTCCGCCAGGACCCGTCCGGTAGTGTGATCGACCAGCAGGTAAGTGCGTCCCTCGACGGCGGGGGGCTTCGGAATGGGCGTGTCCGCGTAGCTCGGGCTCAGCCGGGTGAGACACAGGAGGGAGAGGCAGAGAATGGAAGCGAGTGCAGCAAGGCGGGGCGTGCGCGGCATCCGTTGTATCCTGAGGCGTGTTTGAAGGCGGCGATTCTAATATGAAAGCGCTGGATCCGGGCATCCTGCCCTGCCCAGCGCGGCTTCGGCAAAAAGCGTGGTTTTTTCCGAAGCCTCCGCCACCTGCGGCGGCGGGCACATCCGTGTGCCTAGTCCATTTTCGAACCTGTGCGTCCCGCCAGGCTCGCGATCACCGCGACCAGCTCCTCGGGGTCGACCGGCTTGCTGACATGTTTCTGGTATCCCGCGTGCAGGGCGCGGGCCCGGTCCTCACCGCGCGCCAAGGCCGTCAGGGCGATGGCCGGGACACAACCCGCGTCCCCTGGGAGGGCCCGCATCTTCTTGATCAGCTCGTAGCCATCCTGCTCGGGCATGCCGATGTCGCTGACGAGGACGTGCAGTACGGTGCCGGCGGCGGCGGCAAGTGCTTCAGTCGCCGAGCTGGCCGTCACGATCTTAGCGCCACGCTCTTCGAGTACGCGGCGCGTCAGTGTCCTTGCGTCGTCCTCGTCATCAACAATGAGTATTCGCAGCCCTGCCAGGGCGTGGTTGCCTGCATCGGGTGAGTCCGTAGCCGCCTGAGCCGTGTGTGCACCGGGATTCGCCAACGGCAAGCGGACGATGAATGTGGTGCCCTGGCCCTCGCCGGGACTCTGGGCATCCACAGATCCGCCGTGCATCTCCACGAGGCTCTTGACGATGGACAAACCGAGACCGAGGCCGCCATGCCGTCGCGTGGTGGAAGCATCTCCCTGACGGAAGCGATCAAACACATACGGCAGGAAGTCGGCGGCGATGCCCTGACCCGTGTCGCTCACAGCGATGTTGGCGTGGTCATTGGCCTCGTAGACGAGGAGGTCGACCTTTCCTTGGCGGGGAGTGAATTTGATCGCGTTGGTGAGCAGATTCCAGATGACCTGCTGCAGGCGTCCCGGATCGCCATTCACCAGGATGGCCTCGCCGGGCGCGACCTCGATTCGAACACCCTTCGCGTCCGCGGTGGGTTGCACAGAAGCGATCGCCGCATCCGCGACCAGCCTGAGATCGGTTCTCTGCAGCTCGATGAGCAGCTTGCCCGAGAGGATACGGCTCATGTCGAGCAGATCCTCGATCATCTGCGCCTGTACTTTTGCGTTGCGCTGAATGACCTCGATTCCCTGGCCTACGGTCTGCGGGCGGTGATCTTTGCCCAGGATGCTGGCCCAGCCGACGATCGCGTTCAGCGGGGTGCGCAGCTCGTGACTCAGCGTGGCCACGAACTCATCCTTCAGCCGCGTAGCCCGCTCCGCGTCCGAGCGGGCTACGCGCTCGCTCGCCAGCAACTGCTCGCGGTACTCCTCAGCGCGGCGCCGCTCGGTGATTTCCCTCTCGAGCAACAATCGCCTCTCGTCGAATCGGCGGCTCACGAGCGCCGCGGCGCCGACCAACAGCACGCTGAGCAGGATCGTCGTCGCGAGCACTGCTTCGCTGAAGAAGCGGGCCTCGCGTTCCTGCTGGCGGCGCTCATCGAGCAGATGACGCTGCGCGCTCTCGAGCTCGCGCGAATCGCGCCGAAACTCCTCCATGAGCCGCTTCCCCTCGCCTTCGGCGACCTTGGCGAGCGCGACACCGCGCCGACCGGCTTGCGTCGCATGGATCGACTCCTGCAACTCGTCGAGCTTGGCGCCCGCGAGCTGCGCCAGGTGCGCGATGGCTGTCTCGCTGCTGGGCTCGCCGTCCGTCAGGCGTCGCAGCTCGGTCAGCGCCAGTCGGATCTGAGCGATCGCGGCGTCGTACTGCGTCAGGTAGGACGCGTCCTGAGTGAGCAGGAAGCCGCGCTGATTGGTCTCGGTGTCCGTGAGCGCGCCGTTGAGATCATCGAGGGTTTGCAGTACGTCATAGGAGCGCTGCACCCGGGCGCTGGAATCCGCGAGGCTCGAGAGCTCCGAGTAACTGACGAGACCGATGGCGAGGATGCACGCGAGGCCACCGGCGACCGCGAGCATCCACCACTTGCGCCGGCCGGTCACTGTGGCGCCTTACGCACGATGTCAATCGTTCGCGAGGCGCGCGTCGGGGATGCCGAGCTTTGCGAGTCGGGCAACGAGCTGGTCGAACTCGGGAACGCTGCCGATGGGACCGAGGCGCACGCGATAGAGGGGCTGCTTCGCCTGCGCAGTCGGAGACAGGACGAAGGCGCTTCCGAGGCCGGCGGAGCGGAGCCTGTCGGCGACGCGCTTTGCATTCTCCTGGTCGGCGAACGCGCCTGCCTGGACATACAGCGACGGTGGCGGCGTCTCGGAAGCCCGGGTCAGAGTGTCGGGCTGGTTCGGGGTCAGCGTCCGCACTTCGACGAGCGTCGTCCCCTCGCGGATCATGTCGAGCTTCGAGGCGGCCGTGTACGACAGATCGATCAGTCGGTTGGACACGAACGGTCCCCGATCGTTGATCCTGACCACCACGCTACGACCATTCTTCAGGTTCGTCACCCGGGCATAGCACGGCAACGGCAGGGTCTTGTGGGCAGCCGTCATCGCATACATGTCGTACCGCTCGCCATTCGAGGTGCTCACGCCATGGAAAGTGGGCCCATACCAGGAGGCGACACCGCGCTCCGTGTATCCGTCGGGGCTGGCCAGCACGAAGTACCGTCTGCCCAGAACGTCGTAGAAGGTAGGATTGCCGCGGGCACTCCGAGGTTCCGCACGCGGCACTGCATCCGGAATGTTATCGACGTTCGGAGGAGGAACGGGGGTGAGTACGGGCTCGGGGGCCGAGGGCAGCGGCGGTCGACGGCTGGCGAGCGAGCACCCCCCCACCAAGGCAATGCAGGCACATGCCAGGGTGAGCTGCGCAGCCCTCACGGTCGCGCCTGTGAGAGGCCCGGCGAGGCGGAAGGCTGGCCTTGCACGCGCTGAGCGATAGCGGTTGCCAGGTCGTGCACGGCCATCGCGTAGCGTGCACTGTGGTTGTAGCGTGTGATCACGTAAAAGTTATGGAAGCCGACCCGGTAGGCCGGACCGTCGCGTTGCTCCGCCGAGACGAGCACGACGGGCGTGTCTGCCGGCTGATCCGTCTCGACGGTGACGCCCTGAGCGTCGAGGCTGGCGAGTGTCTCATTCAACTCGAGGTTGCGCGGATCGATCTGGAACCTCGGGTCGGGAGCGAGGCGCGTCTCGGCGATCACCGGGCCGCCCGGCTGCCAGTCGTGCTCGTGGAAATAGTTGGCCACGCTCGCGAGCACATCGTCCCAGTCTGTCCACAGATCGCGATGCCGGTCCGAGTTGCCGTCCACGGCGTAGTGGCGGTAGCTCGATGGCATGAACTGCGGCGCGCCCATCGCGCCGGCATAGGAGCCCGTAACGTGCAGGGGATCGAGCCGCTCCTCCTTGGCCAGCAGCAGGAACTGCTCGAGCTCGCCGCGGAAGTAGTCGCTGCGAGGCGGATAGTCGAACGCGAGAGTCATCAGCGCGTCGAGCACGCGATAACGGCCGGTCATCCGGCCATAGAAGGTCTCGACGCCGATGATGGCGACCAGGTACTGCGGGGCGACGCCGTTCGCGGCCGCGATTCGCTCGAGAGACTCGCGATGGTCCTGATAGAACTGCATACCCAGTGAGATCCGCTCTTCCGTGAGGAAGCGGTCGTGATATTCCCACCAGGGGACCACGCGTTCCGCGGGACGCGTCATGATCTCGATGATCTGCGGCTGCGGGTGCGCCTTGGCGAGGAGCTTCACAACCTTCTTGCGCGTCAGCCCGTCGTGCGCGACCACATCGTTCACGAAACTCCGGATCTCCGGGCGCTTCAGGTCAAACTGGTTGCCGGGGGTCGACGACCGCGCGCTCGCAACCGTCGCCAGCAGCAGACACAACAGGAAATAACGGCCGGGGTGATGCACTACGAGCTGATGAGTTTCCTGTGCGAGTACAGCGCCATCAGAATACCGAAGCCCGCCAGCAGGGTCACCACCGAGGTGCCCCCGTAGCTGACGAGCGGCAGCGGCACGCCGACGACCGGCAAGAGCCCGCTCACCATCCCGGCGTTGATGAACACGTAGACGAAGAATGTCAGCGCGAGACTCCCGGCGAGCAGGCGCGCGAACGTATCCTGTGTCTGCATGGATAGATAAATCGCCCGGCTCACCACGAAGAGATAGAGCAACAGCAGCAGCGCGAGGCCCAACAGTCCGAACTCCTCGCCGATCACGGCGAAGATGAAGTCGGTGGAGCGCTCCGGCAGAAACTCGAGTTGCGCCTGGCTGCCATGCATCCAGCCCTTGCCGAAGACCCCGCCCGAGCCGATCGCGATCTGCGACTGGATGATGTGATAGCCGGCGCCCAGGGGATCGGTCTGGGGATCGAGGAATGTCAGCACCCGCTTGCGCTGGTAGTCGTGCATGAAATTCCAGCCGAACCAGGCGCCCGCGAGCCCGAGGAGCGCGAGCCCCGCCATGAAGCGCACGGGCAATCCCGCCATCACGATGACGAGGCTGCCGGCGATCGCAATGAGCGCCGCCGTCCCGAGGTCGGGCTGCATGGCCACGAGGCCGACGGGGAAGAAAATGAGGACCGACAGGACAAACAGGGACATCCAGCTCGGCGGCAGCGGCCGCTCATGCAGATACCACGCGCAGATCATCGGAACGGCGAGCTTCATCAGCTCCGAAGGCTGGAAGCGGATGATTCCGAGATCGAGCCAGCGTTGCGCGCCCTTGCCGATGTAACCGATGCCGTCCACGATGAGAAGCAGGAAGATGCCCGCGGCATACAGCCAGGGCGAAGCGCGGCGCAGAAAGTTGGGATTGACGCGCGCCAGCACGAGCATCGCGAGGGTGCCGAGCACCAGCCGGCCCACCGTGCGCAGGACCGTGGGCACGCTCTGCCCCGAGGCGCTGTACAACACGACGAGTCCGTAGGCCGCGATCAGTGCCAGCCCGACGATGAGCGGGCCATCGAGCTTCAGGGCGAAGAGGATGCGCGCCGCGCCGGTGAGGGTGCGCCTGGTACGCGATCCGGTCGTGACTTCTTCGTAGATCATGTTGATGGGACCTGCGGCGCGGGAGTCTGTTCGTGCGACGGGGCCGCGTCCTGCGGTGGAGCGTCTTGGGGGGTCGCCGCCGGCTTCAACTTGCCGTCAGCGTCCAGCAGATACGCATCCATCACCTTGCGCGCGATGGGTGCCGCCGCGGAGGCGCCGAATCCGCCATTCTCGACCAGCACCGCCAGAGCGATGCGCGGCCCCTCTGCGGGCGCAAAAGCAATGAACCACGAATGGTCCCGCAACCGCTCCGCGACCGTCTTCTCGTTGTAGCGCTCGTTCTGAGCCACGCTGAACACCTGCGCGGTGCCGGTCTTGCCGGCCATCGAATAGGGCGCATGGGCGCCGATCGCAGCGGCGGTGCCGCGTGTGGTGGCGCCGACCATGCCCAGGAAGATCCGGTGCCATTGTTCCGGCGTTGCGAGGGTGATGTCGGGCTCGCGTATCGGGGCGATCTTGTGGAGCTCTCCCGTAGCCGAGTCGCGTAAGCCGGTGACCAGCCGCGGCCGCCACACCTGACCCTGCGATGCGAGCACGGAGGCGTAGTGAGCGAGCTGAATCGGCGTGACGTTCAGGTAGCCCTGGCCGATGCCGAAGTTGACCGTCTCGCCGGGGAACCACACCTGGTCGCCGGGCCGCTTGAATGCTTTCACTTTCCACTGCCGGGTGGGCAGCAGGCCGGACTTCTCCCCGCCGATGTCGATGCCGGTCGGCTTGCCGAAGCCGAACGGCGCCATGAATGTGGAGATATGGTCGACGCCCAGGGCATCCGCCAGGCCATAGAAGTACACGTCGCAGGAGCGGGCAATCGCGTCCTCGAGGTCGACGGAGCCGTGGCGGCCGCCCTTGCCCTCGCGATAGAGATGGGCGCTACCGGGCAGATGAAACACACCGGCGCAGAACTTGTGGGCATCGGGGTCCACCGCGTGATACACGAGGCCCGCGAGAGCGATGACCGGCTTGACGGTCGATCCCGGAGGATAGGTACCGCGCAGGGTGCGGTCGAACAGGGGGCGATCGATGTCCTGTTGCAGCGCGGTGTATTCGGTGCTCGTGATGCCACGGCCGAAGGTGTTGGGGTCGAATCCGGGTCGGCTCGTGATGGCAATGATGTCGCCGTTGTTGGGGTCGATGGCGACGACGGCGCCGCGTCTGCCCGCGAGCGCTTCCTCGGCGACCTTCTGAACCTTCAGGTCGATGGAGAGCTGCGCGTCCTCGCCGGCCGTCGGCGGCTTCGTGCGCAGATTGGGTATGAAAGCACCCTGACGCTCCACTGAGCGGCCCTGGGCGTTGACCAGGATCTCCCGAAACCCGTTGGTCCCGTGGAGCTTGCCCTCGAATGCGCTCTCCACCCCGAGCTTGCCGATCAGGGTCGTGCCCGAATACGCCGCCCGGTCGATGTGCTGCAGATCGGTCTCGCTGATCGCGCCGACATAGCCGAGGGCATGCACGGCCAGATCGCCGTTCGGATAGGAGCGGGTCTGGCGGGTCTTGATGTCGAGACCCGGAAACTCGAAGCGATGGACTGCGAAGCGCCCGACATCCTCATCGGACATGCGCAGGCGGACGGGCACGCTGTCGAAGCTGCGGCGCGACTTGATGGTCCGTTGCAACTCGTCCAGGTCTTCAGGACGCACGAGACCGAGATTCACCAGACCCTGGAGGGCCGTCTTGAGATTCGGCACCTCCTCGGGCACCAGCTCGAGCTGATAGGCGGGCTGGTTGTCGGCGACGACTTCTCCGTGCCGATCGAGGATCAGACCGCGAGCGGCGGGGATGGGCTCCGTGCGCACGCGGTTGCCCTGGGAAAGATCGGCGTAATAGTCGTGTCGGACCACCTGAAGGAGGAACAGGCGGCCGAGCAGGCCGAGGGTCAGGAGGACGATGATCGAGCCGGCAAACAGCGCACGCTGGTCGAACAGCCGCTGCTCGCTCCAGTGGTCCTTGATGCGAACGCCGCTCACCATGAGATTGCGGTCCTGCTCAGGAGCGCCGGCCGTAGCTGTGCGACAACAGGGCCGCCGCGGGAGCCCAGACGATGGCACCCGTCAAAGTATGGACCCAGCGCAACGGGTTCGTGATCGGATGGCCGCTCCAGCCATCGATGGCGAACACCACGAACTCGTAGACGACCAGCGTGGCGAACATGATGAGAGATTGCTGAAACCCCGGCTTGGAGCGAATCTTCTGATGCTCGCGGACGGCGACGTAGGTCACGATCGACAAGGCCAACGCATGCTCGCCGAGCACCGGGCCCTGGAAGACATCCAGCATCAGGCCGCTGAACCATCCGAGAGCGATTCCGCCGGCGCGCGGCCAGGCGATGGACCAGTACAGCACCGTGAGGACGAGGAACGCGGGCCGCACGACGTCGAGCCACATTGGCAGCGGCAATACTGTCAGGATCAGCCCGATCAAAGCGGTGAACAGCATCCAACCGCGCGGCTCGGAGCTCATGGAGCCTCCGGCCTGGGCGCGGCCGCGGCTCCTGGCGCGGCGGCCGTGGCTCCCGGCGGAGCAGCCGTGGCTCCCGGCGGAGCGGCCGTGGCTCCCGGCGGAGGTGGCGGCGGCGGAACGGGTTTCGGGGGCGCCTTCTGGGGCCGCAGGGCTGCATTGCCCGCTTTCGCGTTGCCAGTTCCGGCGACCGGCGCCGCGGGGTGCTCCACGTTGAACCACACGAGAGCCACTTCGCGGTCGACATCGATTCGCGCCGACGGCGTGGCGCGAACCTGAGCGAGAGGCTGTACCGCATCGCGGTGCACCTCTGACACGCGCGCAACCGGATAGCCCGCGGGGAAGACTCCGCCCAGGCCCGAGGTCAACAGCAGGTCACCGACCTTGATATCCGCATTGCCTGGCAGGTAAGGCAGGGCAAGCGTCGCGGTGTCCCCGGCTCCTACCGCAATCGTCCGCAATCCCGTGCGCTCGATCTGGACGGGCACTGCATGCTCCGGGTCCGTGATGAGAATGACCTCGGCGCTCCACGGTCCCACATGGATCGTCTGACCCAGGAGCCCCCGGTCGTCCAGCACCGCCTGGCCCTTGAAGACCCCGTTCACGGTGCCTCGATTCACGAGCACCCGCTGGCGCAGGCTGTTCAATTGAATGTTCACGACCTCGGCCGTGAGCCAGCGATCGACCAGCGAGGGTAGAGCATCCCGCAGGCCGCGCAGCTGCTCGTTCTCCTTCACGAGGGCTTCGTAGCGCATCGAGCGCAGCTCGAGCTGCCGCTGCTGCCGGCGCAGGCGCTCGTTCTCCGCTCGCAATGCATCCCGTGTCTGCATGCTCTCCTGCATCCACGCGAAGGCGGCCGACGGGGAGCTCACCGCGAGTTGGATCGGATAGGCGGCGGCCTGGAGGATGTAGCGCGCGCGCTCCAGATACTCGCCGCGCTGATCGAGGAACATCGCGACGATGGAGAGGATCGCATAGAGAGTGAAGCGGAAGCCCGGAGAGCCTCCTCTTCCATACAGTGGTCGGCTGGCCCCTGTATTGAAGGCAGCCACTTGAGGTGCGCCTTCCCGAAAGTGCTATTCGAGACCGAAGTGGCCGGGACCCAGCTCGTCCATCAGCTCGAGAATGCGCCCGCCACCGCGCGCCACGCAGGTGAGGGGATCATCCGCCACGACGACAGGTAGTCCGGTCTCTTCCGTGAGCAGCTTGTCGATGTCGCGCAGGAGAGCGCCGCCACCGGTCAGCACGATGCCGCGCTCCGCGACGTCGGCGCCCAGCTCAGGAGGGGTTTGCTCGAGCGCCTGTTTCACGGCGCTCACGATGCTCTGCAGGGGCTCCTGCAGCGCTTCGAGGATCTCGTTGCTGTTCAGCGTGAAGCTGCGCGGCACGCCCTCGGAGAGGTTGCGTCCCTTGACAGACAACTCGCGCACCTGCTGGCCCGGATACGCCGAGCCGATCTCGATCTTGATGCGCTCGGCGGTGGCCTCGCCGATCAGGATGCCGTAGTTGCGGCGCACGTAGTTCATGATCGCCTCGTCGAAGCGATCGCCGCCGATGCGCGCCGAGTTCGCATAGACGATGCCATTCAAGGAGAGCACCGCGACTTCGGACGTGCCGCCGCCGATGTCGAGCACCATCGAGCCGCGGGCTTCGTGAACCGGCAGCCCGGCGCCGACGGCCGCTGCCATGGGCTCGCTGACGATCGCGACGTTACGTGCTCCCGCGCCCTCCGCCGACTCGCGAATCGCGCGCCGCTCGACCTGCGTCGAGCCGAAGGGCACGCAGACCAGCACCCGCGGCGAGGGCTTCAGCATCCGATTGCCGTGCACTTTGTTGATGAAATACTGCAGCATCTTCTCGGTGTACGTGAAGTCGGCGATCACGCCGTCCTTCATCGGCCGTACCGCAGTGATGTGGCCCGGCGTACGGCCAAGCATGTTCTTGGCCTCGGAACCGACGGCGACGATGATCTTGCCGCCGCGAGTCGGCTCGTCCTGCACTGCGACGACCGAGGGCTCGTTGAGGACGATGCCCTTGTCCCGCACGTAGATCAGCGTGTTTGCCGTGCCCAGGTCGATCGAGAGATCGCTGGAAAAATAGCCGCGCAAGCGTTTGAACATGAAGCGACCGCAAGACCTGAAGCGTTAGCGAAGGGACCCCAAAAGTGGCGCGTAATCTAGCAACCGACAGGACATTCAGCAAGGCAACATGTATGATTTTGCGCTGTTTTTCACACCCCGCATCCCATGGCCCTCACACGCGAGCAGATTGAAAACATCGCGCACCTCGCGCGACTCGAGCTGAAAGCCGCCGAGCTTCCCGTCTACCAGACGAGTCTGTCGGCGATTTTGGACTTCGTCGGCGAGCTCGAGCGCGCCGATGCCGGCACCGTCACCCCGATGGCGCACCCGCTGCCGGGCCTGTCGCAGCGCCTGCGTGCGGACGCCGTCACGGAATCGGATCTTCACGAGACCTATCAGGCCAACGCGCCTCAGGTCGCGGCCGGACTCTACCTCGTGCCGAAGGTTATCGAGTGACCCTCCATCTGAAGACGCTCTCGCAGCTACGCGCGGGGCTCGAGCGCAAGGAATTTTCCAGCGTCGAGCTGACCCGCGGCCTCCTGGAGCGGATCGAGGCCAGCCAGGGGCGGCTGAACGCACTGATATCCATTACACGCGAGCAGGCGCTCGAGGATGCCGAGGCCGCCGATCGCGAGCGGGCCGCGGGCCGTTCGGGCCCCCTGACCGGGCTGCCCATCGTGCACAAGGACATCTTCTGCACGGCCGGCGTACGGACGACGTGCGGCTCCCGGATGCTCGACAACTTCGTGTCGCCTTACGATGCAACCGTGGTCGAGCGCCTGAAAAATGCGGGCGCCGTCACACTCGGCAAGGCGAATATGGACGAGTTCGCGATGGGCTCCTCCAACGAGACCAGTTTCTACGGCCCGGTGCGCAATCCCTGGAACACGGACCTCGTGCCGGGTGGCTCCTCAGGGGGCTCCGCCGCCGTGGTCGCGGCTCGCTTGGCGCCGGTGGCCACGGCGACCGATACCGGCGGATCCATCCGTCAGCCCGCGGCTCTCTGCGGTGTCACCGGCCTGAAGCCGACCTACGGTCGCGTGTCCCGGTACGGGATGGTGGCGTTCGCCTCGAGCCTCGACCAAGGCGGCCTCATCACGACCACGGCCGAGGACGCCGCGCTCGTGCTGCACGAGATGGCCGGATTTGATCCCAGGGACTCGACGAGTGTCGATCGGCCGGTGCCGGACTACGCAGCCCAGCTCGATGCGCCGCTCTCGGGACTCAAGATTGGATTGCTGAAGGAGTTTTTCGACAAGGGGCTCGATCCGCAGAACGAGCGGCGCATCCGCGATGCGCTGGCGGTTTACGAGAAGCTGGGCGCCCGGTTGCGCGAGGTCAGCTTGCCGAATCTGCCGCTTTCGGTACCCGCGTACTACGTGGTCGCTCCGGCAGAGTGCTCCTCGAACCTCGCCCGCTTCGATGGGGTCCGCTACGGCTATCGCTGCTCGGAGCCTCGCGATCTGCTGGACCTGTACAAGCGTTCCCGGGGCGAGGGCTTCGGGGCCGAGGTCAAACGGCGGATCATGACAGGGACCTACGTCCTGTCCGCGGGCTACTTCGACGCCTATTACCTGAAGGCGCAGAAGGTCCGGCAGTTGATCGCCGCCGACTTCGCGCGTGCGTTCGAGCAAGTGGATGTGCTGATGGGTCCGACGACGCCGACGGTTGCATTTGCCCTCGGTGCCAAGACGGCGGATCCGATCACGATGTATTTGAATGACATCTATACGATCGGCGCCAATCTCGCGGGGCTGCCCGCGATGTCGATTCCGTGTGGATTCGTGTCCAACCTCCCGGTGGGATTGCAGATCGTGGGGCCGCACTTCAGCGAAGCGAAGCTCCTGAATGTGGCCCATCGGTATCAGCGCGAGACCGACTGGCACACGCAGGTTCCGGAGGCGTTCAAGTGAGCGCGGAATGGGAAACCGTCATCGGGCTGGAGATCCACGCGCAGCTCGCGACGAAATCGAAGATCTTTTCCAGCTCCGCCACCGCGTATGGCGCCGAGCCGAACGCCCAGGCCGATCTCGTGGACCTCGGCTATCCCGGCGTGCTGCCGGTGCTGAACGGCGCAGCCGTGCGCATGGCGGTGAAGTTCGGGCTCTCCATCAACGCCGCGATCGCGCCGCACTCCGTGTTCGCGCGGAAGAATTACTTCTATCCCGATCTGCCGAAGGGCTATCAGATCAGTCAGTACGAGCTGCCGATCGTCGCCCAGGGCTCGATCGACATCGTGCTCGACGATGGGACCCGCAAGCGCATCGGTGTGACACGGGCGCATCTCGAGGAGGATGCCGGCAAGTCCCTGCATGAGGGATTGCCGGGCGTCTCCGGCATCGACCTGAATCGCGCCGGTACGCCTCTGGTCGAGATCGTGTCGGAGCCCGACCTGCGCTCCGCGAAGGAAGCCGTCGCTTACATGAAGAAAGTGCACACGCTGGTGCGCTATCTCGAGATCTGCGACGGCAACATGCAGGAAGGCTCGTTCCGCTGCGATGCCAACGTTTCCGTGCGCAGGAAAGGCGCCGAGAAGCTCGGCACGCGCGCGGAGATCAAGAATCTCAACTCGTTCCGCTTCGTCGAGAAGGCGATCAACTACGAGGTCGAGCGTCAGATCGACTTGATCGAATCCGGCGGAAAGGTGGTGCAGGAGACGCGCCTCTACGATCCTGACAAGGGCGAGACGCGTTCCATGCGCTCGAAGGAAGAGGCGAATGACTATCGCTACTTCCCGGATCCGGACCTGTTGCCTGTCGTGCTCGATGAGACATTCATCTCGGGTATCCGGGCGACGCTGCCGGAGCTGCCCGACCAGAAGGCGACGCGCTTTTCGTCGCAGTACGGGTTGTCGGCATACGATGCTGGAGTGCTGACTGCCAGTCGTGAGCTGGGTGCGTACTACGAGGAGGTGGTGCGTGAGGTATCCAGTGAGCCGAAGCTCGCGGCCAACTGGGTGATGGGTGAGCTTGCGGCCGCTTTGAATAAGGATGGGCTGGAGATCGACTCGGGCAAGCTGCCGGCGGCGCGCCTGGCGGGATTGCTGAAGCGGATTGTCGACAAGACGATCTCGGGCAAGATCGCGAAGGAAGTGTTCGAGGCGATGTGGGCCGAGGGTGCCGAGGCGGATGCGGTGATTGAGTCCAAGGGGCTCAAGCAGATTACCGACAGCTCGGCTATCGAGAAGGCCATCGACGAAGTCATGGCGAAGAACCCGGGGCAGCTCGCGGACTACCGGTCCGGTAAGGACAAGCTGTTCGGGTTCTTTGTGGGGCAGGTGATGAAGGCCACCGGCGGCAAGGCCAATCCGGGGCAGCTCAATGAGCTGCTGAAGAAGAAGCTGCAGGGGTAGGTGCGTGCTGGCTGCATGCGCGGCGCCGAGGCATACCCCGCGGGCAAAAACCACGCTTTTTGCCCGCCGCCAAGCCGGGCGCCGCGGCTAAGCTCTGCTGAAAGCGCCGCAGGCGACTTTCAGCCAGTAAAACCATCCCCATTGTGTCGGGCATGACATCACCGACACAGCCTGGCGACGAGGTTCGTCGTTTTATTGTGGAGAACCGGCCGGTCCGGGGGCACTGGGTGCGCCTGGAGGGGGCGTGGCGTGAGCTGCGCGCTCATAAGGAGTATCCGGAGCCGGTTCGGGAGCTGCTTGGCCAGGCGGTGGCGGCTTCGGTTCTCCTGGCCGCTACTTTGAAATTCAACGGGACTCTGACGTTGCAGCTCCGTGGCAATGGCGCGGTGAAGCTGCTCGTGGCCCAGTGCACGCACGACTTTCGGCTGCGCGCTGTGGCGAACTTTGATGAGGCTGCTGTCGACGGAGTGACCTCCGAATCGCAAGGTGGGGCGGCCTTCCGGCGGCTCGTGGGTTCGGAAGGGCGGATCGTCGTCACGATCGAGTCGGAGGAGAAGAACCAGCGTTATCAGGGGATCGTGCCGCTGACCGGTGCGTCTTTGGCGGATTCGCTCGAAACGTACTTCGCCTCGTCCGAGCAGTTGCCGACCCGGGTTCTGCTCGCTGCCGATAGCGAGCGTGGGGTTGGGGTGCTGGTGCAAAAGCTGCCCGATCCTGCCAACGCGGATGAGTCGGACATGAAGGAAATCTGGGAGGACGCTCAGCGGGGGATCGAGCGACTCAATACGACGGATCTCCTGATGCGGCCGGTCGAAGAGCTGCTCGAGCGCGGCTTTGCGGCGCATGACATGCGCTTATTTAAAGGAGCGCCAGTCCAGTTCGAGTGCCGGTGCAGCGAGGGGCGGGTCAGCAGCCTGCTGCGGGCGCTTGGGGCCGATGAGGTGAGGGACGTGCTCAAGGAGCAGGGTGCCGTCACGGTGACTTGCGAGTTTTGTCATCGGCCTTATCGGTTTGATGCGGTGGATGTGGAGGCGCTGTTCGCGGAGGGGCCGGCGGATGAGGGTGGTAGGCCGCAGTCGATTCACTGAGGGGCTGTTGGGGTGTTTTTGGCGCGTGGGTGAAACAGCGGCGGTGGGGCGAAGCTGCAAACGAGGATGGCGCATGCGGACCTTGGAACTTTGTGCTAATCTAAAAATTAAAGAATTGTGCAATTCATCAATTGAGTGGCAATGACGGACTCGGGGACAGTGCTGGGGTGGCTGAAGGCGGCGGGCGAGGAGAGTCGCTTGCGGCTGCTCACCCTATGTGCGCAGCAGGAATTGAGTGTCTCGGATCTTGCTGAGGCTTTGCGGCAGAGCGAGCCGCGGGTGTGCCGGCATCTGAAGATTCTTACCGATGCCGGGCTGCTTGAGCGGACGCGGCAGGGGCAGTGGGTCTACTACCGAGTGACTGAGGACGCAGTAGGCGCCGCGTTTGTGAAGGGGCTGCTGGGCCAGGTGGATCGCAAGGACCCGCTGCTCACGCTGGAGCGGGTGGGCGGTGCGCAGGGGGCCGGGGCGGTGG
>DATEJM010000020.1:0-4295 GCA_035277965.1 Steroidobacteraceae bacterium | reverse complement strand
AATCATGCCATCGAGCCTGTTCGCGAGCGGTTTCCGCTGCGCCTTTTTGGCGACCGGAGCCATCGCCGTCCTGCTGGTGCCGGTCTGGGTGTTGATCTGGGGATACGGCTGGGCGCTTCCGAGCGCCTGGCCGCCGGCCGTGTGGCACGCGCATGAGATG
Organism: Steroidobacteraceae bacterium; assembly: GCA_035277965.1. GTDB lineage: Bacteria > Pseudomonadota > Gammaproteobacteria > Steroidobacterales > Steroidobacteraceae > 13-2-20CM-66-19. The sequence continues at coordinate 4,135 of DATEJM010000020.1, read as the reverse complement.
CTGTTCGGTTTCGTCTCGGCGGCGGTTGCGGGCTTCCTGTTGACTGCAGTTCCGAGTTGGACCGGCCAGCGGGGCTTCGCGGGCACGCCGTTGACTGTGCTGATGTCGTTATGGCTGGCCGCGCGGGTGCTGATTGCGACCTCGGAGTATTGGCCGGCCAGCCTCGTGGGCGCCGTTGATGTTTCCTTTCTCGTCGCGCTCGCGGCTCTGATCGCCCCGCGCCTCTGGCGCGCCCGCAATCGCAACACTGCGCTGCCGGTGGTCCTCCTGGCCCTCGCCGCGTGCAATGGCGCATCGCACTGGGCATTGTCGCAGCGCAACGCCGACGCAGCCTATCACTGGATCCTGGTGGGTATCGATATCACACTGCTCCTCGTGACGGTGATCGGAGGCCGGATCGTGCCGGCATTCACCGAGAACGCACTGCGAGGCAGCGGCGCCAGCGCCCCGCTTCGTGCATGGCCGTGGTGTACGCCTGCTGCGATCATCTCCATGCTTACGGTCGCGCTGACCGATACCTTTGCGCCCGATACCTATCTCGCTGCCGTCGTTGCTGCCATTGCGGCGGTGCTCCAGGCCGCACGCATGTTGCAATGGCGCAGCCACGCGACCTTGCGCAAGCCGATCCTCTGGGTATTACACTTGGGTTATGCATGGCTGCCGATCGGACTCGCGTTGAAGGCCGTCGCCTTGACGACGCAGCTCGCCATGACCGCATTCTGGCTGCATGCCCTGACGATCGGCGTCCTGGCAACGCTGATCATGGCAGTGATGACACGAGCATCGTTGGGCCACACCGGCCGACCTTTGACGGCGCACCCTGCCACCGCGTTGAGCTATCTGCTTCTGCTCGCTGCCGCGCTGATACGCGTGTTCGGGCTGGGCGTGCTGCGACTGCCTTACCCGGCCATAATCGCGATCAGCGCCAGCTTGTGGACAGCTGCTTTCATGCTATTTCTGCTCGTCTACGGCCCCATTCTCTGGTCGCCCCGCATCGACGGCAAACCAGGTTGAGGCTTACGCGGCAGAAGTCTCCATCGAGCTTCACTCAGGGAGGTTAGATACCCATGCATCACCTCAAATTGTGGGCCGCAATCCTGTTGATCCCTGTCCTCGTATGCGGCTCCCATCCGGCGATGGCCGCCACGCGGACCACGGCGGATGACAGTCAGCCCGTGGGCCCGCCGATTCACGCGGTGCTCACCTCGCCGCCCAACGTTCCGCCGCCCACGAATCGCAAGAAGCCCGCCAAGGTCATCGTGGAGCTGGAAATCCGTGAGATCGAGAAGGAGATATCGGAAGGCGTCCGTTACACCTTCTGGACCTTCGGCGGCACGGTGCCTGGAAGTTTCATCCGGGTGCGGCAAGGCGACACCGTGGAATTTCACCTGAAGAACCATCCCGACAACAAGATGCCGCACAACATCGATCTGCACGGGGTCATCGGCCCCGGTGGTGGGGCCGCGTCCAGCTTCACGGCTCCCGGGCACGAGTCGCAATTCACGTTCAAGGCCATGAATCAGGGAATTTATGTGTACCACTGCGCCACGGCGCCGGTTGGCATGCACGTAGGTAACGGAATGTACGGCCTGATGCTGGTCGAGCCGCCCGAAGGGCTGGCTCCCGTGGACCACGAATACTACATCATGCAGGGCGACTTCTACACGGTTGGAAAGTATCGCGAGAAAGGCCTGCAGCCTTTCGACATGCAGAAGGCGATCGACGAGAAGCCTACCTACGTCGTGTTCAACGGCAGCGAAGGCTCGCTCATCGGCGAGCGCGCACTGACCGCGAAAGTCGGGCAGCGCATACGGCTCTTCATCGGCAACGGCGGTCCGAACCTCGTGTCTTCGTTCCATGTCATCGGCGAGATCTTCGACCGGGTCTGGTACGAGGGCGGCGTGCACTATCAGCAGAATGTGCAGACGACGTTGATTCCGGCGGGGGGTGCCGCGATCGCGGAGTTTCACGCCATCGTACCCGGCAGTTTCGTCATGGTGGACCATTCGATCTTCCGTGCCTTCAACAAGGGAGCGCTGGCCATCCTCAAGGTGGACGGCCCCGAGAACAAGCGGATCTATTCGGGCAAGGAGGTCGACTCGGTGTATCTCGGCGACAAGGCACGCGATCTGCAGGTGGTCAGTCAGGTGACTGCGGCTGCGGAGCAGGGCACCCTGACCCTGGAGCAGCAAGTGAAGGCCGGTGAGGCGCTGTTCGCCGGCACCTGCTCGGTCTGTCATCAGGCCAACGGGCAGGGGATCGAAGGCGTGTTCCCGCCGCTCGCGGGCTCCGATCTGCTCGCGAAAGAGCCCCACCGCGCCCCGCACATCGTGCTGAACGGCCTGTCGGGCGCCGTTATGGTCAACGGCAAGATCTTCAATTCGGTCATGCCGCCGATGAGTCAGTTGAACGACGACGAGTTGGCCAACATCCTCACGTATGTGACCCACTCCTGGGGAAACGACGGCTACCGATACTCGACCAGCGAACTAGCCGAGGTCCGCAAGCAGACCAGCCGGCCGCCCGGCGCCGCGGAGTGAGCTGCCATGAGCTTCCGGGGACCGACGGTCTTCGCGCTGCTGACTGCGCTCTTTTGCGTGTCGTCATCCGGGGCTCCGCCGAGCGCCGATTCGCGCAGTATCATAGGCCCTGGTGAGTTCACGCCCGTACTACGCCCTGCCCCAGGGCAGAGTCAGGTGTACGTGGCGGCGTTCCGTCTCGATGCGCGGCCCGTCACGAACGCCCAATTCCTGGAGTTCGTCCGGACACGGCCCCAATGGCGGCGCGACCGCGTTGCAGCGTTGTTTGCCGATGAAGGCTACCTCTCGCATTGGGCGGCGGCGGACGCACTCGGCCCCGGCATCTTGCCCGATCAGCCCATCACGCGGGTCAGTTGGTTCGCGGCACGCGCCTACTGCGCTGCCGCAGGCGGCCGATTGCCCGAGTGGAATGAGTGGGAGTTCGCCGCTGCCGCGGACGAACGGGTCGCGGATGCCCGCGCCGACCCCGCCTGGCGCGCCCGAATCCTCGACTGGTACGCGCGACCTGCGACGGATCCCCTGAAAGCGGTCGGCCTCGCGGAACCGAACCTATACGGCATACAGGATCTGCATGGGCTGATCTGGGAATGGGTCGAGGACTTCGGTTCGCTCATGGTCAGCGGCGACAGCCGCACTCAGGGCGATCCTGACAAGCTGGAATTCTGCGGTGCAGGCTCGATCAGCGCCCAGGATCGCGAGAATTACCCCGTGCTGATGCGGGTTGCGTTCCTCAGCGCGCTGGAGGGGCGCTCAACGGCGCGGCGACTCGGTTTTCGGTGCGCAGAGCGCGCGCAAGCGCCGGTGCAGACGGTGCCGCCACCACCCGCCGGATCGTTGCCGGGCAATTCTCTGTATCGGCTCGACATGGACCTGGAGACGGCAGCCGGCGCGTCGGTGCCGTTCGCGGCTCTACGCGGCAAGGCCCTCCTCATGACGATGTTCTACGGTCATTGCAACAGCGTATGCCCGATGGTGACACACCAGTTACAGCTCCTCGAGCGCCGTCTGGATCCCGGTACCCGGGCCAACATTCGGGTCGTGATGATATCGCTGGACCCTGCAGCGGATACCCCGCGCGAGCTGTCCCGCTTCAGCCAACAGCACCGCCTCGACGACTCCCGCTGGGTGATTGCACGAACCGGCCCGGAGGCAGTAAGGCTCCTGGCCGCGGTGCTGGGAGTGCGCTATCGGCAGCTGCCGGACGGCAGCTTCAACCACTCGACCGTGATCGCCCTGGCCGATGCCCTGGGCGTGATCCGCTCCCGGATGGCCGGCATTCAGGCGGATGACGCGGAGCTGGTCAGTGTTGCGAACTCGATGTACTCAGCAACAGCAGCCAGCCGGCGGGATCGTGCATCACGGCGACGCCAATGATGACAGCGAAGACCCCGAGCGCCGCAGCGAGGGCCGTGCATCGCTGCAAGCTCGTGATCTTCTCGGTTTACCGTCGCGCTCTTCAGTAGTGTCCAGCTCACTCGACTGAGCGGCACCATCGAACTTGGCGGCGATGAGCATTTCACGGTCGAGTGATCCCAGCATCCGATTCCCCGAATGCCGCCGCAGTCAGTTCGACGTCTGCGCGTGAAATCTTTAGG
>DATEJM010000019.1:0-12761 GCA_035277965.1 Steroidobacteraceae bacterium | reverse complement strand
CCGCGGCACGTACGATCGCGACGCACCTGAACCGCTATGCCATCGTCATCACGAAGTCGACGGTCCCCGTCGGCACCGCGGACAAAGTCCGCAAGGAGATCGTGTCGACGCTCGCCGGCCGCCAGGCGAACGTCGAGTTCGATGTCGTCTCGAACCCCGAGTTCTTGAAGGAAGGCGCGGCGATCCAGGATTTCATGAAGCCGGATCGCGTGGTCATCGGGACCGATAACCCGCGCACGACGGAGCTGATGCGCGCTCTCTACGAGCCCTTCACTCGCAACCACGATCGCCTGATCGTCATGGACATCCGTTCCTCCGAGCTGACGAAGTACGCCGCGAACGCAATGCTCGCGACGAAGATCAGCTTCATGAACGAGCTCGCCAATATCGCCGAGAAGCTGGGTGCCGACATCGAGAAGGTGCGCGTCGGTATCGGATCCGACCCCCGCATCGGCTACAGCTTCATCTACCCGGGCACCGGGTACGGCGGCTCATGCTTTCCGAAGGACGTTCAGGCTCTCGTCCGATCCGCGCACGACGTAGGGCACAAGCCCGAGTTGCTGGAAGCGGTCGAGGGCGTCAACAAACGGCAGAAGGAGGTTCTCGTCAGCAAGATGAAGCGCCACTTCGGCGACAAGCTGAAGGGCCGGAGCATCGCCCTGTGGGGACTCGCGTTCAAGCCGAACACGGATGACATGCGCGAAGCACCTGCCCGCACGATCATCGATTTGCTGCATTCGGCGGGGGCCCATGTCCGCGCGTACGATCCGGTTGCGGCGGAAGAGGCCAGGCGCCTCTACGCGGACACGAGCGGCTTCACTCTCTGCAAGAGCGCATATGAGGCAGCCCAGGGGGCCGATGCGCTTGCAATCGTCACCGAGTGGCAGGAATTCCGCAGCCCCGACTTCGATCGGCTGAAGGAAATTCTGAAGTCACCCCTCATCTTCGATGGACGCAACCTGTACGATCCGGCGATGGTGGGCCGTTTCGGCTTCACCTATTACGCGATCGGCCGAGGACTCAAGACGCCGGCTTGATCGCGCTTCTCGAGGATCCCGCGATGCTCATTCCAGTCATTCTTTCGGGCGGGTCAGGTACGAGGCTCTGGCCGCTGTCGCGGGAGTTGTATCCCAAGCAGCTCCTTGCTCTGACGGGCGACCGGACGATGCTGCAACAGACCGCATTGCGGGTGTCAGGCCTCGCGGCCGCAGCACCGATCGTCGTCTGTAACGAATCTCACCGCTTCCTGGTCGCTGAGCAGCTGCGTCAGCTGAGTATCGGGGCGCGCGCGATCATCCTGGAGCCCGTGGGGCGCAACACTGCGCCGGCGATTGCGCTGGCTGCCGCCGCGGCGCTGAAGTCGTCGGGCGCAGCGTCACAGCCTGCCGACCCGATTCTCCTCGTCCTGCCTGCGGATCATGTCATCCGCGACGTCTCTGCCTTTCATCAAGCTGTCAGGACTGCACTGCCGGCTGCGGAACGAGGCGCACTCGTGACTTTCGGAATCGTGCCGACGGGGCCGGAGACCGGGTACGGATACATTCAGCGCGGCGCTTCGAGCGCCACGGAAGGCGTGCACTGCATAGCACGCTTTGTCGAGAAGCCCTCGGTCGAGCGGGCGCGGGAGTTCGTCGCTTCGGGTGAGCATTTCTGGAACAGCGGCATGTTCATGTTTCGGGCGCGCCGCTATCTCCAGGAGCTCGAGCGGCTCGCGCCGCAGATGGCGCGCATCTGTCAGAGCGCATTCGACGCGGCCAAGGCGGATCTGGACTTCACCCGCATCGACGCCAAGATCTTCGAGGACTGCCCGAGCGATTCGATCGACTATGCGGTCATGGAGAAGACCTCCGATGCCGTCGTCGTACCGCTATCGGCCGGTTGGAGCGATGTCGGTTCGTGGGCAGCGCTGCATGATGCGAGTCAGCCTGACAGCCGCGGTAACGTGACGCGCGGTGATGTCATCGCCGAGGACTCCGAGGGCTGTTATCTCTATGCCGAGAGCCGGCTCGTCTCGACGGTCGGGCTGAAGGACCACGTCGTCGTCGAGACGAAAGACGCGGTGCTCGTCGCTCCCAAGGATCGTGTACAGGACGTGAAGAAGCTCGTCGCGCGCCTCAAAGAGGCGGGGCGTTATGAGCATTCGCTGCACCGCGAGGTATTTCGCCCGTGGGGCAGCTACGACAGCATCGAAAACGGCGAGCGCTTCCAGGTGAAACGCCTGAAGGTGAAGCCGGGTGCGACCCTGTCACTGCAGATGCATCATCACCGGGCTGAGCACTGGATCGTCGTCTCGGGAACCGCACGCATCACGCGAGGCGATGAGGTTTTCCTGCTGGAGGAGAACCAGTCCACCTACATCCCCATCGGCGTGAAGCATCGCATCGACAACCCCGGCAAGATCCCTCTGCACATCATCGAGGTGCAGTCGGGCTCGTACCTGGGCGAGGACGATATCGTGCGATTCGATGACCGCTACGGGCGGCAGGGGACGACGACCTAAAGGCTCGCGATATTGCCCCCCTTGTCGCGCCCGGCGTGCCCGCTATTTCAGTGACTAATTGACGCTAAGGGTCAAGTATCAGTAATTAAATATACCAAGATCTGGTCATTGAATGATCTAATGAACTATAGTTGTCTTATGGTGTCAGATAAGACCGCATTTTCATTCAAGCGTGTCCTCAGCGAGCTCCCCCGTGGCGAGCCGCTGAGCACGGCCGTCCTGCGAGAACACGGGGTTAGTGAATTCAGAGCATCGGCGCTCGGGCGCAGTGGCTGGCTCACCCATCTTGGCCGCGGCGTCTACATGCTTCCGGGCGACACGCTCACCCGTGTCGGCTGCTTGGCCTATCTCGCCCGACGTCTACCTGGCCTTCACGTCGGCGGAAAGACGGCGCTCGCGTGGCGGGGCATCCGCCAGAACGTCAGTTTCCGGGAGATCCTGTCGCTATGGGGCGATCAGGCAAAACGCCTCCCCTCGTGGTTCACACAACGCTTCCCTGCTCGTTACCAGGCAACCCAGCTCTTCGACGCGAATATTCGGAAGGGGTTCGGATTTCAGCCGCTCCCGAACGGCCGTCCGGAAATCCTGGTGTCAGTACCCGAGCGCGCGCTTCTCGAGCTCCTCAGCGATGTCGGCAAGACCCAGTCGCTTCAAGAGGCGCGACAACTCGTCGAGAGCCTCCACACGCTGCGCGAGAAGACCTTGGATGAGCTGCTCGCACACACCACAAGAATCAAAGTTGTCCGCCTGGCCGAGTTGCTCGGAAGGGACCTTGGTCTTCCCTGGGCAGCCACGGCCAAGCACCATAGCCAGCGCATCGGCGGCGGAAAGCGCTGGGTAGCCGTCGCGAAAACGGGCGAGCGCCTGGACCTGCGAAGATCATGAATCAGGACTATGTTGACACTGTCCGCCTCCTGCTCGCGATCGCTCCCGCTGTCTTCCGTGCGCCGCACTTTGCGCTGAAAGGCGGCACAGCGCTCAATCTGTTTCTTCACGACATGCCGCGGCTATCCGTGGACATCGATGTCGTATTTACCGATCACACGCCCAACCGTGAGGATGCACTGCGGACAATCGCGGCGGATCTCAAGGCAGCGAAGTCCGCAATCTCGACGATGGGTTTTCGCGCTACGCTGCCCGCCACGAGAAGCGGTGATGACGTCAAACTGTTTGTGGAGGGAAACGGACTGCAGGTGAAAGTCGAGGTCAACTTCGTCTTTCATATCTCGCCGGACACAACCGTCCCGTCCACGAAGTCCTGTTTCCGAAAAGACTTCCCTTGGAGCCCGCCTTTACAAACGAGTTCACGGGCCTGACAAACGACGAATTATCATTGACGCTGCTAGAGGAAACTCAAGAGCGGTTGATTGCGCAGCTGCCACGCAATCTGACCACAGCGCATCGCCACTTTCTGTTATCGATGGTGCGCGCGGAGCCCGAATGGGGTCTGCTGCCTTTCGGCCACTTGCAGCACCTCCCCGCACTGCAATGGAAACTGCTCAACCTGCGCAAGCTCAAGGCGCGCGATGCCGGACGATTCGCTACACAGGAACACGAACTCGCTGCACGGTTGGAGGAGCTTTCATAGCTGCCTGGCGTATCGGACGCAGGGCGAATGATCACTGGAGACGATACGCGAATCGACACCAGCCCGTCGTTTGCCGCGTGGGAGCCGTACACTCCCCCGAGTCATCCTCACCTTGCGGCGGTGACGGGCGTGGTTACCGGATGCGGCTTGGGTCGATTGTGCTCATCGACGAGCACGATGACGGGTCGGTAGTGAGCCAGGTCCGCCTCTGTGTAGCCGGAGTAGGCGGCGATGATCAGCAGATCCCCGACCATGGCCCGACGGGCCGCCGCGCCGTTCAAAGAGATCGTGCCGCTGCCGCGCGGTGCACGGATCGCATAGGTGTTGAAGCGCTCACCATTGGTGACGTTGTAGATCTCGATGTACTGGAACTCCCGGATGCCCGAAGCGTCCAGCAGGACCTCGTCGATGCCGCACGAGCCCTCGTAGTGCAAGTCCGCCTCGGTCACGTGTACCCGATGAAGCTTTGCCTGCAGCATAGTCTTCGTCATCATCGATCTCCGCGTCAGTCGCCGAAGGCGCGCCGGGCCGATCGCCGGCGCTTTCCAAGGATAGCCTAATGCCCCCTGGCGGGTGGCACCACCGTCTCGTCATGCACTTGTGCACAAAACCTGACAAATTACTGGTGAAATCAACCCTTTTCGCACTCGGGCGTGAGTCATGACCAATCTGAATGCTTTCAAGGCCTACGACGTTCGCGGCCGGATACCCGATGAGATCAATGAGGACCTGGCCTACGACATCGGCCGGGCCTATGCGGCGTTCGTGCGGCCCGAGCGCGTCGCTGTCGGGTATGACATCCGGCTTTCGAGCCCAGGGCTGGCTGCTGCGCTCACGAAAGGGTTAACGGACGCGGGTAGCAACGTGCTGGACATCGGTTTGTGTGGCACCGAGGGCTCCTACTTCGCCACGTTCGCACATCAGCTCGACGGCGGAATCATGGTGACGGCGAGCCACAATCCGCCGGACTATAACGGGATGAAATTCGTGCGCGATCGCGCGCGTCCGATCAGCGCCGACACGGGGCTCAAGGAGATGCGGGCGTTGATCGAATCGCGCCGACTTCCTGCGAAGGCCGCACGGCCCGGCCAGGTGCGTCCGCTCAATCTGCGCGACAGCTACCTCGAGCATCTGCTCGGGTATGTCGATCGCTCCAAGCTGCGCAAGCTGAAAGTCGTCGTGAACCCCGGTAATGGGGGGGCGGGACTGATCGTGGATCAGCTCGAGCCCCATCTGCCGTTTGAGTTCATCAAGGTGAACCACGAGCCGGACGGCACCTTTCCGAACGGTATCCCCAATCCGATGCTGGAGGAGAACCGGGCCGCCACGGCCGAGGCGGTCCGGCGGACGGGAGCCGATGTCGGACTCGCCTGGGATGGAGACTACGACCGCTGCTTCTTTTTCGACGAGCACGGGGAGTTCATCGAGGGTTATTACCTCGTGGGCCTGCTGGCCCAGAGCTTCCTCGAGGCGGAGCGGGGCGCCCGGATCGTTCACGACCCCCGTCTGGTCTGGAACACCCTCGATATCGTCGAGCGGCTCGGTGGCGAGCCGGTCTTGTGCAAGTCAGGGCATGCCTTCATCAAGCAGAAAATGCGCGAGGTCGATGGGGCGTACGGCGGCGAGATGAGCGCTCACCACTACTTCCGCAAGTTCTCCTATTGCGACAGCGGGATGATTCCGTGGCTGCTGGTGCTGCAGGTGATCTGCGAATCGGGACAGCCGCTCTCGGCGCTGGTCGGCGAGCGGATGCGTCTCTTCCCCGCGAGCGGCGAGATCAACCGGCATCTCAAAGGCGACCCGAAGGTCATCCTCGCCGGTGTCCAGAGGCACTATGAGGGGGAGACGCCGGCGATGGATTTCACGGACGGCCTGTCGATGGAATTCGATGAGTGGCGGCTCAATCTGCGTGCCTCGAACACCGAGCCGCTGGTGCGCCTGAATGTCGAGTCCCGCGGCAGCCGGGAGCTGATGCAGGCGAAGACGGCCGAGGTCCTTGCGCTACTCGATGCGTAACCATTACCTTGGCGGGTACGGCGCGTCATGGGGAACGCTTCCCGATGGGCGCTATAAATGATTGATAAATAACTGAATATCTAAACCGACCCGCGGCTCGTCGAGTCCCGATGGAACCCTTCGTCGGGAACGGTGCTTGCTTGAAACGCGCGGCCAGTTCGATTTGACCTCGTGGGGAGTGGGGTGGACGCAGAGGTGCAGGGCCAGAAAGCGTTGCGCGTATTGATCGCGGAGAACCATCCGGATCTCTGTGACGTCATGAGTCAGCTCATTGATACGGAGCCGGACATGCAGTGCGTGGGCCGGGTGGCCGACGCTTCGGCCGTGCTGCCGGCAGCCCGCGACGCCTCCGCGGATGTCCTGATTCTCGACCTCACTCTGCACGGCGGCAGCGGGCTTCCGCTGATCGAGGAGCTGACGACCGCCATGCCCGATCTGCGCGTCATCGTGTTCAGCGGCCTGGCGGACAGCGAGGAAATCGCTCGCGAAGCGAAGCGCCGCGGAGCTGCCGCCTACGTGACCAAGGGATGCGATTTCCGGGTCCTCCTCGACGCCGTGCGCCCCGGTGCCGTCGCCAGTTGACCCATTCAGGCACATGGGTGTGCCCCGCCGCCAACGGTGGCCTTATTCACCGCAATGCTGCAGTCGCATTGACATGGATTGCGACTACAATATCGGTGATCGCGATGTGCGGTGCACAGCAGTTTTGGCACCGGGTAGCGTGATACAAACGGGGCCGGCTCGAGCCCGCAGGGCTTGAACTCGAGCTCGAGACCGCGGCTGTCTGTATCGGGCGACACTGCTTGCGTCGACCCGGTGGGTAATTTGCGCATTCAACTCCGAAACGGGGGCACACATGGCGCTTTGGAAAGATACGACTTCAGGATCACCCGGCCCCGCGCCGGCTCAGAATCTCGCGAGTGCGGCGACCGTCCCGCTGTCGCGCGACCAGGACAAGACGGAGAAGCTGAATGTGGCCCCGTTGGCTCCCGAGCCCGCCCGTCGGCCGGTCGTGAAGGAATCGCAGCGGCTCGACATGAAAGAGTCCGTCATTGCCTCGGACCTCACCATCGAGGGCAAGATCGTCGGCAATGGCCACATCCGCATCGCGGGCCGGTTCAAGGGCGACGTGCAGGTTGACGGCAATGTCACGCTGGATACCGGTGCGCACCTGGAAGGTCAGGTTCGCGCGAACGCCGTGGTCGTCGGCGGCGAGCTGGTGGGCAACATCGAGAATGCCAAGCGGGTCGAGCTGCTCGACGGCGGCGTGATCAGCGGCGATGTGAAGGCCGGCTCTCTCACCGTCGCGGCGGGCTCGCGTATGCGCGGCCAGGTCGAGTTTGGTTGGGAGGGCGAGGCGACCCGTAAGACGGATACCAAAGGGTACGGCACCGGGTCATGAGCGCCTCTCGCCCGGTCGCAACGGGCAAGACGCGCAGCTGTCCTCATTGCAAGGCGACGATCCTCGAAAGCCTCAGCATCTGCCCCGGCTGCATGCACCACCTGCGCTTCGACTCGGAAGCGGCGAGGCGTCAGGTGGCTGCTGCTCCGGCGCTGCAGGTCGAGGGAATCATCCGGCATCCGCCCCTCGACCCACCCTTAGAGTACTTCGTCGTCATCGCTGTTCGTAACGATCGGGGCGAGGAGGTCACCCGTCAGGTTGTGAACGTGGGGGCCCTCCAGGGCGCCGAAAAGCGCACGTTCACCCTGTCTGTCGAAGTTTTGCCTGCGCAGGCACCCCCCGCGCCTCCCAAGCAGCCCGCCACGACTGCCAGCACGACGGCCACGGTGCGCACCAATCCCGGCGCGCCCCCGCCTCGAATCAATCAGCCCCCCGCCTCTCGCGGACCTCAGTCCCCGAGCTCGCCCAGGCTTCCGCCCACGGGCCCCAAGCGGAACTGAGCCCGCTGCTCACCCGCTGGCTGACCTCTCACCCGCTGACCTCTGTCGATCCGGAACCGTCCGGCTCCTCGCTTTGTTATGATCGGTATATCCAAATGGATACTCCGAGGACGACGATGCGGTACTCATTCACGATGGGTCTGGTCCTGTTCGGTCTGATGGCGAGTGGCGGACCCGCGAGCGCCGATTCGGCGCCGCAAGCGTCACAAACGGTCCTGGTGTATGCGGCCGCCTCGCTGACGAACGTCATCGATGACCTGTCGCAGGCGTTCACAGCCAAGACCCACATCTCCGTGAAGTCCTCGTACGCGGCGAGCTCTGCGCTCGCCAAGCAGATCGAGTCCGGCGCGCCCGCGGACGTGTTCTTCTCGGCCGATCTCGACTGGATGGACTATCTCGATCAGCGTCATCTGCTGAAAACCGGTACTCGCCACAATGTCGTCGGCAATCGGCTCGTCCTCATCGGGCCGGCGGATAGCAAAGTAACCCTGAAGATCGCCCGTGGCGTGGACTTCAAAACGGCGTTGGGCGACGGGAAGCTCGCGACGGGGGATCCGGACTCGGTGCCGGTAGGGAAGTACGCGCAGGCGGCGCTCGAGAAGCTCGGCCTGTGGGAGCAGATCGCACCGCGCCTGGTGCGCGCCGAGAACGTTCGCGCCGCGCTCGCGTTTGTCGCTCGAGGCGAAGCTCCGCTTGGGATCGTGTACGAGACCGATGCCATGGCGGAGCCGCGTGTGCGCATCGTTGACGAGTTCCCCCTGGATAGTCATCCGCCGATCGTGTATCCCATTGCGTTGACGACGCATGGTGCGAAAGACGCCCAGGAATTCGAGAGTTTCGTAACGAGTGCCGCGGCCACCCCGATTTTCAAGAAGTACGGCTTCCAGCCGCTCGGAAAACATTAGTCGTTCGGAAGGGGGCGTTTCGGAGCCGCCGGCCGTTCACGCCGCGGGCGCTCCCTTGCCGTCCGCTTCCGCGGAGGCGGTCGGGCGCCGGTTGCTCTCGATATTCAGCGGATCGGTCGGCAATCTGGTCGAGTGGTACGACTTCTATGTCTACTCGGCGTTCTCGATCTATTTCGCTCCGGCCTTCTTTCCGGGCGGGGACCCGACCGCCCAGCTTCTCGACACCGCGGGGGTATTCGCGCTCGGCTTCCTGATGAGGCCGCTCGGCGGGTGGCTGCTGGGCTGGTATGCGGACCGCCACGGCCGCAAGGCCGCCTTGACGGGCTCGGTGTTGTTGATGTGCTCCGGCTCGTTGCTCATCGCCGTCACGCCGGGGTACGCGAGAATCGGACTTGCAGCGCCGGCGGTACTCCTCTTCGCGCGCCTGCTCCAGGGCCTCAGCGTCGGGGGTGAATACGGCACCAGCGCCACTTACCTCTCGGAGGTCGCCGGGAGTCAGCGCCGCGGGTTTTATTCCAGCTTCCAATACGTCACGCTGATTCTCGGTCAGTTGCTGGCGCTCGCCGTGCTTGTCCTTCTCCAGAGGGTGTTCCTTTCCGAGGACCAACTCCACGCCTGGGGCTGGCGGATTCCTTTTGTCATCGGCGGCATATGTGCGGTGGTGGCAGCCCTTCTGCGGACGGGGATGGAGGAATCGCAGGCGTTCAATGACGTCGCGGTCCGTGCTCAAAGACGGATCACGCGCGAGCTCTTTCGATACCCACGCGAGATTCTGACCGTCATCGGCCTGACCATGGGCGGAACACTGAGCTTCTACACCTTCACCACGTACGCTCAGAAGTTCATGGTCAATACGACGGGGTTCGACAAGCCGACGGCGACGGCCGTGTCGGCGTTGAGCCTGCTGGTCTTCATGCTGTTGCAGCCCGTCGTGGGGCTCCTGTCGGATCTGATCGGCCGGCGGCTCGTGTTGATCGGGTTTGGCGCCCTCGGCACCTTGTTGACGGTACCGATCATGTCCGCCATCGGATCCGCGGCGACTCCGGCGCAGGCCTTCGCGCTCCTGCTGGCAGCCTTGACCATCGTGAGTGGATATACGGCAGTCAACGCGGTCGTGAAGGCCGAGCTCTTTCCTACCGAGGTGCGGGCGATCGGAGTCGCCTTACCGTATGCCGTCGCAGTGGCCGTGTTTGGGGGCTCGGCGGAATACGTGGCCCTCTGGGCGAAAAAGGGCGGACACGAAAGTGCGTTCTACTGGTACGTGACCGCGTGTACCGCTATGTCGCTGATCGTGTATGTCGCAATGCCGGATACGAAGCGTCACTCACGCATTCCGCCTTGAAGGTGCGCAGCAACTCCCTGCCTGTCGCCGGCGGACACAACAGCAGGCATTTCGCGAGCGCGTCGGCGACCGTTGCGGTCGTTGCCCGGACAGCGACGTAACGCTGATGCAGGCATAACGGAGCCACCCGCGTGTAGTAGCCCTGATGTTCCGGTGGGCGACTCGCGGCATCCACGTCGCTGACGGCCAGGGCACTTGCGGCAAGTGGCAGCTCTTCATATGAGCGGTCCGGGCGGCGCAGCAGTGCCACATGCTCGCGTGCTCCGAACACGCGCATGTCACCACCGGCATTGACCAATCCCGACTCGCAGCCGTGCGTGAGCAGAGTATCGACCGCGCGATCGACCGCGAACCCCTTCGCAAACCCACCAAAGTCCAGAGCGACCGGCTTGCGACAGACGACGTGGGGCGCGTCCTGATCGCCGGACAGCTCCAGATCATCGAGGCGTCCTTCCCGGGAGGGCAGGGAGGGATCGAATACACCACGGGTAAGGGCGTGAAGCCGTTTAGCGAACTCGAGTAGATCCCAGGTAAACGCGTCGACCGCGACAGGGCTGTGCAAAGCCGCCGCGCGGATGCGTGCCAGATCGCTCCCATCGTTCTGTGGGTGCAGCAGGCGATCTACCGATGCGATGGCCTCGTGCGCTGCCACGACCGCTTCCGCAGCGCTGGCAGAGATGTCGTGTGCCGCTTCGACCGCCACCAGTGTCCCGAGCGCGACCCTCACGCGCGTCGAGCAGTGATGTCGTGTCATGTCGCCAGACTGGTCGAACAACGTCGAAGGCTCGATGATGACGCCCTCGAGGCCTTCGAGCGCGTGGTGGGACACAGAATCAGCTCGCCGCTTGCTGACTGCCGATCCACGCCCGAAACTCCGATGGTCTGATGCGGAAGCGGGCGATGTTTCCTTCGTGCAGCTCGTTGAGCTCCGTCAGGGCTACTTGTGTAAATCGCACTAAATCTTCCGTCGAGACTATTCGTCGCGAGATTTCTGCGAGGGCGTCGAGGGTTGACGGAAGGCGGCGGCGTACAACCTCTCCCACCACCTCCATCAGAGCTGTCCGGTACTTGAGCCGAAACGGATCCGGCTCCGGAAGCGAATCGCGGACGGTCTTGTAGCGCCGCGAAGATCGCTCGTAAGCCCAAACGAATACATCACGCAGCAGCTCGACGCGGTTGAACTCGTAGACGCCGATCAGTCCGTCGATATAGGTGTCCTGCGGAACGTCGATGAACGACAGCGGTACCAAGTTGCGCTTTATCAACGGGATATTTGATGCCAGTCGCGAGGTTCGCTTATTGACATCGACGAAAGGCTGCAGATAGGGGATGTGCACAAGAAGGAAGAACGACTGCTCGAAGGGGTCGCGAATGGCGGCTCCAAGCTCCAGCAGCCGCGCGAACATTTCTTCAATCAGTTGAGGAATTGCCGTCGGGATATAAGTCGAGGCACCGATGGCGATCGGAGTCTTTCGGAGCCGGCCTGAGTTCCTGGGGTCCTCGAGCAGGTTGTCGGAAAGTAAGGCGTGAAGGTTCGTCACGGTGTAGCGGTTCACGCCGACCTCCTCCGCCGAGTCAACCAAGAGCTCAATGGCAGCTTTGTGGTTCAAGATCATCTGCGTCTCCTTGGCGTCCTTGCCCGGGGCCACCGCCCCTCGTTCGATGAGCTCACGCGTATCGAGCAGCGAATAGGTGTTTCCTTCGAGACGGCTCGATGACCACGACAGGTCAATCAGCAGGCGATCGAGAATGTTGCGTGCGTAAGTACCGGCCGGACGCTCCCCGTCCGGCGTGCGTCCAAGCTCATGCAAGTGGGATCTCAGCGCGTCAGTGAGATACGCCGTATCGTTAGGAACGTAGCGCTCGAGGAATGCGCGTTCGTAGCCAGTCGGTGCGCGGTCGGTGATCGCCCCGCTTACGGTGTCTTGAATGTCCCGGCCCGCGATCGAAAGAGGAACGCTCTCCCGGATGGCGGGCGGGGTTGAGGTAGTCGTCACCTCCGTGGCCGGCGGCGTGATGACCTGGGTTTCCGCGGGGAAATAGCGGCGGCCTCGACGCTCACCTTCCGCTCGAATTACGCGCCGTCGGAGCCATTGGTCCAGACCGCGTTGGAGAGACCGACGGCTCGCGGCACCCTCGAGGAGTGCATGCAGACCCGCGAGACCTAGACCTTCGGGGTGCTGGTCGAGGGTGGTCTGGACGCGATTGAGTAAGTCGGGCGGAAGGCGTTTTGGCATACTTTGTTTGGCGTATTTGGCTTTCTGTGCGCCATTAGAGTAGGCTTTTTTGGCCGTTAGCTCCATTTAATGCGCCAATAGCGGGAGTCGTTTGGCGCATGCACTGCGCTCCCCCCGTAGCGCGCTCGTTTGAGGATTGGTATGCTAGCGCGACTAAGAATCATTCGCATTAGCATTCATGTCCATTTTCAGGGAGCTCGTGGCGCGCGGCGCGCAACCATTCCTATCGCTTGGCGCGTCTGCGGCCGCGGTTGTGGCGCGGGCGTGTGGC
>DATEJM010000018.1:0-51201 GCA_035277965.1 Steroidobacteraceae bacterium | reverse complement strand
CTTCATGCCCCTCTTCGCGGAGTCCATCCGCCTCGATCGCCTGGTGCGCCGGCCGGCTGAAGAGCTACGCGAGCATTCCGAACGGCTCTGGCGGCGACATCTGGCGCGCCTGCCCGCGACCAACCCGGTGGACCGCTTCCGCGAGCGCATGGCCGCTGACATGGCCCAGCTTCAGGAACGGGGACTCGCCTACTATCATGCCTGGGCGTTCGCGACGACGCGGCAGCTCGGGGCGGCCTTCGAGCTTGCAGCGGCAAATCTTCGGTGGCTCCAGAGAGCCGGCACGTCGGGCCTCGATGGACCGATCGCGGCTTTCGAGTCGATCGCAACCACGAGCAAGACGCTCATCTTGAAGGGCGCGCGGGCTGTCAATGCGCGGCGAGCATTTGACGGGGGTGAATTGTTCGCGACCCTTTCAGAAGCCTGGCGGACGGGGACCGGCGAGTTGTTGACGAAGCTTTAGAGCGTTCACGCTATGACAGCGTGACGTGGCCATGGATGGCGCTTTCGCCGGTCACGCCAAGGCACATTTTGTCAGACGCGCTTAGGGCTTGACCTGATAGCTCACGGTCACCAGTCCCCTGTTCTCCGTATATCCGCTGGTGCCTGCGGATACAGATCGTCTCTCATGATCGTAGCGGAGCTTGAACTCCAGGCGCCGGCCGGCTCGATAGGCTACGGCCACGCTGGCGAGGTAATCGCGATCGTGAAAGTCCGTCTCCAGAAATCGCTCCCGCGCGGCCCGTCCTGATACTTCCGCAGTCAAGGTGCTGGTCATGCGTCGCGCGACTCGTGCCTCGACGGATGCCCGACTCACATCCTGCGCGTGATCGGTTGCATAGGTGTTGCGCTCGTACGTACCCGAGAGGTCGATCATGGTTCGGCTGCGCTCGAAGCTCCAGAGCACTGTCCCGTATTCATCGAGGTACGTCGAGGTGGTACCGCTGACCGGAGCGACGACGATGCGCCCCGTGGCGCCAGCTTGCAGACTCCGGAAACTATCCGACGCGTCACTGTACTGGCGGCTTGCGATGACCTTCAGAACCGAGGCGGTTGAGACGACACGTGTCGCCTCGATCCGGACAAAGGGGGTGGTGCGCCAGGAGCCGCCATCATTGGACTGCGACACGCCCGCATCGACGCTGAGGTCAGTACGGCTGCCGCGCGCCAGGTAGCTGGCGTAGAAGTTACGACGATCATAGTCGCTGTTGACGATCGTGTTCGTGAAACGAATGCTCTGGAAATCGCCATTGAGCGCAATACTCGAGTGTCCCGAGAGATCGTGGCCGAGGGCGAAATTGCCCATCAGGCGGCGATTGTCGAACGGGTTGGTCTCGTAATGCGCATAGGCGTAACGGCCGCCGAGCTTGACGAACAGACTCTGCGTCGGACGCAACAGGAGATCGGGCCCCGTCGATACGACGTTGACGTTCTCGAGATTGTCCGGCGTTACGGCGGAGAAAGGTTGTAGCTGCGCCTGACCGAAGCTGTCCTCCACACTCCAACGCAGGCGCTCCGGGACGATCTCCCAGCCGGCGGCGCCGTCGAACCGGCCCGTCACCTCACTGCCGTAGTAGCTCTGGAGATAATCGATGTAGTTGAAATCGCCTTTCAGGTCGGTATCGAAGCGGCGCCCGGTCCGTTTCAGGCCGAAGTCCACGCCGATCACGCCGACAGTCTGCGACGGTCCGCCATCCATGCGCGCAATGTTGTCGGTCTCGCCGACGCTCGCACTGACGTCAAGCCGCGTCTGATCAGTCGTGTCACTACTCAGCGCGACAGCCTGCCTGGCGGTGTCGGTGATACTCCCCGCTACCGGAACACCGAGACGCTGGTCGGCTGCCAGTGCACTGCGGAGCGAAATCAGGAGACAGACCGCAAACGCGGCGCGGCAGCTAGCCACCCCGCGAAGTTCCATCATTGCCCGTGCCGTAGTAGGAATAGCCGTAGTAGTAGCCGCCGCTTGGGGCTCGGGAGTCATTGAGGATCAGACCCTGCAGCTTCTTCTTGTCCAATTGAGCGATGGCATCGAGAGCTGCCGGGCGTGGGGTCTTACCGGAGCGCAGCACCAGCACGACCTGACCCGGAATCTGCACGAGAGAGCGCGCCTCGATGGAGACCAGCACTGGCGATGAGTCCAGCAGCGCCAGCCGTCGGGGACGCGACGCAAGCCGGGCTGCCACCTGAGCCATCCGGGCGCTGCTGAGCAGCTCGGTCACACTATCGACCCACGTGCCCGCCGGCAGGATATCGAGTCCGCGGACATTGGTACGCAGGATCAGTGACTCGACGTCGATCGATTCGTCGAGCAGCGCGTCCACGAGCCCCGGCTCACCGCCGAAACCAAAAGCACGACTGATGTGGGCTTTGGGCAGATCCGCATCGACCAGCAAAGTGCTGGTGTCCCGCTCGCGCGCCATGCTCAACGCGAGATTGATGCTGGTGAATGTCTTGCCGTCACCCGGCAAAGGGCTCGTGACCAGAATCAGCCGCATCTGCGGAACGTCAGGGGCGGCGAGCGCCCTTTCGATCAAGGGTCGCTTGATCTGCCGGTAATAGTCGGCCAGGCGACGCTCGTGGTCCTTCTCGGGAAGGTATCCAGCCGCGCGCAGGGCTTCGAGATCGATCGACACTTGCCGGTATGCGGGCTCCGCATCCGGCGGCGCGGCGAGCGCTGCCAAGTGGGTCAGCGGGCGCGCGGGCGGGTTCGGTCCTTCGGACTCCACGCCGGCCCGACGCATCTTGTCAAAAGCACTCTCTATTAAGCTCACACGCCCCCCATGTGAGTCAACGTGGTGATGTTGATGCGATAACCGTCGCGACTGAGAAACAGGGCGACGAGAAAGCCTGCGACGAGGCAAGCCGCGACTGCAACCATCAGGCCCACGTCACGCCGCGTCTGCCGCGACGTGAGTGAGGGAAATGCGGAACCGACTGCTCCGAGCACAGGCACTCCCGCGAGCTGAGACAAGTCGCTGCCCGAGCCCACCACCGGATACATCCGATCCAGTCCGTAAGCCAGCGCGCCTCCCGCTCCGAATCCAGCCATCAGCATCGCCAGGAGCAACATCGAGCGCTTCGGCGCCACCGGCTTGTAGCTGACGGCGGGCGGCTGAACGACATCGAAGCGCACGGATCCAGCGTCGCTGGCACGCTCGCCGAGACGAGTCTTCTCGAGATTGCCGAGCAGCGCGGTGTACTGAGCTTTGTTGACGTCGTAGTCGCGACTCAACTGCGCGTACTCGGCCTCCACCTGCGGAGCCGTCGTCACGAGCTGCTTGAGCTCCTGCACCTTCGCCTGATGATCGCCGAGCTGGGAGCGCAGGTCGGCCACATCCAGCTCGGCCTGGTTCAGGGCGAGCTGGATGCTCTGATACACGGGATTCGCGCTCGCGCGACTCACGGCGACCGCATTCGCATCGCCGCGTCGCAGGCTTTCGATCTCCTGGACACGGCGCTTCTTCAGCTCCTCGAGCGTCTCCCGCGCCGCGATCACGTCCGGATGTTTGTCGGTGAACTTGAGCAGCAGCTCATCGAGGTGCGCCTGCGTCTCGGCAATGCGCGAGACCGTATCGTTGCCCGCGGAGACGCCACCCGCACCGACGACCGCGGAGGGGCCACCACCAACTGCCGACACTGCCGCATCACCACGTAGTTGCCCCTGCAGGGTCGCGCGTCGGTTCTCAGCGGTACGCAGCTTCGCCTGCAGATCTGTCACCGTCTCCGTTTCCTTCTGGAGCTGCGCAAAGTAACCGCCCCGCTCCGAAGGCATCAGCCCAAGGTGGCGCGACTTGAACGCGGCGAGCTGATCCTCCGCGGCGCGCAACCGCGTCTCATAGTCGTGAACCTGGGTCTCGAGGAACTGCTGGGCGCTGAGCGAGCCCTCTCGCTTGCCGCCAAGGGTCTGCTCGACAAAGGTCTTCAACATGATCTCGACCAGCCGCAGGCAGCGGCCCTGGTCCGGGTCCTGGTAGACGATGTCGTAGATGGTGCCGGCCGTGCGCGCATCTTCCCGGTCGTTGGCGCTCCGCACCGTGATCTGGATGTTCTGCTGGACCTGGTCGAGAATCTTCCCGCGGCGTCCAACGTCCACGACGGAGTCCGGCAGGATGCCGGCCGAGCGAGCGAGCTTCTCCAGTTCCGAGCCCGCAAGCAGCGACTGGCGCACCAGGTTCAACTGGGCGTTCACATCCTGCTCCATGGTCAGCCCCTGCAACGCGGGCGTCAGAGGCGTGCGAGTATCGACAAATACGCTGGCCCCGGCTTCATAGCGATCGGGCATGGCGAAAACCCCGAGCCAACCACCGAGGGCCACTATCCAGGCCACCGCGAGCGCCCACCAGCGGAACCGCCAGGCGCCGCGGATCTGATCGCGAATCTGCTCGATTATCGGACTCAAAGGCCGTCCATCCCCTGATACGTCGGTCTTGCTAATGAAGGCGCAGCGCCTTGCCGGATGAGCCCAGCCGGATGAGCCTAGTGCAATCGGGACCCGGCCCAGAAGCGACCCGGTTCCAAAAACGCTGTCCGGCAGTCATCAGAAACGGCTCTCCGGCACCACCAGCACGTCGCCGGGCTGCAGGGCCAAGTTCTGGCTCATGTCCCCGTTGTTCACCAGGTTCTCCAACTTCAGGTGGATTTCCGACTGTTTGCCGTTGACAGTCCGGATCAGCCGAGAGCGGTTGCCCGCCGAGAAGTTCCCCAGCCCCCCCACAGCCAATATGGCGTCGAGGACCGTCATGCCATCCCGGTACGCGAGCGCCATGGGATGCGTCACTTGCCCGATCACCTTGACCTGGCTGAACGCGCTCGCCGGCACCGTCACAATCACGTTTACCTGAGGCGACTTGACGTACTCGGCCAGCACCTTCTCCACATCGCGGGCAAGCTGGGAGGGGGTTTTGCCGACGGCCGGCATGTCCTCGACGAGAGGGGTCGAAATCTTCCCGTCCGGACGAACGGGAACCGTGGTGGTCAGCTCCGGATTACGCCACACGAACACCTGTAAGGTGTCGCCCGGTCCGATCCGATAGTCGTCGGGGACCGACTGCGTCGCGGTAGCGGGCGCCGGGCTCTCGGCCGCAACGGAAAGTGTGGCAAAAGCAGTCAGGCCGGCGGCCAGTAGCGCTACGGTGGCACGAGTAGGACATATTATGCTCATCCCACTATCCTAGCCGTGAGCTCGCGGCCGTGCCGCGATTGTTTTCACGTCATCCGAGCGGAAATCGAGTGCCGGGTCGGCCTTTTCGGGTCGTGTTGCCGGTCAGGGCCCGCCAGCCCGCGGGGCCGGAATGGGCCGGATGACCAATTGAGAGCGCCCCGGTCAAGCGGACCCAGCCCGGTGAGCAGAACCTCGTGGGCTGAGCGACCGGGTCAGGTGATCGTAGCGCTGGTGACCGCGGACAGCGCGCTCGCGGTCCCCTCTGCCGACTGGGCTTGGATCGCAAAATACCAGGTACCGGCTGCAAGACCCTGCACCGCGAACGTAGTCGCCGCGCCGCTGCTGATATCCACGGACTGGCTCAGCGTGCCGGCCGAAGTCCCGTAGTAGATACGGTAGCCGGTCAGGGAGTTGAGCGGTGTTCCATCAGTGTTGTTCGTGGGCGGGTCCCAGGCGAGCGTGACACTGCCGGTGGCCGCTGGCGCTCCCGAAGCGGCGGAGACCTCAACGCTGAATGCCGTCAGCGAGGAAGTCGTCGTGCCGTCGCTCACTGAGATCACGATGCCCGAATACGTTCCCACCTCGGCGCTCGACGGTGTCCCGGAGAGCTTCCCGGTTACCGGATCGAATGTCGCCCACGACGGAGTGTTCTGGATGCTGAATGTCAGAGGCGCGCCAGCAGCGGCGCTGGTTGTGGGTGTGAAGCTGTAGCCGCCTCCCGCGACGACAGAGGCCGCCGGCTGTCCGGAAATGGAGAGCGCTGAAGTAGTCGGCGTGGAGCCCCCACCCCCATTCGAGCCGCTGCCGGAACTGCCTCCAGTGTTGGAAGTCCCCGTGCCGGTATCGGACCCGGTCGCGGCAGCCGTCGTGGCCGTGCTCGCGCCACCATCGCACGCCGTCAAAATCAGCAAGCTAGCGATCACTGCCGCCGTAGCTTTGAACATACGCAAAATCACGACCTCCCCGATCGGCATAAGCAACATCCGCTCACCGCGTGAGGTGCGATCCTCGCGCCGGCGTCACTACTTGAGCAAAGCCTATGCCAGAAAAAATTTGTATTTTTATTTCAGGTGATTATAGGCACCGACGTGATCCCCATCACACAGGCTCGGGCCGTCATTGGTCGCGCTCCTCCGACAGTGGCCTGCCATCTATTGTCAAAATAGCGTATAACTGCCTGAAATTCTTGACCTTATAGACTGTCTGAAAGACCCGACAGCGGCTGTTTTCGAGGGCCGGGCGACACCTTTCGAGGGTGCCGCCCGGCGCTGCAGCTCAATTAATCGTGGCGCTGACCACGTTCGACAGTGAGCTCTCCTGGTTCGCGGTCGTGTATGCGACCACGTTGAAGTAGTAGGTCGTCCCCGGCACCAGATTCGGGATGGTGTACTGCGTCTGCGTATCGTCCGCGATCTGCGCCGTCTGAGTCAGAGTGCTCGCGCTGGTACCGTAGTGAATGCGGTAGCCCGCGAGGTTCGTCACTGGCGTCCCATCCGTGTTCTTCGTCGGCGCGGCCCAACCAAGAGTGATGGATCCATTTGCCAGCGCAGTGACGGTGATCGAGAACGCCGGCAGTGATGTCGATGCCTTGCCGTCGCTCACGGTGATCAGGATATTGGAGGTCGTTCCGACGTTGGCGGTGGTCGGCGTGCCGTAGAGGCGGCCCGTAGTCGCGTCCAGCTTGGCCCACGACGGGCTGTTCTTCGCGCTGAATGTCAGGCTATCGCCATTTGCATCGGACGCGGTCGGCGTAAAGCTGTAAGCAGCCCCGGCGGCTATCGACGTCGCTGGGGTCCCACTGATGACCGGCGCTGTGTTTGTAGGCGTCGTGGGCGGGGTGGGAGTCGTTGGTGGTGTGGGCGAAGTCGGCGGGGTGGTCGGAGGAGGATTCGACGTTGCGCTTCCGGTAACAGTGATCGCGAAGCTCGGCATGTATGCGGTGCTGCCGCCGCCGCTCGCGCCGATGCTCACATTTCGGTAGACACCGACCTCGCCGCTGCGGACGGCCCCCGATAGAGTGCCCGTGCTGGCATCGAAGCTGGCCCAGTACGGCTTGTTCCTGATGAAAAAGGTCAGCTTCGTGCCCGAAGGAGCCGATGCCCACGGTCTGAACCAGTAGCCGCGTCCGGCGACGATCGTCGTCCGGGGACTGCCTCCGATGTAGACCGCGGCGTGCGCCACCTGCGGCAGCATTCCAACAGCAAGCGGCGCGATCACGGCAGCGCGAACCGCTACCGCCAGGATGAATGACCGCAGAATCCTCGAGCTCTCGACCAATGCGACGCGCCTCATGGCATCCCCGTATGAAAAAAAATCAGTGAAAGTGCGCGCGCACTCGTTGCTGTTGCTGCGGGCTCAGCGAGCGTCTGCTGTGGTCATCAGCCATCAGCGCTCGCATCCTTCACTGCGGGAACGAAAGACAGCGCGTCATGTGGAGTAAAACGCAGCCTCTGTACATGCACCAAATGTCGGCACACACAGACGTGTGCGCTTGGCGACAGAGGGCTGTTGATTTAACAGAATGCGCGAATCACCTCGGATGAAGCGGCTGACTCGCTTCCCACGAGACGCGCGACGGTTGTTTTTTGTTGATTTCCGCAGCCGCGGAAACCGCGCTTGATTAAGTTTGATTCTGCCGCAGAGCGAATGCGGGCGGGGCGTTACGCTACATATTTCCCTCGCAGCTTCATCATGGGCGTGCGCTCGACCGTGTAATGTCGCCTTGCGCCGATCCGCTCAATGTTGGAAATGGTGGCGTCCAGAGCCTCAGCCCGAAGCCGAAGCGTCGCCATGAGACGACACTTCGAAGCAATACGTAAAACACTCGCGGAACAATCGAGATTCGGTGTACGCTTGCACCGCTGCGGAGCAGGTGGGAAGCACGCGCCGCCAAAGAGCAGAGGAAGGCGCGACAGAGCAATCGTGGAGCACCGACTAGCGTGCTCGCGAGCACGGTGACCGGCTCGGCGGATCCGGCGAATATTCACAAGAACCCGATTTTCATAAGCTCAGAGGTGGCTCGAGAGCGCGACTCAGGTCGTACCGGACTCATCCGGCACGCGATTTGCAGTCCGCTGCAGTCAAGACCCAGTTCACAGTTTTTCCGTGAAGGGCAGCAAGGCAGCGGCTGTAGTGATGAAGTAACGTGACCTGCGCAGAATAAGCAGAGCTCACAGACGATTAGGAATTAGGGGAGATCAGAACAGTGGCGGCGGTGGTCGGTTCCGTCGGCGGCTCAGCCGGCGATCAGCCTCATAAGCGAGTCCGATTCGGAAGCATCGAGCCTGCGCTGCTCTCGGCTCTCAAGCAGCTCGATCCGCTGATGGCCGTCATCACGCTCGGTCTGTGCGCCCTGATCTTTCGTGTACCGCTGACGCCTCAGATGGGCGCATTGGCCGTTCTGACTTATGTCATCTCGAGCCACATCTTCGGCAAGTCCAATCGGGAGAGCGAGCTGGCCGGCAAGCCGATGACGTCCGTGTTCTCGCGAATCGTCATCGAATGGATCTGCGTCGTCTGCATCCTTCTGTTCGCGTTCTTCGCCTTCAAGGTGAGCGACCTGTTCTCGCGCGCCATGATGCTCACGTGGTTCGCGGCGAGCCCCCTCTCCTTGTACGCCGCCCATGCGCTGCGGTTACGCGCCAAATGGGCCATCTCGAACAGCGCGTACGCCCCCAGCTACATCATCGTGGGCGCGAACAGCCTGGGCTTCGAGCTCTTCCGCCGCCTGCCGCGCAAGGGCTTCCTCGGCTTCTTCGACTTCCGTAGCCCGGACCGGGTCGCCGAGGTCATCGATCCGGCGCAGCTCGTCGGCCACTGCAAGGACGTGGCGGAATTCGTGAGGGCGCATGGCGTCACCTCCATATATATCGCGCTGCCTCTGAGCAAAGCGCCGCGAATCGGTGAAATGATTCGCGAATTGCGCGACACGACGGCGTCGGTCTACTTCATTCCGGACGTGTTTGCGTTCGACCTGATCCAGGGACGGCTGGTCGAGATCAACGGTCTGGCCGCGCTGTCCGTCTGCGACACCCCATTCTATGGCATGGACGCGATCATGAAGCGCGTCACGGATGTGCTGATCGCCAGCCTCGCCCTCCTCGTCCTGTCGCCCTTCATGCTGCTCATCGCCCTTGCGGTGAAGCTGACCTCGAAGGGCCCCGTTCTCTTCCGCCAGCGCCGATACGGCCTGAATGGCGAAGAGATCATGGTGTACAAGTTTCGCAGCATGACGGTGTGCGAGGACGGTGCTGTCGTGACACAGGCGACCAAGCACGACCAGCGGGTGACACCCCTGGGCCGAATACTCCGTGCCACGTCTTTGGACGAGCTGCCACAGCTCCTCAACGTGCTCGAGGGCAAGATGAGCGTCGTCGGCCCGCGCCCGCACGCCGTCGCTCACAACGAGCAATACAGAAAGCTGATCAGCGGCTACATGATCCGGCACAAGGTGCGGCCGGGAATCACCGGGCTCGCCCAGGTGAACGGCCTGCGCGGCGAGACGGAGACCGTCGAGAAGATGCGGGAACGCGTCCGCTACGACTTGGAATATCTCAGCCACTGGTCGCCGTGGCTGGATGTGAAGATCATCGCGAAGACGATCGCCGTGCTCTGGCGCGACAAGAATGCCTATTGAGCGCCAGCGCACATTCGGTACGGGTTATGTTTCTTTGAGAAGAACCAGCGCACAATTGTCACACGTTATGTTTTTTAAAGAGCGGCGCACACCGGACGACCATCACAAGTCGGACAGGGTGTTGTAGGATTCGCCGCCCGGCGAAGAGATAATGACTCGGCACGGAATGGCCGTGATGAAGAACTAACGAGAAATGACTTCCGACTTGATGGGGTTTGAGTGGCAGGGGGTCGTGGATCTGGATGATGAAGGGTCTCTACTGTGACGGACAATCTCGCGCGCGTGCAGAGCGCTAATTACTCGCTGGCCCCGTCTCTGCCATTGCCGGCCAGCACCGAAGCCCCGACCGCCACGGTCTATGCTCCGATCAACCGCGTCGGCGATGCGAAGCCGGGCTCGCGTGAGGTCGTGCACGTCGTCGATGATCTCGACCTCGAGGACTTCACCGCGGTGGCCGCCCATTACGGGCAGAACCGCTACGGCTATGTGGTCACCCCCAACGTGGACCACTTCATCCGCTGTCACGAAGATCCGTCGTTCCGCTCCTTATACCGGAACGCGGACTACGTGCTCATGGACAGCCGTTTCTTCGCCCGCGTGCTGCGGCTCCTGACCGGCGTCCGGCTGCGGGTCTGCACCGGCTCCGATTTGAGCGAGACACTCCTCTCTCGCGTGGTTTCCCCTGCCGACCGCATCGTGATGGTCGGCGGAAGCGAGCAGCAGGCCAAGGACCTGGCGGCTATCTACGGGCTCACCCAGGTGGCTCACCACAATCCGCCCATGGGCTTCATCAAGGATCCCGTGGCCGTCGAGGAGTGCTTGCAATTCATCGAGCAGGCCAGCCCCTTCCGCTTCTGCTTCCTGGCGTTCGGATCGCCTCAGCAGGAAGTGATCGCGAACATGCTCCTCGCTCGCGGCAAGGCCCGCGGCCTCGCCCTCTGCGTCGGCGCTTCGCTCAACTTCGTCACCGGCGTGGAAAAGCGTGCTCCGGTCTGGCTGCAGCGCCTGTCGCTCGAGTGGCTGCACCGGCTCATGCAGAACCCGCGGCGGATGGCGGGCCGCTATCTCGTGCGCGGGCCGCGCATTTTCAAGTACCTCCGTCGCGCTCGATTCGTGCTACGCAAGGCGCCTGCCAACGCCTAGCCGAGCAGCCCTAGCCGAGCAGCCTTAGAGGCCGACCAGCCTTAGAGGCCGACCAGCCTTAGGCCGACCCGCGCCGGCCGGGCCCTGTGAGCGATCCGCGGCATTCTTAAGAATGCTCAAATCCTTCAACTTTCCGCCTCTTCGCGCGTCTTACCTCATGAGCTTTGCATGAGCTCATTCGTTGCCTCGATCTTGTCCCGGCGTGGTGGATGGCGCATGAGGCTTTCGCCCTCCCTGAGGCCCATGTAGCGACGCCAGCTCTCGATTTCGAGCGCCGTTGGAAGCCGCCCGCAAGGGCGGCTCTCTTTCCTCTGCAGAGGCGGGTTCCTCCGGCAGAAGGATCCGGACCGCGAGTCCCGCGGACTCGATGTTGTAGGCCTCGATGCTCCCCGCATGCAGCAGGACCGCCCGCGCGGCGATCGCGAGACCCAGTCCCTCCCCGCCGGCTGCCCGGTCACGAGCAGCGTCCACGCGATAGAACGGCTCGAAGATGAGCTTCAGATCGGCCTCGGGCACCCCGGGTCCCTGATCCTCGACGACGACCTCGATCTGCCGGCTCTGCGGCCTGCGACGGCCGGCAATGACGACCCGTCCTCCCTTGGGGCTATATCGGACCGCGTTGCGCACGACGTTCTCGAGCGAGCTGCGCAACAGCTCCGCATCTCCCCGGACCAGCAACGACCGCTCATGCTGTAGGGCCACGACGCAACCCTGGGCATCCGCCTCGATCGTCACGTCGGCCACGATGTGGTCGAGCAATTCAGACAGGTTCACCGGCGTCGCCTCCACGGGCGGAGGCGCCCGATCGAGGCGGGCAAGTCCCAGCGTCCGGGCAATGAGCTGCTCGAGGCGATCGGCTTCGCCGCCGATCCGATCCAGATGCCGGGCGACAGCTCCTTCCTCACGCCGCGCCAGAGACAAGGCGATCTGCAACCGGGCGAGCGGCGAGCGCAGCTCGTGGGAGACGTCCCGCAGCAACTGCTGCTTCGACTCGAGGAGCTGACGCACCTGCTCGGCCATCGTATCCAGATAGCGCGCGAGGAAGAAGCAGACGACCGCGCTCACGGCCAATGCGATCAGGAGCGTCGCGAGCGAGACAGCCGGAATCTCGAGCTCGCCGAACAGATGAGGTCCCGCCCGCAAGCGGCCGACCAACACATGAAACGTCCGACCGTCCGGCCCCACCAGGACGAGAGGCCCGCCCGCCGGCCGTGGAGTCGCGAGCACACTGCGAGGTGGGCCCGCGGCCGGCGCCGCGTCGAGTCGCAGAAAGTCAGGGATTGCGCGGCCCAGAAGCTCGTGGCCCTCGGGATCGATCACGTAGGTCTGGGCCCGGATATCCGCGGGCTGCAATTGGCGCAACCAGGCATCCAGGGCCTTGGGACCGCCCGTCTCGAAAGCTTTGGTCGCGTCGATGTAGATCTCGGTGCGCTCGGCCCAGGGCAGCGTGAAGCGCTGCCGGAGCTCGGCGTTGACCGCAACCGTGACCGTGCCGACGAGAATGAGCGCGAGGGCCAGCCAGAAGGAAAGAAAAATTCGCCAGTACAGCGAACGCATGTGGTTTACCCGGCAAATTAGCCCCGCGGCGCCGGCTACCCTTCCGTGGAGTCCGCGCGGCCGTTAACGGTCAGCGCGTAGCCGCTGCCGCGGATGCTCTGCACGTTGACGCGGTGGGTGGCTTTCGCGAGCTTGCGGCGCAGATTGCTGATGTGAGTGTCGAGGCTGCGATCGGTCGGCAGCAGCCGTCTCCCGAGGGCGTGCATCATGAGCTCATCGCGCGTGACAGTTCGTGTGTCCGCGCGCACCAGCATTTCCAGGATGCGCAACTCCGCCGCCGTGAGCTGCAGATCGTGCTCGTTGATTTCGGCACGCCGGGCGCGCAGGTCGATGCGCAAAGGCCCCCACTGCAGGGCGCCGTTCACCGGCTGTGCATCAGTAGATATGCGGCGCAGGACCGCGCGAACGCGCGCCACGAGCTCACGCGGACTGAAGGGCTTGGGCAAATAGTCGTCCGCGCCAAGCTCCAGACCCACGATGCGGTCCACTTCCTCCCCGCGCGCGGTCAACATGATGACAGGCACCCGGCTCACCGTACGGATACGCCGCAAAACCTCGAAGCCGGACAGCTCCGGCAACATCACATCCAGCACCACCAGATCGATCGGTCCGTGCGTCAGACGCGCGAGGGCCATCGGTCCGGTGCCGACCGCTTCGGTGATGAATCCTTCGGGTCCGAGATATTCCCCGAGCATCGAGCACAACTCGTGATCGTCATCGACAATCAGGAGCGTGGGCCTGACGGGAGACAGTGCGGGCTCAGCATTGCTCATGTCGCGGCAGGCTTGATGAGCTTCAGTCCAGCGGCACGTGCCAAATGCTGCTGGCGCGCGTCGAAAGTCGCAAAGTGCTCGAGCTCCAACTCGATGGCACTGGCAACGTGCAGGATATCGAGCGATCTGCAGCCGAGGGAAGCGGTATGTCCGCGGCTCAATTCGCAGGCCCGATCGAGGGTCGCCCGCCAAAGCACATCGGTCTGTCTGTAGCGGCCGCAAGCGAAATCATCGTCCACAGCAGCCAATGCCGCTTGGTGAATTCCTTTGGTGATGAGGCCGCGATACAAGGCAAGGCCAATGCCGTTCGTCAATTCGAGCCGGCCGTGACGCGTCACCAGCAAAGGGTCCCCGATCTTGCCGCGCCACGCTGCCATGGCGCGCGACTCCGGTTCCTTTAAATATAGCTTGAGCAGAGCGCTGGGATCGACGTAGACGCTTTCAGCGCTCGCCACGGTTCTCTTCGTCCAGCGCACGGGCTTGGGCTTTGGTCACGGACCGGGGCTGATAGGAATTCAAACGCTCCCAATAATCCATCGCGGGCGGTGCTTCAGAGCTCTGCGGCGTATACAGAGTCAGCCGGTAACGGGGCTTACCCTTCTCGGTCAATATGACTTCGCCCAACGTTTCTACCAGCTTGCGGACCTTGGGGAAACGGTTACGTAAGTCGCGAATTGACGTGCTCATGTGAGACGGAAATGTATCACGTACGGTTGCTCTGTTCCAGCGCGGGCTCCGCGTTGCTCATGCATTCACGGCTCAGGCCGGATTCTCGAGACTGAACGCCTGGCGGTGGTCGTCGTACGCGAAAGCCTCGGCATATCGGCCCCAACTGATGACCGTGCGCAGGGTCTGCTCGGCGGCCTCCTCGGCCATGTAGTCCTCCAGCTCGTCGAGAAAGCGGCTCTTGGGCGCCGGTCGGCCCTTGCGCTCATCGAGCACCCGGCGGATGTGCGCGGCCAGGGGCACATAGGTCAACAGGTGACTGGAGAAAACGCGTTTGCGCTCGTCCGTCTCCTCGCGAGCAAACCGCAGACCCGCCTCCGTCAGGCGGATATCGCCGCGCTCGATCTCGGCGAAACGCAGCATCTGCAGCGCCTCGGCGACTGGAATCAACTCATCGGCCTCCATGTGCAGCTCCTGAGCGATGTCGGGAAGATCCGCTTTGCCGCGATACGGCTCGTCGCTCACCGCCTCCATGAGGCCCGCCAGGAGGTTCGATGACACATGTGTCAGGATCGTCCCGATACCCGTACCGGGAAAACGCTCGACCCGGCCACCGGGACGCTGCTCGTTGCTGCGTCGGGTGGTCATCTCGGCGTAGACGCGGTCCACGAGCGCGATGTATCGCGGGTCCAGGGCGTGCCGCGGCTTCGGCAGATCGATCGGGATCTCGCTCACCACACGACCCGGATGCGTCGAGAAGATGAGGAGGCGATCGCACATCTGCACCGCCTCCTCGATGTTGTGAGTGACCAGCAGGACCGCTTTGATCGGAAGCTGGCCCTCGCACCACAGATCGAGGAAGTCGTTGCGCAGGGTCTCGGCGGTCAGTACATCGAGCGCGGAGAAAGGCTCGTCCATCAGCAGAATGTTGGGATGAACGACGAGCGCACGCGCGAATCCGACGCGCTGGCGCATGCCGCCCGACAGCTCGCGCGGATAAGCCGACTCAAATCCGTCCAGTCCGATCAGGTCGATTGCCGCGAGCGAGCGGCGCCGGCTCTCGGTCCGCGGCACCGCCAGAGCCTCGAGGCCGAGCTGGACGTTCTCCAGCACGGTCAGCCATGGAAACAGCGCGAAGCTCTGGAAAACCATGGCGATCCCCGGGGCCGGCCCGCTCACGGGCTCTCCGAGGTAACGCACATCGCCGTGGGTCGGCAGGTTCAACCCGGCAATGACCCGCAGCAGGGTCGACTTCCCCGACCCGGACCGCCCGAGCAGGCCGACGATCTCACCTTCCCGGAGCGTCAGATTGACGCCTTCGAGCACGACGAGCTCGGCGCCGTCCGGCTTGCGGAACGCCTGACCCACACTTTGCACATCAAGCAACGGCACCGCGTTCACGGCGATTCCTCCTCCGGGATGAGCTCTCGTGTCATGTCAGGCGAAATTTGCGCTCCGCCCGTACATAGAGCGGCCGCCAGAAGAAACGGTTCAGCAGGACGACGAACAGACTCATGATCACGATGCCCAGCACGGTGCGGCGCAAGTCGCCGGCGGTCGTGGCCTCAGCAATGTACGAGCCAAGACCCGTGGCCGTCAGCTTCTCGTGCCCCCATACCGCCACTTCCGCGACGATGCTGGCATTCCAGGAGCCGCCCGAGGCTGTGATCGCGCCTGTCAGATAGAAAGGGAACACAGCCGGCAGCGCGATCCGCCACCACCACAGCCAGCCGCGCACTCGCAGGTTGTCTCCCACGTACTTGAGCTCAATGGGCAACGCCGAGGCGCCCACGATCACGTTGAACAGGATGTACCACTGCGTGCCCAGGATCATGAGCGGGCTCAGCCACACATTCGCATTCAGCTTGAGGACGACGATCGCCGAGACCACCACCGGAAAGAAGAGATTCGCGGGAAACGCTGCCAGGAACTGCGCGATCGGCTGGACGAAGCTCGCCACGGCGGGGCGCAATCCGATCAGAATGCCGATGGGCACCCACAGCAGGCTCGCCGCGGCGATCAGGATCGTCACCCGCAGCAAGGTGATCAGGCCGAGGATCACCACGTGACCGATCTCGTGGGGGCTCACGCCGGCCAGCACGAACCAGGTCGTCTGCCACAGCGCCGTCACGCCAGCGATGGCGAGCAAACCGTACCATAGAAAATCGAGGCCCAGCTGGGCTGCGCGGCTCTCCGGCAACCGAGGAGGCCTCACCTTGATTGCCCGCCCGCCTGCCCGCCCGCCCGCCGCCAGAACGGCGGCGAACAGCTTTGCGATGACCGCGAGCAGACGCGACCGACGCAGCATCGTGAGGGCCCATGAATGCGATGGCGTCAGCCCTGCTTCCTGCTCGAGCCGGAACCAGTCAGCGCTCGCGATCAGCGGCCGGAACAAGAGCTGATCGTAGATGAGGATGACCACGAACATGGCGGCGATGGCCCAGCCGATGGCCTGCAGGTTGCGCTGCTCGATCGCGAGCGCGATATACGAGCCGACCCCCGGCAAGGTGATCGTTGTATTGCCGACACTGATCGCCTCCGAGGCCACGACGAAGAACCATCCGCCTGACATCGACATCATCATGTTCCAGATGAGCGGCGGCATGGCGTAGGGAACCTCGAGCCGCCAGAACCGCAGCCAGGCGCTCAGGCGAAAACCGCTCGCGACTTCCTGCAGCTCGTAGGGAATGCTCCGCAGCGACTGGTAGAAGCTGAAGGCCATGTTCCAGGCCTGGCTGGTGAAAATGGCGAACACCGCGGCGAGCTCGGCGCCCGCGACCCGTCCCGGCGTGAGCGACAGGAAGAAGACGACGGTGACGGAGATGAAACCGAGGATCGGCACCGACTGCAGGATATCCAGCAGCGGTACGAGCACCATCTCGGCCCGCCGGCTCTTCGCGGCGAGCGTTGCATACGCGAAGGTGAAGATCAGCGATGCGACCATCGCCACTAACATGCGCAGCGCCGTGCGGGCGGCATAGCCGACCAGGCTCCAGGGATCGAGCGAGATCGGTGTCGCCTCGAGCCGCGCCAGGGGCTGCAACAGGCCGTGGGCAGCCTCCGAAAAATAGATGAAGAAGGCGGCGACCAGCAGGAAAGCGAGCACGTCCCAGTGACCCGGGATGAGTCGGCTCTTGAGGACGGTCAGGGGCAGCCGGTCACGCAGTTGCATAGCCGGCGAAGTGTGCCTGAAGCGCCACACTCGTGGCACACCAATCGTGCGGTGCGAAGCCATCCCAGAGGCGTGCGACGCTCGACGCATCCGCGCACGTCGCGGCGCCAACTTTCAAGGAGCTTTCCTGGGCGATGGGATGTGCACCCCCCGCACGTCCAACCATTAGAATGGCTGCCTTGGGCCGCGTTGCCCATGCGATGTGAAACGTGATGCGACTCCTGATCGTCGAAGATGACCACTCCTTGCGCGACGGCCTCGCGGCTCTCTTGAAGCAAGCCGGCTACGAGGTCGACTCCGAAGCGGACGGCCGGCAGGCTCTCAACGTGCTGCTGTCGAAGGAGTACGACCTCGCGATCATCGACCTGATGTTGCCGGGCATGAATGGCCTCGCTCTCGTGCGCAGCCTGCGCCGGCAGTCACGCGGGCTGCCGATCCTGGTCGTGACGGCCCGCGATGCCCTGGAGGATCGCGTCTCCGGCCTCGATGCCGGAGCGGATGACTACCTGGTCAAGCCGTTCGAGATGCCTGAGCTCGAGGCACGGGTGCGTGCGCTGCTGCGGCGCCACCATGCCGACCGGGACTCGCAGATCAAGGTGGGCCCGCTGGTGCTCGTTCCGGGCGAGCCGCGCGTGACCCTCGGCGAGACCACCGTCGATCTGCCGGCCAGCGAGATGGCGCTCCTCGAAACTCTGGCGTTGCGACTCGGCCGGGTGGTCAGCAAGGAGGCCATCGCCGACCGTTTGAGCCGCGGCGGCAATCCTCCATCGGACACGGCAATCGAGATCTGCGTGCACCGTGTGAGACGGCGCTTGAGTCCCTACGGCCTGAAGATCCGGACCCTGCGCGGTTTCGGTTATCTGCTGGAAAGCACGGTCAGTGAGCAATAGCAGCCTGCGCGTCGGGCTGGTCGCGCGGCTCGGCGTCGTGTTGGTTGTGGTGCTCAGCCTCGACGCCCTCGCGTGTTACTTCACCGCGCTCTACTTCGCCAACCTGGTCTACGACCGCTGGCTCGTTGACTCGACCCGCTCGCTGGCGCAGATCGTGCGCGCCGAAGGCGGCCGGATCGAGTTCGACCCCCCGCGCGCGGCTCTGCAGGTGTTTCAGTTCGACGAGGTCGATCGCACCTACTTCAAAGTATCGTCCGCGTCGCGGGGCTTTCTCGCGGGCGAGGCGCAGTTGCCCGACGAGCCGGTGCCGCCGGTCGGGGGGACTCGACTGAGCTATGCGACTCTGAACGGTACTCGGCTCAGACTCGTATCGACCCGCGTCGCTCCCGCGACGACTCACGACACGGTGCAGGTGTCCGTCGCGGAGAGCCTGATCAAGCGCAACACGCTCACGGGCGACATCCTGGTCGCCATGGTCGCGCCGCAGGTTGCGCTCCTGGCGCTCGCCTTGCCCCTGGCCTGGTTCGGGGTCGCACGCGGGCTGAAGCCGCTCACCGATCTCGCCGCGCAAATCGAGTCGCGTGACCAGAACAATCTCGCGCCCGTGCCGCAGGTGGGATTGCCGCTGGAGGCGCATGTGCTGGTGGCTCGCATCAACGAGCTGCTGGCCCGGTTGCAGAACGCCATGTGGGCGCAGAAGCGTTTCGTGGCGGATGCGGCCCATCAATTGCGGACGCCGCTCGCGGGGGTGTTGCTGCAAGTCGAGCGCGCTCAGCGCGCCACCGACAAGGCCGGCCAGACAGCGGCCTTCCGGGCCCTGCACCTGTCGATAGAGCGCGCGGCCCGCCTGGTTGGCCAGCTTCTCGCCCTCGCGAGAACCGATCCGGAGGCCGCCTCGTCGATCGAGTTCAAAGCTACGGATCTCACCTCGCTGGCGCGCGAGGTCGGGGAGGAATGGGTGCCGCGCGCACTGGAGAAGGATGTGGACTTCGGACTCGTCGTGCCCGAGCAGCGTGTCGTCGTCAAAGCGGACGGCAGGCTGCTGCGAGAGATGCTGTCGAATCTGATCGACAACGCTCTGCGATATGGCCGGCCGGCAGGTCGGGCCACCGTCATCGTCGAAGGAGGCACGCATCCGGCTCTGTCGGTGCAGGATGACGGGCCCGGCATTCCCGAGTCGGAACGCACCCGGATTTTCGAGCGCTTCTACAGACTTCCGGAGGCCCAGGGCGAGGGCTGCGGCCTCGGGCTCTCGATCGTCGAAGAGATTGCCCGGATCCACGGTTGCTCGATTGCCGTGACCGCCGGAAGCGATCAACGCGGCAGCCGCTTCACGGTGACGTTCTAGAGTCCCGGGCCGACTTGCACCGCCCACAGCCGCGGTCGATCATTGCCGGATGAAAACCCCATCGATGCTGTCAATAGGCGCCCTCGCGACTGTCCTGCTGATCGGGCAACGAGCGAGTGCCGACGATCCGTCCCTGAAGGACAAGGCCAAGGAAGTCGGCACCACGATCAAGCAGGACACGAAAGAGGCCGGCGCCGCGATTGCGCGGACGACCAAGAAGGCAGGCACTGCGATTGCGGAAGGCGCGAAAAGCGCCGGATCGACGATCAAGCAGGACGCCAAGACGGCGGGTGCGGCGATCAAGCGCGACACGAAGCGGGCCGGTGCAGCCATCAAGCAAGGCGCTCAGAAGGTCGGTACCGCGACCAAGGAGGCCGCGACCAAAACGAAGGATGCCGTGACGGGCAAATGACGCTAAAGTCTGCGCCGCCCGGCTCGCTCCGGCGGCCTCAGAGCTACCGTAACCTCATGAAATCAGAGCCTAATCTCCAGATCGAGGCCGAGCAGCGCTGCGACGTGCTGATCGTCGGAGGGGGACCCGCGGGCTCGACAGCGGCGATCATGCTGGCTCGCAGCGGGCGGCGCGTCGTCGTTCTGGAGAAGGCGCGACACCCTCGCTTCCACATCGGCGAATCCCTCCTGCCCGCCAACCTCCCGCTCTTCGAGCAGCTCGGCGTCGCCGAGCAGGTTCGCTGCATCGGCATGCAGAAATGGGGCGCCGAGTTCGTGTCTCCCTGGCACGGAAAGGGCGAGACGTTCGAGTTTTCGCAGGCCTGGAACAAGAGCCTGCCCTATGCGTACCAGGTTCGCCGCTCGGAATTCGATGAGATTCTGATCCGTCGCGCCGCCACCCAGGGGGCGACCGTGATCGAGGGATGCCGGGTCCGGGAAATCGAGCTGCTGCAAGGTCGGGCCGACGGCATGCAGGCACTCGTCCAGGCCGAGCACGAGGACGGCCGGGTCGAGCGCTGGCTGACTCGCTACCTGATCGATGCTTCCGGGCGCGACACGCTCCTCGGCAATCGCCTCCAGCTGAAGCGGCGGAACGCGAAACACAACAGTGCCGCGCTGTACGCACATTTCAAGGATGCCCGCCGCTACCCGGAGAGTCGCCGTGCCGGAAACATCTCCCTGTACTGGTTCGAGCACGGCTGGTTCTGGTTCATCCCGCTCGCCGACGGCGCCACCAGCGTCGGCGCCGTGGTGTGGCCTCAGTACCTCAAGACCCGAACGGTGCCGGTGAGGGACTTTTTCCTGAGCACGATCGCGATGTGCCCGCCGCTCGCGGCCCGCCTGGAGGGCGCCGAGCTCATCTCTCCTGTCGAGGCAACGGGTAACTATTCTTACTCGTGCGCGCGGTCATACGGTCCCGGCTACCTCCTCGTGGGCGACGCCTTCACCTTCATCGACCCCATGTTTTCATCGGGTGTGATGATGGCGATGACCAGTGCCTCCGCCGCCGCGCGGGCCGTCGACACGTGCTTGCGCGAACCCGGGCGCGCTTCAGCCGCGCTGCAGGAGTTCGATCGAATCACGCGTCACGGACCGAAGGAATACTCCTGGTTCATCTACCGCGTGACAAATCCAACCATGCGCGATCTGTTCATGGCTCCCCGCAATCTGTTCCGGATGAAGGAAGCCCTGCTCGGGCTGCTGGCCGGGGATATTTACGGCAAGACGCCGATCTGGACGTCGCTCGGCGCCTTCAAAGGCGTCTACTACCTCTTCTCGCTGCTGAAATTGCGGCGGTCTGTGGGTGCCGCGAGGCGCCGCGCCGTCAACATCCAGCCAGTCGAGCCCGAGCGGATGACCGCGGGCTGATGGGTCTCACGACCGGTCTCAGCGTCGCGTATTCACCCCTTGCCGAGGAAGCGGCACGGTGGGATGACGTCCTCGGCATCGCCACGTTCGGTGGCAGGTTGCAGCGCGCCTCCCTCCTGCCAGAACAGATCCCTGCGGTCCACGTACCCATCGCGCCGCTCGAGGGCGGCGCAGTCCGCGAGATCTGGCGCGCACCGGGCCATCTGGAGTCCGGTGAGCGGGGGGCGGTGCGCTATCGCAGGAACGGGCGGGTTGTTTTTGGTTGCATCGTGTTGCGCGAGACGGATCCCCTGCCGCCCGCCGCCGGTGGCAACCCGTCCACCCTGCATCGAATCACGGAGCAGGCCTATCGCGAGATCTTTGCGGCGCTCGATGCCCTCGAGTATCCGCATCTGCTACGGGTCTGGAACTACTTTCCCGAGATCAATCTCGATACGCACGGAATCGAGCGCTACCGCCAATTCAACAGCGCGCGGCGCAATGCGCTGCTCGCCTTTGGGCGCGAGCTGACAGGCAGTGTTCCCGCCGCCTGCGCGCTCGGCTCCGAGCCGGGCAGTCCGTTGGTCATCTACTTCATCGCCACGCGCACGGCGCAGCGGCAGATCGAGAATCCGCGGCAGGTGAGCGCGTATCAATATCCGCCGCAATATGGGCCGAAGCCGGCTTTCTCCCGCGCGAGTGTGTTGCAGGACGTGGACTGCAACCTGCTCTTTATTTCCGGGACGGCCAGTATCGTGGGACACGAGACGCTTCACATCGGCGACGTCGCGGCACAGACACGGGAAACCCTTCGCAATATCGACGCGCTCGTCGAAGAGGCCAATCGCGGCGGCGCGGGACGCGCCTTCCGCCCGCGGGATCTGGCCTACAAAGTGTATGTGCGCGATGCGACCGATCTGCCTGCTGTGCAGGCTGAGCTCCGAAGCACATTCGGTGAGAGCTTCGGCGCGGCGTACTTCAAGGCCGACATCTGCCGGCAGGAATTGCTGGTCGAGATCGAGGCCACCGGCCGGCAGTCGGGCCTCTCGGGGGCCTGATGAATAGCCGCCATCCCAGCGAGCTGCCCGCTCAGCCACTGCTGAAGGTACTCGGTGACAGTGTGTCCCTGTGGGCGCTCGTGATCTGGCTGGGCGTGATGTGTCTGACATTCTCGGCCGCCGCGATGGTCTGTCATGCGTTGCTTCCGAAGCGGTGGGGAACGGCCGCGGGCCGCTTCGGCATCATGGCCGGCTTCCGTATCTATACGTGGGCGCTCTCGGCCACCGGCGCGTACAAGCTCGATCTGCAGGCAATCGATTCACTGCTCGGCGGTCCTCCGATCATCCTCGCGCCGAACCATCCTTCCTTGATCGACGCCTTGTTGATTCTGTCGCGACACCCGGATCTCGCCTGCGTGCTGAAGGGGGAGCTGCTGGGCAATCCATTTCTCGGCGCCGGGGCGCGCCTCGCCCGCTATATCCGCTCCGATTTCCCCCGCAGAATGATCAAGGAAGCCATCGCCGAGCTGCAGCGAGGGGGCGTGCTGCTCCTCTTCCCGGAAGGCACGCGCAGCATTCGGGATCCGATCAATCCTCTCAAGGCGAGCATCGCTGTCATCGCAAAGCGGGCCCGCGTCCCGGTGCAGGTGCTCATCATCGAGACCGACTCGCCTTATCTTGGCAAAGACTGGAAGTTGTTTCGGCGACCGCTCCTGCCGATCACCTATCGGGTCCGGCTCGGCAAGCGCTTCGATCCGCCCACCGATCCCGCCGCTTTCATGGCGGCGCTGGAGCACGAGTACGCGCAGCAGCTCGAGGGCGCCCTGCAATCCGAATGGCTGGGCGAAGTCAGTGCCCCGGCGGTCGACAGTTACAGCAGCCAATGAGCGAATCGTCGGCGACGCATCTCGTCCTCATTCCAAGCTACAACCCTGGA
Organism: Steroidobacteraceae bacterium; assembly: GCA_035277965.1. Lineage (GTDB taxonomy): Bacteria > Pseudomonadota > Gammaproteobacteria > Steroidobacterales > Steroidobacteraceae > 13-2-20CM-66-19. The sequence continues at coordinate 28,120 of DATEJM010000018.1, read as the reverse complement.
CAGAAAGTCTTCGACACCGTCCGCGATGCGCGTGCGCAGTGGGGTCCGGTCTGGATAGTCGTCGATGGCAGCGACGACGGAAGCGCCGCGCGCCTGGAGGCGCTGAGCAGAGAGGATCCAGGCCTTCGAGTGATCATTCGTCCCTGCAACGGCGGCAAGGGCGCCGCCGTCCTCGACGGCCTTCTCGCCGCTCTCGCTCAGGGATACACGCACGTCCTCACCATGGACTCCGATGGCCAGCATCCAGCGGAGCGCATCCCCGCCTTCATGGCCGCATCGCGCGCCCATCCGACAGCGATGATCCTCGGCGAGCCTGTGTTCGATGCCAGCGCGCCTGCCCTGCGCGTCCAGGGGCGGAAGATCTCCAACTGGTGGGCGAACCTCGAGACGCTGGGAGCGGGTGTGCGGGATTCGCTCTTCGGCTTCCGCGTCTACCCGATCGAGCCGCTTGCGCAAATCATGCGCGCTCATCGCTGGATGCGCCGCTTCGACTTCGACGTCGAAGCGGTCGTGCGCATGAGCTGGCGCGGCGTTCCGGCAATCAACTTGCCCGCGGCCGTGCGCTACTTCAGTCGGGAGGAAGGCGGGGTCTCGCACTTCAATTACTGGCGCGACAACGCGCTCTTGACCTCGATGCATGCCCGGCTCTTGGCCGGATTTCTCGCACGCCTCCCGCTGCTCGCCCTCCGGGCGGCGCGCCGCTGACCCAGCCTCCTGTATAATTGCGGCTTTCCATAGCCGACATCGACGTCGAGTGATATGTCCGACAAAGCGTCGCCTCTTCGACAACCGGCGCCGCCGCCGGCCCACGATGCCCCGCCTTTGCTCGAGGTCGCCGGGCTCATCGTTCAGGCCCTGAATCTCGATATCGCCCCGGCCGAGATCGAGCCGGACAGGCCGCTGTATGGAGAGGGCCTGGGGCTCGATTCCATCGATATCCTGGAAATCGCACTCGTCGTCTCGAAGCAGTATGGTGTCCAGCTCCGGGCCGACAGTGAGGAGAACGAGCGGATTTTCCGCTCGCTCAGGCATCTGGCCGCATACATCACCGCACACAGGACGAAGTAGACGTCTGGCTACTCTTCCGCTGATCTCGCACACCGGCCCCGAGGAAATCGTCGCATACCGCGCGGGCAAGCCCGTACGCGCTCATCAGTTCCTGGCCGACGTCGCCACGGTGCGCGCCGCTCTACCCGCTGGAGAGCACGTTCTCAACGACTGCACGGACCGCTATCGATTCGCCGTCGCCTTCGCTGCCTGCGTCGTGGCGAAAAAGGTGAGCCTGCTCCCATCGACGCACACCGTCGAGCTGATTCGCCGACTCGCACAACTCACGCCCGACGTGTTCTGCGTGACGGACGACCCGCGCTGCGAGATCGACCTGCCGCGCGTTTACTTCCCGGACACGGGTGCCATCGAGCACGGATCGTGGTCCGTTCCCCAGATCGAGGGCGACCAGTTGTGCGCGCACGTGTTTACGTCAGGATCGACGGGCGATCCCCTTCCTCATCGCAAGACCTGGGGCCGGCTGGTCAGCTGCGTGACACACGAGTCGCGCGCCCTGGGATTGCAGGCTGGCGGCTATGCCATCGTGGGCACCGTGCCTGCGCAGCACATGTACGGCTTCGAGTCGACCGTGTTGCTGGCCCTGCACACCCGGAACCCTCTCACGGCCGCCAGGCCCTTCTATCCGGCGGATATAGCGAGCGCGCTCGCTGCAGCGCCACGGCCGCGCGTACTGGTCTCAACACCCGTTCATCTGCGGGCGCTGTTGGGTGCCGACGTGCCCCTACCGGCAGTCGATGCAGTCGTGTCCGCCACCGCACCCCTGTCGATGGAGCTGGCGCGCGAAGTCGAAGCCCGGCTGACGGCGCCGCTGTTGGAGATTTACGGCTCCACCGAGACCGGGCAGATCGCGAGTCGCCGCACCACGCAAAGCCCGCAATGGACCCTCTTCGAGGGTGTGCAGCTCACGGAACGGGACGGTCGGATGTGGGCTCGAGGCGGACACATCGAGCAGCCGACCCCCCTGTGCGACGTCATCGAGATCCGCTCCGCCACGCAGTTTCTGCTGCACGGGCGACTCGGGGATCTCGTGAACATCGCGGGAAAGCGCAGCTCGCTCGGGTATCTCGAGAGCCAGTTGAATGCCCTGCCTGGCGTTCTGGACGGTGCTTTCTTCCTGCGCGAGGAAGGCACACGCTCGTCCGTGGAGGTCACTCGCGTCGGGGCCATGGTGGTGGCCCCGGGCCTCGACGGGCGAGCCATCCTCGAGCAACTGCGCAAGCGCATCGATCCCGTATTTCTGCCCAGGCCGCTGCTGTTCGTGGATCGGCTGCCCCGCAACGGCACCGGCAAGCTGTCTCGCGAAGCACTGCATTCGCTGCTCAACACCACGAAGCGACCTTCCGCGAAGGAGGCCTGAGTGATCGAGGTGCCGCTCGACGTATCCGCGCAGCACCCGGCGTATTCCGGCCACTTTCCGGGCAATCCGGTATTGCCCGCCGCGTGCCTGATCGACGCCGTGTTGCACGCGATGAGCGAGTCGGGCGCCGGGAGGCGCTGCTGGCACGTGGCGAGCGCGAAATTTCCAACCGCGGTACAGCCGGGCGATGCCCTGCGCCTCGAGCACGAGCGGCTGCCCAACGGAACCGTGCGCTTTGCGATCCGTTGCAAGGCTCGCGTGGTCGCCAGCGGACTGCTGACACCGGCCCCTGACGAGCTCTGCGATGGCCAGCAAGCCTGAGCACATCGCGGATTCTCGCCTCGATGCGCCGGCCGAGTGGCTGACGCAGACAGAGCGCGGCAGCGTGATCCTGCTGCGCGTGATGACCTTCATCTCGCTGCGGCTCGGCCGCCCGGTGGGCCGCCTGTTCCTCTATCTCATCGCGCTGTATTTCTTCGCGTTCGCCCCGACCGCACGACGTCATTCGAGAACGTACCTGCGCCGCGCGCTTGGCCGGGAGCCCGCCGCGCGGGATCGTTTCCTGCAGATCCTGAGCTTCGCGACGACGATTCACGACCGCATCTACCTGATCAACGGGCGCTTCGATCTGTTCGAGATCTGCGTGGAGGGAGAGAGTCTCGTGCGGGGGCCGCTCGAGAGCGGCTCCGGCGCGTTCCTCATGGGCGCGCACATGGGAAGCTTCGAGGTGCTGCGAGCGATCGGCCGCCGTCAGCCCGGGCTCACCGTCGCCATGGCGATGTACGAGGATAACGCCCGGAAGGTCAACTCCATGCTGGCGGCGATCAACCCGCGCTCGGCCGCCGAAATCATCCCGCTGGGACGCGTGGATGCGATGCTGCAGATCCGCGAGTATCTGCAGAGGGGCGCCTTCGTCGGCATGCTCGGCGATCGCACTCTCGGCGATGAGCCTGCTCAGTCGGTGAGCTTTCTCGGGCACCCGGCGCGATTTCCGGCCGGCGCCCTGCGCGCGGCCGCCATGCTGCGCCGGCCGGTGATCTTCATGATCGGACTGTATCGCGGCGGCAATCGTTACCGGGTGGTGTTTGCGCCGCTCGCCGACTTCACGAACGTCGAGCCGCCACAACGGGAGGAAACGATCGCCGCGGCCGTGGCGCGCTATGCGGCGTTGCTCGAGCAATACTGCCGCAGCGATCCCTACAACTGGTTCAACTTCTATGATTTCTGGCGTAGCTAGTTCATCGGAAAAACGGGCCTGCGGCCGTTTTTCCGACATCGCCTGCGTTTGCGCCGGCAAAAGGCGTGGCTTTGGCCGGCTGCTGTTTGCTCTCCTGGCGCTCGGGACCGGGATCGCCCGCGGCGCCGATGCGGATCTCGGGCAGCTCATGAGCAAGCTCGCACAGCGCCAGCACGGTCACGTGCCCTTCGTCGAGAAGAAGTTCATTGCCATGCTCGACCGGCCCCTGGAGTCTTCCGGCGAGTTGTTCTACGAGGCGCCCGATCGGCTCGAGAAACGCACGCTGAAGCCGCGCCCGGAGAGTCTGGTGCTCGAGCATGGAGTGCTCAGCGCCACACGCGGCAAGCGCCAATACACGCTCGACCTGCAGCAGTACCCGCAGGTGGTGCCGCTCATCGAGAGCATCCGGGCCACTCTCGCCGGAGATGAGGCGGCTCTCGAGCGCGTTTTCAAGGTCAGCTTCAGCGGCGAGCTGGCCCGCTGGCAGCTCGATCTAACACCGAGCGATCCGCGGGCCGCCGGCGCCGTCAAGAGCATCCGCATCGAAGGCGAGAGCGACGCGATCCATTCGGTGGAGATCCTGGAGCGCGACGGCGACCGCTCTCTCCTCACGATCGGACCGGAAATCCGCGGTTAGGCACGCCGCGTGGAGCGCGCAGGGCGAACGGTATTCAGCACCATCGCATGGCTGGTCCTCGGCGCAATCGCCGGTATCATCGTCGCGCGGACGCAGTACAACACCGACCTCTCCGCGTTCCTGCCCCGCGCTCCAAGCGCCAATCAGCAGCTCCTGGTCGATCAGCTGCGCGACGGATTCGCCTCGCGCCTCATCATCGTCGGGGTCGAAGGCGCGACGGCCACGGTTCGTGCGAAGTTGAGTGTCGATATGGCCCGCCGCCTGCGCGCCGGCACGCAGCTCCTGTCGGTCCAGAATGGCGATACCTCAGCGCTCGATCGCGAGCGCCGCCTGTTGTTCGCGCATCGCTATCTGTTGAGCGGGCGGGTTACGCCTGAGCGGTTCTCGGCGACCGGCCTGCGCGAAAGCATTCAGGACACGCTCGACCTGCTCGCCTCCTCGGCCGGGCTGCTGGTGAAGCCACTGCTCCCGAGCGACCCCACGGGCGAGATGATCGAGATCGTCAGTCAGATGAGCGGCGGCAGGCCGCCTCATACGTACGACGGAGTCTGGACGTCAGCGGACGAGAAGCGCGCATTGCTGCTCGTGCAGACCCGCGCGCAGGGATCCGACACGGACGGCCAGGAGCGGGCCCTGGCGGCCCTACGCGGGGCGTTCGCTTTCGCAGTCGCCCAATCGGGGGCCGCCGCATCCGGAGCGACTTTGCAAATGAGCGGCCCGGGGGTCTTTTCCGCTCATGCGCGAGCTTCGATCAAGGCCGAGGTGACGCGTCTCTCGATCGTCAGCACCGTTCTCATTGCGTTGCTTCTGCTCGCGGTGTATCGCTCGTTTCCGGCGCTCGTAGGGGGTCTCGTTCCCGTCGCCTCCGGAGCCCTTGCGGGAGTCGCCGCGGTCGCGCTGGGTTTCGGCAGGGTGTATGGCATCACGCTGGGTTTCGGGGTGACCTTGATCGGCGAGTCCGTGGACTACTCGATCTATCTGTTCGTCCAGTCGCAAACGGCGCGCGACCGTCAGTGGCCGGGCGCGCTCTGGCCGACGATCTGGCTCGGTGTCCTGACATCGATGTGTGGGTTCGCTTCGCTGCTGCCGTCGGGGTTCCCCGGGTTGTCGCAGCTCGGCCTCTTTTCCCTCGCCGGGCTCCTCGCGGCCGCTCTCACGACCCGTTTCGTGTTGCCTCGCTGGATGCCGCAGCGTCTGGCGATCCGCGATCTGACTGCCCTCGGGACGGGCGTCGCTCGCATGCTACGCCACGGCGGCCCGTGGCGAGCGCTGCTGGCGCTGATTCCCATCTGGGCCGCCATCACTCTGTACGTACACTGGGACACACTGTGGAATCGTGAGCTCTCGGCCCTGAGTCCGGTGTCCATTGAAGATCAAAGGGTCGACGCGCAACTACGAGGTGACATCGGTGCGCCCGACCTGCGCTATCTCGTGATCGTGTCGGGTCACGACGCAGAGAGCGTGTTACGGGACTCCGAGCGCGTCGCTGCCCGCCTCAGCCGTCTGGAGGAAGCAGGCGCGTTGGCAGGATTCGATACGCCTACACGCTATCTACCGAGCCGCCTCACGCAGACCGCGCGTCGCGCCAGCCTCCCGGAGCCGGTGGAGTTGAGAGCACGGCTGCGGGAGGCATTGCAGGGTTTACCCTTGCAGCTCGATCGGCTGCAACCGTTTCTGCATGACGTTGAGACAGCGCGCACCGGCCCCTTCCTCACCCGCAGCGACCTGCAAGGGACCACGCTTGCTGCGGGCGTCGACGCGCTCCTGCTCAGGGATGGTCAGCGCTGGACGGCGCTGTTGCCCTTGCGAGCCACGGAAGGCGCGCGGCCGCTCGATATTGCGATGCTGCGGAGCGAAGTGGCGCGCGCAGCTCCCTTGGGTGCCCTTGTGTTGGATATCAAGAGCGAGGCGGACTCTCTCTACTCGACGTACCTTCATGAAGCCGTCCGGCTGTCACTGATCGGTTTCGTCTGCATCGTGGTGCTGCTCCTGATAGCGCTGCGCTCGGTCGTCGCGATGGCGCGCGTCATGACACCCCTCGCGCTCGCGGTGCTCGCGGTCGCGGCCGGCCTGGTGCAGCTCGGCCATCAGCTCACGATTCTGCATGTCATCGGGATGCTGCTCATCGTGGCCGTCGGCTCCAACTACGCGCTGTTCTTCGAGCGCACCCGCCGCGAATCGGCCGGGGGGTCCCTGCCCCTGATCCTCGCCTCGCTCGTCGTGGCGAACGCCGCCACCGTGACCGGGTTTGGCGTGCTGGCCACGTCGAGCGTGCCGGTACTGGCGGCCCTGGGGCAGACCGTCGCGCCGGGCGCTCTGCTGGCTCTGCTTTTCTCCGCACTGCTCGCTCCCCCACTGGAGCGGCCCGCGTGAAGACGACACTCGTGTCGGCGCGAGCGGAACGGATCGCCCCGAACGCGATGGTTTTGCTGCCCGCGGCACTCACGGCGCCCCAGGACTTCGTGACCCTGGGATTTGGTGCCGCCATCCAGGAACGAGGGCTCCCTGTCGATCTCGCTATCGCGCAGATCAGCCTCGAGCACGTAACAGACCATACTGTCGTCGAGCGGTTGCGACAGGGCGTGATCCAACCAGCGCGCGCACGAGGCTACCGGTCGATCTGGCTCTGCGGCGTCTCGATCGGCGCGTTCGTCGCATTGTCCTACGTCGCGCGTCACCAAGGCGAGATCGACGGCTTGTGTCTCCTGACGCCCTATCTCGGCAGCCACCTCGTGATCGGCGAGATCGAGCGTGCGGGGGGTCTCGGGGGTTGGCAGCCAGGCATCCTGGCCGCAGACGACGACGAGCGGTACGTATGGCACTTCATCCGGAGCTGCGGCGCGCCACCGATCCCTATCCACGTCGGTCTCGGACGGGAGGACCGTTTTGTCCGCGGGCAGCGGATCCTGGCCGCCGCAGTGCCCCCGGACTGTGTGGATACCGTACCGGGAGCGCACGACTGGTCAGTCTGGCGGCGACTCTGGGACAATTTCCTGGATGGATGGCACCCCTCCACCTAGGCACTGGCGACCCTCGCCACTGATCCGCGCCTCGTCCGCGCTACACGTGGCTGCGGCCGCGACGATTGGCGTGCGCCCGGGAGTCTGGCCCTGGGCCGTGGGTGCCGTGGTGGCCGATCACCTGTTGTTGACCGCCGCCGGCCTTTGGCCGCGAAGCGCTCTCCTGGGCCCGAACTGGACCCGGCTGCCGGATGAGTCCGCGGCGGTGGGGGCGATCGCTATCACCCTCGACGACGGGCCGGACCCGGTCATCACCCCTCATGTGCTCACGCAGCTCGATGACTATCGGGCCAAAGCCACGTTTTTCTTCATCGGCGAGCGCGTCGAGCGCTATCCCGAGCTCGCCCGAGAGGTGATTCGCCGCGGCCATGCCATCGAGAATCACAGCCAGCGCCACCTGAATCGCTTCTCGGTGCTCGGACCTCGCGGGATCGAGCGCGAAATCTCGCGCGCCCAGGAGGCGATCGAGACGATCACCGGCGAGCGGCCGGGGTTCTTCCGGGCACCGGCCGGACTGCGCAGTCCCCTGCTGGAGCCTGTCCTGGCGCGACTGGGACTGCGGCTGGCGAGTTGGACGCGACGCGGCTTCGATACGGTCAAGACGGATGCAGCATCCGTACTGCGCAAACTGACCAACAACCTGCAGGGCGGCGACATTCTCCTGTTGCACGACGGACACGCTGCACACACCTCGTCCGGGTCGCCCGTCGTCCTCGAAGTCCTTCCGCGTCTGCTGCAGGCTGCCCATCGCGCCGGCCTCACGCCTGTCACGCTTCGATCGGCATTGACATGAGCAGCGTGCCTGCGACTCTCGCAAGAGATCCGATATGAGACCGCTTCTCTTCAGCCGTTTCACGGCATCGAGCTGCCTCGGTCTCGGAACCGAGGCCACCTTGCGGGCGCTGCGTGAGCAGACCTGTGGTCTCGCGCCTTGTCGTTTCGACCGTGTGGAGATCGAGACCTTCACCGGTGAGGTGCCAGGGGTCGAGGCCGAGCACATACCCCCGAGCCTGTCGGAGCTCGATTGTCGTAACAACCGGCTGGCGATGCTCGCAGTCCGCCAGGACGAGTTTGCAGACGCCGTCGCTGCCTGCATCGGCCGGTGGGGCAGCCTCCGTGTCGGGCTCTTTCTGGGCACCAGCACCGCCGGCATCTTGCAGACCGAGCTCGCCTATCGCCGGCGCGATCCGGTCAGCGGCGCGCTGCCTGCCGATTTCAACTATGCGGGCACGCAGAATTCATTTTCGGTCGGAGCGCTCTTGCGCAGACATCTCGGCATCGAAGGTCCGACGGTCGTCGTGTGCTCGGCATGCTCCTCCAGCGCAAAGGTCTTCGGGAGCGCACGACGGATGATCGCGGCGGGGTTGATCGATGCGGCGGTCGTTGGAGGGGTCGATTCGCTTTGCCTCACGACCCTGTATGGCTTTCATTCTCTTCAGCTCACTTCGCCCGGTCCGTGCAAGCCGTTCGACGTTGCCCGCAACGGTATCTCCGTCAGCGAGGCGGCCGCGTTCGTCCTGCTCGAGCCCATACCTACCTCGGCAGACGCCGATGCCATTGCGCTATTGGGCGTTGGCGAATCGAGTGATGCGTACCACATGTCTTCGCCGCACCCGCAGGGTCGGGGTGCCCGCGACGCGATGCTGGGAGCCCTGCGCGACGCCAACGTGCGGCCAGAGGAAATCGACTACATCAATCTGCACGGTACCGGGACGCCGAGCAACGACAGCGCGGAGAGCCACGCGGTCACGAGTGTGTTCGGCACCGCCACGCCCGCGAGCTCCACGAAAGGCGCGACGGGCCATGCCCTGGGTGCCGCGGGAGCGCTCGAGGCCGTCCTCTGCACCTTGGCGCTGCAACATGGACTGATGCCTGGAGGTGTTGGAACGACCCAGGTGGACTCGGCGCTGGGGGTGCACTATCTGCGCAGCAATCGCTCGGCACCGGTGGCGCGAGTGCTGACCAACTCGTTTGGGTTCGGCGGAACCAATTGCAGCCTGGTCCTGGGAAGAGCCGGGTAGCGGAAGATCGACATGAGCGTGCATGGATACCTGAGAAGTATCGGCGTGGTCGGACCCGGGATCGATGATTGGTCGCAGGCGCGATCGGTGCTGACGGCCCAAAGCCCCTATCGGTTCCGGCCCACTTCGCTGCCGGCACCGGAAGGCCTGCCGCCGGCTGAGCGCCGTCGCGTGGGGCGGGTCGTGAAGCTCGCCCTGGCGGCGGGACTGCAGGCGGCGAAGGGCGCGGGTCTCGATCCGGCAACGCTGCCGGCGGTCTTCTCCTCATCGGGCGGGGATGGCCAGAATTGTCATGAGTTGTGTGAGGTGTTGGCGACGCCGGATCCGCACCTGTCACCCACGCGGTTTCACAACTCCGTGCACAATGCGGCGGCCGGCTATTGGAGCATCGCGACTGGGGCGCGGACGCCATCGAATGCTCTGTGTGCATTTGATGCGAGCTTCGCGGCCGGCTTACTCGAAGCGCTGACTCAAGTCGTTGTCGACCAGGTGCCGGTACTGCTGGTCGCATACGACGCACCCTACCCTCCACCGCTGGATGCCAAGCGCCCCATTGCTGAAGCGTTCGGCGTTGCCATGGTGCTCGCCCCTCGTGGGGATTCGAGCTCCCTTGCGCAGTTGACCCTGTCGTTCGCGGACGCCGCGCCGAGTGGCCTCGGCGATTCGGACTTGGAGCATCTGCGCACCTCGATACCGGCGGCCCGCTGCCTGCCGCTGCTCCGGCAGATTGCGCTGGGGGCGCCCGGGGAAGTGGTCCTCGAATATCTGGCACCCCATCACCTGGGGGTCAGCGTCGCATGAGCAGGCCCCTCGACCCTTTGCCTGGACGTGGGCACGGCCTGAGCGGTCCCTACGACCGTGGCTGGATCCAGGCGCACATCCCCCATCAGGGCCGCATGTGCCTGCTCGACTCGGTCGTGTCGTGGGATGACTGCCGGGCCCGCTGCCGCGCGACGACGCATCGGGCACTCGACAATCCCCTTCGCGCCCGTGGTCAACTCGGCGCTGCGTGTGCGATCGAATATGCTGCTCAGTCCATGGCGGTACATGGCGCGTTGCTGGCCTCGGCCGCCGGCACCACGGTCCTGGCGGGACTCGTGGCGAGCGTGCGCGGCGTGATGATCACCGTCCTCAGGCTCGATGATCTCGAGGGCGATCTGTTGGCGGACGTGGAGCGAGTGGCGAGTGATGAGCACAGTGCGCTGTATGTGTTTGGGATTTCTCATGACGGCTCGACTCTCGTCAGTGGCCGGGCGACCATCGCCTTTCGCGTGCCAGCATGAGCAACCCGGATGACACGGTGAGCAGCCCCTTGCCCGCCGGACCGGGGCGCGCCCAGCTGGCCATCAGGCGCGCTCTGGTTACGGGTGGGAGCGGCGAGATCGGTGCCGCTATCTGCCGGCGCCTGGCCAAGGACGGGCACCCTGTCTACGTCCACTATCATCAGAACGCCGCGGCTGCCGAAGCACTGGTGCAGGAGATCCGCGGCCAAGGGGGTTGTGCTCAGGCGCTACGCTTCGATGTGACGGATTCAGCCGCTGTCCGTGCGACGCTCGAAGATGTATTGGCGGCGGCGGGCCCCATCCAGATTCTCGTCAATAACGCCGGGCTGCACGATGACGCCGTATTCCCCGGCATGCGCGCAGAGCAGTGGCATCGCGTGCTCGATACGAGCGTTGATGGATTCTTCCACGTGACGCAGGCGCTGCTGATGCCCATGATTCGAACTCGTTGGGGGCGGATCGTTACCCTCTCCTCGATCACGGCCCTGACGGGGAATCGCGGCCAGGTGAACTACGCGGCCGCCAAGGGCGCGCTGAATGCAGCAACCAAATCCCTCGCTCTCGAGGTCGCCACACGAGGCATCACGGTGAACGCGGTGGCGCCGGGGATCATTGCGACGTCGATGAGTGCCAGCGCGTTCGATGCGCAGGCGATCGAGCGGCTCGTACCGATGAAGCGCGCGGGACGGCCCGAAGAAGTGGCGAGCCTGGTGGCCTATCTGACGTCGGATGAAGCCTCGTACATCAGCGGCCAGGTCATCTCGATCAATGGCGGCATCGCTTGATGGGCAGAGGGCCGCTCGGGGCAGAGGCCACCGGGGTCAAAAGCCGCCTGCAGCACCTCGCTGCAGCACCTCCGGAAAATGGAGCCGCGCTTTTTGCGCAGCTAGCCGCCCACTGCGGCGGGTGACCCGCCGCCCGCAACGCTGATGCGATTTCGGCCGGCGCGCTTGGCGGCGTACATGGCCGTGTCGGCGCGCTCGAGCAGTGCCTCGAGGCTGTCCCCGGCCTGAGCGACCGCGACGCCGACTGAAAGCGTGACCTGGCCGATCGATTCGTTGCCGTCAGGACGGCAGATCCGGCCCTGAGCGACCGTGCCGCGAATCTGCTCTGCCAGGGCAGCCGCGCCTTTCAGCGAGGTCTGCGGCAGCAGAATGGCGAACTCCTCGCCGCCCAGCCGGGCTGCCACATCGCGCCCCTTGATGCTCGAGCGCATGACATGGGCCACGGCGCGAATGACCTTGTCGCCGAGCAGGTGGCCGTACGTGTCGTTCACCACCTTGAAGTGGTCGATGTCCGCGACGAGGAGCGCCGAGCCCGTGAGCCCCAGGGGCTCGCGCATCAAATCTTCCACCGCCCGCTCGAGCCCGCGGCGGTTCTTCAAGCCCGTCAGTGAGTCGAGCAACGCCTCGCTCTGTGCACGGCGCAAGCTCTCGGTGAGGGCATCCACTTCTTTCGTGCTGGCCTGCAGCTTCTGCGACAGGTCCTGCGTCACGACCTGCATCCGCTGCGTCGCACCGACCAGCTCGCGGACAACCTCGAGAATCTGCTGCGGATCGTGGGACGTGGAGGCCGTCAGTTGCTGCGCGTGTCCCTGCAGAGCCTCACCGAACTGCGCGGCCTGGACGCTCGCGGTCGAGGCGCTCTGAGCGGTCTCCTGGAGCAGATTTCGCAACTGCAACTGCAACCGCTCGAACGACTCGATGTCCCGCGCGGCGATATGCTGAGCGTACAGCCGCCAGACATCGGCCTCGGAGAGAGCGGAGCTCGAGGCGAGGCGGCCATCCAGGATGCGGCTCAAATCCGGGTTGATCCCGGCGGAGTGCTCGTACCAGATGGCGTAGCTGAGCGGATGGAACGCGGCGCTCTGCTTCGCCATCAACGGTAAGGCGAGACGCAGAATCTCGGTGCTGCGCTCTTTGCTCTCTAGGTATCGCATCTCGAACACTCGGGCTGCTTCCGGGAACGCGAGCGCGGGCAGTCCGTCAGCGGCGCTCAGATCGCCGCAGAGGCGCTCTCCGAGCCCTCCGACGTAGCACCAGCCGAACCCCCGTTTGGCACCCAACGTTCGATGTTCAGGTACTTTGCCACACTCCCGAGACCATTGTCTTAGCCAACTGAGGCGACCGCCGCACGAGAGATCAAAATTGCGAACATGACCTGCTCGCAGTTCACACGCATGGGTTCCCAAAAGCGCAGAAATCGCGGTTTTTACAAGCCATGTGAACGGTACTTCGAAGCGCCGCGCCGGCAGCGGGTAACGCCGTTCGCGCGAACCGCCACGTCAGAACCGTCCGACAGCGAGGCGCGCCGATTACCGATAACGCGCGGCTGAGCAGTCATCGAGAATTTCCCCCACAATGTCATGCTCCGCGGGAGCGCTGGGAGAACGCTGATGCTTCATTACGCAGTCGTGTTTTTCGTCATCGCCCTGATCGCGGCCATTCTGGGCTTCGGGGGTATCGCGGCCGGCGCCGCGGGCATCGCGAAGGTGCTGTTCTTCGTATTCCTGATCCTGGCGATCATCACGTTCCTGCGACGCGCCTGACACGACCCATGAGCTAATCGTCCGAGGGCCTGCCGCCGCCGCCAGGGGCGCGCAGGCGGCGCGGACGGAGGCGTTGGCCCTACGAAGGCTCGCCCTGAGAAGGGGGCGAGCGTCTTGCATTTGCCATTGTGTAGAATCGCGCGCCGTGTGCGGGAGCCAGCCGGCTTAGCTCAGTGGTAGAGCAGCGGTTTTGTAAACCGTTGGTCGGGGGTTCAAATCCCTCAGCCGGCACCGCTTGCCCGGGGTCCGATGTGCCAGAATGGCCCCACTCGCCGCCGAACAGATCAGATCATCGTCTACGAAATCGTCGATCGTCGGAGGACCCATGCCCGAATCTCCCGAAAGCGCGCGCTCCCTCTCCCGTCGCGAATTCACGGCGCTGTCGCTCGCCGCGGCTGCAGTCGCGACGACGTCCACTCAGGCGGCAGGCACCCTTTCGGTGTCTGAGCAGCAGGTGCAGGTCAAGACGCCCAGCGGCACGAGCGATGCCTCGCTGTGCACACCGCAAGGGGCCGGGACTTGGCCGGCGGTCATTCTCTTCACCGACGCGGGGGGCCTGCGTCAGACAATGGCCGACATGGGGAAGCGGCTCGCAGGCGACGGCTACGTCGTCCTCGTTCCGAACCCCTACTACCGTAATACCAAGCCCCCTGGCTTGGATCTGGCGACCTTCAACTTCGCGGACCCGGCCGACCGCGCGAAGCTCGAAGCCCTACGAGCCCCGCTGACCAACGAGGCCGTGGCTCAGGATGCGACCGCGTATCTCACGTTTCTGGATGCTCTGCCTGCGGTCAACAGGAAGGTCCCGGCGGGTGCTTTTGGTTACTGCATGGGGGGCCTGATGACCCTGCAGGCGGCGATCGGCAATCCGAATCGCATTCACGCGGGCGCCTCCTTTCACGGCGGCGGGCTCGTCACCGACCAGCCTGACAGCGTTCATCGTCAGATCGGCAAGGTGAAGGGCCGCTTCCTGATCGCGATCGCGGCCAATGACGATGAGAGGCAACCGGAGGCGAAAACCGAGCTTTCGAAGGCGTTCGCCGCCGCGCACATCCCAGCGACAGTCGAGGTCTATCCGGGCACCCAGCACGGCTGGTGCGTTAGCGACATGCCGCATCCGGCCGACAAGCCGCCGGTTTACGATAGAGCGCAGGCCGAACGCGCCTGGAGCGGGCTGCAGAAGCTGTTCAAGACGACGCTCGTCTAGCTCTCTGCGCGCGCCTGCGCGCTGGATCTCGTATCCAAGCGCCGGCTCCTCGAGCCCGCCGGGGTCGAAGGTCATCGCTTCGTCACACGTCGTTTGTAGCCTGCCGTGAGGCTATAGTGAGTACCGCCCCGCAGCCGCCTTGGGCTTCATCACCGAGAGGTCTCACGTGCAGGACCCCGCTACTCCCCCGACCATCGGCCCGGCGCTGGAGCACCGCTTGCAACGACTCGGGCTCACGGGGCGTGAAGATAGTTGGACCGACCGCTACCTGTTGTGCGAGCACCTGCTCGATCCACAGTCCGCCAAGGACCGCCAGAAGTTCGAGGCGGTCGCGCGCTTCGGCCGCGACCTGATCGCGCATCGCTGGGTGAAGACACGCGAAGCCCGCGAGACCGCGAACCCGAAGCGCATCTACTATCTCTCGATGGAGTTCCTGATCGGCCGCACGCTGAGCAACAACGTGCTGAACATGGCCGCGGAGCCCCTCTTCGAGCGCGCGATCAAGCGGGAAGGCTGGAATCTTTCCGACATCCTGAGCCAGGAGCCCGACGCGGGCCTGGGAAACGGCGGCCTCGGGCGCCTGGCCGCCTGTTTCATCGACTCGATGGCCACCTTGCAGTACTCGGCGATGGGCTACGGCCTGCGCTATGAGTACGGCATCTTCCGCCAGGCGATCCGTGACGGCTACCAGATCGAGCAGCCCGACAACTGGCTACGACGTCCCGACCCCTGGGAGATCATCCGGCCGGGCAAGGTGTTTCCCGTACCGCTGCAGGCGAGCTTCGAGCTGCGCGGTGCGTCCATCAACATCATCCCCAACCGTCCCTCCAAGCTGCTAGGCATCGCCTACGATCGTCCGGTGGTCGGTTACGGCGCGAAGTGCGTCAACACACTGCGACTGTGGGCAGCCGCCGCGCCCGAGCACTTCGACTTCGCAGAGTTCTCGCACGGCGACTTCGCCGGTGCGGTGATCCAGAATGTCGCCGCCGAATCGCTGACTCGGGTCCTGTACCCCGACGATTCCACGATCGCGGGCCGGACGCTGCGCTTCCTGCAGCAATATTTCCTCGTGAGCTGCTCGCTTCAGGACATTCTGTCGCGGTACGAGAAGCGTAACGGCGGCGACTGGTCCCACCTGCCGGAGCACGTCGCGATCCAGTTGAATGATACGCATCCCACTCTGACGGTCACCGAGCTGATGCGTGTGCTCATGGATGAGAAGCATCTGAGCTGGGACGAGGCCTGGAACCTCACCGTGCGCACCCTCGCCTACACCAACCATACCTTGCTGCCCGAGGCCCTGGAAAAATGGCCCGTGCGGCTGTTCGAGCTGCTGATCCCGCGCCATCTCGAGATCATCTACGAGATCAATCGACGCTTTCTCGACGAGGTCCGCAGCCGCTTTCCGCAGGATCCCGAGCGCCCGCGGCGCATGAGCCTCATCGAGGAGGAGCCGACACGGAAGGTTCGCATGGCGCATCTGGCCGTGGTCGGTACGCACAGCACCAACGGCGTCGCGAAGATCCACTCCGAGCTGCTGCGCACCCGGCTCCTGCCGGACTTCGCGGAGATGTTCCCCGCGCGGTTCAGCAACAAGACCAACGGCATCACCCCACGCCGCTGGCTCCTGTTGGCAAATCCCGCACTGTCGACTCTCGTCACGGAGCTGATCGGCGATGCGTGGATCACGGACCTCAGTCACCTCGCGGCATTGCGCCCACTCGCCCAGGACGCCAGCGTTCAGGAGCAATTCCTCGCGACCAAGCGCACGGCCAAGCTGCGATTCGTGGATTGGCTGCAGCACGCCACCGGACAGAGCGCCGACCCGGACACGATCTTCGATTGCCAGATCAAGCGCATTCACGAATACAAGCGCCAGCTCCTGAACGTCCTGCACATCGTGCTGCTCTACGACCGGCTGCGCCGCAATCCCGGCCTCGAGATGACGCCGCGAACCTTCTTCTTCGCCGGCAAGGCCGCCCCTGCCTACCGGCTGGCGAAACTCATCATCAAACTGATCAATAACGTGGCAACGACCGTGGACGCCGACCCCGTGACGCGGGGGCGGATACGGGTGATGTTCCTGCCGGATTACAATGTCAGCCTCGCCGAGCGCCTGATTCCGGCAAGCGATATCTCGGAGCAGATCTCCACCGCAGGATTCGAGGCGAGCGGCACCAGCAACATGAAGTTCATGTTGAACGGCGCTCTCACCGTCGGCACGCGCGATGGCGCGACGATCGAGATGGCGCAGGAAGCCGGTGAGGAGAACTTCTTCCTGTTCGGCCTCACTGCGGAACAGGTCGCATCCAGCCGGAGTTGGTACAGCCCGTTCTGGCACTACGAGCACGAGCCCGACACGCGCGCGGCGCTCGATCTGATCTTCAACGATCATTTCAGTCCGCACGAGCCCGGCATCTTCGCGCCGCTCAGGGATACGCTGCTCACGAGCGGCGATTACTACATGCACCTCGCGGATCTGCGCGCCTACGCCGACACGCAGGCGCGGGCGAGCGCCCTGTACACCAACCGTCCGGGTTGGGCGGAGAAGGCTCTGCTGAATGTCGCAAGCGCGGGCCTGTTCTCGAGCGACCGCACGATCACGGAGTACGCCACCGAGATCTGGAAAACGAAGCCCTCGCCGGTAGGCTGACCGATCGCACCGCGGAAGCTTACCGGGCCTATCGCAACAGCACCGTGCGCACTGCCGCCCGATTGGGTTATTGAGTCAACTGTGTTCTGATACCCCTCTCGCGAGGCACTCGAGAGAGGGACATGAGTCGGATAGCGGTCATTACCGGGGCGGGGTCCGGAGTCGGACGCGCGACCGCCCTCGCCTTCATCGATGCGGGCTACCAGGTTGCGTTGATCGGGCGCAGAGCGCAGCCGCTCACGGAAACTCTCGCGCTGCGCCCGGGGTCCGGCGGACATCTCGCATTGGCTTTCGACATCGCCGACGAGGCGGCGGTCGACCATGGATTCGCGCAGATCCAGGGAACGCTCGGCGCGCCGGATGTGCTTTTCAACAATGCCGGGTTGTTCGGTGGCGGGCCGTTCGATGCGATCTCACTGGGAACCTGGCGCGCCGTCATCGATACGAACGTCACGGGCGCCTTCCTGTGCGCCCGCGCGGCGTTCCGCCTCATGAAGGCCAAGGGCGGGCGCATCATCAACAACGGCTCGCTCTCCGCCCACGTCCCGCGGCCTCAATCGGCGCCCTACACCTGCTCCAAGCACGCGATCACCGGGCTCACCCGCTCGATATCGCTCGATGGCCGGCCCTGGAACATCGCTTGTGGACAGATCGACATCGGTAACGCCGCAACCGAGCTGACAGCGCAGTTCAGCGTCGAGACGTTGCAGGCCGACGGCTCGCGGCGCCGCGAGCCCACGATGGACGTTACGAAAGTGGCCGAGGCCGTCCTGTTCATGGCGAGCCTGCCGCTCGATGCCAACGTCCAGTTCATGACGATCATGGCCGCCGCGATGCCGTTCATCGGCCGCGGGTGATGTCAGGACTGAGACGCGGGTGATGTCAGGACTGAGCGGCCCCCTGGTCGTCCACCACGATATGGCCGTCCTTCACCGGGATCTCACGACCCGGGTCCTGATCCAGGTGGATGTGATGGTGCTTGCCGTCCAACACGTATTCCACCTCGTATCCGGCCGACTCCTCATGGGAGTCGTACACGGTGACGCAGCGCTGTTCCGTCGTGGTGTACGTATTACCCTGTTGGACCTTCTCCTGGATCTTGTTGCCGGCATAGCCGCCGGCAGCGGCTCCAGCGAGCCCAGTGACGATCCGCGTGTTGCCACCGCCAACCTGGCTGCCGAGCAGCCCGCCGACGACTGCGCCGATGCCGGTTCCCGCGAGGCGGTTCTTGTCCTTGACGGGCTTCGTGTGAGTCACCTGCTCGTCATGACACTCCTTCCGCGGCGTCTTGACCGTCTTCGTGAGCGCCTTGGCGCTGACCACCTGGGCACTGCTTGGAGCGGCCATCGCACGGTAGCCTGCGACGGCTCCCACGCTAGCCGCCGCGATCGCGCCGATCGTCAGACCCACCGCCATGGACTTGTTCATGAGCTCTCCTTCACCGAATCGTCAGTGACCACCGAAAGCGCAAAGTTAATCGCAGCCGGCGGCCAAAGCACGCCTAGCGTTTCACAAAACCGGGCTTCGCTGAGAGCCCTTTTTTCTGTCGGCATTCAGCGACTTGCAATGTTTTCCGTAACTTGGCGTCATCTTTGGAGGAACCCTCTCAACGCTGACCGCGTTAAGATCCTCGGGCGACGGGAAGATCCTCGTCGCTGCCACCTGTCCAACGAGCGGGAGCCGGCCGTGAGAACTGTACGTACGAATGCAATCCGTGCCTGGGTGCTGATTATCGGGGTCATGGCATCGTCGGTCGTGATGGCGAAGGATCGCTACAGCGAGACGGTCGACCTCTTCAAGAACGCGGGCCGGAGTGCCTCGTTCTTCAAGAGCTCGTACGGCTATGCCGTCTTCCCCACCATCGGCAAGGGAGGCTTCGTCGTGGGTGCCGCCCATGGCGACGGTCGCGTGTACGAGCAAGGCAAGTACGTGGGTGACACCTCGGTCACTCAAGTGAGCGTCGGCTTCCAGGCCGGCGGTCAGGCCTATAGCCAGATCGTGTTCTTCCAGGACAAACGCGCGTTCGATGAATTCACGAAGGGCAACTTCGAATTCGACGCCGGTGTCAGCGCTGTCGCCATTACGGCTGCGGCTTCCGGATCCGCGGGTACGACCGGCGCGTCCGCCGGAGCGAGCGGCGGCAAGAAAGACGCCTCAACGACCGCGCCGGGCTACTACAAGGGACTCGCGGTCTTCACTATCGTGAAGGGCGGAGCGATGTACGAAGCGTCCGTCGCCGGACAGAAGTTCTCGTACGAGCCGCGAGAACATCATTAATACCGCGAACCTCTAATACCGTAGGTCGAAAATACCGCGAACCTCTAATACCGTAGGTCGAAGGGCGGCCGGACGACCATCTTCTCGATGTTGATCGTCATGGGTTGCTGGAGCACGTACTCCACCGCACGAGCGATGTGTACGGGATCGCCGAAGAAACGTTGATCGGGAACCTCGTTCGGCTTCAGGCCCTTCGCCTGCATATTCTTCACGAGTCGTTGCAGCACCTCAGGCTCGATGTTGCGCCCGAGCTGGGTCGCGAATCCGCCTGGTATGATGGTGGCGATTCGGATGTTATCGGCTTCGAGCTCGCGGCGCAGCGTGCCGCTGATCGCTTCGAGTGCGCGCTTGCTCGCGGCGTAGACACCGCCGGTGTCCCACTGCGCGGCGATTGAGCTCACGTTGATCAGATGCCCCGGACCGCCTTGACGGCGCATCACTTCGACCGCCGCCCGGCACCCCTCGAGCGGCGCCAGCACGTTGATGTCCAACATCTCGCGCCAGCGAGTCGGATCCCCTTTCAGGAGTGACTGCGAATAGGAGACGCCGGCGCTGTTGATCAGCGCGAACAGCGGCACCGGCCCGGTGCCGACCCGCTGCACGAAGTCCGCGAGAAACCCTGGGCGGCTCAGGTCGAGGCTCTCGATTTCGGGCCGCGGGCCGCCCTCGGCCGCCACGGCAGCCGCCGTCTCCTCCAGCCCCTTCCGTGAACGCGCTGTGATCCACAACCGATAACCGGCTGCTCCGAGCCTCACCGCGATCGCGCGCCCCAGCCCACTCGACGCTCCGGTCACGATGATTGCGCGATCCGCACTGCGATCCTGCTTCTTCAGATTCAAGTGTTCATCCTGTGAGCCACTGCTCATTCCTGCGTCAATTTGCCTCGAGCGGCCCTGCTTTTGTTAAGTCTGGCACGGCGCGCACCGTATCTGAAGTGGGACAAAGGTCCTGGGCAATTCAAGCGCCGCAAGAACGTATTGCACACGCATACGGATCGCGGACTCTCCATCCTCATCGGGGTCGTTTGTGCTCAGGCTCTGGAAACGAAAGCAACATGGCAGCACGCGGGTGGGCATCATGCTCGCGGACCAGGACACTGCGCTCGCGATCGTACACCGCGGCAAGAACCACCGCCCCTTGCTCAGACATTGCGCCATCCATCCCGCGATCGAGATCAAAGCAGAGCAGGTGCTGGCCCCCCTCAGTCGCAATCGCGACCTCGCCGATGCCGGTATCAGCGGCGTGCTGGGCACCGACGACTATGAGCTCGTGCAGCTCGAGGCCCCCGACGTGCAGCCCGCCGAGATGCGCTCGGCCGTACGCTGGAAGCTGCGGGACATCATCAGCTTTCCGGCAACCGACGCGATCGTGGACGTTTTCGAGATACCGGAGCAGGCACGCTACGTCGAGAACCGGATGATCTTCGCCGTCGCCGCCAGAAGCGAGGCTGTCGATCGCGTCGTGCGCCTGATCCAGCCGCGAGTGCCGGGCTTCGACGTCCTCGACATCCCCGAGCTGTGTCTGCGTAATCTGACGGCACTGCTTCCCCAGGACGCCGACGGTGTCGCCTTGATCGCCCTGGGCTCCCATTTTGCGCAACTCGTGCTCACCTGCCAGGGCATTCTCTATCTGGCGCGGCGCATCGATCTACGCCCCGTCGGCAACAGCCCACGCGATGGCGGCGAAGCGGCGTCCGTCTTCGATGTCGAGGCCTTGGCGGTCGAGCTGCAGCGCTCGCTGGACTACTACGAGAGTCACTACGACCGCCAGCCCATCACGCAGGTCGTCCTCACCTCGGGAGACGAGAGGGCTGCGGCGATTTCGGACTCTCTCCAGACTCACATCGGCATGTCGGTCGAGCTGCTCGACGTACGGGAGCTCTTCGAAGTCGCGCCTGGCGTCGATCCCGACACACGCTGGCTGGGTCTTCTGGCAGTGGGCGCCGCTCTACGCACGGAAGGAGCCTCTTGATGGCCACCGTGCGTCAGCAAGTCAACCTGTATCAGCCGCTCTCCAAGAGCGAGCGCAAACCGTTCTCAGCGGTGACTGCCAGCATCACCCTCAGTGTCGTCCTGGCCTGCATGGCCGTCATCTGGGGTTACGGCGGCTGGGAGACGCTGCGGCTCGAGCACTCCGTCGCGCGCCTCCAGCGACAGCAGCAGCTCCAGCAGCAGGCGCTCGAGGCGCGCAACACCGAGCTGGCAGCGCGGCCCAATCCGCAGCAGATCGGGGCAAAGACCCAGGCCCTCGAGGCCGCTCTCGCCGTTCGCCGTCGAGCGCTCGAGTTGCTCCGCGCGGGCGCAGCGGGCCGTACGGAAGGGTTTGCAGCGCGACTGACTGCTTTGGCACACAGCTCCCTGGACGGTCTCTGGGTCGACCATGTCCTGCTCTCAGGAACGACGGCAGCGATGAGCCTGGGGGGCGGAACCGCGGATCCCGATCTGGTCCCGCAGTACCTGCAGCGGCTCGCGGGTGAGCCCGCACTGTCGGGCGCCGACTTCGACGAGTTCAGCATCGAGCGTCCAGCGCGCACCACCTCGGGGCCCGATGGAGAATCGGGATCAGCCCCTTCGAGCGCGGCGACCATCCGCTTTCATGCCGGCAATACCGCGCTGACCAGCATCGGCAGCTCCGATTTGCCCCATCAGGGCGACAGCGGACCCTCATGAAAGCGCCTCGCGCTCTATTGAAGGCAATCGTTCACTTCGACCGCCTGTCGCTGCGGGAGCGCGCGCTCGTCGTGGGTGCCGCTCTCGCCCTGACTTTCGTTGCCTTTGACGTGGGCGTGCTCGACCCGATGCATCGGCGGCATGTCGCACTGACATCCGAGCTGATCGAGCTCCAGACGAGCATCACGAGCAACGCGGCGATCGTGGAAGCGATGAACACCAGCGATCCGGTCGGCGCGGCGCTCGCACGCAACCAGACGCTGCAGAAGAAGCTGGACGCAGCCAACGCCGAGCTCGCCTCTCGTGCCGGCGGCCTGATCGCACCGCAAGACATGGCGCGAGTCATTCAGGACATGTTGGGCCGACACCATGGCGTCACCCTCGTCAGCCTGCGGAATTTGCCCGCGCGGCGGCTGCTCGACGCGAAAGGAACCGCTTCATCGAGCCAAGGGCCTTATCTGCACCCCGCCGAGATCGTTCTCGAGGGAGGCTACCTCGACGTGCTCGCCTACCTGCAGTCGCTGGAGCAACTGCCTTGGCGCTTCTATTGGCAGCTCCTCGAGCTGCAGACCGCGACGTATCCGGTCAACCGCGTTCGGGTCCAGCTTTGCACCTTGAGTATGACAAACCACTGGATCGGCTTGTGAGGATGACACGGGAATGAACGCACGGTCGATGATTCCAGTGATTTCGCTTGCCACCCTGGCGCTGGGCGCCGCGCTGGCGACCGCGCTCACCAACGCGCATGCCGCCGATCAGTTGAGAGATCCCACGCGTCCCGCCGATGCGCGGCTCACCGAAACTGCGCCAGCGGTCATCGGAAGGATGCACGTTGAAGGCGTGCTGGGCCGACCAGGGCATCAGATCGCCATCGTCGACGGTCGTGTGGTGCGAGCGGGCGATCGGCTCGGCGATTGCGTAGTCGCCGAGATCACCAGCCGCGGCGTGCGCTACCTACGCGGCGGGAAGGCCCTGTTCTCGAGCTTCGACACACCGACCTTGTCGGTCCGGCGCGTCCCGGTGTTGGTTGGGAGCACGAGATGACCCGCGTGCTGGCACTGTGCACCGGAATCGGACTCGCGCTGGTGAGCGCGGCCTGCTGGAGCCAAGCAGCGGATGGAGCATCCCCGGCGCAAGCACCAGTCTCCGCGGCGCAAGTACCAGTCTCCGCGGCCCAAGGGGCGGGCTCCCGCGCGCAAGCGGCGGGCTCCCTGGCGACCCCGCGCGCGGACGGTCCGCGGTTCGACGTATCCGTCAAGGACGCCCCCGCACAGGCATTCTTTCAGGGTCTCGTCGATGGCACGGATACCAACATCCTGATCCGGCCGGAGGTCTCCGGGCGGATCACCTTGACACTCAAGCAAGTGACCCTGCAGGAAGTCCTCGAGTCCGTACGCGATCTCTACGGCTATGACTATCGGCCGACCGCTCAGGGTTTCCTGATCCTGCCCGCCACCCTCCAGTCGCGCGTGTTCCGGTTGAACTACCTGGACTTGCAGCGTTACGGCGTGTCGAAAACCCGGGTGAGCTCCGGACAGATCACTCAAGGCGACAACTCTCAGTATGGCAACGGCACGGCCGGACCGACCCAGTCCACCGCCGCGCAGGGCACGGACCAGAACGGCAAGCCTGCCATCGACGTCAGCGGCACGTCCGTCCTGACCCGCAACGATTCGGACTTCTGGACAGGCATCGAGGCGGACCTGCACGCCCTCATCGGCAACAAGCCCGGCAGCAGCGTCGTGATCAATCGGCAATCGGGCGTGATCATCGTTCACGCCATGCCCGCCGAGCTGCGCGACGTCAGCGACTATCTGCAGAAGACCGCCGAGACCGTCACGCGGCAGGTCGTGCTGGAAGCCAAGGTCGTCGAAGTCGAGCTCAACCACGACTATCAGGCGGGGATCAACTGGGCCGCCGTGCTGAAGAGCGGCTCGAAGACCTACACCTTCGGCCAAGCGGCGCCTCCGAACGGTTTCGATGTCAGCCCGCTCGTACCCTCGGCGAATCCCATCGTCGTGGGGCCCGGCAATCCCGTCACGAGCTTCGCGTCCAAGACCCTGGGCGGAGCGTTCACGATCGCTGCCGACTTCGCCGACTTCAATACGTTCATCGAGCTGCTGAGCGCGCAGGGCCGCACCAAAGTGCTGTCCAGCCCGCGCGTGTCCACGCTGCACAATCAGAAAGCGATCATCAAGGCGGGCTCCGACGAATTCTTCGTCACGAGCGTCCAGAGCAACACGGTCACGGGCACGGCGACCTCCACCTCACGCAACGTGGAGCTCACGCCGTTCTTCTCGGGCGTCGCTCTCGATGTCACTCCGCAGATCAGCGATGACGGCAGTGTGATATTGCACATGCATCCCACGATCAGCGAGGTAACCGACCAGACAAAGACACTCACCATCGATGGCACGGTAGACACGATTCCGCTCGCCCTGAGTCAGATCCGCGAGTCCGACAGCATCGTGCGAGCCCGCAGCGGCCAGCTCATCGTGATCGGCGGGCTGATGCGTCAGTCGATCAAGAAGCAGAACTACAAGACTCCTTTCCTGGGCGACGTCCCGGGCGTCGGCCGTCTCTTCCGCAGCGAGCGCGAGCAGTCGGACCGTGTCGAGCTCGTGATCCTGCTACGGCCGCTCGTTGTCGGCGATGAAGAATGGCCCGCTCTCGCGGCGGACCCTCAACACCGGGCGCAGGAGCTCGCCTCCGAAGGCAAGCTCGATACGCCCGTGCAAGCTCAGTAACTGCCTTCAGGCCCTCGACGGGGACCTCCCATGATCGAACCCGCTCGCAAGAAGAAAATTCGCGTTGGCGAGGCGCTGCTCGAGCAGCGCCTGATTACCGAGGAGCAGCTCAAGACTGCGCTCGCCGAGCAGAAACGCAGTGGGCGCAAGCTGGGTCGCGTTCTCATCGACCTGGGGATGATCAGCGACGAGGCCTTCCACGAGGCTCTGGCTCGGCTGCTGCAGATTCCGTATCTGGATGTGCGCCAGCAGTCGCCCGCCTCGGCGGTCGTCCGGCTGCTCCCGGAGGTCCATGCGCGACGTTTCAAGGCCATCGTGCTTCGCGATGAGGGCAAGAGCCTGTTCGTCGGCATGGCGGACCCGACCGATCTCTTCGCGTGTGACGAGCTCG
This sequence comes from Steroidobacteraceae bacterium, assembly GCA_035277965.1. Classification (GTDB taxonomy): domain Bacteria; phylum Pseudomonadota; class Gammaproteobacteria; order Steroidobacterales; family Steroidobacteraceae; genus 13-2-20CM-66-19. The sequence goes on along the minus strand of DATEJM010000018.1, from coordinate 3,005 downwards.
CATCGCGGCTGAAGCGGCCCCTGCAGTTCGCGCTCGTAAAAGAAGCGGACTTGATGAAGACGATGGATGTCGTCTACCGCCGCACGGAAGAAATCGCGTCAATTGCCCAGGAAGTCGGCGAGGAGCTGCGCGAAGCCGACATCGACCTCGAGCGCCTTGTCGCGGAGGAAGGCTCGCCCGATGCTCCGATCATCCGGCTCATCCAGACGATGTTCATGGACGCGATCCAAGTTGGCGCCTCTGATGTGCACATTGAGCCTGGCGAGAACGTATTGCGGGTACGGCAGCGCGTGGACGGCAATCTGCAGGAGCAGATCATCGAGGGCCGTCGCGTCGCGAGCGCACTGATCACGCGCCTGAAGCTCATGAGCGGTCTGGACATCGCCGAAAAGCGCCTGCCGCAGGATGGCCGCTTTTCCGTGAAGGTCAGCGGCAAATCGATCGACATCCGTCTGTCCACGATGCCGATCCAGTATGGCGAGTCGGTTGTATTGCGGCTCCTCGACCAGTCCGCCAACCTCAAAGGTCTCGATCAGCTCGGCATGTCGCCGGCGATACTCGGCAGCTTTCGCGGCCTGATCGAGCGCAGCGCGGGGATGGTCCTGGTCACCGGGCCGACCGGCAGCGGCAAGACCACGACGCTCTATTCGGCGCTCGCTCATCTCAACACCGCCGACACCAAGATCATCACGGTCGAGGATCCGGTCGAATACCGGTTGGACCGGGTCAACCAGGTCCAGGTGAACGCCAAGATCGGCCTCGATTTTGCCCGGGTGCTGCGCACCACCCTGCGTCAGGATCCGGACATCATTCTGGTCGGCGAGATGCGGGATCGTGAAACGGTCGATATCGGACTGCGCGCGGCGATCACGGGCCACCTCGTTCTATCGACCCTGCATACGATGAGCTCCATCGCAACGATTCATCGCCTGTTGGATATGGGAGCGGCAGGCTACATGATCGCCGCCGCGGTTCACGGCATCGTCGCCCAGCGTCTCGTGCGGCGCGTGTGCGAGAACTGCGCCCAGCCAACACCGGCGAACGAGCACGAGCAGGCCTGGCTACAGGCGCGATTCGGATCGCAAGCCGCGCAAGCACCCTTCAAGCGCGGTCCCGGCTGCCCGTATTGCAACAACTCGGGTTATCGCGGCCGTATCGCGGTCTACGAGCTGCTGGAAGTGGACCGGACGCTAGCCGACTCCATACGCCGGGGGGACGTACACGAATTCGACGAGCAGGTCCGCTCCCGCGCGGACTTCGTCTCCCTGGCCGCCAGCGCATTCGAGCTGGCACGCGCAGGCGTGACCAGCGTGGCGGAGGCGATCGCAGTAGGAAGCGGCATGGAGGAGGAGGAAGACGACTCCCCGCCCGCAAAGAACGCTTTGCTCGAAGACGCGCTGGCCGAAGAAGCGGTGAGCACAGGCCGCAAGCGCGAGCAGGCATAGGACTGTCGGGACACGAGCGCTCACGTGACCGTCTATCAATACAAGGGACGATCCGCGCGCGGTCAGCTCGTGAGCGGCCGAATCGAGGCGGACGGAGAAGATGCCGCGGCGGCGCGCCTCGTCGAGGGCGGCGTCACGCCGATCGACATCCTGATCGCCCGCTCCCAGGAAGCAAGCAGCGCGCACCAGGATCTGAGCCAGCTTACCCGGCAGCTCGGTCTGGGTCGGCCGACAACGGCGGACCTCGTGCTCTTCTCGCGCCAGATGTACACCATCACGAAGTCGGGAATCCCGCTGCTGCGCGGACTCCGGGGACTGGGCGCCACCACGCACAACGCAGTGCTGCGCGAAGCGCTCGAGGACGTGGTGGACAGCCTCGAGGCAGGCCGGGATCTGGCCGCGAGCTTCGGCCGGCATCCCCAGGTCTTCTCGCAACTCTACACGAGCATCATCGCGGTCGGTGAGTCCACCGGAACTCTGGAAGAGGCCTTTCTGCGCCTGTCCGAATACCTGTCGCGCGACGAGCAGATGCAGAATCGCGTCAAAAGCGCCATGCGCTACCCGCTCATCGTCGTGGTGGTCATCGCGGTCGCGATCGGAGTGATCACTACGTTCGTGATTCCCCGCTTCGCTCCTCTGTTTCGGGTACTCGGCAACGACATCCCCTGGCCTACCCGGGTGATCATGGGTGCCTCCAACATCGCGCGAAACGATTGGCACCTTCTGGCGGGCGCGGCAATCATCGCTACGGCGGCCATTCGCCGCTACATCAGCGCAGGCAAAGGCCGCTACCGCTGGCACGCCTTGAAGCTACGCCTGCCCGTCTTCGGCAAACTCGCCCACGAAGCTACCCTGGGTCGGGTCACCCGCACCCTGTCCATCGCGCTGAGCGCCGGCATGCCCATGATCCAGACTCTCAACATCATCGCCAAGACGTCCGGCAATGAGGTCATGGCGGAACGGATTCTGCGCATACGCGACGCTGTGGAGCGCGGCGAGCCTCTGAGCCGGGCCGCGCAGAGTGTTGGACTGTTCCCGCCCCTCGTCCTGCAGATGCTGGCCGTCGGCGAGGAGACGGGCGAGATCTCCGGGCTCTTGGAGGAAGTCGCCGGGTTCTACGACCGCGAGGTGGATTTCGCCCTCCAGAACATCAGCTCCGCGATCGAGCCGATATTGATCGTCGTGGTGGGAGGGATGGTGCTCATACTGGCCCTGGGGGTGTTCCTGCCGATGTGGAACATGATTGCCAAGGTTGGTGCGGCGCAGTGATGTTAGGCGACTGCCCGCCCCGGGGCGCGGCCGCGTGAACCGTGTCACGCCTTTGACATCCGACCACGACGGTTGTCACGAAGCGGCAATACGGCAGTTGTCGCAGACAGGCATCGAGTTATGCTCAATCGAATACGGGCCGCAACCGGAGCCCGGGGGTCCGAACATGAGAAGGTCCATACAACGTGGTTTCACGCTCATCGAGCTGGTGGTCGTGATCGTGGTGCTCGGCATCCTGGCCGCCTTTGCCGTGCCGAAGTTCATGGGACTGGAGAATCAGGCGCGGGTCGC